>JANQWS010000096.1:47966-49174 GCA_030729785.1 Algoriphagus sp. | reverse complement strand
TTTCCCTAGGATTGTTGTACCTTTGCTCGAGAATTTTGATTTATGAAGTTACACAACAACACCATTCGCGGGGTACATCAGGCCTTGGAAGCAATTTTTGAAGAGGGACACTACGCGGACAAAGTCATCGAACGCACCTTGAAGTCCAATCCCAAGTGGGGAGCCAAGGACCGTTCCTTTATTGCAGAGACCACCTACGAAATGGTGCGCTGGTGGCGCTTGGTCAATTTTCTCAGCCCTTCCAAGGACCCTTGGGACCTTTTTGGGACGTACTGGCTGATGCAAGGCCAGGAACTACCCGAATGGGATGAATTTGCACGACTCCAGCCTGAAAAAATCAAATCAAAATACGAGTCCATCACCGATCCAGGATTGTTGGAATCTATCCCCGATTGGCTCCAAACCCTCGGCTCGAAAGAACTTGGGGAGAAGTGGGAGGCAGAAATCCATGCACTCAATGAGGAGGCAGAGGTAGTCCTCCGAGTGAATACCTTGAAGACTACCCGAGAGCGACTCAAAAACCTTTTGCAGGCGGATGGCATTGGTACTTACTTGGTCAAAGGCTACCCCGATGCTTTAGTTTTGGATGCACGTCAAAACGTCTTCCGCCACCCCTCTTTTAAAGAAGGCTTGTTTGAGGTCCAGGATGCCAGTTCCCAGCTCGTGGCCGCAGCACTGCAGGTAGAGCCGGGCATGCGGGTCATCGATGCCTGCGCCGGTGCTGGAGGGAAGTCACTGCATTTGGCCGCCTTGATGGGCAACAAGGGCAAGGTGATTTCTATGGATGTGGAAGAGTGGAAGCTGCAGCAGGCCAAGCTCCGAGCGCGTAGAAATGGGGTTTCCATTTTTGAACCCAAGGTCATCGAAGGCTCCAAGACCATCAAGCGTCTCAAAGAATCTGCCGACCGGGTCTTGTTGGATGTGCCCTGCTCTGGCATAGGAGTACTGCGAAGAAATCCGGATACAAAATGGAAACTATCCCCCGAATCGATCCAAAAAGTGCAAGAAACGCAGCAAGAGATCCTGCAAAGCTATCCGTCCATGTTAAAAAAAGGAGGGCAGCTGGTCTATGCTACCTGCAGTATTCTTCCTTCCGAAAATGAGGAGCAGGTGCGCAAGTTTTTGGCAAGCGAAGCCGGCAAAGATTTTGAGTTACTGGAAGATCGTAAGGTACTGGCCCAAGAAAGTGGTTTTGATGGGTTTTATAT
>JANQWS010000096.1:0-47866 GCA_030729785.1 Algoriphagus sp. | reverse complement strand
GCCCAAGAAAGTGGTTTTGATGGGTTTTATATTGCACGACTTTTGAAGAAGTAAGTCGACAGTATCAAGTAGCTAGTAGCAAGTATCAAGACGATTAGAACCAAGAACCAAGAGATTAGACTTACTTTTTTGCAACTAGGAAACTCCTGCTAATCGGGAGCATCAGTCATCTCGGCTCTTGTGTTTTGCATCTTGTTTCTGGAAAATCTTGCTACTGATTACTAGACACTATCAAGTACCAAGTAGGGCATTCAGGTAATTGTATGTTTTTTTCTTAATTCAATATTCGACATTGGACATTCGATATTGGTTCCGTACTTCGCCTGCCTGCCGAAGGCAGGTATCTCGTACTTCGTATTTCCTACAGGGTACAATAATATTTTCCACATTCTAGTAATCCAACACAAATTCCATGTAACTTTGACGGGCAAATAGGGTTCCCTACCACCGATATTTGCTATGAATAAAAACTCCTCCAAGTTTCTGTACGAAGCACTCACCTACGACGACGTGCTTTTAGTGCCAGGATACTCTGAAGTCCTTCCTCGGGAGACTTCCACAGCCACCTGGTTGACCAAAAAAATCCGACTCAATATTCCCCTAGTTTCTGCTGCCATGGATACGGTTACAGAAGCGGAATTGGCCATTGCCATAGCGCTAGAGGGAGGACTGGGATTTATCCATAAAAACATGTCCATCGAAAAGCAAGCTGCTCAAGTGCGCAAAGTGAAGCGTTCGCAAGCAGGAATGATCTTGGACCCCATCACCTTGGATATCAATTCCCGAGTACGAGACGCAGAAGCCATCATGCGCGAGTTTCACATTGGAGGCATTCCAGTGGTAGACGAGCACAAAGTACTCAAAGGAATCATTACCAATAGGGACTTGCGCTTTATGAAAGATCCCAACCGTCTGATTCGAGAGATTATGACCCGGGAAAATTTAATTACTGCCAAGTCAGGCATTTCTTTGGAACAAGCAGAGGAGGTACTTCAAGAATATAAGATAGAGAAACTTCCAATTGTAGATGAGGAAGGCAAATTGACTGGACTGATTACCTACAAAGATATTTTGAAGCGAAAAGACAAGCCAAATGCCTGCAAGGATGAATTTGGACGCCTTCGCGTAGGTGCAGCCGTAGGGGTTACCGCCGACATTGTGGAGCGTGTGGAGGCGTTAAAAAATGCAGGGGTAGATGTGGTCTCGATAGACACGGCTCATGGGCACTCCAAAGGGGTGATGGATACCTGCCGAAAAATCAAAACAACTTTCCCAGACTTGGAGGTAATTGTAGGAAATATTGCCACACCAGAAGCAGCCCTTGCGCTTGCCGAGGCAGGTGCAGATGCAGTGAAAGTAGGGGTAGGGCCTGGTTCCATTTGTACCACCCGCATCATTGCAGGGGTAGGTGTCCCTCAGCTTTCTGCTGTATTTGAATGTGCGGAAGCCTTGAAGGGGACCGGGGTACCGGTGATTGCGGATGGAGGGATTCGTTATTCTGGGGATTTGGTGAAGGCCATCGCTGCCGGCGGAAGCTCCATCATGATTGGCTCTTTGTTAGCCGGTACGGAAGAAGCGCCAGGAGAAATGATCATTTTTGAAGGGAGAAAATTCAAGAGCTATCGCGGCATGGGTTCCTTAGAAGCCATGGAATCTGGTTCCAAAGACCGCTACTTTCAAGACGCTGAAGACAACATTAAAAAATTAGTTCCTGAAGGAATTGTGGGTCGAGTACCTTACAAAGGCCTTGTGGCCGAAGTACTTTATCAGTTGGTAGGCGGCCTACAAGCAGGCATGGGCTATTGTGGCACTAAAACCATTGAAGATCTTCAGACCAATGGCAAGTTTGTCAAAATTACCACTGCCGGTGTAAAAGAATCCCACCCACACGATGTGAGTGTCACCCGCGAAGCACCCAACTACAGCCTTAAATCTTAAACTCCGGAAGCCGGTCCCTAGACCGGTTTCTTTTTGTTTCTTTGGCTTTAGGAGGCTAAATTCACCAAGCAAAAGCCTCCATTCTTAGTCTAAACCCAAGCTGAATCCATCTCGTGTACAAGCAGCTCATCAAGCCCATTCTTTTTTTACAGCAGCCCGAGGCTGCCCACCACTTTACATTTGGCTTGATCAAATGGTCCTTTAATCTCCCCATCATCAAGCCTATCCTTCATGCGTTATTTCGCTATGAAGATTCCCGATTGGAACGTGAGGTTTTTGGCCTTAAATTTTCCAATCCCATTGGGCTGGCAGCAGGCATGGATAAAGATGCTCAGTGGATTGATGAAATGGCGCTATTGGGGTTTGGGTTTATAGAAATTGGGACCCTAACTCCCAAAGCTCAGGAGGGCAATCCACAACCTCGGCTTTTTCGCTTGCCGGAAGACGAGTCTTTGATCAATCGGATGGGCTTTAATAACGGGGGGGTTCTAGGGGCACTAGATCGCTTGAAAACAAGAAAATCTACCGTCATTGTAGGGGGGAATATTGGTAAAAACAAGGTGACACCCAACGAGGAGGCACTCGCTGATTACCTTTTTTGTTTGGAAGCTTTGCATCCCTATGTGGACTATTTTGTGGTGAATGTAAGCTCCCCCAATACACCCAACCTCCGGGAACTACAGGAAAAGGAGCCTTTGAAAAACCTTTTATTCGGGGTTAAAGCCGCTAATTCTCGGTATCCAAATCCCAAACCCATCTTACTGAAGATTGCTCCAGACCTGACCAACGGACAGCTTGATGATATCATTGAGATTGTGAGAGAAACGCAAATAGAGGGGGTGATTGCGACCAACACTACACTAGATCGTTCCAATTTACAGACAGACTCCCAGAAACTAGAACAGATAGGTGCAGGAGGTCTTAGTGGAAAGGCTTTGGGAAAGAGAAGTACCGAAGTCATTCGCTATTTACACCAGCAATCAAAGGGTGCTTTTCCAATTGTAGGCGTAGGAGGAATTTACTCCGCATCCGATGCCATCGAAAAGTTGGAAGCAGGCGCTAGCCTTGTTCAGGTCTACTCAGGCATGATTTATGAGGGACCTTCTTTGATCAAAAGGATAAAGAAGGGGCTCTTTCACTATTTATCGAAGTAAGTTGGCTTTTTACTCACTTTTGGCTAACATTAACCCCAGCACCGTAATCGCAAATGGCATCTCAAGCACCCAAAACAAATACCTTTCGTAAGAAAGTGGAGAATACGCCAAAGGCTAGTCCACAACCGAAAAAACCGGCATTTTCTTTCGGAAAAATCGAGTTAAAGCAGGTTGGAATTGCTTTGGGAATTGCCTTGATTTCAGCAAGTATTTTTTTCACCATCGCCTTTGCTTCCTACCTGCTCAATGGCCCTCAAGACCAAAGCTTGGTCTTGAACAATAGTGATCAAGCTATTCGTGATGCCGCAAAAGAATCCAAGAATTGGCTAGGCTATTTGGGAGCGCAAGCGGCACACTGGATGATTTTCCGCTGGTTTGGTATTGCTGCCTTTCTATTCCCTCCCTTTTTGTTTTTGGTTGGATTTCGCTGGACATTTAAGGTATCGCTCTATTCCTTAATGCGCTATGTGGCGTTTGCCTTGTTTTTTGTGGCTTGGATTGGTCTAGTGACGGGGTATGCAGGGATTTTACTAGAAGGGTATTCGTACTGGAGTTTTGCATCGGGAGGACTAGGATACGAGCTGGCCAAGCTTTCCTATGACTTTTTGGGGATGGGGACGGTTATCCTTATTGCCGGCACTTTCTTCATTTTTATCATCCTATTTTTTGGAGTGCAGCAGCTCAATTGGTTTGCCCCAAAGTTTAAAGAGAAGGATGAAATGGACCTGGAGGAGGATTTGGATGCTGCCGTGCTTTCTCCTTTCGGGAATGAGGAAGATGCCGAAGAAGAATTTGAGGACGATGGCAGTGCTTGGGAAGTGAAATCAGAGGACTCTGAATCGCCGATGGCAGGGGATCAGGTAGATTTTAGTTTGGAGGACACAAATACGGAAGAGGAGTTGATTGACTCAGTCTCCCAAGAAGAAGATCTTTTCGATGTACCACAGGTTGGCCTTTTGGAAGAAGCTTCCGGGGAAATTTTGGTTAAGGAAGGAAATTTTACGGTAAAAAAAGGAGCTGAAGAAGAAAAGTCAGTAGATGAGGTCGAGAACTTGGACCCTTACGATCCAACCTTGGATTTGCCGCGCTACAAATACCCCACCTTAGATTTACTCAACGAATACGATGTCAAGAAAGTGACCGTATCGCGACAGGAGTTAGAGGAAAATAAGGACAAAATTGTGACTACTCTTGAAAATTTCCAGATTGGGATTCAGGGAATTCAAGCGACGATCGGACCCACAGTCACGCTGTACGAGATTATTCCCAACCCAGGGGTGAAAATCTCCAAAATCAAAAACCTAGAAGACGACATTGCCTTGAGTTTGGCCGCTTTAGGGATTCGAATAATCGCTCCTATTCCAGGTAAAGGTACCATTGGAATTGAAGTTCCTAACAAAAATAGGGAGCTGGTACCTGCTCGGGCAGTGTTAGGAACTGAAAAATTTATGAAGTCGGATAAGGACTTGCCTATTGCCTTGGGCAAGACGATTTCCAACGAGGTGTTTGTAGCCGATTTGGCCAAAATGCCTCACTTACTCATGGCAGGAGCCACAGGTCAGGGTAAGTCGGTAGGGCTCAATATGATTCTAGCTTCCTTGATTTACAAGAAGCACCCTTCCCAGTTAAAGTTCGTTTTAGTCGATCCCAAAAAAGTGGAATTAACCCTTTTTAATAAGATTGAACGGCATTTTCTTGCCAAGCTTCCAGGAGCAGAAGAGGCAATCATTACCGATACCAAGAAAGTCATTCATACACTCAATTCCTTGTGTATTGAGATGGACAACAGGTACACCTTGTTGAAGGAGGCAGGCTGTCGAAATTTAAAGGAATACAATGCCAAGTTTGTTGCTCGAAAACTCAACCCACTGAACGGGCATTACTTCATGCCCTACATTGTGTTGGTGATCGATGAGTTGGCGGATTTGATGATGACAGCTGGCAAGGAAATTGAAGCGCCTATTGCTCGATTGGCCCAATTGGCGCGAGCGATTGGCATACACTTGGTAGTCGCCACCCAGCGTCCTTCTGTCAATGTAATTACGGGGGTGATTAAGGCAAACTTCCCTGCACGACTTTCTTTTCGGGTGACTTCCAAAATTGACTCACGTACCATTTTGGATGCTGGTGGAGCAGATCAATTGATTGGTATGGGAGACATGCTATTATCTGTGGGTTCTGAAATGACCCGTATCCAATGTGCCTTCCTAGATACACCTGAAGTAGATGCGGTATGCGATTGGATTGGGGAACAAAAGGGCTATGCCTCAGCCTACCTTTTGCCCGAATTTGTGGGAGAAGATGGGGATGGGTCTGGAGGAGATATTGACTTGTCCGATAGAGACCCTTTGTTTGACGAAGCAGCACGCTTGATTGTACTCCATCAGCAAGGAAGTACCTCTTTGATCCAGCGAAAGCTGAAGTTGGGATACAATCGCGCAGGAAGGATTGTCGATCAACTCGAGGCCGCTGGTGTGGTAGGTCCATTTGAAGGGTCCAAGGCACGTGAGGTTTTAATTCAAGACGAAGTAAGTTTGGAACGGTTATTGAGTAGTTTGTAATTGGTGCCTAGTGAATTAGGGCATTCATTCCCATGAACTTAAAACTTCTTTTCCTTCCATTTTTAGTTTCTTTTTTACTAGCAGTGCCCAGTTTGGCACAAAAAGACCCCAAAGCAAAGGAAGTTTTGGATGCAATGCGTACCAAATTTCAAAGCATGAAGGGGTTTACCGCAAGCTTTGAATATACCTTCCAAGATGAGGGAGGGACAGGTGATCGCCAAGTTGGAGAAGTGGCAGTGCTTGGAGATAAATACCGATTGAAGCTTCCAGACCAAGAGATTTACAACGATGGCAAGACGGTTTGGACATTTATCCAAACAGGGGGGTACAAGGAGGTGACCATCAACGATGCGGCTTTGATGGAAGGGGAGCTAACACCCACTACCATTTATACCCTGTATCAATCCGGCTTCAACTACCAGCTTTTATCCGATAGGACTTATCAAGGGAAGTCAGTTGCTGTGGTGGAATTGACTGCTGTCAAGGCAAATGCCCCATTTCAACAAGTTCGTTTATTAATTGATAAATCCAGCCAGCAGCTTGAAGGTTGGGAAATGTTGGATGGGCAGGGAGGTAAGTTTACCTATACCTTCAAAAGTTTAAAAGCTTCGCCCAGTCTTCCATTAAGTCATTTCACTTTTGACCTCAAAAAATATCCTGGAATTGAGGTGATTGATTTGAGGTAATCGTTGACAGACGACATTCTACAGCTTATCTGCATCAACTATAAACCTTATTTTTTTTGGGTTACCGGTGACAAAGTGGATAAGCAGCTAAGCTAGATTAACGAAGGTTACGAAAAAAAAGGCCTGCCTTTTTAGTTCGTCCCTTCATCAAACTTTTGGATTAATTTTTGGCTTAGATCTTTGACTGTGGGGAGAATCGGATCTAAAACGTCAAGAACGGTTGGGGTGAGGGGCTCTAGGTAGGTGAGCAATTCACTTTTTGTGCGCCACTCCTGAAAGGAGCTAAGTTCCAACTTTAGAAACACCCAAACCAGCAAGCTGATAAAAAAACCTGTTCGAACGAGTCCAAGTACTGCGCCTCCTATACTATCTAAGCCTCCAAGAAGTACCAAGCCCATCATTTTTTTGACAGCCCTACCTGCTAGGTGTACTAAAAATATAGTACTAAAAAAAACGATCAAAAACGCCACAATTGGCATTGCAAAAGCACTTTGTTGAGTTTCACTCGCCAACCAATTGCCAACTGCTTCCATCAAATAAATGCCAAGAACTATGGCCAAGACAAAACCGAAGAGTCCAATCAAACTCATTAACAGGCCTTTTTTGTAGCCCTCATAGGCCCCTAAGCCCAATAATAGCAAAAGGATGACGTCGATTGGCTCCAAATTATTTTGCTAAAAGGGTTTTCACTCGATCGGCAATGGCTTTGCCATCTGCCTTTCCTGCCAGTTCCTTGCTTGCCATCCCCATTACTTTTCCCATATCCTGAGGGCCTGTAGCACCAACTCGCACAATAATTTCTTGAATGGCCTGGGTCAGCTCTTCTTCAGAAAGTGCTTTTGGTAAAAATTCCTGAATGACTGCCAATTCTGCTAGTTCCACCTCTAAGAGATCGACGCGGTTTTGTTTTTCATAAATCTCAGCGGAATCTTTTCGCTGCTTTGCTGCTTTGGTAAGTAGTTTTAGTTCCTCTTCCTCAGTCAGGGCACCAGAAAATCCTTCCTTTGTTTCCTCCAGTAAAATCAAGGACTTGACAGCACGTAAGGCAGTCAAGCGTACCTTGTCTTTGGCGATCATTGCCGATTTTATTTCAGTTTCTATTCGCTGCTTTAAAGCCATAAGTTTTAGTTTTGTGTTATACTAAAGTAACCCTGTAAAAATACCTTTTTTTCGGTGCCGACATGACAAAGCTAAGTGTAAATATCAATAAGATTGCGACTCTCCGAAATGCAAGGGGGGCCAATAACCCCAATGTAGTGCAAGTGGCTTTGGACTGCGAACGCTTTGGTGCGCAAGGAATTACAGTGCACCCACGACCTGACGAGCGGCACATTCGCTTCCAAGATGCAGTAGATTTGGCCCAGGTGCTACGCACAGAATTTAATATAGAAGGGTATCCTGATGCTCGATTCATGCAACTGATACGCGAAGTAAGGCCTGTACAAGCCACGCTAGTGCCCGATCCACCCAATGCCATTACCTCCAATACAGGTTGGGATACGATCACCCACCTTTCTTTTCTCACAGACATCGTGGCGGAACTCAAAGCAATGGGTACTCGGGTATCCATCTTCATCAATCCAGAAGCCAAGTATTTTGAATCAGCCAAGCTTACCGGTACGGATCGGGTAGAGTTGTATACCGAACCCTATGCGGCAGGCTATCCCTTGGATCGGGAAAAAGCCGTGCAGCCGTATGTGGAGGTGGCCAAGTTGGCCACTGAACTTGGATTGGGGCTCAATGCGGGACATGATTTGGACGTGCACAATTTGGCCTACTTCAAACAGTGCCTCCCCGATCTTTTGGAGGTCTCTATCGGGCATGCTTTGGTGTGCGACGCGCTTTACTACGGTTTGGAGAATACGATTCAGCTTTACCGTCGCCAATTGGAGTTGTAAAATTTAGTCAACGGTCGACGGTCCATCTTCTTAACTCTATCCGTAGCCGCGTAATTCGTATTTCGTAATTCGTACTTTCAAAATGCAATTAAACTTTAAAAAATCCGGCTCCGGCCCGCCCTTGGTTATCCTCCATGGCCTTTTTGGTTCCTTAGACAACTGGTTTTCCATTGCCAAGGAACTAGTGGAGCACTACACCTTGTACCTCGTAGATCAGCGCAACCATGGGGATTCCCCCCATTCTACCGAATGGAATTATGGGGTCATGGTGGAAGATTTGCTCGAGCTGCTGGATGCCGAGGGCTTGGACTCCGTATATTTGATGGGGCATTCCATGGGAGGAAAGACCGTGATGAATTTTGCGGTGCAGTACCCAGAACGGGTAAGCAAACTCATCGTTGGAGATATTGCCCCGAGGTATTACCCCATTCACCACCAAGTGATTTTGGAAGGATTAAATGCGCTTGATCTCTCCCAACTCCAATCTAGAAAAGAAGCAGATGATCTACTCGCTCCCTACATTCCGGAATTGGGAATTCGCCAATTTTTGCTAAAAAGTTTGGGTAGGGATGCGAACGGATTTGCATGGAAAATCAACCTTTCGGTAATCACCCAACACATCGAAGAAGTAGGGAAAGCCTTGGATGAAGAAACCGTTTTTGAGGGACCGACCTTATTTTTAGGAGGCGCCAATTCCTCCTATATCCAAGAGAAAGACCTTTCGGATATGAAGCGACATTTCCCAAATTGTACCTGGATCTCTATTCCCAATGCAGGGCACTGGCTACATGCCGAGCAGCCGCAGGCAGTGGTGGCAGCGATGCGAAAGTTTTTAGGCTAAAATTTGAGTTGTCGCAAATTTTGCGACAGCTCGTTTTTAATGTTTTTGGTTTGAGGATTTTTTTAGGCGATTTAGGAATCGAAAAACGTGTTGTTATCGGGTTAATACCCTATCTTAAGGATAACTAAACCCAATTTTTTTAACTATGAAAAGTTCCCTAGAAATTTATAGGTCCGAAGGAGAAACTCAAATCGATGTTCGATTTGAAAATGAGACGGTTTGGCTCAATCGTTCTCAAATTGCAATACTATTTGGTAGGGATATTAAGACTATCGGAAAACATCTGACTACTATTTTTTCCGAAGGTGAGTTAGTTAGGTTGGGAACTGTCGCAAATTTTGCGACAGTTCAAAATGAAGGTTTAAGAGAGGTGGAACGTCAAATAGAATTCTATAATCTCGACGTGATTATTTCTCTTGGCTACCGTGTAAAGTCTAAAGAAGGAACTCATTTCAGGCAATGGGCTACCCAACGATTGAAAGACTACTTGATTAAAGGCTATGCAGTAAATCAGGAAAGGCTTTCTCAACTTCAGCAGTCCTTCCAATTGATTCGAGAAGCGGCTCTTTCTGATGATTTTTCAAAAGCTCAGGTCAAGGAAATCATTGATGTTTTGGCCGACTATGCGCTAGGATTGGATATCCTGGATGGGTATGACAAACAAAATCTTGAGAGGGGAATGGTCCAACCCAACTCTATTTTTCAAATTTCTTATCAAGAAGCCAAGGTGGCTATCGAAGAACTCCGCATTAAGTTTGGAGGCTCACTGCTTTTTGGGAATGAAAAAGATGACTCATTCAAAAGTTCGATTTCCACAATCAATCAAACGTTTGATAGTAAGGAACTTTATCCCAGCATCGAGGAAAAGGCAGCTCATTTACTTTATTTCGTGGTGAAGAACCATTCATTTACTGATGGAAACAAGCGAATTGCTGCTTGGTTATTTGTATGGTACTTAGCCAAAAACAACTACCTGCTTAACTCGAAAGGGATTCCAAAAGTGGCCAACAACGCGCTGGCAGCAATTACCCTCATGGTAGCGTTGAGCAAGCCCGAGGAAAAGGACCTGATGATTTTGGTGATTGTAAATTCGATCAATAAGGCCAATTGAAAATCTGATTCGCTGCAAAAACACTTTATTCAGCGCTCGAAAGTCCAATGCTGGCCCTACTCTCTCTATTAAATAAATACTAAGCTGATTTGGGCCATGAAACGGCTGTGGACCGTCGATCATTATCCGTCGACCATTTCACTTCACCTTCTTTCCATGCTTCATTACCATGTCCACATCCTGTAGCAAGTTGATGTAGCGCAACACATCTCCCCTTACCGCGATGATGTCTGCATATTTTCCTTCGGAAATGGTGCCGTAATCTTTTTCTACCTTCATGGCTACGGCTGGCCAGTAGGTCGCTGCTTTGATGGTGAGCAAGGGATCCATTCCAAACTGGTTGACCCATACATCTAATTCATTCCAGGTGCTTTGGCTGTGAAATTTCATCGGGATGCCGCTATCCGTACCGACGAGCATCACCACCCCACTTTCTTTGAGTTGGGCAAACTTACGGTCTAGGGTAGGCTTACGCACTGGGGTAAGTTGAAAGTAGGACATTCTACCAGGGAATCGGAGCGAGGCCCGAATGTCTCTGATGATGGAGTCAGGTAGCCCCAAATGCCAAGAAGTATCGTCTAGTTTTTCGGGGTTGTCTCGTACATACTCGTAATTGAAAAGCCCTTCTACGGTTGGCGTCCAGAAAAGAGGCCCCAAATTCATTTTCGCTGCGCGTTCTTTCATCAGCTTCATGATATCTTCTGGGTATTCGGGAGCGCTGCTCAAACCCGTATGCTCAAAATTATCCACCCCAATTTGGAGTCCGATTCGAATTTCGTCAGGACGGTGGGAGTGGCCTACCACCATTTTTCCATACTTGTGTGCTTCGTCCACCACGGCTTTGGCCTCCTCCAAGGTCATTTGGTCTTGGTCGATGAGTTTGATGACGTCCACCCCCGCATCAATGAGTTTCTTTACTTTTGCTCGGGCATCTGCTGCGCCGTTTACTCCCCAGCGAAAGGCTTCTGTGTTGGGATAGGGTGCTTTTTGGATAAATGGCCCAGACACATAGATGGTAGGTCCTGGAATTTCCCCATTTTGGATGCGCTTTTTGACATTGATGCTGGCCTCAAGTGGAGCTCCCAAATCACGGGCGCTGGTCACTCCTGCCATCAACAACTGATGGGCTGATGAAGGCATAATCACCGACTCAAATACATCGATGTAGGTGCTATCCCAATGCGTGTAGTCGCTGTGCCCATTGAGCATCAGGTGTACGTGCATGTCCCAAAGCCCAGGCAATACACTCATGCCTTCGGTGGAAATCACTTCTGCTCCGGCAGGAATGGTCAGGCTTCCCACTTGTCCAATGGCCTTGATCCGCTCCCCTTCCACGATAATCACAGAATTACGGATAGGCGTTCCACCAAATCCATCGATTAGGGTTCCTCCCACTAGGGCTTTGAGGTGTTGGGAAAAAGAGGGGATGCTAAGTAAAAACAAGCAAGCAAAGAGAAGGGGTTTTTTGAGCATGACAGGAACTGGAGAAAGTATATACCCGATTAAGGTACGGATTTCATACATTAAATTTTAACTTTAAACATCAATTCCTCCTGTACATGCCTCAAGGAAAACTATTCTTAATCCCCAATGTGCTCGCTGAAAACACGGCAATGGAAGTAATTTCTCCACAGGTTCGGGAGGTAATTGCCCATACCACCTATTTTTTAGTTGAAAATTTGCGGACTGCACGGCGCTACATATCCAGTTTGAAGTTGGGAGTCAACATCGAAGCGCTGCACCTTGAAATTCTAGATAAAGATACCCCGCCAGAGCAAATCGCTCACTTGATGCTCCCGCTCTTGAGTGGAGTCGACATTGGGGTGATTTCCGAAGCGGGCTGCCCGGGTATTGCTGATCCAGGTGCCCTAGCAGTAGCATATGCGCATCAAAAAGGAATTCAAGTGGTGCCTATCTCGGGACCAAGTTCCATGTTTTTGGCGCTGATGGGTTCTGGATTTTCAGGGCAGTCCTTTGCCTTTCATGGGTATTTACCCATCGATAAAAAAGAAAGAGCGTCTACTTTAAAAAAATTGGAGCTGGAATCCCTTCGGGAAAAAAGGGCCCAACTTTTTATGGAAACGCCTTTTCGCAACAATCAATTGCTGGCCGATGCGCTGTCTACGCTGGCACCACATACCAAGTTGTGCATCGCCAAAAACCTCACTGCTGCCGACGAGTTGATCCAAACCAAAACCATTGCGGACTGGAAAAAACACCCGCTAGACCTTCATAAAGTACCTGCCGTATTTATCCTCCAAGCCTTCTAACATGTTTACCATCGACGCACACCTGGACCTGAGCATGAATGCGATGGAGTGGAACCGGGACCTCACCCGCCCTGTCGCGGAGATCAATGCTCGAGAGCAGGGGATGACTGACAAGCCCGACCGAGGCAATGCAACCGTATCGCTTCCTGAGCTTCGTAAAGGAAACGTAGGCCTAGTAGTCGCTACGCAAATTGCACGCTTTGTAGAACCAGACAATCCGCTACCAGGCTGGCACTCTCCGCAGCAGGCATGGGCGCATACCCAAGGACAACTTGCCTGGTATAGTGCCATGGAAAAGCAGGGCGAACTGAAGCAAATTCGAAATTGGCAGGAGCTGCAGGCACATTTGGCCTACTGGAATGCTGGGGAAGATAAAAGTCAAAAAGCAATTGGGTACATCTTATCTCTGGAAGGAGCCGACTCGATCGTGTCGCTAGACTACCTTGAAACAGCCTACGAAAATGGTTTGAGAGCACTGGGACCCGCCCATTATGGCCCGGGAAGGTATGCATTCGGCACTGACGCCTCCTTACCACTTTCTCAACAGGGGAAGGACTTGCTGCGCAAAATGGAAGAATTGGGAATCATCTTAGATGCCACCCACCTTTGTGATTTGGCATTTTGGGATGCCTTGGATCATTTCCAAGGACCTGTATGGGCGAGTCACAACAATTGCCGCGCGCTAGTAGACCACAACCGTCAGTTTTCCGATGAGATGATCAAGGCCTTGATTGCTCGTGGAGCAGTGATAGGCGGGGTATTTGATGCCTGGATGCTAAGCCCAGGCTGGATACGCGGCGAAAGTACCCCAAAGGAGCGAAACGTAACCTTGGCTACGCTTCTTGATCACCTGGATCATATTTGCCAGTTGGCAGGAAATGCCAATCACATTGGCATTGGCTCAGATTTGGATGGAGCGTTTGGAAAGGAACAGTGCCCTTCGGATTTGGAAACTATCGCAGACTTGCAAAAAATCCCTGGCCTACTTCGGGCGAGAGGCTACTCAGAAGAAGATGTACAAAAGGTAATGCATGGAAATTGGCTTCGCTTTTTGAAAAAGGCCTGGAGTTAACATTCAAAATTGATTTTAAGAATTGTTCTTTCTAAATCTGATCCACCGCGGCGGATCAAACCTTACATAGCCCCAGGTTTACCTACCGGAGGTAGGTAAACCTGGGGGATATAATCAAAGTATTTCGCACAACCCGCCAAGTCGGGTTGAACTACCTTCGGCAGGTTGAACATAATCGAAAATTAATCCCAATGTTAAGATGGTTCGATCCGCTACTGCGGATCGTGAACATCCATCTATTCTATTTCCCACGGGTTACACCCGCGGCTATTCAAAGTTGGATCCGCCACAGCGGATCAATCCAGCATTAAAATCATATTCCAAAATAAGATTAGCCACTTACATTATTTTTTTAGCGCAGAGGAGCAGAAATCAATCGATTTCCTAAGGGTTTTCTGAAAATAGCGGGCACTTTGGTACGTTTTCCTGTTTTTTAGCAAACGAATCTTCGTATTTATTTCTTAGGAATCTGCCTGAAAAACACAGATTCTATGGATTTCCGGCTGTTTTTCCCTATAAAATGGGCCTAAATTGCTTCAAGAAGCGCACGTCGTTTTCGGTAAACAAGCGGAGGTCTTTGATTTGGTTTTTGAGCATGGCAATTCGTTCGATGCCCATCCCAAAAGCAAAGCCGGTGTACTTGGTAGAGTCAATGCCACAATTTTCGAGGACATTCGGATCCACCATGCCTGCGCCACCGATTTCTACCCAACCGCTATATTTGCAGACATTGCAACCTTTACCACCGCAGATCAGACAAGAGATGTCAATCTCTGCGCTGGGCTCGGTAAATGGGAAGAATGAGGGGCGGAATCGAACCTTGGTTTCCTTGCCAAATAGCTCTTTGGCGAAGTGGTATAAGGTGTTCTTTAGGTCAGCAAAACCTACATTTTCATCCACATAAAGTCCTTCTACCTGATGGAAGATGCAGTGTGCACGGGCAGAAATCGCTTCATTTCGGTACACGCGTCCTGGAGAAAGGGTTCGGATCGGCGGTTTTTGATTTTCCATCACACGCACTTGCACAGAGGAAGTGTGAGTCCGTAGGGCGATGTCTGGATTTTTCTCGATAAAAAAAGTATCCTGCATTTCTCGAGCAGGGTGATTTTCGGGAAAATTGAGCGCGGTAAAATTGTGCCAATCGTCTTCAATCTCCGGCCCCTCGGAAAGATTAAACCCAATGCGCTCAAAGATCTCGATGATGCGCTGCCGGGTGGCTGTAAGTGGGTGAATCGCTCCCAAAGGGTGGTTGGAAGGGGGTAAGGTAAGATCGATCTCAGCAGATTTTTCTTTTTTGTTGGAGGTAGCTACTTTCTCGATCAGGAATTGAAACTTTTCTTCAGCAAGTTGCTTCACCCCATTGACGAGTTGGCCGTAGGCGCGCTTTTCCTCATTTGGAATGCTTCCCATGGCTCCCATCAATTCACCAATGACGCTTTTCTTGGAAATAAATTCCATTCGGTATGCCTCCAGTTGGTCTGGGGTATTTGCGTCTGCTGCGGCGATGGCAGCTTTGATTGCTTCGATTTTCTCCTGATACATGAGTTGCCGGTTATTCTTGTGGCAAAGGTACCAATTTCTAAATTTTTAGGGTAATCGCCCAAGAGTTTCCTGCAGCGATTACCTCAATTTGTGCTTACCAAGTTCTACCGCCTTGAGGTCTTCCCATCCTCCAAGGCTCCTGTGGCTGCGCTGCTGGCTGCTTGAAGTTGCCTAGAATATAAGTAAAGGTGATCATGCCGTAGCGGGTTAGTACATTCGTAAAGACATCGGTCACGGCCACATCCGAAATGGTACGGCTGATGCTGTTGTTTTGGTTCAATACATCAAAGAGGACTGCCTTGAGTTCTGCCTTGTTGTTTTTCGCAAAGCGGAATCCCCCTTCCATATTCCAAAGCCAAAAATTTTGGTTAAATCCTTCGGAAAGTCCAGAATACAAGGAGTGCGCTACATTATTCCCCATAAAGAATTTACCATTCTTGGAGGAGAAATATAGGCGTAGGTTGGATTCTTGTTGGTAAAAATTATTGTCTAGATTCTGTTGTAAGGAAGAATTGACAATGTTGTACGAACCGGTCGTACTGATGGAGAAGTCTACATTTTGGCTGATGTTGGAATTGAAGGTAAGTCCTTGACTAAAGGTGAGGTTATCATTTAGATTGGATGCGCCATTGATCAAGCCAGGGGTACGTACAAAGTTGACTCGTGTATTTAGATTAAATTGAGTTTTCAGTTTTTTCAGGGGAGCTCCGTAGGTAAGAAAGAAGGTGGACCTACTATTTCCATCCAAGTTTACAGGTCGTGAAAGTTGGCCACCCGATCGAAGGAGTACCTCGTTATTGATGAGTGTATCTCGCGTAGTGAGGAAGGTGCTATTGCCTATGAAATCTGAAGTAGCAGAATGGGTAACAAAAAGGAAAAGCGTTCTTGATTTCTCCAGGTTAATTTTACTAATGTTGGCAAATATGTTGTGGTTGAAGCTTTGCCCAAGGTCTGGATTTCCTACCCGGAGGTTAAGAGGATTTTGGTTGTTGATTACATTTTGGAGTTCATTGACGCTAGGTTCATTGGTGCTGGTGCGGTACCGTATTCTCCAGCTAAATCCTTTCTCACGATTGCGGTAATTTAGATTTGCACTTGGTAGTAGGTTATTAAAACTTCGATTGAAGGTGCCTGCAACTGGAAAAAAGGCTTCGTTATCCAATTTTGCGTTTTGGTAGTCTAGATTTACATTGACAGACCAAGCCAATTTGTTGTAGGCATATCCTGAGCGAAGGCGCTGCGTGATAAATTTGTTGTCAAATTCATTGCTCAAGGCTGTATCCAATAAGGAGTTGCGTTCGTCATCCAGTTGGAATGTTTTCTGATCTGAAGTCGTGGAATTATTTCCTATTTGGTAGCCAAAGGTGCCGATAGCATTTTTGCTCAACTGCTCGGTGAAGGTTAAGTTGACCCGGTAGTTGAATCCTTCATTGAGCGCATAGGTTTCCTGCATCGCAGTGTCAATAAGATTTCTTCGAAACTCACGACTGGCGGCTAAGAGGTCTGAATCTTGGTCTCTAGTGGACCAATTGGTAAAGATTTCCGTGGATAGTGTCCTGCCTTTCTTATCAAATTTGTAGCGGTAGGTGAGGTTGTTGGACAGGTTGATGGCTTTTGTTTGTGCATTACTAATCGAACGCAAGGCAGAAAGGGTATCTCCTAAGCTATTTTGTGTGAGCGCATCCCGATCGCTAAAAGTACTGTTGTCCTGAAAGGATAAGCTCGGAGTTAGGATAATTGAATTTTTGGCATTTAGGTCCGCTTCAATCCGTGCATTTGCTCGATGGTTGTTATTTTTTACGGTGTTGATTAAGTTTTCCTCGTAAAACTGCCGTAAATTTTCGTTGACGACTGTTTCTCGGTTAGTGATTTGACGTAGGGAGTTGGCCGTATTGTTGAAGAAATAACTTCCTGTTACGTTCACTTTTTTACCCCATTTGTCCGAATAGTTCAATCCCATGGCATTGGTGGTCACGATACCTCCCGCATTGCCTACAAGGAAATTGTTATTTCCACCACCTCCCCATTGGCCTCCACCAAATCTCCCTCCTCCAGGGCCACGTCCACCTCCAGAAGAGGAATTGGCACTTAGACCTGCGAGATCTTGACTGGAAAAATTTTGTTGGTTGATGTTGTTGAAAAGGCCAAGAATAGAGATCCGTTGATCTTCCTTGAAAAAGTTGACGCTTCCACCCGCAGCATAGCGATCGTCGTCACCATAGCCAGCATACATTCGCCCAAAGGAACCGTTTTTACGGTCAGAACGTAGGATAATATTGATGGTTTTGGTGTAGCTTCCATCGTCAAATCCAGTAAGACGGCTCTGGTCGGATCGCTGGTCAAGTACTTCTACTCGATCAATGGCGTCAGCTGGGAGGTTGCGGAGTGCAATGTTTGGATCGCTACCAAAAAACTCACGCCCATCCACCAGGATTTTTTGTACTTGTTCCCCTTGTGCTTGGATTTGTCCCCCTTGGAAGGTAATTCCTGGCATTTTTCGAATCAGATCCTCAGCTTGTGCATTGGTTTGTGTTTTGAATGCATTTGCATTAAAAGAGGTCGTATCTCCTTTTTGCTCACCGACCACACTTACCCCCTGGACTAAAACCTCTCCCAGTACCTTGGTATCTTCCAGAAGAATGAGTTCTCCGAGTTCGACCGGTTCACGCATGCTGTGAATTTTGGTGATGGTTTTGTAGCCTAAGAAGGTGATTTCAAGTTTAACTTCTGGGATAAATGGTCTGGCAATTTCAAATCTCCCATCTGCGCCTGTTACGGTACCGCGAAGTAGGGAGTCAGTGACGGTTTTGATGAGTACATTCGCACCAATCATGGGAGCATTTGCTGCCCCATCAATCACCTGACCAGTAAATTTTCGTTCAGGACGAGCCTGGTCACCAGTCCGTTGTCCAAAAGTCGAATAAGCAGCAAAAAAGGTAAAGAAAAATAGAAGTACTAGAGAATTGGTTTTCATAGCGTGGTTGAAGTTCACCTCCTTTGACTGCCCCGAGGGGTAAAAGGTTTATTGGGAGGAGATAGTAAAATTAGAAAGGAGATTCTAAGGGATAAGTGGTCTATTTTCAATCTAAAAATCGGAGTATCAAGAACTTTGATTCATGATCCCAGCATAGGTAATCCCATAGTGACTTTCGTGGTAGGTCACTTTTCCATCTTGAATAAGTAGAATTTGAGGGGACTCGTGTGGGACACCCAATCGATCGGCCACGCTATTCGAGAGGCTGCGGTAGGCAATAAGGTCTAAGTAGTAGGGCGTAATTTTGGTAGCATCCTCCTCCTTCCAATTTCGAAGCAATCGATCCAAGGACATGCTACTAATTGAGCAACGGGTGCTGTGCTTAAAAATGAACACGGGTTTTTGAGCACTTTCTACGAGTAGTTCATTTAGTTGCTCTTCCGATGTAAGTTGTTTCCAGTTCATGTGCTCTTTTCGCTACTTTTGTCCTTGGTTCCACAAAGGTAACTTAGTTCCATCGAACTCTCAAACATTATGATTAGGCATCTGTATCCTTCTTTATTGGCTCATCCGCTAGTGGTGATCTTTGGAATTTTTTTAGCAGGGTTAAGCGCTTGCAAAACGTTAGATCCTGCAGCAAGTCTCCCTCTCCCCACTGTACCTAGCACTCGATCTGAGGTCAATGTGCCTGTAGAGATTCCATTTTCAACACTTTCAAGGGTAGTCAATGGCATCGCACCAGCTGAGTTATTTCGTCAGCGGGGGCTGGATTTGGGCAATGGATTGGTCGGTGAGTTTGTTTTTTCAAGAAATGGAGAAATCCAGCTACGAGGGCTTGATCAGCAGCGTTTAGAAGTCATTTTCCCACTAACAATTCAAGGTGAAGTGGGTCTAAAACCTGGTGGAATTCGGAATCTTCTCCAAACCAAGGTGCCCATTTCTAGTAATTTGGCGCCCGTATTTGTGATCAATCCAGAATTACAGCCCAACTGGTATGTAGGGATACCAGAGTTTGAGCTTTTAGACTTGGGAGGAAGGCTCACCCTTTCCGTCTTGGGAATAGAGCTGGACTTAAGTGCCTTGGTGCGACAAGAAATTCGGAGGTTTGCAGACCAGGAACTCCTTTCCAAACCCAATCTGCTTCCGCTAAAGCCTTGGGTAGAGCCGGTTTGGAATCAATTGGGAAAGCCAATGCTCGTGGAGGTTGAGGGGAGGAAAATAGGCCTGTCTATACGACCGGATTCCTTGAATATTCGGGAATACCTGCTACCCGGTAAGGGACTGCACCTCGATTTAGGTTTTGAGGGACAGGTACAGATTCATCCTGTTAGCGCACTCCCTACGCGGGCATTTCCACTACCCAAAATTTCACCAAATACGGATGCTAGTAATAGGATCGCTTTGCAGCTGCCCTTCGCATTCACCTTTCTGGAAATGGATGCATTGATCCAAAATTCATTTGTTGGGCTGTCAATCCCTTTGAATAAAAATTACCGCTTGCTACCCACTCAATTTCGGACCCAAGCCTATGGAGAGCGCTTGGGGATCACGGTTTCCTTTAATGCCGTTTCGAACCAGGGCGATACCCTTACCGGGGAACTGTTTTTGGCGGGAAAGCCTATATACGATCCAATTGCTCAGGAAATTCGGGTGGAGAACCTTGATTTTATTTTGAAAAGTGAGAGTGCAAAAGCAATCTTGGGTACCCTTATCAAAAAGGGGAAGATCCGTAAACAACTCAATCAGCGTTTAAAAATTCCCTTTGGGGAAATATTATCCGTGAGTAGGAATGGGCTTGAGGAGCGACTCTCTCTCGAAACCCCATGGGCGAAGGTTTCCATTCAAGACCTACAAATTGTACCGCTCGGCTTTTATCCTACCTCCACTGGATTGGCCATTCCGCTCCAGGCTACAGGAACCACTGCCATTCAATGGAAATAAAACATCCTAGTGAATAAATACTAAAAAGGCAGATCATCCGATCTGCCTATTTCATGTTTTATGGGGATCAATTTTTTACTTGTATCCATAAAATAAGGGTGGAAGTTCAATTAAGTGGGCCGTGGACCCTGGTCTGTCGACTGTTAGGGATGATCCGCAGAGCGTAATTGGTAGGGTATGCCACTGGAAAGAGTGCGGAAAATCCAAGTTCACTTTCTTCCGGCCTTGATTTTTTCGACCACTTCGGGATCTAGGAGTGTAGAGATATCTCCCATTGCGTCTAGGCTGCCTTCGGCAATTTTCCGAAGGATGCGGCGCATGATTTTTCCAGATCGGGTTTTGGGTAAGCCAGGCACCAGCTGAATTTTGTCTGGCTTGGCAATGGGTCCAATTATTTTTGATACGGTTTCTTTAATTTCTTGAATGAGATTCTCCTCGCTTCGATTGCTCATGTCACAGATAACATACGCGTAAATACCTTGTCCTTTGACTTCGTGAGGGTACCCTACTACGGCAGATTCGATTACTTTGGGATGTTCGTTGATGGCATTTTCCACCTCAGCGGTTCCGAGTCGGTGTCCAGATACATTGATCACATCATCTACTCGGCCCAAGATGCGGTAATAGCCATCGTGATCCCGTTTGACCCCGTCACCAGTAAAGTATTTGTTTTTGTAAGTAGAGAAGTACGTTTGCTTGCAGCGGTCATGGTCTCCATAGGTAGTTCGAATCATAGAAGGCCAAGGAAAATTGATGCAGAGGTTACCCTCTACGGAGTTGCCGTGTAACTCCTTTCCTTCTGCGTCGACGATACTGAGTTGGATACCAGGAAGGGGTAGGGTGGCATAGGCCGGTTTGGTAGGTGTGATGCCAGCGAGTGGGGAAATCATTATTCCACCTGTTTCGGTTTGCCACCAGGTATCTACAATAGGGCATTTCCCCTTTCCAATGTGGGTATGGTACCAGTGCCAAGCCTCTTCATTGATGGGTTCACCCACAGAACCGAGAACTTTTAAAGAGCTTAAATTGTATTTTTCAATGGGTTCGGTGCCAAAGGCCTGAAGGGCACGAATGGCAGTGGGGGCCGTATAGAATACGTTAACTTGGTGCTTCTCCACTACCTCCCAGAATCTTCCTGGGTGTGGATAGGTAGGAACGCCTTCAAACATCAATGTGGTAGCACCTGCGAGCAGGGGGCCATAAACGATGTACGAGTGGCCTGTAATCCATCCGATATCTGCTGTACACCAGTACACATCTCCTGGGCAGTATTGAAACACATTTTCAAAGGAGTATTTGGTGTAGACCATGTAGCCGCCTGTCGTATGTACCACTCCTTTGGGTTTGCCGGTAGATCCAGAAGTATACAGGATAAACAGCAGGTCTTCACTATCCATTTCAGCGGCTTTATGGAGTTCGGATTGTCCTTCGAGCACTTCATTCCACCAAAAATCTCGCCCGCTTTGCATGAAAGTTTCTTGTCCAGTACGGCGATAAACGATGACTGTTTCTACAGAGACCTTCTCCAGGGCTTCATCGACTATCCCTTTCACGGTTATTTTTTTGGAACCTCGGTAGTTCCCATCTGCCGTTAAAATAGCCTTTGCTTGGCAATCCTGTATTCGATCTGCAAGTGAGCTGCTCGAAAATCCAGCAAAGACCACTGAGTGGACGGCACCGATTCGGGCACAGGCCAGCATCGCAATGGCAGCTTCAGGCACCATAGGCATGTAGATGATCACTCGGTCTCCTTTGCCTATTCCCTTGGAGAGTAAGGCATTGGCAAATCGGCAGACCTCCACAAATAGTTCGCGATAAGTAAGTTTTCGGACTTCCTCATGCGGCTCATTGGGTTCCCAAATGATGGCAGGGCGATCTCCTAGGGTATAAAGATTTTTTTCAAAAATGTTTTCCGTGATGTTGAGTTTACCATCTACAAACCAGCGTACATCCGGTTCTTCAAAGTTCCATTGCAGCACCTTTGACCAGCGTTTTTTCCAGTGAAATGAATCGGCGATTCTAGCCCAGAATTCCTCGGGCTGGGCAACACTTTTTTGGTATTCGTGGAAGTATCCACTCAGCGTATGTAATCTATCACTCATTGCATGCGAACTAGTAATTGTAAATTAATGGTCAATGGCTTTTCCAGCACCTTTAGGAATTCGAATTTCTTGAATGAGCTGCTGCACTTCTTTGGGTGGAGCAGGCGTCAGGTAGGAGACGCCATAGCATACCACAAAATTGAGAGCCATTCCGAGAGAACCAATCCCTTCGGGAGAGATTCCCCACCACCAATGGGCAGCAGTATTCAGTTCAGGGGAGATAAACTTGAAGTAAGAAATGTAGCTGACCGTGAATACGAGGCCTGCGATCATTCCGGCTATAGCTCCTTCTTTATTGATCCGGGTGGAAAAGATACCAAGTAAAATAACGGGAAAGAAGGAAGAGGCTGCCAAGCCAAAGGCAAAAGCCACTACCTCAGCCACAAAACCAGGGGGATTGATTCCAAAATATCCAGCAAGAAGTACGGCCCCTGCTGCAGCAATTCGTGCAATTCGTAGCTCTTTTTTATCTGAAATTCCAGGTTGGAATGTTTTGAATAGGTCTCGAGAGATAGAGGTAGAGATCACAAGGAGCAAGCCAGCGGCAGTAGAAAGGGCTGCCGCCATGGCACCAGCAGCAACGAGTCCAACTACCCAATTGGGAAGTGCCGCGATTTCTGGGCTTGCCAAGACCATGATGTCCTTATCGATCCTAAGTTCATTGGCGGCAGGGTCTGCCAAATATTGAATTTTACCGTCTCCATTTTTATCCTCAATACCGATGAGATTCGTCTGCTGCCAATTGGTTACCCAGGGGGGGAGGTCGTTGATGGACTTTTCGGAGGTCGATTGGATAGTATTGTAAATACCAAAGGCTGCGACAGCAGGAGCTGCAGTGTAAAGGATCGCAATAAAGGCCAAGGCATAGCCTGCAGAAAGGCGTGCATCTCGCACCTTGGGGACCGTGAAAAAGCGAACAATCACGTGTGGGAGTCCTGCAGTACCCACCATCAGCGCCAAAGTAATCATGAAGAGGTCAGGGATACTTTTTTTGCCCGCGGTATATTCTTCAAAGCCTAGGTCTGCCAAAATCCCATCGAGCTTATCCAAAAGGGGTACCCCATCTGCCACCTCTCCACCTAGTCCCAGCTGTGGGATGGGGTTGCCAGTGAGTTGCATGGAGATGAATATAGCAGGAACGAGGTAGGCAAAAATCAAGACGCAGTATTGCGCTACTTGCGTGTAAGTAATTCCTTTCATGCCACCAAGCACAGCATAAAAGAATACAATAGCCATGCCGATGACTACTCCCCATTCGATGGGCAGCTCAAGGTAACGAGAGAAGACGATGCCGACCCCACGCATTTGTCCTGCTACATAGGTGAATGAAATAAATAGTGCACAGATGACTGCTACCACACGTGCTTTATTGGAATAGAACCGGTCGCCAACAAAGTCAGGCACCGTGAATTTTCCAAATTTCCGCAGGTAAGGGGCTAGCAATAAGGCTAGTAATACATAGCCGCCCGTCCAGCCCATGAGGTACACCGAGCCGTCGTATCCCGAGAAGGAGATGATTCCTGCCATAGACATGAATGAAGCAGCAGACATCCAATCAGCCGCTGTGGCTAGGCCATTGGCTAAGGGGGACACGCCGCCTCCGGCTACGTAAAATTCTTGGGTAGAGCCTGCGCGGCTCCAAATAGCGATGCCGATGTACAGTGCAAAAGTAACTCCTACTAGGAGGTAGGTCCAGGTCAATAGGTCCATATTAATCTTCGTTGACTTTAAATTCCCGATCTAAGGCATTCATGCGATAAACATAGATGAATATAAGTAAGACAAAGGTGTAGATAGAGCCTTGCTGTGCAAACCAAAATCCCAGTTTGAAGCCCCCCAAACGAATCGTATTGAGTTCCTCCACCCAGATGATTCCAAAACCAAAAGAGACTAAAAACCAAAAACTCAGAAGGATTGCTAGCGTTTGGAGGTTTTTTTTCCAATAGCGCTCCATTTTTGTAGGAGAAGTTGACATGCGGTCACAGGTTAGGGTGGGTTTACGATTGATTTCTGACCAAAATGGCGAACCAAATTTGTTTCAAAATTCAATTTAACCTAAAAAATAGGATAAAAGGCCCGTTATTCCAAAGATTAACGGGGATCAACTAGGATGAAAGGAATTGGATGTGAAAGATGGGATAGGGTAAAAATCCTTGGTATCTCAAAGATAGTTCAGTTCAAGTGTTTGAAAATTAGTCTGCTACTACTATTGTCCATGGGGAACGGACCCCAGCTCGCGGCTCACCCAATTGGATCCTCACTCTTATTTTCTTTTGTTCTTGCTAACAAAGCGGATATCCTCGACAGACCACTGGCCTACTTCCTGGCCATTGCTAAGAAATTGGAACAAACTTTTTTGGAACCGAAGTAAATAAGAGGGCGTGCAATCAAATAAAATATTCTGAAGCGATTGCCAAGGCAGCAGCCAAGAAAGTTACAGCAAGTTTATTGAGCTGGAAGGTATGGTGCGGACTACTTTCAAAAAAAATGGTGGTAGAGATATGGAGAAATCCCCCCGTAACTAATCCAAATAAAATACCTAGCCCTTCTGTGGATAAGGTGCCAGATGCGATAAAAAAAGAACTCGAAATCATGCCGATAGGAGAAGCAAGGGCAAATAAACTGAGTAGAACCAGTGTCCAGCGCTTGGATAAGGAACTAGAAAGTACTGCTGCCAAAGCAAAAGCAGCAGGAGCTTTGTGTAAAAGGATCCCCATCAGTATGGTTTTGTCACTGTGCGCATGCAGGCCTTGCGGGAGTACGGATTCTCCATGAGAAAGTAGGGTACCTTCAAGAAAAGCATGAACAAATAACCCTATCATCAGGGTAAGGACTCCTTTGGAAGAGGTAGCATGGTGGCTGTGGATGTGTCCGTGCTCTATTCCTGCCGACCAAAACTCCAGCAGTTGCTGCAAAAGAAAACCTAAAAGAATGTAGACTCCCATGCGGCTGGGGTCAAAACTACTCGAAAAAAGCTCTGGTAAAATATGGAGGATCGTAATTGAAAATAGGTAGGAACCTGCAAAAACCAACGCCAACTTGAAGTACTTTTCTTTGAAGGTAGGTACCGTGTAGACGACTAATCCAGCAAAAATTGCAGTAAAAAAAAGTAAACTAAATTTTAATACCATAGGCTAGGTACCCCGTTGCTGAGAAGGTAGGGGTTGAGATTTTTTTTACAAAGGTACAAAAATTCAATAATGTTGCATTTATCTTTTTCTGATTATCCGCTTTGTCACCAGTAACCAAAGAAAAAAAAGCTTGAGGTTCAATTAGGTGAGCTGTGGACCGTGGTCCATGGTCTGTCAATCCGCAGGTTTTAGTACCTTGGAGGGACTACTGGCATCATTGTGGATAATCATCTATCTTTTTTAATAAACTAGGAAAATAACCCTTCATTAGGCCTTGGGGTTTTTACCTATATTTGTAATCAGCACTAGCCGCATGAGAGAAGATTATTTAACTGGAGACGAATCAAACTTAGGACCTAAGGACCGGGAGTTTGAGCGTGCTTTACGCCCATTGAGCTTTGAAGATTTTACCGGTCAGGCCAAGATCATTGAAAACTTAAGGGTATTTGTGCATGCGGCAAAAAAAAGAAATGAGCCCCTCGATCATGTGCTCCTGCATGGACCTCCAGGCTTAGGGAAAACTACCCTCAGCCATATTATTGCAAACGAACTGCAAGCAGGGATAAAAATCACCTCTGGCCCTGTTTTGGACAAACCTTCGGATTTGGCGGGCCTTCTGACCAACCTGGAAGAAGGGGATGTCTTGTTTATTGATGAGATCCACCGACTCAATCCCGTGGTAGAAGAGTACCTCTATTCTGCAATGGAGGACTATCGAATCGATATTATGCTGGACAGTGGACCCAATGCGCGATCCGTCCAAATCTCTCTCAATCCATTTACATTGATTGGAGCAACTACGCGATCGGGCCTACTCACTTCGCCACTACGAGCCCGATTTGGCATCAACTCCCGTTTGGAATACTACGATGCGAAATTGCTAACCGACATTGTCCTTCGCTCGGGAGGGATCTTACAAACACCTCTTGATGAGGTAGCTGCCTACGAACTAGCCCGTCGAAGCCGAGGTACCCCTCGAATAGCCAACATGCTATTGCGACGTACAAGAGATTTTGCTGAGATTAAAGGAAATGGAACCATTACCTTGGAAATTGCCAAAATGGCTTTGAATGCCTTAGATGTAGATGAAAATGGCTTGGATGAAATGGATAATCGGATCCTACTGACCATTATTGAAAAATTTAAAGGAGGGCCTGTAGGGTTGGGAACCATTGCGACCGCTTGCGGGGAAGAAGCAGAAACGATTGAGGAAGTATACGAACCCTTTTTGATTCAGGAGGGCTACCTCAAACGGACTTCAAGAGGAAGGATGGCTACTGAACTTGCCTACAAACACTTGAAAATAAAGCCTACAGGAGCAAGTGGGACTTTATTTGACCTGTAGCAAGCCCAACTTCTAAAATTTTCTTGACCAAAACGGCCTTTTGTAAATCGCGAATTACCTCCCTCAGCGACTCCTGTCTAATTGCTGAAGCTTGGTCAAGATCCCTTCCAAATCCAATTGCTTCCAGTTTTGGGCAATCAATGGATCAGCCATCACTTCATCCATTACTTTCTCCTGAAGCTTTCCCCTGCGGTAAGCTTCCCGATAGGGTAAGTCAGAAAAGGTAACCATGGTGTAAAGGGGAACCCATCTAGTAGGATATGCTTCGTGAAGTAGGGACTCTATTTTTTTTCGAAGTACAAAACGAGGGTCGGCAACATGATCCCGCATTTCCACAAAATTTTCCATAGCTAGGGTGCACATGGCATCTGTATTGGGTTTGCGTGTTTCTTGAAACTCCTGGAAAATCAATTCCCATTGATCGGGTTTGGCCCCTTCGATAGCTGCATGCAATTCAAAGCAATCTTCAAAGCCACTATTCATCCCCTGCCCATAAAAAGGAACCATTGCATGGGACGCATCCCCTAGCAAGAGTGATTTTCCTTTTGCCCATGGATAGCAGGAGATATTGATGAGCGAGGAGGTAGGATTGGTAAAAAACTCCTGAGTCAACTGAGGCATAAGGGGAAGTGCATCCTTGAAGTAAGTTTGGAAAAATTGAAGTAAGCTTTTTTCGTCATGGAGCTGCGAAAAGCTTTGCCCTTCCCCGTCAAAGGGTAAAAATAAGGTGCAGGTAAAAGAATGGTCAGGATTGGGAAGAGCAATTAGCATAAAACTTCCCCTAGGCCAAATATGCAATGCATTGGGAGACAGGGCAAAATCTCCATTGGCCAACGGAGGAATGCTGAGCTCTTTGTAGCCATGGCTGATGTATTCTTGGGTTAAATTAAAGCGAGCTTGCTTTTGCATTGCGAGTCGCAAGGCAGAATAGGCTCCATCTGCTCCAAAAACAATGCCTCCTTCGGTTTTCTGAAGGCCAGTAGGGGTCTCAAAAGTCAGTTGCGAACTGGCAAAATCAATGGACTTAAATTTATGCCTGAAATGAAATGTGGCACCTAAGCGGCTGGCCTCCTCACTGAGTAGCAGATTGAATTTGCCTCTTGAAATGGAGTAAATCGCTTGGTTGGCTTGCCCATAAGGCATAAACTGGGTATTGCCTTGCTCGTCGTGCACTTCTCGGCCATACATGGGAATCGCTAAGGGAAGTATTTTATCCTTTAAGCCTACCTTTTCCAAACTTTTTAATCCTCGAAAACTCAAGGCCATGTTGATGGACCTTCCTCCCTCGATTTCTTTGGCTTGGGAAGTGTCGGGTCTTTTGTCAAAAACCTGTACGGGATAACCAAGTTTCCGAAGGTATATCGCCCACAAACTGCCGATTAGTCCTCCTCCTAAGATGGAAAGCGATTCCTTGTTCATCCCGGTATGGTTGTAGGTGAATCGATAAATTTGCGTAGGGATTTTTCTAAAATTTTGGCAAATCGGTATACATCGGAGTACCGGGTGTACAGGGGTGTTGGTGCCAATCGAATGACATTGGGATTTCTCCAATCTCCTACGACCCCCTGACTATACCACTCGTCAAAGACTGCCTTTCCTCCCTTATGAATCAATAGCGACAGTTGACATCCCCGTTCTTCAGGATTTGTTGGAGTAATGATTTCTAGTACACCTGAATTTCCACTTATCTGCTGAATAAGGTATTCTAAATAGCCCGTGAGGCGAATACTTTTTTCTCGCAGTGCAGTCATGCCAGCCTCCTGAAACAGGTCTAGTGAGGCTTGGTGTGCCGCTAGAGCCAATACATTGGAGTTGGCTAATTGCCATCCATCTGCGCCCTCCATGGGTACAAAGCCCTTCTCCATTTTAAAGCGCTCTGCTTCGCTATGGCCCCACCAACCGGCAAATCGAGGTAGGTCTGGGCGATTGGCATACGTCTCGTGTACAAATATTCCGGAAACATTCCCTGGTCCAGAATTTAAGTATTTATAGCTGCACCAGGTAGCAAAGTCTACTTGCCAGTCATGCAGCTTCATGGGGACATTTCCTGCGGCATGTGCCAAATCAAATCCGGCTACTGCCCCTACCCCATGTGCTGCCTGAGTGATTCGTTGAATATCAAAAAATTGGCCGGTGTAATACTGGATTCCTGACATATTGACCATCGCAAGCGCATCCCCTTGTCTTTGGATTTCAGCCTCAATATCTTCTGTACGTAGGGTATATTCTCCTTCTCGAGGATGTATCTCCACCAAGGCATCGCTGGGATTTAAGCCATGAAACTTCAGCTGAGTCTCTAGCATGTACTGGTCGGAAGGGAATGCACCTGCTTCCACTAAAATTTTGTATCGGCTAGAAGTAGGTCTGTAAAAGGAAACCATCAGCAAATGAAGGTTGACCGATAAATTATTCATGGCGACCACTTCCCCTTCTTTAGCACCCAGGATTTGTGCCAAAGTGGGTTTGGATTTTTTTCGAATCCCATACCAGGCTTCCTCTCCGTGAAAATGCCCGTCAACGGCCTTGTCCGCCCAGTGGGTAAGTTCCCGTTTGAGGTAGGCTTCAGTAGCGATAGGTTGTAGTCCTAGCGAATTGCCACAAAAGTAGAGGGCTTCATTTCCATTGACCTTTGGAAAATGGAATTTGCCGCGAAAATGAGCTAAAGGGTCGTTAGCGTCCATTTTTTCGGCAAAAGAAGCGCTGTATTCGTAAGGAAACTGGTTCATGGTGACTTGGGCTAAGCTAGAACAGGGATAGGGAACTCTACTTTCGGAAATAAACCCACTTATTTTTCAAGTATAGACCCACATTTTTTGCACGTTCGAGCCTCTAAATTAGACCAAAAACGCTCCATCAATGGGGGTAATTGGCCGACAATATCTGCTAGGGCAAGTTCTTCTTTGTAGAGGAGGTGATGACAGCTAGCACAATACCAACTAAAGGCATCTAGTTCTCCTGGACGGCGGTAGCGTTCAATGACCAAGCCTACCGTGTTGGCAGGTCTTTGAGGACTATGGGGTACTCCCGCAGGAAGCAGGAAAAGCTCTCCTTCCTTCACCTGAATATCCCTGGGAAGGCCATTTTCCATGATTCGGACTACAATATCTCCCTCCAATTGATAAAACAATTCTTCACCTTCCTCTTGGTGAAAATCTTTTCTTGCATTGGGCCCACCGACTACCATGACAATAAAGTCTTGGTTGTCTAGAAACACTTGCTGGTTGCCCACAGGGGGCTTGAGCAAATGACGGTGTTCATCAATCCAATTTTTTAAGTTAAATGGGGTTCCAATAGCCATTCCTAAGATTAATTTTTCCGAAAGATACATTCAAACTCATCCAAAGTACTAAATGTTGACAGCAAGCTGTCTTTTTTTGGCTTAATTTGTAGCAAGACCGTTTGTACTATGAATTTTCCCGTTGCAGACTTGCACTGTGATTTATTGTCTTTTTTGGCAAAGGTTCCAAATGCAGATCCTTTTGACCCGAATCAAATCCCCTGTGCTTTCCCCTGGTTGAAAGCCGGTGGAGTACGGGCACAGGTGCTGGCCATCTACACGGACGTGCACCCCGAAAGTATGGAGTTGGCAAGTCGGCAGGCGGACCTCTTTGTGAAGCTGCTTGAAGACCATCCCGAAACGGTTTGCCGATGGGATGCAGCCTTTCAGCAGAAGTTAGTGAGTACTGAGCAACTGGGAATCATTGCATCCATTGAGAATGCTGCTGGGCTTGGCACTCCATCGGCTACTTGGTCTGAAATCTATACCCAGTTTGATAATATATTGGAAAAGGTGGGTAAACTCGCCTACATCAGCCTCACCCACCATACCGAAAATCGTTTTGGAGGGGGGAATTACACCGAAGGTATTGGATTGAAAGCCGATGGCAAACGCCTACTTGACTACCTGGCAGGGAAGCAGATTCCGGTTGATCTTTCGCATACTTCGGACCTTTTGGCAGCGGGGATATTGAATTACATTGACGGGAATCAGCTTTCCATTCCCATTTTAGCCAGCCACTCCAATTTCCGGAGTATTTGGAATCATAAGCGAAATTTGACAGATGAATTTGCCCAGGAGATCATTCATCGTGGAGGAATCATTGGGGTCAATTTTCTGCGGGCCTTTTTGGATAGTGAGCAGCCAGAGAGATTGATGGAACACTTGCTCTATGGCTCCAGGCTCAGTGAGCAGACCATTGCTTTTGGGGCAGACTTTTTTTACACAAAGGATTTTCCAGACGAGAGCCGTCATCCTATTTATTTTCCTTTGGCTGAAAATGCAAGTAAGTACCCCAGTATCCTTTCCCTTTTGAGTCAGGAACTGGCACAGGGGCAGTTGCAAAAATTAGCTTATGAAAATGTGTTTCGCTTTTACCAAAACCTTTGGAGCTGATGTCTAGCCATCATTTTGTCAAAGAGCAACAGGAGCCAGCCGTATTTATTCTAGCGGTGAAAGGCATTTCTTTTGAGACAGTGGCCCCACTACTAGAATGGTCCCCCACTTTGCTGGTCGCTCAAGAAGCAGTGGAGGTCGTACTCAGTTGGGGAATAAAAATTGATGTGGTTTTGGGTACTTTAGATTTCCAAAAGGAAAATAGGCACTTATTGGAAGAGCAGTATCCACTTCGTTTTTTAACAGTTTTGACTAGAACTATTTTGGAGGAAGGAATCCATTACCTCCTAGCCTCCCAACACAAAGGAGTGCATTTGGTGGGTTTTGACCACCAAAAACACCAGGAATTGGAAGCGTTCACCCAAAAGCTAGATTTGACTGTGGTGGATGGGGACTGGAAATACTATCCGGTCAAGGGAAGGAAGTTTACCAAGTGGTTTGCTCCTACTGAAATCCGGCTTTTGGCAATTGAAAATCAACCCGTGGAGGTGTCCAATTCCGAGGGACCCTTGCTTTTCCCTGTTTGCTATTTGACTCAATTGGAGGTCCCTGAAGGCATTTCTAATTTCTCCAGTACGGGGATTTTTTGGATTGGAGAACAGGTACGGGATTAGGCTTTTTTGTTCAACCATTTTAGAAGAAAACCACAGAGGCACATAGTTTTTCTATGTACCTCTGTGGTTTATTAATTTATGAGTTGAAATATTAAACTCTTGTTTGATGATTCTTTGAATTTTTTTTAAACTAGTTTCCTACTGCAAGAAACAATCCTGCAGCCAAAAGCGCACCTAGGATGGGCCCCACAACGGGTACCCAAGCATAGCCCCAATCTGAGTCTCCCTTGCCTTTGATAGGCAGGAATTGATGCATGATTCTAGGACCTAGGTCTCGGGCAGGGTTGATGGCATAGCCTGTGGTGCCCCCTAAAGCCAAACCGATTGCCCAAACTAAAAAAGCGACAGGAATTGCGCCGATAGAGCCTAATCCAATAGGGGTTTGATCTGGACTTTCCAATTGAGCTCCTGCGATGTAAAGGATAACATAGACCAAAACAAATGTTCCAAGTGCTTCAGAGAGCACGCTAGTTGAAAAATTCCGTACCGTAGGATCTGTACAAAAGACCCCTCGCTTCAATCCAGGATCATCCGTCATGTCAAAATGATGTCGGTACATGGCCCAAGCCAATCCTGATCCAACCATAGCTCCTGCGAGTTGTGCTAAAATATACCCGGGGGCAAGCGCCCAGTCAAATTTTCCTACTGCGGCCAATCCGATGGTAACTGCTGGATTGAGGTGGGCACCACTGTAGGGCCCTGCCACCACTACGCCGCAAAATACCGCCAAAGCCCAGGCTGTGGTGATGGCAATCAGGCCCGCACCATTCCCTTTAGTTCCCGGTAAAATCACATTGGCCACCACTCCTGTTCCCAACAAGAGAATTAAGGCCGTTCCAATACATTCTGCTACTAATGGATTCATTCTTCCCAGTTTTTAGTTCTTTCAACTGCTTTATGCCAAAAATGCACTAATTTTTCTCTTTTGCTATCCTCCATTGCAGGAGAAAAGGTCTTGTCTGGCTGCCATAGTTTTTGGAGTTCCTCCTGATCTTTCCAGAAGCCTACTGCCAAGCCTGCTAAAAATGCAGCCCCAAGTGCGGTGGTTTCAATAATCTTTGGACGCTTGATCTCACAATCCAACAAGTCACTTTGAAACTGCATCAGAAAATTATTGGCGGTGGCTCCACCATCGACTCGAAGCTCTTGCGTAGGCTTTCCCGAATCCTTTTCCATAGCCTTCAAGACATCGAAGACCTGGTACGCTACTGCTTCCAAAGCAGCTCGAGTGAAATGTGCTGTGGTCGTACCTCGGGTAATCCCAAAAAAGGCTCCTCGGGCCTGTTGATCCCAGTGCGGTGCTCCCAATCCAGCAAGGGCAGGAACAAAATAAACCCCATCGTTGCCAGGGACGCTGGTGGCCAGCTTTTCGGTTTCCTTGGCATCTGAGAATAGCTTTAGGCCATCTCGTAGCCATTGGATGGCCGCCCCGCCGATAAATACCGACCCTTCCAAGGCGTAATTGATTTCATTTCCAATCTTCCATGCCACCGTTGTCAATAGCTGATTTTGGGAGCGAACAGCTTCTTTTCCAGTATTCATCACCAGAAAGCAACCGGTGCCGTAGGTGGTTTTTGCCATTCCTGGCTGGGTGCAAAGTTGCCCAAAAAGTGCTGCTTGCTGGTCCCCGGCTACGCCGGCAATGGGGATTTTGGTATTGAGTACGTCGCCTGCCGTCTCGGTAAATACCTCACTGCAACTTCTTACTTCTGGGAGCATAGAGCTAGGGATATTAAAAAGATCAAGTAGCTCCTCATCCCATTGTTGGGTATGGATGTTGAAGAGTAGCGTCCGACTGGCATTGGTGATGTCGGTCAAGTGACTTTTTCCTCCGGTTAATTTCCAAATTAGCCAGGAGTCCACTGTTCCAAAAGCCAGTTCTCCTGCTTCAGCGCGCTGCTGCGCTCCAGGCACTTGGTCTAGGATCCATCGTATTTTGGTGGCAGAGAAGTAGGCATCAATGACTAAGCCTGTTTTTTCTGCGATTAGATTCGCCACCCCTTTTTCTTTCAGCATATCGCAATAGGCTGCGGTACGTCGGTCCTGCCAGACAATCGCATTGTAGAGGGCTTTGCCTGTCTTTCGATCCCACACAAGGGTGGTTTCTCGCTGATTGGTGATGCCGATGGCAGCCACTTGGTCGGGACGTATAGATTTTTGAAGCAAGGATTCCATCAGCACGGTAGACTGGCTGGACCAGATTTCTTCTGGATCGTGCTCTACCCACCCTTGCTGGGGGAAGAATTGGGTAAATTCCTTCTGAGCCAGGGAGACAATCTCTCCTTTTTGATTGAAAATCAAGGCTCGGGAACTGGTAGTACCTTGGTCTAAGGCTAAAATATAGGGTTTATTGGCAGGCATTTTGGGTGTTGGGTTGTAAGTGGTTGTAACTGGAAGTTAGTGCATTGAGATCAAATATTTTTCTGCTATCTTTTTAAAATTAGTCAATTCAGTTTGAACCCAGGCCTCGTCTTTTTGCAGGGTGGTAGCCATGAGCTGCGCTACTTTTTCTGCACTGCTGAGGGCAGCAGCTGTATCGAGTATCAAAAGTCGAATTCGTCGAGAGAGCACATCCTCTAGGGTGAGCGCCATTTCGTGTTGGCAGGCCCATACCACTTCGGCAAGTATCGCGGGGTAGTGAGGATGAATGCATTCTTTTAGCTCAGGCTGTTGGTTGGCAAGTGCTTTTATTTTTTTGGCATCTGTTCCATATACTGCCCAGTGTCCTGAGGGAGTTTTTTTTGAAAAACCATGAATTTTTTGAGTTGCACTGGTGCTAGCGGAAACGGACTGCCCCGTTATTTGGGTAAAGTAATTGAGCGTGTCTTCTCCCATTTTCCGGAAGGTAGTCCACTTCCCTCCGGTTAGGGATACTAGCCCACTCGGGGAACAGATAATTTTATGAGAGCGTGAGATTTCTTTGGTTTTGGTACTGCCCTCCTCGGGCCTAGCTAGCGGCCTTAATCCTGCAAATACCGCCTTGACATCTTTTCGTTCCGGTTTTTTGGTGAGGTAAGCACCGGCAGTTTCGAGGACAAAGTCAATTTCTTTTTCCAAGGCTTTGGGTTCTAATTTTGCTTTTTCTCGAATCGTATCGGTGGTTCCTAAGAGGAGTTTGTTGTGCCAAGGGACCCCAAATAATACGCGACCATCCTTGGTTTTGGGAATCATAAGTGCGTCTTCTCCTCCCAAAAAACTCAAGTCAAGGACCAGGTGAATTCCCTGACTAGGTTGTATGGTTTTTGGGGCAGAGGGGTTGTCGAGTTGAAGAATTTTATCTGCAAAAACTCCGGTGGCATTGACCACCATTTTTGCAAGTAGCGAGTAGGATTTTTTTGCGTTCAGATCCCGAACGGTCAATCCTGAGATTTTGCCTTGGGAATCTTTGGTGAGCCCAGTGACTTTGGTGTAGTTGAGTAAGCAGGCCCCGAGGTCATCTGCTGTTTGTGCCAGGTGGATGGCGAGTCGGGCATCGTCAAACTGTCCATCCTGGTAAGTGACTGCTCCCATGAGTCCAGTAGGCTGGAGGGTAGGAATTCGGAGAAGTGCTTGTTTTTTCGGGATGAATTTGGAGGGACCAAGGTTCAGTCTCCCTGCCATCCAATCGTATAGTTTTAGTCCAATGCTGTATTGAATTCGGTCCCACCAAGAGTAAATGGGGATGAGAAAGGATTGATTTTGGCTGAGGTGTGGGGCGTTTTTTAGGAGAAGTCCCCTTTCCTTTAGGGCTTCAAAAACCAAGGAAATTTGCCCTTGCGCCAAATAACGAACACCTCCGTGAAGCAATTTGGTACTTCTGCTTGAGGTGCCTTTGGCAAAATCGGCCTTGTCTACCAGTACCACTGAAAGGCCCCGGGATACCGCATCCAGTGCCACTCCCAAGCCCGAAGCTCCACCACCAATGACAGCGATGTCCCAGACCTTGGTTTTTTCTTGTAACTGTTGTAGGTTTTTTTCTCGATTCATTTGGAACTGCCTTCTCGAAATGTACTGATCTCGTTGCAAAAAATGAAGGAAAAAGGTCCTAAATGCAAAAATGGGAAGACTGCCAATGAGACAGAAAAAAACTTTCAGACTAGCGCATGGGCGCAGCCTCCACCGTAGTGATTAAAATTCCTTGTAGGTCTTTCGAGTGACTTTGGAACTATTTTTATCCAAGGTCACCACATAGATGTAGTCGTACTCTAGGTCGCTGAGATCCGCAAAGGGCTCGCCTGAACTGACAAAAGCATTGGCCAGTTGGCTGACTGTATTGCTGTGGCCAACAATTAGGGTATTGCCTTCACTGATACGTAAGTCTGCAATCAGGGCTTCTTGATCTTTTGGATCGTAGGTTTCCACAGTCAAGCCAGCTGCATCTGCAGTGGGTTGCGCAGTATTTTTAGTTCGTGTATAATCCGTGGACAAGACCCGTTTAATGTCTTCTTTCTCTAAAATCTGAGCAAGTTTTTTAGCACGCACTTCGCCTACATAAGCCAGTTCGGGATCATTGCCTTCGAGTTGCTTTTCGGCATGACGGACGATGTAGATGGTTTTGGGAGAGTTCTGCGTGGTACAGGCACTGAGGATAAGTAGGAAACTGAGTAGAAAAATGAAGTTTTTCATGGGGGTTGTAATTAGGTAGAAACACAATCGAAATACAGTAGAAATACGAGCTAATTTGAGAAGCAAGAGCCAAGAGACAAGAAAAAAGAGCCAACTTAGATGCCTTATGACGCTACAAACAAGTTTTCCCGAATTCGGCGTTCAAAATTCGGAGTCCGGCGTTCGACATTACTTTAAATACCGTATTTCGTACCTCTTACCTCGTACTTTCCTTCTTATCCCGAAAAGGTATTATCCAAGTGCTGATCCTTGGCTTTGATCGTTTCAAATTCGAGGAACTGTTCCCAGAACTCCGTTTCGGGCAATGCTGCCCGAAGGAAGATTTTTTCCTTTTTGATGGGGTGCGTAAATACCAAATGGAAGGCATGAAGGTTGATGCTCGCATCAGGATTGGGTTTGGCAAATCCGTATTTGATATCTCCGCGAATAGGACAGCCCATGGAAGCAAGTTGCACGCGAATTTGATGCGGTCTACCCGAGATGGGACGTACTTCAAGTAGCCAGTGGTCGTTGAGTTTTCCGAGAACCTTGTAGTTGAGTTCGGCTTTTTGGGAGCCAGGTACTTCTTCCTCGTGTGCCGTCACAAAATTTTTCACTTCATCTTTGGTCAGCCAGTGGGTCAGTTTGCCTTGTTCCTCTTTGGGTCTTCGTTTGACTAGGGCCCAATAAACCTTATGAATATCCCGCTTGCGGAAAAGTTCCATCATGCGTTCCAAACCCTTAGAAGTACGTGCAAAAGCCACCAGTCCACTTACTGGGCGATCCAAGCGGTGGATGGGATGCAAGAAAACAGCTCCAGGTTTATCGTATTTTTTGGCGATATAATCCCTGCAATAGTCGGTCAGGGTTTTGTCCTTGGTCTTATCTCCCTGAACTAAGATTCCAGCCGCCTTATTGACCACAAGGAGGTGATTGTCTTCGTAGACTACGCTAAACGGTTTTGTTTTCATGGCACAAAGGTAGTCTTAATTTTTTTCTGGAGGGATTAGGAAAAGGAATGTTGAACCGGGTTTACTTATGGAGTAATTTCTTGATTTCGTAATCTTGTAGGTGTGCATTTAGCCATCCTGCTTCTAGGAGGGCTCCATATTTCTTGTAAAAATTAATGGCAGGGGCATTCCAATCGAGTACTTGCCACATCATGCCGCTACAGTCCTCTTCCAGGGATTTGGCCATTACCCGTTCAAAAAGGAGTTTGCCTGCGCCATTTCCACGCTCTGATTCGGTCACTACAATGTCTTCTAGGTACAATCGCTTTCCTTTCCAGGTCGAATAGCGGTAGTAATACACTGCAATGCCTATGATTTCTTGGTTGCTATCTTTGACGCATACATAGAATTCGTATACGGGATGAGGGCCAAACCCCTCTTTTTCCATACGCTCCAAGGTATTGGTGACTTGTTCGGGTGCTTTTTCGTAGAGCGCAAGCTCTTGGATGAGTTCAAGTACTCGGGGAAGATCTGATTTCTGGCCTACTTTCAAGGAATACATCTGATTTTTGGGGAGTTGAGTTGCTAATTTGGTTTCTATGCGGCTAATTTATGCAAAACTTGATACGAAGATGTTTTTAGCGATAGATGCAGGCAATTCCAATGTGGTTTTTGCACTTTACGATGCGAAGAGTGGGATTTGGACGAATCAATTTCGCTTGGAAACTAAAACTCCTCGCTTGATTGCGCAGCTCAGCAAAAAGGTGCCCCTGTATTTTTTGGAACACGGCATTACGGTAGGTCAGATTGAAAAAATAGGTTTTAGCTCCGTGGTACCTGAAATTAACCCCATCATTGAACAATTTTGTGAGGGGTTTTTTGGCAAGCTTCCCTATCAGATTCAGGGAAAAAGTTATGCAAAACTTCCTGTTCGTACCTACCGTCCCGATGAAATAGGCACCGACTTGATGTGTAACGTGATGGCTGCCTACACCCGCTACCAGAAACCGGTTATTGTGGTGGATTTCGGAACTGCGCTGACTTTCACTGCGGTGGATTCCAGTGGGGAAGTTTTAGGGGTGAATATTGTTCCTGGACTTCAAACGGCCATCAAAGCCTTGTTTATGAATACTTCCAAATTGCCTGAAGTGGAACTCAAGTTGCCCGAATCAGCTCTAGGAAAGAACACCATTCATGCCATACAGGCAGGGGTGCTGTATGGGTATACAGGATTGGTCAAGGGAATGTTGGAGGCCATTCAAGTAGAAACGGGGCTTTCCTTTCGAGTAGTGGCCACTGGGGGGCTTTCGTCTATACTCACCACTTTGGAGGGGACATTCGATGCCGTGGATCGGAATCTCACCTTGGATGGCTTGCGCTTGATTACCGAGGCGAATTCTTGAGTTAGCGGTTGACTTCAAAGCTCACATCCCAGGTGTCTGTCACCTTTATTTTTTGCTTGAATTCGGGATGCAAGGGATTGATCAGGAGGTTGTGTTCTTGATAAAAGTTGGCCAAAGGAATGCGGCAGGAAGGAATTTTTAAACAGGGTGAGAGTTCCCGTTTCGCCCAGATGGAGCCCAATTCTTGAGTTGTTCTGGGATAAGGGCGATTTTTCCAACTTATGGGAAGGTCATCCACTTCCAATTCGGGAATAGGTCCTAGCACTTCTAGACTTACGAGTTTCCACGAACTTTCGGTGACGATGGGACCTTTGATGGATAGCAACTCCAAAAAATTCAAGGCACTAACTGAGCTGGCATAGATAACTGGTGTACCGTTGACATTCCAGCGACCAGGTCCCATCCCGAAGCCGAGCGGGTCTCGGCCTGGAAGATTTTCGATTAGCCGGAAATAACGCATTAGCTGACGTTACCCCAAGAAAGAGACTCGAGAACTTGATCCACTTGGGCGATCTGGTAAGGGTTTTTGAATAGGTCTATCGGCTTTTGTTGGCCAAGCGCTTCATTGGGGAGCTGTAGCCAAGCTGACATCTTCTCCTCCGAACCAAAGATCCGGATACCTTTGGCTAGGATAAGGTCAATCTCCAAAAGGCTTTTGGAAATCCCTTTGCTGAGTTTTCGGTCTTCCTTTTTCCAGCGGAAAAGCGTACTGGGATCTACCTCAAGGAGCTCAGCAATCTCTTGGGAATTAAAGTCCAAGTAGTCAAAAATTAGGCTTGTCTCGTGAAAATCTAGCGTAGCCTCTCCGTATTTGGCTTGGCTTTCGGCTACTATTGCAGGGGCATGACTGAAAAAATGGTACTCCTTGGGAGGAATCTCAATTGATTCAGTTCGTTGTTCATTCCATCGAATTCTCCAGACAGCCGCCATGTTTCCATTTAATTTTCAGGAAGTTACGCCTAAATCTCTTATTTGCAATAATCAATACTCCTTTTTGCAATTATTATTTCTTCAAAATATCCTGAATGATGGCCTCCGCATGGGAAATGCTGTTTTCAATAAAAAATTCTCGGGTATTGAGACCTCCACAGACCACTCCTGCGAGGTATACTCCTGGGATATTGGACTCCTGGTTGGTCTGATCGTAGCAGGGCTGCCGCTTTTCGTCTAGGCTGAGTTGGACACCGAGCTGGTCCAATAGACCAAAATTGGGTTTGTACCCAGTTAGGGCAAGCACCCAGTCGTTTGGGATGGTAATTTCTCCTGTTGGCGTGGATAAAATTACCTCTTGGGCACGAATTTCTTTAACTCGGGATCGGGTATAGGCTTGGATAGCTCCTTCTTTGATCCGGTTCATGATGTCGGGGCGTACCCAATACTTGACATTGTCATCCACCTCATCGCCAAGGAGTACCATGCTGACGGAAGCGCCTTTTCGCCAGCATTCCAAGGCTGCGTCTACTGCAGAGTTAGCCCCTCCTACCACGAGTACTTTTTGACCGACAAAGGGCCAAGGCTCCTTGTAATAGTGCAGTACTTTGGGAAGTTCCTCGCCTGGTACTTCCATCAGGTTGGGCAGGTCGTAAAAGCCGGTCGCCAAGACAATTTTTCGACTCAAATAAGATCCTTTAGAGGTTTGAATAGAAAAAAGATCTCCCTTCTTTTGGAGGGTATGGGCGGTTTCGTAGAGGTTGACTTTTAACTGAAAAAGTTGGTAAATCCTTCGGTAATAATCCAAGGCCTCGGTTCGGGTGGGTTTGGGACCTACGGACATGAAGGGGACGCCTGCGAGTTCCAACCGCTCTGCCGTAGAAAAAAAAGTCATGTTGACCGGATAGTTGTAGATCGAATTGCAGAGGGCACCTTTTTCGAGAATGAGGTAGTTCAATCCTGCCTTTTTGGCTTCTAGTCCACAGGCCAATCCGATGGGGCCGGCGCCAAGGATTAAAAGGTCATAGGGAAGGCTATTCGTAGGCTGATGCATGGAGGTATGGATGAGGTCGGTATCAAGTTTAAGTCAAAAGTCTACCAAAAGGTTCGTGAATTCCGTTAAATGGCAAAATTTGTGGGGCAGATTTTTTTGAGTTTATTTAGGGGATATCCTCGTTACCCACTTCCCATGAACCCAAGCCTGATTGTCCTTACGGGTGCTTCCAGTGGCATTGGAAAGCAACTTTTCAGCACTTTTTTGACTCGTCAAGTCCCTCTAATTTTGGTGGATCTGGATGTGAAAAAACTTGAAGGTGTAGCGCAGGGTAATAAATCTGTTGCCTGTGTAGATGGGGATGTGGCTCAGGAAGCTACCTGGATCCGTGTGCTAGATGCAGCAAAGAAAATGGGCTTACCGATATCTCATTTGATCAATTGTGCCGGGGTGATTCGTCCGGGATTTCTGGAAGGCTATGCCTTGGCGGACATCGACTACCACCTCAACTGCAATGCAAAAGGGACCATTTTGGGTACTACGCTGATTGGCAGAGCGATGAAAAACCAGGGTTTTGGGCATATTTTGAATATTTCCTCCTTGGCAGGATTGGCTCCCGTGTCGGGCTTGAGTTTGTATGCAGCCTCTAAGTTTGCCGTTCGGGGATTTTCTCTGTCTGTAGCGGCGGAACTCAAAAAGTATGGCGTTTGGGTGACTGTCATTTGTCCCGATTTGGTGAATACCCCCATGTTGGACTTGCAATTGGGCTACCCTGAGGAGGCCAAGCTCACCTTCAGTGGTCCCAAGCGGGTACTAGAGGCTGAAGAGGTAGTGCTGGTTATCTTGGGAGTAATGGAACGCCCTCGGGTGCTGGTCTGTATCCCTGAATCTAGAGGCTTGCTGGCCAAGATTGCGGGAACCTGGCCTTGGATTGGGGAATTGTTTCGAAAATCCTTGGAGAAAAAAGGAGAAAAAGCAATCCGAAGCCGTAAAAACGATTGAAAAAATACCTATGGATTAACCTGTAATTTGCGGTTGACTGGAGGGGATTTTTGGGCGGGTTTTTTACAAAAACTCATCTGTCATTTAATTTTTTGGGAGAAGCTCCCACTATCGATTCAAATTAGAAAAATTTGGTGCATTGACTTGGATTTGAAAGGCTTAGATACGGCGTTTTTAATTCAAATGAATCGATTTTACTTGTTTTTAGCTTTTTGTTGGGACGAATTTACTCCCCTAAAAATTTCTTGCATTTTTTAGTAAAAATTATTGCTGACAAACAATCTTTTGGCTAGTTTTGAAACAAAGTGGGAAAAAGTGGGAGAAAGTGGTAAATTTTCATTCTTCTTTTCTTACTTTTGTTTACATCATATTCTATCCTTTAGTGCTCATTCATGTTTAACAGTCAATACGATAGCAAGCTAGATCCCAAAGGTCGTTTGGCATTGCCCGCCAAGATAAAGGCGGCAATCCCTCAGGCCAATGGCATGACGCTCATGCTCCGCATGGCTGAAGATCATTGCTTGGCGCTCTATCCCTTGATAGAATACAAAAAGCTAGAGAGTCAAATCAAATCCCTGAACATCAACAATGCAGAACAGCGCATGTTGCAGCGCTCTTTTTTCAATTCTATCGTCGAGGTAGAATTGGATAGCGCCGGGAGATTGTTGATTCCGAAGCTATACCAAACCTATGCCAGCCTAGAAAAGGATGTGGTGGTGGTCGGCATGGGCACTCGAATCGAACTCTGGAATCCTAATCAGTACCTAAAAAACATTATTGTGGATACGGCGGATTTGTCTAGCCTGATGGAAAAGTACCTCTCCTAAGCGCGATGACAAACTCGGTGTACCATATCCCAGTGATGCTTGACCCTTGCATTGAAGGCTTGGCTATTCTCCCCAATGGAGTGTATGTCGATGTGACCTTTGGTGGAGGAGGGCATGCAAAGGAAATTTTGAACCGTTTGGAAGGCGGGCACTTGTATGGCTTTGATCAAGATAGCGATGCTTTGGCCAATGCCCCTCAAGATTCGCGTTTCACATTTGTGCAAGCCAACTTCAGGGATATCAAACGGTACCTGCGCTTGCACGGGATCAAACAAGTGGATGGGATATTGGCAGACTTGGGTATCTCCTCGCACCAAATAGACGCTCCTGAAAGAGGGTTTTCAACTCGATTTCAAGGGGATCTAGATATGCGGATGAACCAGTCTGCAGAATTAAGTGCCAAAGAGCTACTTGCACGTTACGACGAAGCTGCTCTACACAAGATTTTGGGGATGTATGGAGAAGTAAAAAATGCCAAAACCCTAGCTCAAGCGATAGTGGCTGAGCGATCGGTGCAGCCATTTACGACTACAGAGGGCTTTACAGCCTTCTTAAAGCGGTTTGCACCTCGTGGAAAGGAATTTAAATACTACGCACAGGTATTTCAAGCCTTGCGCATAGAAGTAAACGACGAAATGGGGGCTTTGGAGGAAATGCTGCTTAGTGCAGTGGAGCTCTTAAAGCCTGAAGGACGTCTGGTAGTGATGAGCTACCATAGCTTAGAGGATCGCTTGGTCAAAAATTTGATGTCCAAGGGAAAATTTCAGGGCGAGGTAGAAAAAGATTTCTATGGAAATCTAATTCGTCCCCTAGAGCCAGTGAGTCGTGGTGCGATTACGGCTTCAGAGGAGGAGGTCGAGCGAAATTCCAGAGCGAGAAGTGCAAAATTGAGAATTGCAAAAAAAATAGGGAAATGAGTCAGAACACCTTCAAGAAGAAATTAAAAGAAGGGAGCCGCCCAAAAGGAGGTTCAAGGAAGACCATTTTCTCTTGGATGGAAGAAAAGTTGGACGTCAAGGGAATTCTTGGAGAAGGGGTGCCTGTCCAATTGTTGCCTCCAGTGGGCTTTATCGCCTTGCTTGCCTTAATCTACATCTACAGCAATTTAGCCGCAGAAAATAAGATTCGGCAAATAGACAAGGCCCAGCAGCAAGTTGCGGACCTGCGAGCAGATGTGACCACCTTGGAAGCAGAATACATGAAAAGCAGCATGCAATCGGAAGTTGCCAAGCGTGTTGCCGCTTTGGAACTTTATGAACTGAATCAACCACCCATTAAAATAACCCGCTCTAAAAAGTGAATATCAAACGCTCCATAGTGATCCGAGTGCGGGTGATTTTCATCCTAGTAGCCTTGGCTGCAGCTGCCATTCCCTACAAAGTAGCCGTGGTTCAATTGATTGAAGGGGAAAAATGGAAGGCAAAAGCAGAGCAAGTAAATTTTCAATACCGAAAAGTTCCCGCAACTCGAGGAAATATCTATGCTTCGGATGGCAGTTTACTGGCTACCAGTCTTCCATTTTACCAAGTTGCCATTGACCCACTGGTCTTGGAGGATAAAAAATTTAAGGACGGTTTGGACTCCTTGGCGGTGCTATTAGCCAATTTTTACCAAGATAAGTCTGCAACTGCCTACAAGCGCATGTTGCAAGATGCACGAACTAGTCAAAAGCGGTACCTGATGGTCAATCGACGTCAAATTGATTACCAAGACATGCAGTTAATGAGGTCTTGGCCCATATTTAAAGAAGGAAGAGTTGGCGGTGGAGTTATTTTCGAAAAAATTGAACGACGCTACCAACCCTTCAATTCCCTTGCCAGTAGAACTTTAGGCACCTTAAACCAAGATGGAGTAGGATCAGGTATCGAATACAGCTTCAATAAACAACTGAAGGGAGCCGATGGAAAAGCTTTATTTCAACGCTTATCCGGGGGAGTTTGGAAACCACTTTTTGACGTAGATGACGTCAAGCCTCAAGATGGTTACGATCTTCAAACTACCCTAGACGTGATGATACAGGATGTGGCTGAAACAGCCCTTCGACGGCAATTGATGGATAGAGAGGCTGCTTTTGGGTCTGTCGTCGTCATGGAGGTAGCTACTGGCCATGTCAAAGCAATTTCAAATTTACAGCGCAATGCGGCAGGAACAGGCTATGTGGAAAGCTACAATTATGCAGTAGGAGATATAGGCAGCACCGAACCTGGATCTACGTTCAAGCTGGTGTCCATGCTCGCACTATTGGAAGAGAATAAGGTAAGTCCGAATGACTTGATAGAAACAGGAAATGGGGTGCATCGATTTTACAATCAATCCATGTACGATGCAAAGACGGGGGGCTATGGCACCATTACCATCCGCCAAGCATTTGAAAAATCTTCTAACGTAGCCATTTCCAAATTGGTAGACCTTCATTTTGGATCCAGCCCTTCCAAGTTTCTTGCATACCTCGATCAGATAGGGCTGTCCCAACCCCTCAACTTACAATTGGTCGGTGAAGGAAAGCCGTATTTCAAAAAACCAGGCACCAAGAATTGGTATGGAACGTCATTGCCTTGGATTTCCATCGGCTATGAATCCAAATTAAATCCCATCCACACCCTTGCCATTTACAATGCTGTTGCAAACGGAGGAAAGATGATGAAGCCCTTGTTTGTAAAGTCAGTGGGAAATGGTGCACAGGTCATCGAAACGTATTCACCACAGGTGCTTAGAGAGGCCATTGCCTCTCCAAAAACCATCAAACAGCTGCAAGAATTGTTGCTTGGGGTGGTCGAAAACGGTACAGCAAAAAACATTAAAAACCCCAACTATAAAATTGCGGGAAAAACAGGCACTGCTCAAAAGATCATCAATGGGAAGTACCAGCAAATTTATTACACCAGCTTCGCCGGTTACTTCCCTGCAGATCGCCCCAAATACAGCATGATTGTGGTAATCGATAGTCCAAAAGGAATTGCTGCTTACGGGGGAGATGTTTCCGCTCCAGTATTCAAGGAAATTGCAGATAAAATTTTTGCAACGGACTTGGATCTAAATGTGGTAGATCCATCCAAGATTAAGCAATTGGATGCTCCGATTTCTAGCTATCCTTTCGTAGCCTCGGGTAAGGGAGAGGAGCTGCAAAGTATTTTTGACTTCTTGAAGCTTCCGTTAAAATCTCCCTCCCAAGAGGAGTGGATAGCAGCAGACCGACTGGAAAACCAGGTAAATCTTCAACTTATCGATACTGAAAAAGCGGTGGTGCCTAATGTATCTGGTATGTCACTTCGTGACGCGCTTTTTATTTTAGAGAATAAGGGATTGCAGGTGAATTTCAATGGAAAGGGACGGGTGATCAGCCAGTCTATTTCTCCAGGAACAGCCCTGACCCCTAATGCCACTATAGATCTTGTCCTTGGATAAATGAACGTGCTCAAAGACATATTGTACAAAGTTTCACTTACTGCCACCTATGGAGATATGGAGCGGAGGGTAAGTGGCTTGGTCTTTGACAGCCGAAAAGTTCAAGAAAATTATGCCTTTGTTGCGGTCAAAGGTACTCAGGTGGATGGACATGACTTTATCTCCTTGGCCTTAGAAAACGGAGCGACAACGATTATTTGTGAACAACTTCCAGAGGTGCTTGCAACTGGGGTCACGTACATCCAAGTAGTGGATTCTGCGAAAGCCCTTGGAATTATAGCTGCCAATTTTTACAGCAATCCCTCTGATAAAATCAAAGTTGTCGCGGTGACGGGTACCAATGGAAAAACAAGTACGGTTACGTTATTGCACCAGTTGTTTGTTCGAATGGGCTACAGCACAGGACTTCTTTCTACGGTAGAAAATAAAATTAACGAGGAAGTAATTCCTTCCACGCATACCACCCCTGATGCGATCAGTGTGCAGGCCTTACTTCGTAACATGGTGGATGCAGGTTGTACCCATTGCTTTATGGAAGCCAGTTCTCACGCCATCGTACAAGAGCGCATCGCTGGATTGAAGTTGGCTGGAGCGGTATTCACCAACATCACGCACGATCACTTGGATTACCACGGCACCTTTGATGCCTACATCAAGGCCAAGAAAAAACTATTTGATGAATTGCCAAAGGATGCATTTGCCCTCGTCAATGGCGATGACAAGCGTGGCGGGGTCATGGTTCAAAATTGCCGTGGAACGCTTCAAACCTTTGGACTGAAGTCTGCCGCAGATTTCAAAGCCAAAATACTTTCCAATACCATCGAAGGCTTGGAGTTGGAAGTCAATGGAAAACTCATCTGGTTCAGAATGATTGGCTCCTTCAATGCCTATAATTTATTGGGAGTTTTGGGCACCGCAGTATTGCTTGGGGAAGACGAAGACGAGGTGCTCCGGGAATTGTCTGCAATCAAAGGTGCCAAAGGACGTTTTGATCGAATTTCGATTGGGGGAATCACCGCTATTGTGGACTATGCGCACACACCCGATGCGCTTGACAATGTATTGAAGACGATAAATGCCTTTCGTACAGGGAACGAGCAACTAATCACCGTTGTAGGCTGTGGGGGAAATCGGGATAAAACCAAGCGGCCAATCATGGCTAAAATAGCTGTTTCAGAAAGTACCAAAGCCATTTTTACCTCTGATAATCCAAGATTTGAGGAGCCAGCCGAGATCCTTAAAGAAATGCAAGTAGGTGTCGGGCCAACCGATTTTCGTAAAACTTTGACTATTGAAGACCGAAGAGAAGCCATCAAGACTGCACTCCTTCTCTGTCAAAAAGGAGATATCGTGCTGATTGCAGGCAAAGGGCACGAGGACTACCAAGAAATTAAAGGCGTGAAGCATCCTTTCGATGATGCCGAAGTCGTAACGGAATTATTGACTCAACTAAACGGAAACTGACATGCTCTATCCTTTATTTGACTATCTAGATCGTGTGTTAGACATCCCAGGAACGGGGGTATTCCGCTACATTTCGTTCCGGGCAGGGATGGCAGCCTTGTTCTCCTTGATTATCACTATCACCTTTGGAAGCCACATCATCAATTGGATCCGCAATAGACAAATTGGCGAGACCGTTCGCGATTTAGGTTTGGAGGGTCAAAATCAGAAAAAAGGGACTCCTACTATGGGAGGTTTGATGATGATCGCAGCCATTTTGATTCCCACCCTGCTTTTTGCCAATCTTAATAATATCTACATCCTCCTGCTCTTGATTACCACTGTTTGGTTGGGACTGATTGGATTTTTGGACGATTACATCAAGGTATTCCGTAAGAACAAGGATGGACTTAAAGGGAGATTTAAAATCGTGGGCCAAATTGGTATCGGTATTATCGTGGGAGCCACCCTGTATTACCACGACGACGTAGTGATTCGGGAGTTTTCTACGCCTGTTTCCGTAGAAAGTGGAGTGATCGAAACCCCCGCTTTTCAGGACACCAAAGCCTTAAAAACAACCATCCCTTTCTTCAAAAATAACGAACTCAACTACGAAGATTTTCTTGGATTCCTGGGTGATTCCATGACTCCAGTGCTTTACATCTTTGTTGCAATATTCATCATTACAGCGGTATCCAACGGTGCCAATATTACCGATGGCATTGATGGGCTGGCAGCAGGGACTTCTGCCATTA
>JANQWS010000095.1:40590-49569 GCA_030729785.1 Algoriphagus sp. | reverse complement strand
AAACCACCCCATTCTCAGGTTAATCTTTTTTGCCTTACATCACTTCAAAGAACTTTTTTTCCAACGAATTTGGAAAATAGCGAGACCCTGGTCCCAAATGCGAGCGCAAAGATCGGATTTAGTTTCTTCTTTACAAAACCTAGTTCTGAAAAAAGTTGTAAAAATCACGAAATCAACACTTAAAATTTTTCCAACTCCAAGACCTATTCTTGAACGGGAGTGCAAACATAGCGCACCCAAATAGATTACGCAAGAATTTCAGCAACAAAAATCACAATCTTTACTAGGGCTCGTACTTATCCATTAAAAATCAAGACTTTCCCCTTTTATACAAAGGAACAGTACTGCATGGCTCCCCAAACATTAAACTCTTGGCCTCCCGCTGAAGCAAGGACACCAAACGACCGTACGCAAAAAGTGGAATAGCCACCTTACTGCACCCCTTGACTACTACCGCTCGGTCTTTAAAGGATGCTAACGGGAGCTTGGAAAAAGTATCTTCCACAATGTATTGCTCCAAAGCAACCAAGTCCCCAACACAATAGCCTTTGGCAAACCCATCCAAATAGGTGCAAACGAGCATGTAGGCCCAGGTAGGCACAATTGCATCTGCACTACAGGTAACTGCCACCCACTTGCCTTGATAGGAATTCCAATCCATGGATTTCAAGGCAGCACGAAACTCCTTCTCACGCAGTACCAAACCCTGAAATAAATAGTCTGACAGATCAAACTGTATACGCTCCTCCTGAGGATAAAACTCCTCCATATTTAAGGATACAATAGCACTCGCAGCAACTCGATTAACTAACTCACTCATGGCTTTAGAAACGGATTCTTTGTGGATTGTAATGCCTTAAACTCTTTTAAATAATTGGGTACAAAATAAGCAAGGTCTTCCCATTCTTGGCGAGCATGTTTTTCTGATGCCAATACCCCCATATTTTTTGCTGAAAGGGAAATCCCCCAATCAGCAACAAACAAGGCATTGGCACTCTTGACTTCCTCCTTGACTTTCTCTACTCCATCGCCCACAAAATACACCCTTCCCTTTTCTAAAATTGAATCAAAGATTCCTTCCTCCAAAACCACAGCCTCAATGGAACTGAGCTCTTGAAGCGAATCCCCGAAGGTTTGCGTGTACACTTCCTTTCTTCGCGCATCCAAAACAGTGACCACATAGTCACCAGGAGCTACCTGCTGACTAGCTGCCATGGCTTGCAAGGTATTGATGCCAATCAACGGGATCTCTAAGGCATAAGCAATCCCTTTGGCAGTAGAAACCCCAATGCGAAGGCCCGTGTAAGATCCCGGTCCTTGAGATACGGCCACTGCATCCAAATCCCCGAAACTTAGACCTGCTTTTTCAAATACTTCATCTACCAATCCCAATAACTTTTCAGCATGGGCTCCAGGCTCATCGATTTCAGCCAAAGCAAGCAACTCCCCCTGTTCATGTATCGCTACGGAACAGATGGATGTTGAAGTTTCTATGGATAAAATACGAGCCATCCCAAATTAGTTGCTAGATTCTGCCAAGGCCTTGGACATCCGAGCCCGCGAAGCAAAGTATTCTTTTGCCAATTCAATCACAGGATCCCCTTGAAGACTTGCCTCAATCATCCCCTCCTGAAAATAATATCGGGATACAATTTCTTCACTGAGGATCTTCTTGATCTCTTTTTTATGGGTATCCAAGTCATTTTCCTTACTATGGTTAACCTTGGATTTTATTAGCTCTAACTGCTCCTTAACTTCATCAAAATAAGATTCCTTTGCTAAGAACTTTTCCATATCCTGAACCGATTTCTCCGTATAGGTCGTGTAATCGTATTCTTTTCCTACCAGAAATTTCTTGAAATCGGCATATATCTCCTCACTCACCTCAAAGGTACTGGGACTGGCGATTGTGGGATTATTGTAAAAAAAGGTAGTCGCATAATCAAAAATATGATTGCCCGCTACCAAGGTGTAAGAAATTGGGGCATAGGACTTTTCAGTCACCTTTTCATCAGGTTCGATCCCTGCACCATCCAATACAATTCTTCCATTGGCCGTCTTGAAAGCCTTTCTCAAAGAGTCTGGAACAGTTCCAGTTGAGCCATCCTTCCGCGATTTGGCATAGTCAATAGCTTGAATGCAACGCCCACTAGGGATGTAGTACTTGGCAGTAGTCACTTTGATTTGAGCATTGAAACTCAAAGGCAAGGTGGTTTGAACCAAGCCTTTACCAAATGATTTTTGACCTAATAAAACCGCCCGGTCGTAATCTTGAAGCGCACCCGCCACAATTTCAGCCGCAGAAGCGCTTCGCTCATTGATTAGCACAATGACCCCGATTTCTTTGTCTACAGGCGTTTTGGTAGTTTTGTACGTATAGTTGACCTGTTGCAATTTGCCAATTGTCTTCACGACTTCTTTGCCCTTTGGAATAAATAGATTGACAATCTCCACCGCCTCATTGATCAATCCTCCTGGATTGTCTCGCAGATCCAATATCAATTGTGTTGCCCCTTGGGCCTTCAAACTCACTAAGGCATTTCTTACTTCCGCAGAAGCATTGGTTGTAAAATCTGAAAGTTTGATATACCCTGTCTTTTGATCCAATTTTCCATAAAAAGGAACATTCTTTAAACTGATTTTCTTCCGGTTCAAGGAATATTTTAAGGTGTCCTCTCCACGCTTTACCATCACCGTGACTCCCGTATTTGCAGGGCCTTTCAACAGTTCGGACACTTCGGAAGTAGACTTTTTTTGAACTTCTATGGTATCTACCTGAAGAAGTAAATCACCAATTCGTAAACCTGCATTTTGAGCCGGAAATCCAGTATACGGCATCAAGACGATATTTCCAGCCCCCCGATTTCCAATCAAGGCCCCCACGCCAGCATATTCTCCTGTAGTAAGCATTCGAAAATCATCCGATTCCTCCTCTGGAATATATTCTGTGTAAGGATCAAGCTCCTCCAACATCGCTTCAACACCCACTGTCAACAATCTTTCTGGATCAATTTGGTCCACATAATAGGTGTCCAACTCCCGAATGAGCGTAGCAAAAATATCAATGCTCTTCGCTATCGCAAACAGCCGATCATTCTTGGTTTGAAATGCAACCAACCCTCCCAAAAAAAGGAGAATAAGTACCCCAAAAAGTACTGGTAATTTAATTTTTCGAATCATTTTGCTTTATAATTTTCGACAACTCAATCGGTAACCTTTGAAGCACTTGCCGCATTTTGGGTTCTAATTCACCAAAACTTAATTTACTTCCTCCTACAAAAATCACACCCAAAAGCACGCCCTCTGACGGAAACAAGGCTTTGTTTAACCGATAAGCTTCCCTTAATCTCCGCTTGATGTAATTTCTTTCCGTCGCTTTTTTGATTTTTTTCTTGGAAACCGAAAAAAGCACCTGGTTGGGACGGCCTTCTAACTCTTCATCTACCCAAAATAAAACCTTGAATGGGTACAAAAAAAAAGAGGAACCTCTTTCGAAAAGTTCCTTTATACTTTTTTCGGCATGAAGCCGCTCTGATTTTGGAAGTGTGTACTTCATTGCAAGAAAGCTATCGTATGGTAACATACGAAAAACAACCCAAAGAATTACTTCTTCAATGTCTTTTCGTCAGACACAGACAATTTACGTCTGCCTTTTGCTCTTCTGGCTCTCAATACCCTTCTACCATTTGCAGTCGCCATTCTTTCTCTGAATCCGTGCTTATTTTTTCTCTTTCTGCGAGAAGGTTGAAATGTTCTTTTCATGATCGAATATCGTTAATCTAGTTGCTTTCTTGACTTTCCTCCTGAAGATTGCCCCCAAAAAGGATTGCAAAGATAAGTACCATTTTCTTAAATACAAATGGAGGCCCTACATTTGTTTACTTCAATTCTAGAAAAATGATCCACTACACCATTTCCTGCCCCAATCCAGCTTCTCAATTTCTACGGATTGACCTTTATTTTTCCTATAAAGCTGGGGAACAAGTACACCTTCAACTCCCCGCTTGGCGAGCAGGAAGGTACCAAATCGCCAATTATGCCCAAAATCTACGCGGGCTAAATGTGCAAAATGAGGAAGACCTACCCATTTCCTTAAAAAAAATAACAAAAGACTGTTGGGTGATTGAAGCTGAAAAAAGCATGGAAATACACCTTTTTTATGACTATTGGGCAGGGAAAATGGATGCTGGAAGCGCTTGGGTCGACGACCAACAGATCTATGTCAACTTGGTCAACTGCTGCTTTGAAATCCAAGGAAAAAGCGAAGAAGCTATTGAAGTACACTTGGATCTTCCAAACTATCCCAAGCAAATCCTAACTCTAAAACAAACAAAAACCTCGACCTGGATGGCTGAAAATTACCAAGTACTGGTAGATGCGACGGTTTTAGCAGCAAAAAAGGTGGAATATGAAACGTACACCATCGGAAACACCCAATTCCTGGCCTGGTTTCATGGAGAAATCCATTTTGATCGCTCCCAATTTATCAAGCACCTTCATGCCTTTACCACACAATTGATCACTGATTTTGGAAGCTTTCCCGAACCTCAATACCAGTTTATCTTTCAGCTTCTACCCTATCCCCATTACCATGGGGTAGAACATCGACGTGGAACAGTCATTACCTTTGGGCCAGCCAGTGCCCTGACGGAGAAGGAAGCTATGGAAGAACTATTGGGTATTAGTTGCCACGAACTCTACCACGCCTGGAATGTATGCCGAATTCGCCCGAAAGAATTTCTTCCTTACGATTTTTCAAAGGAAACCTACTCCCAAGCTGGACTAGTTCTGGAAGGAGTGACTACTTACTTCGGAGACCTGTATTTACTAAAATCAGGGGTATACGATTTGCCTACCTACCTTCGGCATTTGGAGAAAATTGTCCAACGAGAAGCAGTCAACTATGGCTGGAAAAATGCATCCATCCAAGAATCATCCATAGATCTCTGGCTTGATGGCTATGTAGCAGGAATCCCAGATCGAAAAGTCAATATCTACAGCCATGGCGCGCTGATCTGCCTTTGCTTGGATCTAATCCTACTACAGGAAGGTAGCTCCCTGGCCGAGGTGATGAAGGGCATGTGGGAAAATTTTGGCCTACCTTTTAAGGGATACGAGATACAGGATTTTGAAAACGAAATTTCTTTACGAGTAAGTCACCCAGAAAAAATTAGTAATTTTTTCGATGCCTATGTGCGCGGAAAGAAGGATATTTTCCCGGTGTTGAAAGAATCTCTCGGCGCCTTAGGAATTGAAGTCAAAAAAACTTACTCCGAAAACGGACTCCTTCACCAGGCAGGAATTCAAGTGAATGGACAGCAAGTGGTTCAACTCATCCACCCTGAGAGTAGCGCTTACCATTATCTGATGTGCTCAGATCAAGTGCTATCAACTAATCAAAACTCGGAAACTTCCAATTGGGAAATAGAAGTCTTGCGAAAAGGAAGAAAAATCAAGCTCAACTTTGTGCTGGAAGAAGGCAGCTATTACCCCCTTATCCAACTGGAAATAGGTGGTCACGCCCCGCTACTTACCTCTTGGATGCATTAAAAAAAGGGATTGGTATCACTACCAATCCCCAAATAATTTAGGAGGGTATACCCTTCTATTAAAACCTTAATTGATATCTCCTTCGATTACAGGCACGTTTACCTCAAGAGAAGTTACCTTCGCTTCGAGGGGAACTGGAATCTGTGGGGACTTGATGGTCCAAGCCATCGGCATCAACACTCCTTCTTTGGCTTGGTAATCTGAATAGAAGGTGTCTCCCGAAGCAGGATTTTCATACTTGATCTTTAACCCTGAATCCTGTGCATAGTAGTTGACCAGCTTGGCGCCTGAAGCAGCCGTGATGATCACCTTGTAGGCGGGCTTACCGTCCACATCCTTCAATCCATCAAGCGAAACGGTGTAGCCATTGGCTTTGTAAACTGCCTCTGGAAAAAGATAAGAATTCAACTGCGCCTCAGCGAGCTGCGCGGCATTCATTTCAATCACATTGCCCTGAATAGACATAGATCCTTTTCCGTCGGCAAGAGTGGTCTTTTGCATGACATTGCCTGCGATGGACAACTTCTGTCCATAACGGCCGTTTCCAGAATCATATACAAATGCAATAGTCAAAGGCGTACCCATCACATTCGCATCCATACTGATTTTTGTGGTTTTGATGGCCGCTACTTTATCAGCACCACCTATCGCATTTAGGTAATTTTCAAGCACCTTTTCAGCAGTCATATCTGCTTCAGCCAGCAGCTGCTTGGCTGGTTCCCCCATGATATCGTATTCAATCACTTCACCAAACTGAGCTAGCTTTTCTTTAATTTCTGCCCCATTCCCTACCGTCGTGATAATAAACTTATCTGGCTCAATCAAACGCTTAGCAGTTGCATTAATATCTGCCACGGTATAGGAATTCAACTTCTGTAGATAGGTTGCATAATAATCTTTTGGAAGGTTGTATCTAGCAGTATTCAACGCAAAGTTGGCCACCGTGCCAGGCTGCTCCAGAGAGCGACCAAAGCTACCTGCAAGCTCTGCCTTTGCTTTGTCTAATTCTACTTGAGTAACTCCCTTGTCGACCAAATTTTTGATCTCATAAACAAACTCATACACCGCCGAGTCGGTTACTTCGCTACGTACTGATGCAGAAGCTGAGATCGTGCCCACCAATTTATCCGCATCAATGGAAGAATAGGCCCCATAGGTAAAACCCTTGTCTTCACGAAGATTCATAAACAAGCGCGAGGCAGAACCTCCACCCAAAATCTGGTTCAACAACCTACTAGAAATATAATCAGCGTCACCAATTTTCATCTGCACGGGTTGAGTAACATCAATGACAGATTGTACGGAGGAGCTACGGTCTACAAGGGCTACGGCCTGCTTGGCAGCGCGCACCGGCATTGGGTAAGTAAAAGTGGGAACTGTAGCCTTTTGCCAAGCGCCAAAATACTGATTCACGATCTTTTCTGCCTCAGCCTTATCAATATCTCCTACAATAGCCAAATAGGCAATATTTGGTTTGAAATAGGTTTGGTAGTAGGCCTTCACATCATCCAAAGTGATGTTCTTGGTAGTTTGCTCTGTTTGAGACTCCCCATACGGGTGATTTTTTCCAAAAAGCACCGCGCGAGAAAGTCGAGAAGATATCGCTTGTGGATCGTCTTTAGTAGTGGCCAGTCCGGTGAGTGACTGCTTTTTTAATTTCTCCAATTCAGTTTCTGGAAAAACAGGATTGAACAACACGTCCGCCATCAATTCCAATACTTTTCCTTGGTGCTTTTTTAAGGAAGAAGCAGATACAGAAGTGGCAGAAGCCCCTAGGCTAGCCCCAATAAAGTCAATCTCTTGATCCAATTGATCTTTGGTTCGGTTTTTTGTACCCCCCATCATCATTTCCCCCACAAAGCCAGAAAGTCCAGCCTTATCTCCTTCCAAAATTGGATCACGATCCAATACCAGCGTGAAAGAAACGCGAGGAAGTTTGTTGTTTTTCACTACAAACACTTTCAATCCATTAGCAAGCGTGAAGCTCTCTGCCTCCCCGATCTTAATTTCAGGAGCTGGTCCTGAAGCCGGCAACTTACTTCTATCTACCTGGGCAAAGGTGATTCCCGTGGCCAGTAGCATAAATCCTATTCCTAATACAAATTTTTTCATGTCTTTTCGATACGTTTAGTCAACGAATTATTCAGTTACTGGCTGAGCTGATTTTGGCAAATAGTACAACACCACGCGTCCCGTCAAGTCCATGTAGGTTTTGGCTACCCGCTGAATATCCTCTTTGGTCACCTTGCTATACGCATCCATCACCTGGTTGATGTAGTTGGTATTTCCATAAATCACCTTTGCTTCTGCCAAGTTCTCAGCTATACCAGCTACGGTAGAATTCCCGCTCACAATGTTGTTTTCCATGATGTTCTTCAACTTGGTAAACTCCTCATCGCTGATGCCTTGGTCCTGAACCTGCTTGATTAATTTGTCTACTTCTGTCTCTAAATCTTTTGGATCTACGCCCATGTTGGCAATGCCATACATCAAAAACACGCCTCCGTCTTCCAATTCAAGCGGAATTGCTGCGACCACTAAGGCTTTTTGCTGCTTATCCACTAGCTCCTTGGTCATCAAGGAAGACTTGCCACCAGTCAAATAGGTAGAAAGCATGGACAAGGCGTAGCTATCTGGGTGATTTCTTGCCGGCAAGTTGTAGGCTTGAATAACTGCTGGAATCTGAATATTGTCGTAAATGATGTCACGAACCTCAGCTGTTTTCTTCGGTTCGGTAATGTTAGGACGGTAAACTGGCTTGGTGCCCTTTGGAATCTCTGAGAAATACTTTCTCACCATTGCTTCAGTGGTAGCGTAGTCTAGGTCACCGGCGATTGTCAAAGTAGCGTTATTTGGTACATAAAAATCCTTGTAGAATTGCTGGAATTCTTCAATGGTAGCTGCATTCAAGTGGTCCATCGAACCAATCGGAGCCCACTGATACGGATGCGTGGTATACGCTCTCTTGAGTGTTTCGGGTAGGATAGTGCCATAAGGCTGGTTTTCGTAACGCTGTCTACGCTCCTCCTTCACTACTTCTCGCTGAGTCTCCACACCCGTCAAATCTACCTTGGAATGCAGCATACGCTCACTTTCCATGTACAAGGCCAAATCCAATTCATTGGAAGGAAGCAATTCGTAGTAGTAGGTAATGTCATTGGAAGTATAGGCATTGAGCGTACCACCGCGGCTTTGGATAATGTTCATGTATTGACCACGGTCAATATTTTCAGAACCTTCAAACATGAGATGCTCAAAAAAGTGTGCAAATCCAGTGCGCTCAGGATTCTCATTTTTAGAGCCTACGTGATACAGCACAGAAGTGACCACGATCGGCGTGGTATTGTCCTGGTGCATGATCACATGCAATCCGTTGTCCAAGGTAAATTCCTTGAATTCGATTTTAGTCTGAGCAGCCAGAGGAAGGAT
>JANQWS010000095.1:0-40490 GCA_030729785.1 Algoriphagus sp. | reverse complement strand
TTTTTCATGGTACTAATGGTTGGTTATAAAAAGGTAATGGATTAAGTACGGGATGAACTGCAAATTAGTTTAGACAAACTTAAGTCCTTTTTTCAGAAAGCGCTACTGTACTTCATTTTAGGTAAATAGGATCCTATTTTTTTCTCTTTCAACGACGATGATGCCGAATGAAAACCAGGAATTCGACTCTGAATCGAAGGGATTTAAACGGAAAATATGGTAAAACGGACAATCTGATGCGCGAACTCGAACAACTCAATAGGGATTGTACCTCTCTCTTTAGGGGATTAACTTGGTCAAAATTTCCTTCGCCTCATGCCACTTCAATCTTGGACCAAACTGGCTTACGATGCGCGAACTTGCCATAGAGGCTAGCTTTCCACTCTCCGCATAGGAATGTCCATTGGTGATACCATACAAGAATGCACCGGCAAACATATCCCCAGCGCCATTGCTGTCGATGGCCTGGGTAGGATAAGGCTCGATGTCGATAAAGGTGTCTCCATCGAAGATCATGGCTCCGTTTTTACCCATCGTGATGACAAAATGCTTCGCAGCCTTTTTCATTTCTTCACGTGCTTCAACCAAGGTAGACTTGCCCGTGTAGAGCAGTGCCTCTTCTTCGTTGGCAAAAAGAAGATCTACGCTGTGTCCAATCACATCGTCAAAGTTGGCCTTGAAATATTTGACCATGGCTGGGTCTGAAAAAGTCAATGCCACCTTGGTGCCTGCTGCTTCGGCCACCTTCTTGGCATGAAGCATGGCTTCCTTGCCATTTGGAGAGGTCACCAAATATCCTTCGATAAACAAATAAGTAGAATCCTTGATGGCTGCATCATACACATCCTGGCTAGAAAAATTTTGCGTGATTCCTAAGAAAGTGTTCATCGTCCGCTCCGAATCTTCGGTCACCATCACCAAGCATTTCCCCGTCACCCCGGTTTGGAGTTGCGCAGAAGTTAAGGCAATATCCACTCCAGAATCAATCAAATCTTGGAGGTAAAAATGCCCCAATTCGTCATTGGCTACTCGGAAGCAGTAGAAGGATTTGCCTCCAAACTGGCTTACTGCCACCACGGAGTTGGCCGCTGATCCACCCGCTTGCTTTTTGGCTTCGGCATGGTGAATCACCTGCATGAGGTGGTTTTGACGTTCCTCATCCACTAGGGTCATAAGGCCTTTTTCCACCCCATTGTCCGTGAAAAACTGGTCAGTTACTTTAAACTCAATATCCACTAAGGCATTTCCGATGCCGGTTACGTTGTACTTTTTCATTCGTTAATGTTTTGGAGGTATGTCTATTTAATCTGCTTTTGGTACCGGAACTAGAACCGGTCGTTCTGTTGTTATATATAGGACCTTGCCGGTTCGGCTAGTCAAAAATAGGGTGTCTTTCAAAGGGCTTTTCCCGATCAAAAAGATAGCGATAGGTATGGTGAGTTTTGTAAATCTCTGCCAATAACTGCTCACAAACGCGCATCATCTTTGGATTAAAGTCGCCAATCCAATTCATCTCAATCGTCTTGTAAGGAAACGAGGCCTTGCCACTCATCTGGTCATAACTCAGTACAATCGCACTTTCTACCCCCTTACCCTGGTGCTCTGGAACAACTCCAAAGACCAAGCCTAGCATTTTATTGGGTGGAAAAAAGGTCTTGTACCAGAGAAATTTAAGTTTCCCGATCAAGTCCATTTTGCCATTGACATGCTTGAAAATCTGATTGATTTCGGGGATCTGAATAAAAAATCCAACCGGCTCACCTTTGAAAAAGGCGAAGTAAATCAATCGTGGGTCTAGAATCGGTTTCATCTTGGCAAACATCAATTGCGCCTCCTTAAGTGCAATCGACTTGCCTAGGTGACGTGCCCATGCTTTGTTGTACACCGTCATAAAATATTCTGGCGCCTTCTCTTGGAGTTCTTTGCCCTTGATGTAGCGAAAGCTGTAGTCTTTATTTGCCAAGATTACTTGGGCACGCTGCACCATTTTTTGATCAAATCCTACATTTTGCACATTACGTGCATAGGTGTATTGCTTGAAATACAATTGAAATCCATAGTTCTCGAAAAAGGACTGGTAATAGCCAAAATTCCAGGGCATATTGTAATTCGGCTCTGAAAATCCATCCACTAAAAGTCCCCACCACTTGTCACGCTCCCCAAAGTTGATCGGCCCATCCATGGCCTCCATCCCTTCGCTTTGCAGCCAGGCTTTGGCTTGATCAAAAAGTAGAAAAGCGGCATCTTGATTTTCTATACACTCAAAAAACCCAATACCCCCTGTAGGCTGCTTTTCCTTCATTTTGGGATTGACAAATGCAGCAATCCGTCCAATGGTCTTACCAGATTCCTCCTGGAGTAACCAGCGCTTGGCCTTGGCACCATTTCTAAAAAGCTTGTTGGTCTCCGCATGGAAAAGCCCCTCAATGTCCTGATCGATGGGACGAATCCAATTCTTCTCGTTACGGTACAACCACAGGGCCATCTCGATAAATTCAATTTGATGTGCGGAGGTGGTTACTTCGATCAGGGTCATTTAATGTGATTTTGATGCGAAATTAGTTAAATGGGGAAAGAAAATGGAAATAATATAGAAATAGAATGGAAATACACACCGCTTCGCCTGCCTGCGTCAGGCAGGCTTCGTGAAATAAGGTAGAAATACGAATTGAATTTCTTATTTCCCCGAGCTCGCTTGGGCTATTTCTATTTTATTTCAATTGTATTTCAATTATATTAATTCCAACGCTGAAACATTCCTGGCCCAGAAATACCTAGCGTCCCATCAGGGGTAGTAACTAAAACTTGTGAGTTAACCATTCCTCCACCAGTCGTCTGTAGCGGCAGATAAGACCTAGACTTAGGGGAATCAGCTGCCGTAGGAGAACCTACTGTTCGTTCAGATTCTTCGGAGGATGTAGTAAAAACTTCTTCACTCACCAACTGACCAGTAAAATCATAGTATTTCCAAGTTCCTCGCTTTTGTCCATTTACATAAGTTCCGGCCCTTGCTACTAAATTGGTTTCTGGAAAGTAGGCATACCAGGTACCCGAACGCAAACCATTGGTATACCTTCCCTTTTCTAGTCGGTTTCCTTCCGCGTCGTAAAGGACTCTTTTTCCATCACCTTCTGCCAAACTTCCCCCATCTAGCTTATCCCCAGTGCGGGTCTTAAACTCACTGATGGCTAACAATACTCCTTCTCCAAAGGTCTCTTCCTGGTGCACAAAATCGTCGGCTCCTAAAACCTGCCATTTTCCATCCTTTAAGCCATCTTTATAGTTACCCTTCTGATAAAAATTAGACACAGGGGGATAAATCTCCTTCCACTCGCCCGTACGCTCTCCTAGGAAGTACCCCCCCCTTGCAAGCAATCGGCCCTGTTCATCGAAGTTTTCCCAAAGCCCCTCCAAAATTCCCTTTGAAAAATTTGCCACAATGGCCAATTTTCCATCCACATGAAATTGGTTGAACTCTCCCTGCTCCTGACCGCCTACAAAATTCACACTTTGCTTCAAGCTTCCGTCGGGAAAAAAGGACTCGTACAATCCATTAATTTCGCCGTTCTCAAATGGAATACGCTCAGAAACTTGGCCAGAGGCATAATAAGCAATGGAAAGCCCCTCCAGTTGGTTGTTTTGGTAACTATATTCAGATTTTAGGCTGCCATCTGATCGGTACACAAACCAGTCTCCTGATTTTTCGCCTTCAAAATAAGCCCCTGAAAGAAGGACCTCGCCTTGCCTACTAAATTCAAAAAATTCTCCATGAAGCAGCCCATTTTGATAATTTACCAATTTCTTGGTCATCCCCTCAGGGTAAAACTCTTGAAAAATCCCATCTACCTGATTGCTTTTGAAGGTCAGCTCGTAAAGGGGAAATTCTAAATTGAAGTTTTCCTTGACGTCCATTTCTCCTACTTCGGCTACCGCCGAAATAGGATTTGCTACTTGTTCTTTTCGGCCATAAATAACCCAAACCCCTTCTTTACTAGTTCCAACCATTCTCCCCGTTCCTACTAAATTTGAATTCCCGAAGTAAAAATAGCCTTGTGCGTGAGCTACATGGCTACTTAAAAAAAGAAGAAGAAGGGCTAGCGGGTGAAGAAATTTCATACTGATAAATTGAATTGAACAAGATTACTTCAGTCCTTTAAGAACGAATGAACCGCCTTGAAGTTTTCAATTTTTTTTATGTTTTGCATAAAAAAGGAGCCGCAGCTCCTTTTTTTTTACTTTTTAGTCTATTACAGTTGCAAACAAGTCAAACTCGGTAGCATCGTATACCTTAACAGTTACAAAATCCCCTACACGACAGTACTGAGTGGCAGCATCGATCAAGACTTCGTTATCTACCTCTACCGAATCATACTCGGTACGCCCCACAAAATTTCCACCCTCCTTCTTATCAATCAATACCTTGAAGGTCTTGCCTATTTTTTCTTGGTTGAGGTCGTAACTAATCTGTTCCTGTACTTCCATTAGCTGATTGGCACGCGCTTGCTTTTCTTCTTGAGACAAAAGGTCTTCCATCCCAAAAGCATGCGTATTTTCCTCATGAGAATAGGTAAATACCCCCAAGCGTTCAAATTTCATTCGTTCCACAAAATCAACCATCTCTTGGAATTCCTTTTCTCCTTCACCAGGGTGTCCGGCAATAAGCGTCGTGCGAATCGCAATCTCAGGAATCAGGTTACGGATGCTGTGAATCAATTCCTCCTGCTTCTCACGGGTAGTTCCTCTACGCATGGCTTTGAGCACATCTGTCGAACCGTGTTGGAGGGGTATGTCTAGGTACTTGCAAATATTCGAACGCTCCTTCATCACCTCGATGACGTCCATCGGAAAGCCAGTCGGATAGGCGTAATGCAGACGAATCCAGTCGATTCCCTCCACGTCAGAAAGCTTTCGAAGTAGCTCAGCAAGGTTACGCTTTTTGTACAAGTCTAACCCATAATAAGTCGAATCTTGTGCGATGAGCAACAGTTCCTTGGTGCCGTTGGCAGCCTGGTGCTGGGCTTCTTTGACAAGTTCTTCGATGGGTCTGGAAATATGACCTCCCCGCATCAAGGGGATGGCGCAGAAGGAACAAGGACGATCGCAGCCCTCGGATATCTTCATATAGGCATAGTGACTAGCATGGGTAAGCAACCGCTCTCCTACCAGTTCATGCTTGTAATCGGCTTTGAACTTTTTGAGTATTGCGGGTAGATCCCGTGTTCCAAAGAAAGCATCTACTTGAGGAATCTCTTGCTCCAAGTCATCTTTGTATCGCTGCGAAAGGCAGCCTGTTACATAGACCTTGTCTACCAATCCCTTTTCCTTCGCCTCTACATATTGTAAAATGGTATCGATGGATTCTTGCTTGGCATTGTCAATAAATCCGCAAGTGTTGATAATAATGATGTTATTATCCTGACGGTCTGACTCATGGCTGGCATCAATCCCATTGCCTTTAAGTTGGGTAAGGAGTACCTCAGAATCCACCAGATTTTTGGAACAACCCATCGTGATGATGTTGACTTTATCCTTTTTTAATGTTCTTGCTTTCACAGAATTTACATCGATTTTGGAGGACGAAGGTAGGTAAAAAGGCTTGAAAAAGAATAGTCAGCCTACTTGACCCTGGTTTGGACGCAGCCTTTTTCCCCTTGCCCACCCCTTCTTAACACATTGGTAAAACAACCTTAACGCAGGGTTTGAAAGTTGGGGTCCAGTTTTATCTAATTTCGTCACATACAGCAAAATTTTTTAACTCCTTGCATTTATTTTTAGCCCCGACGTAAGTCGGGGCGCTTGCAGGAGAGGGAATCAAAGTCACTTCTTTTTCTAAATCAGCTCCCTCCATACAAAAACCTTTTGGCGATTACTTTCCCTAGCGTACCTTAGTTTAGAAAATCACCCTCTATGGAATTCACCGCCCCAAACGCCCAAAATTTAGCTTTTGATCGAAAAAATCATTCTAACGAGACCCTACTGAACCTCTACGAATCTTTGCTAGTGCCGCGAAGAATTGAAGAGAAAATGCTAATCCTCCTTCGACAAGGACGAATATCAAAGTGGTTTAGTGGATGGGGGCAAGAAGCCATTTCAATCGGTGCGGTAAATGCCCTTGATTCGGATGAATTTATCCTACCCATGCACCGCAATTTGGGTGTTTTTACTGGACGAAATCTACCCCTAGAACGCCTTTTTGCCCAGTTTCAGGGCAAAGAATTGGGATTTACGAAGGGAAGAGACCGTTCCTTCCACTTTGGTAGCATCGAACACCATATTGTGGGAATGATTTCTCACCTCGGTCCTCAGTTGGCCATTGCTGACGGAATTGGGTTGGCACACAAACTTGCTGGGGAGAAAAAAGTGGCTCTCGTCTTTTCAGGAGATGGTGCAAGTTCAGAGGGAGACTTTCACGAGGGGCTCAATGTGGCAGCTGTTTGGAAATTACCAGTGATTTTTGTGGTGGAACACAACGGCTATGGACTTTCCACCCCGAGCGAGGAGCAGTTTGCCTTCCAATACTTCACCGAAAAAGGTCCCGGATACGGCATGGAGGCAGTACGGATTCAGGGGAATAATGTGCTAGAAGTCTACGATACTATTTTGCACCTTGCCGAAGACCTAAGAGAAAATCCCAGACCAGTCCTCGTCGAAGCGATCACCTTCCGCATGCGTGGCCACGAAGAAGCATCCGGCACCAAGTATGTTCCCAAATTCATGATGGAAGAATGGGGGCAATTGGATCCAGTAGATCGCTACGAGGATTACCTCATTTCCATCGGTGTACTGGATAAAGCACTCAAAGAAAAACTTGATGCAAAAGTTAAAAACCAAATCAACGATGCTTTAGAAATTGCCTTTGCGGAAGAAGCAGTGGGTGCACAAGTAGATAAGGAACTGGGCGATGTGTATGCTCCTTGGACCCAACAAGTATGGACTCCAGGCACTGAGCAAACAGAGAAGCGCTTCATCGATGCCATCAGCGATGGCCTTCGTCAATCTATGGAGAAATACCCCAACCTGGTGTTGATGGGCCAGGATATTGGGGATTACGGAGGAGTATTTAAAATTACAGATGGATTTAAGGCCCAATTTGGTGGTGACCGTGTACGAAATACACCCCTCTGCGAAAGCGCGATTATTGGGGCAGGCCTAGGGCTTTCTATCAAAGGCTACAAGACCATGGTTGAAATGCAGTTTGCCGACTTTGTAAGTGTGGGCTTCAATCAAATCGTGAATAATCTGGCCAAGATTCACTACCGTTGGGGCCAGGCTGCCGATGTGGTGGTTCGCATGCCAACAGGTGCCGGTACCGCTGCAGGACCTTTCCATTCCCAGTCCAACGAAGCCTGGTTTTTTCATACCCCAGGGCTAAAAATCGTTTACCCTTCCAATCCCCATGACGCCAAGGGCTTGCTCAATGCTGCTTTGGAAGATCCTAATCCTTACCTCTACTTTGAACACAAACTCCTCTACCGATCCATCTCGGGGCCGGTGCCAGATAGCTATTACACGGTGCAAATTGGGAAAGCGGCCCTAGCAGCCACTGGAACACAGGTTTCTATCATCACCTACGGCATGGGGGTACATTGGGCCACCAAGACCGTCGAAGAACTCGGTATCTCTGCAGATATCTTAGACCTCCGCACCTTGCTCCCATGGGATCAGGAAGCGGTAGCAGCAACGGTTAAAAAAACAGGGAGAGTTATTTTCCTACAGGAAGATACGCTGACTGGAGGAATTGGTGCTGAAATCTGCGCTTGGATTTCAGAGCATTGCTTCTCCTATTTGGACGCTCCCGTGATGCGGGAAGGCAGTTTGGATACACCTGTGCCTTTTGCTCCCAACTTAGAAAAACAATTTCTCCCAGCGGATAGATTCAAAGATAAACTTCAAGGACTGCTTGCATTTTAAGTACAAACCAGAAATTCAACACCCATGGTTCAACTCAGACAAATTGGAAAGGAAGAACTCTCCATCGTGCAAAGCATCGCAAACCAAACTTGGCCTTCAACCTTTGCAAATATTTTGAGTACGGAGCAGATTGATTACATGCTCCATTGGATGTATGACCAGCCACAACTCGAATCGCAAGTAGAGAGGGGGCATACTTTTTTGATTGCTGAGGAGAATGGAACAGCCATTGGATTTGCTGGATTCGAACTTTTCTATTTGGAGGAATCAAAGTCCAAACTTCATAAATTGTACCTTCTCCCCAGCTATCATGGAAAAGGAATAGGAAAAGCACTCCTTCAGGAGGTAGCAAGACGGATGCGGGAAGCAGGTCAACAAAGTTTGACCTTGAATGTGAACAAGGACAACCAAAAAGCAATTGATTTTTATAGGAGCCAAGGATTTGTAGAAGTCTACAAGGAGGTCATCGATATTGGCAATGGATTCGTGATGGACGATGTGGTGATGGAGCTTAATTTTTGAAGCTTTTAAATCCTTTAAGTTTGGGTTAAAATAGCCTGACAGATAAATTCCAACTATTCAAACCTTTGTAAATCTGTTGTCTATGAGCAAAAAATTTAGTTTTTCACTTTAATTCTAGCGGCTCGATTGTACTTCCATTGCCCCTGATTAAATGATAGATTTTCTTCATTTCTTCTAGCTTTTCAGGATTGGATTTGGATAAATTATTTCTTTGACCCGGATCAATCTTCAAATTATATAATTGGTATTCTGGAGAATTGCCTAGCTCAATATTTACTTGATTCTGGACCGCTGGGCCAGTATAAGGCGGAATCATGGCCCAATCCCCTGCTCGAAGTGCTGTTTTTGTACTTGCTTCCACTATAACTGCCTCCCGACCTTCATGGCTTTTCCCCATAAATACATCCATCAAGTTTTCACTATCCATTCCAGTTTCAGAACTTCCTACTAAGGAGGCCAAAGAACTCAATAAATCAATCTGGGATACTAATGCATTGGAAACTCCAAGTTGGATTTCCCCTTTCCAAAAGACAACGAATGGCACTTTGGTTCCTGCCTCAAATAGTGCATATTTTCCTCCTCGAAGCGGACCTGAAGGGGTATGATTTCCCAATTTTTCTACCGCATCGTCGTAATACCCATCGTTTAAAACAGGACCATTATCACTTGTGAAAATTATAAGCGTATTTTCCAAAAGTCCTTCAATCTCCAAAGTCGTATACAATTCACCAATTACCCAATCTGCCTCAAGCAAGGCATCCCCCCGTGGCCCCATACCTGATTTACCTTCAAATCTGGGGTGTGGAGTACGAGGAACATGTGGCTGATGCATGGGAAAAAAGAGAAAAAAAGGCTTTTCTGAAGATGCCTTCTCTGTAATGTAAGCTTTACCTATTTGGAGAAAATGATCTGCCATATCCACATCACTCCACTTAGCACGCTGCCCCCCTTTCATAAATCCAATACGTGGAATTCCATTAACAATACTATTGTTGTGCCCATGATGCCACTTCATTGTGAGCATTTCAGGATTAGATAGCCCAGTGGGCTCTCCATCGAAATTCTTATCATAATCAACTTGAATTGGATCATTCGGGTCTAGATTAACAACCCAGCCATTTTCAATGTAGACTGTAGGAACTCTATCTTGTGTAGCAGCTAAAATATGCGAAAAGTCAAATCCTACATGATTGGGATTTGGGATAATTTCTTGATTCCAATCCACAAAACCAGTTCCCAATCCAAGATGCCACTTTCCAATCACAGCGGTTTCATATCCCTGAGCCTTAAGCATTTTTGGCAAAGTCATCTGGGCTGTATCAATGATTAAAGGGGCTGTACCGGGAAGAATTTTAGCTTGTTGATTTCTCCATGGATAGGTTCCAGTCAGCAATGCATAGCGGCTAGGGGTGCAAGTAGCTGAGGAGGCATATCCATTCGTAAACCTCAATCCTCCGTTGGCTAAAACATCCATATTGGGAGTCCTAAGTGTACCAGATTGATAGGCACTAACATCACCATAGCCGAGATCGTCAAGGTAAATCAATACAATGTTTGGATTTTTTTTATCAGATTTTTGCTGCGCAGGAGCGAGGATACTGATAAGCGAAAGAAAACCAATAGCAGTTAGTCTGCTTTTACTTAGCCATAAAAACATAAATACAGTGAGTTATTTTGGAAAGGATTTACCAATTTGAAAAATTAGTCATCCAAATCCAATACCGATTGCCAAAGGACCAACCCATTGGGTGCTGCAGTAGGTATCGTTTCCCATTGAGCATGTGGATTTTCTAGCCTTAACTTGATCTCCTCAGCGGATGAGTGCCAAATCGCATGCACCATTTTTCGAACTTGATGGTAAAGAAAACCCGTTCCACTTACTTCGAAACAGTACACCTTTTCGGGAGAAAACTCTAAGAAAAAAGTTTCTGTTTTAAAGACTTTAGCTTCCAAAACTTCTCTGACATAATCCCTCTTATTCCCCGAAATTGTGCTAAAGGCTCTAAAATCATGCTTACCGACGAAAAGGGATGAATTTTCCATCATGCGTTCCAATGTGTTACTATTGGTAACCTTGGTCAAGAAAGCCGAAGCAAATGGATGGAAAGAATCAGAGTCTGAAAAAAAATATCGGTAAGTTTTTTGTTTAACCGAATGGATCAAATTGAAATCTCTGGGAATTTTCCGCACCGAATAAATTCGAATTTCCCCATTCAAATTTAAGTTTAAAGCTGGCAAAATCGGCTCAAAATCGAATTCTTCTTTAAGAAAAAGCTGAACAAATCCCTGTCGACAACTCACCCCTGAATCAGTACGACTCGATCCAATTAATCGAAAATCTTCGTGTCCCAAAACATAGCGAAATACCCGCTCCAACTTCCCCTCCACGGTAGGCTGCTGAGGCTGCTTGGCCCATCCCTTGAAGCGGGCGCCGAAGTAGGAAATGGAGAAGAGGTAGGAAAAGGGTTTGTGCTGCATTTTTACAGCTGAAAAATAGGTATATTTAAGTAGATTGTTCAACTAATGGCCTTCAAAGCAACAGAACTTTGCCTTTGTCGCGTTTAGATTCATCTCCTCATGAACCAGCTCCTCACGATAAAAAATAGGTTAGTGGAACAGAAAAAATCCTTGTTCCAAAAATATCCAATCAAAGAGCTTGCGATTTTTGGTTCCTACGCACGCGAGGAACAAAGCCCAAAGAGCGACCTAGATGTGCTGGTAGAATTTCACAGCAGCGTAGGTTCGGAGTTTATTGAACTAGGAGATGAACTAGAAGAATTGTTGGGAATCAAAGTGGATTTGGTGTCAAAAAAAGGAATTAAACCACGCTATCTCGAGCAAATCAAAGACGAGTTAATCTATGTCTAAAAGATCAAGTGACTTACTCCTCCTGGACATGAAGGAAGCCGCTGAAAAGATCCTAAAATATACCAAAGGTCTATCTTTCGAAGATTTTTTAGCAGATGACAAGACCATCGACGCGGTAGTACGGAATTTTGAAATTATAGGAGAAGCTTCCCTGCGCATTGATGAGGATTTTAGATTTGAGCATCCTCAAATCGAATGGAAAAAATTAAGGGGCTTTAGAAATCGAATCGTTCACGACTATTTTGGGGATTGACTATGAAATTGTATGGTCCATCCTTAGCAAGGACCTAGAAGAATTAGTTTTTCAATTGGATCAACTCTTAAACTAAAACACCACCCCGTTTCGAGGTGGTGTTTTAGTTCATAGCTTAACTCAGAATTTTTGCTGCTAGCCAGTCTCCTAATTCGGAGGTTTTGTAGGCTTTCCCTCCTTCGGCGATGTCTTCGGTGACGATTCCTTCGGCGAGCGAAAGATTGACTACGTCGCTGATCAATTTGGCCTCAGCTGTCAATCCAAATGCATAATCAAACATCATGGAAGCAGATAAAATTGTTCCCAGTGGATTGGCTATATCCTTGCCAGCCGCTTGCGGATACGAACCGTGAATCGGTTCGAATAGCTTCACCTTGGCTCCCAAGGAGGCCGAAGGCATCAGGCCCATAGATCCAGAGATTACCGAGGCCTCGTCGGTCAAAATATCCCCAAAAAGATTTTCAGTAATCAACACATCGTAGGCCTTGGGCCATTGAATCAATCGCATGGCTACTGCATCCACAAATTCATACTCTACTTTTACATCTGGATACTCAGAAGCTAATTCTTGGACCGTTTCTCTCCACAATCTGGAAGTGGCCATCACGTTTGCCTTGTCCACGCAGGTCAGCAGTTTTCTCCGCTTTTGAGCAGCTTCGAAACCCATTCTTGCCAAACGTACAATTTCCTCCTTGCTGTAGACATTGGTGTCAAAGGCTTTTGTCCCTTGCTCATTTCTTCCTCTCGGCTCACCGAAATAGATACCTCCTGTCAGTTCCCTAAAAAAAACTAAATCTACTCCATCCACTCGGTCTAACTTGAGGGGGGATTTGTGGACTAAAGAAGGAAAGGTAAAGGTAGGGCGAACATTGGCAAACAATCCTAACTTTTGTCGCATGCGTAGCAAGCCTTGCTCAGGGCGCACCTTGGCCTTGGGGTCGTTGTCGTATTTGGGGTCACCAATTGCTCCAAAAAGAACTGCATCTGATGCCGCACAGATCTCGTGCGTAGCATCTGGATAGGGATCGCCTGTAGCATCAATCGCACATGCCCCCACCAAACCCTTTTGAAAGGTGATGTGGTGGCCAAACTTTTTTCCAATTGCTTCAACCACTTTTACTGCCTGTGCAATTACTTCGGGCCCAATGCCATCGCCAGGCAGGAGCGCTATTTTCATTTCCATAGTATGAAATTAAGAATGTATTTCCATTGGGTGATTGTCCATGATATTCAACATTTTCTCCGTAGCCATCATGGCTGCTACAGTTTGATCTGGATCCAATCCTTTGGTTTTGAATCGTCTTCCATACTCCCAGGTAATCACCGTCTCTACCAAAGCATCCGTTTTCCCTCCAGGAGGAATAGTCACGTGGTAATCAACTAATTTGGGTAAGTCCTTTTTTAGGGAGCTATAAATCGCACTCAAGGCTTTCATGAACGAGTCGTATTGCCCATCGCCGGTGGCTGTAGCATCATGAAAGCTATTGTGTACTTTTAATCGTAACTGTACCGAAGGCCGCAACCCTTTGGAATGGGTCATTTGATAGCCATCAATACTAATATTTTTAGCAAACGAGTTATTTTGTAACACATCTGAAATGATATAGGGCAAGTCTTCTGTTGTTACTCGCTCTTTTTTATCTCCCAACTCAATGATGCGCTGCGTTACGCGAGCCAGTTCATCCGGCTCCAAGGATATGCCCAAAGCCTCTAAATTCTTTGAAATATTGGCTTTTCCTGAGGTTTTGCCAAGTGCATATTTTCGTTCTCTACCAAAGCGCTCTGGAAGCAATTGGTTGAAGTACAAACTCTTTTTTTGATCTCCATCGGCATGAATACCGGCTGTTTGAGTAAATACATTTTCACCTACTACAGGTTTGTTGGCAGGAATGTATTGCCCTGAAAATTGTTCCACCAACTTGGATACCCGAAAGATCTTTTGTTCCTGGACGCCGATTTTCAAATCCGTAAAATCCTTAATCACCGCAACTACTGATTCCAAAGGAGCATTTCCTGCTCGTTCTCCAAGTCCATTGATTGTACTGTGAATGCCTGATACCCCTTGAAGCACGGCTTCAAGAACATTGGCTATCGCTAGATCGTAGTCGTTGTGTCCATGGAAATCAAATCGTAAGTCAGGGAATTTGGAGAAAACCTCTCCCAAAAAACTACGTACCTCCAAAGGAGAAAGAATCCCCAACGTATCCGGAAGCATCACGCGTTGAATAGGTTGCTCGGCAAGCATTTCGATTAAGCGAAGCGTATAGTTTGGAGAATTGCGCATTCCATTGGACCAGTCTTCTAGGTAGACATTGACTTGAAGACCTTTTGATCGTGCATAGGAAATACTTTGACGAATTTCAGAAAAATGCTCCTCTGGAGTTTTCTTCAGTTGGTGTACCAGATGATTGAGCGATCCTTTGGTAAGTAAGTTGAGCACTCGAGCACCGGCCTCCACAATCCAGTCTACTGAAATGGGGGTGTCCACAAATCCAAGAACCTCTACTCGATCAAGGAATCCTTTCTGAGCAGCCCATTGGGTAATCCGTTGCACTCCTTCCAATTCGCCTGGGGAAACTCGTGCAGAAGCTACCTCGATCCGATCTACCTTTAAATCTTCTAAGAGGGCCTTGGCAAGGTGAAGCTTTTCTGAAGGCAAAAAAGACACCCCTGAGGTCTGTTCTCCATCCCTCAAGGTAGTATCCATTAGTTCCAATCTTCGTGCTTCCATGCTTAAAAACTTACCTATTACCGGCAAAAGCCTCTATTTCTGGAGCAATATTGATGAGGTAATCGATGTCATCAAAACCATGTTGCATATTGTCCTTTTTGTATTCGTTGATATCAAAGGACTCCGCATCCCCTGTAGCGAGTAGGGTGATTGTTTGCTGAGGCAAATTCACTTCTACTTCTGTTTGGGGGTCTGCTGCTATCGCGGCAAACAATTTCTCTGCAAAGGCTGGGGTAACCGTTACTGGGAGCACACCAATATTTAGGCAGTTATTTTTAAATATATCAGCAAAAAAGCTGGATACTACGCAACGAAATCCATAGTCGTACAAGGCCCAAACAGCATGTTCTCGACTCGAACCAGACCCAAAATTTTTGCCTGCTACCAAAATTTTTCCACTGTAAGTGGGATCATTGAGTACGAAATCAGCTTTTGGAGTACCTGCCGAGTCGTATCTCCAATCGCGAAACAAGTTGTCACCGAAGCCTTCCCGCTCTGTGGCCTTCAAAAAGCGTGCAGGTATAATTTGATCTGTATCCACATTCTCTGTAGAAAGGGGTACTGCTGTACTCTGTAGAATGGTAAATTTATCGTAAGCCATTTTTTTTTGGTTCAAAGTTGGTCAAATAGAACTTCGGGTAGTCTTTTCCCCGCAGTCCATAAATTTTGCCTGCCTTCCTGCCTGCCTGCCGCAGGCAGGTATTTTCAATTCTGAAATACTTCCCGTGGATCTGTAATTCGACCAGTAATCGCTACTGCCGCTACGGTCAAGGGAGAGGCAAGCATGGTACGGGCTCCAGGACCTTGACGTCCTTCAAAGTTTCGGTTGGATGTAGAAACCGCATATTTGCCTGCAGGGATTTTGTCGTCATTCATCGCAAGACAAGCTGAGCATCCTGGTTGCCGAAGTTCAAAACCTGCTTCCTCCAAAATAGCTACCAAGCCTTCTGATTGAGCTTGTTTTTCCACTTCTCGAGAACCTGGGACAATCCATGCGGTTATGGAATCAGCTTTTTTATGTCCTTTTACAAATTGAGCCACAGCGCGGATATCTTCAATTCTTCCGTTGGTGCAGGAGCCTACAAAAACATAGTCTACTGATTTTCCTAGAATAGGTTCCCCGGGAGCAAAACCCATGTATTCTAGGGATTTGAGGTAGGAAGTCTTGTTGGAACCTTCCATCCCTTGGGTACTTGGAATATTCCCATTTACTTTGATTCCCATCCCTGGATTGGTTCCATAGGTAATCATGGGTTCTATGTCTGCCGCTTCAAAGACCAATTCTTTGTCAAAAATAGCCCCATCGTCTGTTTTTAAAGTTTTCCAATGTGCAACGGCCTGATCCCATGCTTCCCCTTTCGGAGCATATTCTTTTCCTTTCAAATAGGCAAAGGTAGTTTCATCTGGGGCAATTAGCCCCCCGCGTGCACCCATCTCGATGGACATGTTGCAAATTGTCATTCGGGCTTCCATGGATAAGCTTTGGATTGCTGAACCTGCATATTCCACAAAGTAACCTGTGGCTCCTGCGGCAGATATCTTCGAGATGATGTACAGAATAATATCTTTGGAAGTAACGCCTTTGCCAAGAGTACCCTCTACAGAAATTCGCATTTTCTTAGCCTTGGATTGCATGATGCATTGGGTAGCGAGTACCATCTCTACTTCGGAAGTTCCAATACCAAAGGCGATGGCGCCAAAGGCACCGTGGGTGGAGGTGTGGGAGTCCCCACAAACGATTGTCATTCCGGGCTGAGTTACTCCCAACTCAGGACCAATCACATGGACGATCCCATGGTGAGCCGATCCCAAGTCATGCAATTCTATACCGTATTTCGCACAATTCTGTCGAAGCCTTTCCACTTGCATTCGGGAAAGCTTGTCTTTGATGGTTTGATCTTGATCAACTGTTGGCACATTGTGATCCGGGGTTGCGATGGTACGGTGAGGATATTTCACCCCAATTCCTCTTTTTTCCAAATTGAGGAAGGCAACTGGAGAGGTCACTTCGTGGATGAAATGCTTGTCGATGAAAAATACATCAGGACCAGCGGGCACGGATTTAACTACGTGTGCATCCCAGATTTTATCAAATAAGGTGGTCTTTTCCATAATTAGGCAGTCGCATATTCTTTGACTGGAATTTTGTTAAGTGCGTCCACAAATGCTTGTGCAGAAGCGAGTACAATGTCTTGGTTGGATGCAAACCCATAATAGGGTTTGTCAGACTTAATGAGACGCATGTGCACCTTGGCCACATCGTCGCTTCCTTGGGTGATAGCTTGGATAAGAAACTCCTCTAGCTCCACTTGAGGCTGTACAATAGATTCTATAGCCTTGAGAACGGCGTCCACTGGACCTACGCCAGTAGACGTGGCATTTTGAAGTGCATTGCCTACTTTGAGGGTTACTTGAGCTGTTGCTTCGCCATCCGAGGAGTAGTGGACCTGGTCCAACTCGATAAAGTTGGATTCATCGATGAATTTACCAACCAGTTCCAATAGGTCTTTTCTTCCGATATCCCGTTTGGAATCTGCAAGCACTAAAAAAGCTTCGTATACTTCTCGCAAGGCTTCTCCTTCTAGCTCCACCCCTAAGGCATCCAGATGATGCTTGAGTGCTGCTCTTCCAGACCTGGCAGTTAGTACAATCGTAGATTCTGCAACGCCCACATCCTTGGGGTCCATGATCTCGTAATTTTCTCGATGCTTCAGTACCCCATCTTGATGGATACCCGAAGAATGTGCAAATGCATTTCTTCCCACAATCGCTTTGTTGGGCTGCACAGGCATGTTCATTAATTTGGATACCAGGCGGCTGGTATGGTAAATTTTCGGAGTCACAATATCCGTATACACGGGGATAGATTGATGACATTTGATTGCCATTACCACTTCTTCCAATGAGGTATTGCCGGCACGCTCTCCGATTCCATTGATAGTCACTTCCACTTGGCGAGCTCCTTGCTGTACACCCGCCACCGTATTGGCAGTTGCCATGCCTAGGTCGTTGTGGCAATGGGTAGCAATGATGGCCTTATCAATATTAGGAACCCGGTTTTTCAAGCCAGAAATAATAGCTCCGTATTGTTCGGGTAGGCAATAACCCGTCGTATCAGGAATGTTCACTACGGTAGCACCTGCTTTGATTACCTCTTCAATTATTTTGCACAAGAAATCAGCTTCTGCGCGACCGGCATCTTCCGCATAAAACTCAACATCTTCTACAAATCGCTTGGCAAACTTAACTGCCGCTACCCCGCGTCTGATAATATCCTCAGGCGTAGTTCGAAGCTTGTATTGAATATGGTAAGGTGAAACACCTATTCCTGTATGAATTCGGCCTTTTTTGGCGTATTGAAGTGCTGCTCCGGCTACTTCAATGTCCTTTTCTACGGCCCGCGATAGGGCACAAATGATTGGATTAGAAACGGCTTTTGATATTTCCACCACGGAGGAAAAATCTCCTGGGCTAGAAATTGGAAAACCAGCCTCTATGATATCCACACCAAGTTCTTCCAGCGCTTTTGCAACGATGATTTTCTCTTGGGTGTTGAGTTGACATCCTGGCACTTGCTCTCCATCTCGAAGCGTGGTATCAAATATCCATAGCTTTTCACTCATGACCTTTGGGGTTTGGGTACATTAATTATTTTCTGGTCTCAATTTGCGTACAACTGCGCCTGCTTGCCACATTTCAGAATCACGAAGTTGTGCCAATTCGGCCTCAAGTTTTTCTCTGTAATCTGCCTTAGAGTTCGAATCAATTGATTTTTGAGCCTCAGCTCCTGATTTTACAGACGCATAAAGCGCTTCAAATACAGGCTTAGTCGCATCTCGGAAAGGCTTCCACCAATCCAAAGCCCCTCGCTGTGCAGTCGTAGAGCAGTTGGCATACATCCAATCCATTCCATTTTCAGCTACCAGTGGCATCAGGGATTGGGTCAATTCTTCTACGGTCTCGTTGAACGCTTCAGAAGGGGTATGTCCATTCGCACGAAGCACCTCGTATTGAGCAGCAAAAATACCTTGAATTGCTCCCATAAGGGTGCCACGCTCGCCAGTCAAATCTGAAGTCACCTCTCGGTAGAAGTCGGTTTCAAACAGGTAGCCCGAACCCACACCAATACCAAGAGCCACTACGCGCTCCTTGGCTCTGCCTGTGCCATCTTGGTAAATTGCATAGGAAGAATTTAAACCTCTCCCTTCGACAAACATTCTTCGTAGAGAGGTACCTGAACCTTTTGGAGCAACCAAGATCACATCTACATCTGGGGGAGGAATAATTCCGGTTTTCTCTTTGTACGTGATTCCAAACCCATGGGAGAAATAAAGGGCCTTACCAGGAGTTAAGTGTTTTTTCAAGGTAGGCCACAAGGTGATTTGACCGGCATCTGAAAGCAAAAATTGGAGAATTGTCCCACGAGAGCAGGCTTCTTCAATTTCAAACAGAGTTTCACCTGGTACCCAACCATCGGCAATGGCTTTATCCCAAGTTTTAGAGCCGCTTCGCTGCCCTACAATCACCTTAAAGCCATTGTCTCGAAGATTAAGCGCTTGACCTGGGCCTTGCACCCCGTATCCTATGACTGCAATCACTTCGTCTTTTAAGACTTCTCTTGCTTTTTCTAGAGGAAATTCCTCTCTAGTTACTACGTTTTCTTCAACGTTTCCAAATTTCAATTTCATAGTAAAAGATGTTAAGAATAGATTTTTAGGTTGAGTTTAGTTCACAAATGAATCGATGGTCAACATGCGTTTGGCAACTGCTACCCTACCGGAACGAGCAAATTCGAGGATTCCGTAGTCTTTGAGGAGTTCCAAAAGTTCTCTCGTTTTTTCTTTATGACCGGTTAATTCCAAGACCACAAAGTCTTGTTCTGCCGCAATTATCTTGGCATGATGTTCTCGTATAATTTTCTCCAACCCTCCGTCAAGACGAGAAACTGGAAGTTTGTAAAGTGCCAGTTCTTGGTAAACTACTCCAGAATCTTCGTGGTGGAAGGCTTTGATGACATCGATTATTTTTTCGATTTGATTGACTAGTTGAATGACCGTTTCTTCGGTAACCGTCACTTCAATGGTGATGCGGTGTACTCCTGGAATTCGACTTTCAGAAGCAGTGAGCGCGTCGATATTAATCCCTCTTCGTGTAAAAATTATCGTGATCCGGTTGAGTAACCCAATAAAATTTTCAGTGATGACAAATATGGTATAGCGTTTCATAGGGTCAATTTAGTGTAGTCGAACTTCTTCTACGGAGCAACCAGTAGCGATCATAGGAAAGACATTGTCTTCTTTCTCAACTACCACTTCGAGAAAATAAGGGCCGTCGTGAATCAGCATGTCTTCAATGGCTTCTTGAAGATCGCCCCGCTCTCCCACTTTTTGGGCTTTGATTCCGTATGCTTCCGCAAGCTTGATAAAATCAGGATTATCTAATTCCGTAAAGGAATAGCGTTTGTCAAAAAACATTTGCTGCCATTGGCGTACCATTCCCAAATAATTGTTGTTGAGCAAAACAATTTTAACGGGAGCTTTGGTTTGCATAATGGTTCCCAGCTCTTGAATGGTCATTTGAATTCCTCCATCTCCCACCACACAAATCACCTGACGGGAATAGTCGTGAAGTTGAGCTCCAAGCGCTGCAGGCAGGGCAAAACCCATGGTTCCAAGGCCACCAGAAGTCACTTGAGTCCGTGTTTTTTTGTAATTATAGTACCTCCAAGCAATCATTTGATGCTGTCCTACATCTGTAACCAAGACTGCATCGTCTGCTTTGTAACGATTGATGATGTGAATTACCTCTCCCATGGTCAAACCCACCTTGGTAGGAGTAAGATCGTGTTGGACCACAGCCTCTTTTTCTTGAAGCTCCAAAGTTCGAAATTTGGCCATCCAATCCGGATAGGTCTTCGCAGAAATTACAGCTGTTAATTGGGTCAGGCTATCTTTACAATCTCCCAATACTGCCACTGTGGCCTTGACATTTTTGTTAATTTCAGCAGGATCAAGCTCTAGATGAATGATTTTGGCTTGCTTGGCATAACGCGAAAGGTCTCCCGTCACACGGTCATCAAATCGCATGCCGACTGCTATCAATACATCGCATTGGTTGGTCAGCAAATTGGGGGCATAGTTGCCATGCATGCCTAATTTCCCCACATAGCTAGGATGATCTTCGGAAAGCGCCCCGGAACCCAATAAAGTAGATGCCGCAGGAATGCCTGATTTATCCAGAAAATCTTTTAATTCCCCTTCTGCTTTCCCTAAAATCACCCCTTGACCAAACAATACATACGGGCGGCTTGCACTGTTTATGAGTGCTGCTGCTTCTTGCAGGGCTGGGACAGAAATAGGTCGTTTGGTCACATAAGACCTAAACTCCTGGCAGGGCTGGTAATTAAACTCCCCGAAATCCACTTGTGCATTTTTGGTAATGTCAATGAGTACTGCCCCCGGTCTACCGGAGCGCGCAATAAAAAATCCCTTGGCAATTGCAGGAGCAATATCTTCCACATGCCTTACCTGAATATTCCATTTGGTAGCCGGCATAGAAATTCCCATCATGTCCGTTTCTTGAAAGGCATCTGTGCCTAGTAAATGTGCCGCAACTTGACCAGTGATGCATACCAAAGGAGTACTATCAATCTGTGCATCTGCCAATCCTGTAATCAAATTCGTTGCTCCAGGGCCAGAGGTAGCCAAGCAAACCCCTACCTTCCCTGAGATACGCGCATAGCCTTGAGCGGCATGGATCGCTCCTTGTTCATGGCGTGTAAGCACATGTTTGATTTGGTCGTGGTAGTCGTAGAGCGCATCGTATACTGGCATAATTGCGCCTCCAGGATATCCAAAAATTAACTCCGCCTGTTCGGCAATCAACGAACGAACGACAATATCTGCACCTCTCATTTTAGTTTCCATGGAATTAAAATTTATCGGTAACACATCCTTCGGAGGCAGTAGCCACCAATCGATTGTATTTTTTTAGTGTTCCTTGCAATCCTTCAATAGACTTGGGCATCCAAGTGGATTTTCGTACTGCAAACTCCTCTTCGGAGACGGCCACATGCAGCCCTTGGCTATCTGTATCTATCGTAATGACATCACCATCCACGAGCAAGCCGATAGGCCCACCACACCAAGCTTCTGGGGTCACATGACCTACCACAAACCCGTGTGTACCTCCCGAAAAGCGTCCGTCTGTAATAAGAGCAACATCTGCACCCAACCCGGCCCCGATAATCATGGAGGTTGGCTTGAGCATCTCTGGCATTCCTGGGGCTCCTTTTGGACCCACGTTTCGGATGACTACTACATCCCCGGCTTTGACCTGATGGTCACGAATAGCATTGTTGGCATCCAACTCGGAATCGAATACTCGTGCTGGCCCAGTAAAAAGCCTTCCTTCTTTGCCTGTAATTTTAGCTACAGCTCCTTCGGGAGCTAAGTTGCCTTCTAGGATACATAGGTGACCGGTATTTTTGATTGGAGTCTCTACCGGATGGATCACATTTACTTTGGAAGGAATAAGCGCCTCTACCTTTTCCAAATTTTCGGCTAAGGTCTTGCCAGTTACAGTAAGACAATCTCCATGAAGGTATCCATGCTCTAAAAAGTATTTCATGAAAGCTGGAAGACCTCCCTGCTCGTGCAAGTCTTCCATTAGAAATTTGCCTGAAGGCTTAAAGTCCCCGACCATCGGGGTCTTTCCATTGAGCTCTCTAAAATCTTGAAGGGTAAATGCTACCCCTGCTGTCCGAGCAATCGCCAATAAATGGAGCACAGCATTGGTGCTACCGCCGAGGGCAATAGCTACCCGAACTGCATTTTCAATACTTTTTCGAGTAACGATGTCCTTGGGTTTCAAATCCATCTCCAATAAGATACGTAGGTAATGATTCACCTCCCGGCATTCCCGTAATTTTTCAGGGGAATTAGCTGGATTGGAAGCTGAATAGGGCAAGGACATGCCCAAAGCTTCAATGGCTGAAGACATCGTATTGGCAGTATACATGCCCCCACAGGCTCCTGCGCCAGGACATGCATTTCGGATCACCCCATCGTAATCCTCTGGGGTAATGGTTCCTTGGATTTTTTTGCCAAATGCTTCAAATGCAGAGACAATATTTAACTTTTCCCCTTTGTAGAGGCCTGAGGCAATGGTACCTCCATACACCATGATGCTAGGGCGATTGATTCGAAGCATTCCGATGATGGCACCAGGCATATTTTTATCACATCCAGCTACGGCTATACACCCATCGAAAGAATGCCCTAGCACAAAGGATTCGATGGAGTCTGCGATTATTTCCCGCGAAACAAGGGAATAGCGCATTCCCAAGGTCCCCATGGAAGTGCCATCAGAAATTCCTATTGTATTAAATACCAATCCGGTCAGCTCTTCCTCTTGGGAGGATGCCTTGATATGTGCAGCAAAGTCATTGAGGTGCATGTTGCAGGGATTACTTTCGTAACCGCAACTAGCAATCCCAACAAAGGGTTGCTTCATTTTTTTGTCGGACATGCCTGTGGCATACAGCATCGCCATTCCTGCTGGATGCTCAGGGTTATCACTTATTTCCCAACTGTGCTTTTTAAGTGGATTTTGGGCCATTGTATTTTAAATAAAAAAAGTGCCTCTGTAATTGGAGGCACTTTATAAGGTATAGGAATATCGCTATAAACTTGTGCCTCACTTGGAAATTGAAAGGAGAATGCTAAATCGCAGGGGAAGCAACAAGGCGTAAATCATGAGCTAGTGGAATGAGGTCACAGGATTGAATCACTATGCAATACTAATTATCTGGAGCGAGACTTACAATATTTAATTCTTCTTGGAATGGCTAGTTCAGTGTTAAAAATTGGGTAAAATCTATATTTACAGACTTTAATTTTGAAATTAAACCATCCACAAATTTGAATCTTTGAAATTTGCCCGATTCACGAACTTTATCAAAATATTCTACTGATTTTTATTTTTTTCAATTTTTTTGAATTCCATTCGTGTTTCCAATAATAAACAGCATAATAAGTCAGATAAATGACAATAAAAAGAGTGATTGATTGGTGTTTTTAAAAAATCAATACACACTAATTCTATCCTCTTTTCCCTTACTTTTGTTGAAATTGTTGCCCATGATTACTTTTCCCAACGCCAAGATCAACCTCGGACTTCAGGTTCTCAAAAAGCGGAAAGATGGCTACCACGACCTAGAGTCCTGTATGGTTCCTATCCCGCTCTACGATGCATTAGAAATGATTGTGGACAAAAACAGCACTTGGACCGCTACTGGATTACCGGTGCCGGGAGATCCCAAGGACAACCTGATTTTGAAAGCGGAAAAGCTACTTAAAAAAGATTTTCAGGGGTTGCCCAATTTACAAATCCACCTACACAAGCACATCCCAATGGGAGCAGGACTGGGAGGAGGGTCGGCCGATGGTGCATTTGCGCTCAAGCTGATGAATAACCTTTTTGATTTACACTTGGATGATTTCTTCTTAGAGGAATATGCTGCAGAACTGGGGAGTGATTGTCCTTTTTTCATTGAAAACACTCCTAAAATTATTCGTGGGAGAGGTGAAATTCTTGAACCAATTTCACTATCCCTTCAAGGATCCTACCTCGTGCTGATTCATCCAGGAATCCATGTGAGCACCCAAGAGGCCTATGCTGGGGTGGTCCCCAAGACTCCTGAAACCAAACTTGAGACTATTTTAGCAGATCGTGGCCGTTGGAAAGAAGAATTGGTCAACGACTTTGAACCCTCTGTATTTCTTGCCCATCCTGAGTTGGCTGCCATAAAATCCAAACTCTACCAATCTGGAGCTTTTTATGCTTCTATGTCAGGATCCGGATCTAGTATTTTCGGATTGTTTGATCAAAAACCCATACTACCTAGCTGGCCCTCCACCCATTCTGTTTTTGAAGCAAGCTTGTAACTAGACGCAACATATCCTTGAATCTAACTTTCAAATCTTAGTTGCAGGTTATTTTAAGACACCAATTTTCTTTTTTTATTCCAATAATTGAGGACGGGGTACATCAGAACAGAAATAAGTATAATGCCTGTTCCCAAGTAAAATTGGTCGGTCATTTTTTCCTTTTCACCAAAAATCACCACCGCCAAAATAATCCCGTATACCGGCTCCAAATTAATGGTCAAGTTTATGGAAAATACAGGCAAGCGCTTCATCAACTCTACGGAAACAGAAAACGCATATACCGTACAAACCCCTCCTAAAATGAGGAGCCAAAACCAGTCGTCTCCTTTCCATGCCCATTGAATGGTACTTTCATTGAAGTAGGCGTAAATAGGAAGAAATACCAATGCCACCAAACTAGCAGCGCCCATCTCGTACAAAGTGATTTGATACGGGCTGTGTCTTTGAGTCAGGCGACCATTGAATACGGAAAATAAGGCTGATAAAAATGCAGAGCCTACAGCCATCACTAGCCCCAGGATATAGCCAGATTCAAACTGAAAAATCACTGCCAAACCAGAAATAACCAGGAGCCCTAAAGCCACTTCATACAGTTTAACTGCCTTTTTATTGACCAAGGGATCAATGAATGCTGTCCATAGGGAGGTAGTTGCCATACCCGCCAAGCAAACCGAAGCGGTGGAGACTTTTGCAGACCAGAAAAATAAGATCCAGTGCAGGGAAATTAACACTCCTACGCCTACAATTTGGAGTAATTCTTTGGGGGCCACAACCAAAGGAACTTTCTTCACAGCCATCACTATAGCGACACCTCCTGTAGCCAACAAGGTTCGGTAAAAAACCAGCTCCAAAGAAGGTAAACTTATCAGCAATCCAAGGATAGCCGTCCCTCCCCATATCAGCACAATAAAATGAAGTAGCAAATAATCTTTTGCCGCAGTAGTCGAAATCATCTAGGGACTGTTTTGTACAAAATTAATCCCGTAGTAGCAAAAAGTAAGTTGGGAAGCCAAACTGCAAGAACTGGGTAAGTAGTGCCTGCTTCTGCAAAGGTGCGTGATAAAATAAATAATAGAATGTACACAAAAGCCAAGAAGAACCCCAGTGCAATTTGAAATCCAGAGCCCCCTCTCGTTTTACGAGCCGACATGATCACCCCAATAAAGGTGAGGATAATGGAGGCAAATGGGGACATATAGCGAACTATCCGCTCAATCCGATAGTAACTCACATTGTCAGCGCCACGCTCTTCGAGTAGGGTGATTTGCTTGCTCAATTCTGGCAACTTCAACGTCTCGTGGTGATTTGCCGGCAATTCAAAATCTGTAGGGGTGATGGAAAGTACGGTATCCATCTCACTTCCCGTAAAATAGTCCTCTCCCTTATCTTTCAAGATGCGAAGCCTCCAATTCTCAAGTCTCCACACATTTTTGGTAGTATCCCATTGAATTAAGTCAGAGGAAAGTTTAGATATCAACCTTCCATCCCGAATTTCTTCCAATGTAAAACTGTAGCCGGTGTAACTCGTTTTGTAAAACCTGCTGATGTAGGCGTATGCATTTGGGCCTACTTTGATGTGAATATTCGGATCGGTGGAAGCTGACCCTTTTTCCAAGTATTGCATTCTAAATTTAGCAACACCTGCAGTAGCAGAAGGCAAGATCCATCCATTTAACACGAAACTGGTGGCCCCAATGAGTACTGCGGCAAAAAGAAAAGGACGAAGCAAACGAATAAAACTGATGCCTGAACTTAAAATTGCGACGATTTCTGTTCGGCCAGCCATCTTGGAAGTGATGAAGATGACGGAAATAAACACGGTGATGGGTGTCAACAGATTGTTTAAATACAAGCCATAATTCCCCATGTAAGCCAGAATATCCAATGTAGGGACTTGATTCCGAATGTAGGTGTCATTTTTTTCGGTAAAATCAAGCACAAGTACTACCAAAATGAGAAGCACTACCACAAAAAAGTAGGTCTTTAAAAATTCCTTGATGATTAACCGATCTAAAATCTTCATTTTACAATCGAGTGCTTACTTTTTTGACCATCATTGATTTCCAATTCGTAAAATCTCCTTCCTGAATATGTGCTCTCGCCTCTCCAACGAGCCAAAGGTAAAAAGATAGGTTGTGTATACTTGCAATTTGCGCTGCCAAAATCTCTTTGGACACTGTCAGGTGCCTCAAATAGGCCTTTGAATAGGTACTACTAACTTCATTTCCAATTGCGGGATCTATGGGACTAAAATCATCTTTCCATTTTTCATTTCGGATGTTGATAATTCCCTCTGAGGTAAATAACATTCCATTTCGCGCATTTCGAGTGGGCATCACGCAATCAAACATGTCCACGCCTAACGCGATGCACTCTAGAATATTGGCGGGCGTACCCACTCCCATTAAGTACCGAGGTTTGTCCGCTGGCAAAATGGCAGTTACCAATTCAGTCATTTCATACATGAGTTCGGCTGGCTCCCCCACAGAAAGCCCTCCAATTGCATTTCCTTCTCGACCTTGCTTGGCGATAAATTCTGCACTTTGAATGCGTAACTCTTTGTATACCGAACCTTGAACGATAGGAAATAGGCTTTGGCTGTACCCGTACTTCCCTTCAGTAGCATCAAAACGGTCTTGACAGCGAAGTAGCCAACGATGGGTCATCTCCATAGATTGCCTTGCATAGGAATAGTCACAGGGGTAAGGAGTACACTCATCAAAAGCCATGACGATATCTGCGCCAATACTGCGCTGAATATCCATCACGTTTTCGGGAGCAAAAAAATGTTTCGAACCATCAATATGTGATTTGAAGGTGACCCCTTCCTCCTTTATTTTTCGTGTTCCTGCAAGCGAAAACACCTGGTATCCACCTGAATCGGTCAACATGGGTCGGTCCCAACCGATAAATTGATGCAGGCCACCCACTTTTTCCAAGGTCTCCAAACCAGGCCTCAGGTAGAGGTGGTAGGTATTTCCTAGGATAATTTTTGCTTTGATATCTTGCTTTAGCTCACGCTGATGCACTGCCTTCACTGTCCCTGCTGTACCTACTGGCATAAAAATAGGCGTCTGTATGAGGCCATGGTCAGTTTCTAGGGTGCCTGTTCGGGCTTGGGATTGGCTATCTTTTTTTTCTAAAACAAATTTCATGGAAGGGGAAATATAGGCAATTGGAACTACCTTTATTACACTAGCTTAATTGCACAAAAATATCCACTTATTCTTAAATGACTTGCTGAAATTGATTTTATATTTGCCCAGCAAAATTGACCTATGGGCCTGTTTTTATTGTGGTTTTTCTTCGGAATCGGATTCCTCATTCAATTGGGGTATCTGTTATTCATTTTTTCTAGAACAGCTTGGCCCATTAAAGGGTCAACTACTACCAGTATTCAGTATCCGGAAGAAGGGGTGACCATTTTAGTCACAGCAAGAAATAAATTCAAGTTACTCAAAGTACTCATCCCCAAGCTATTTGAGCAAGACTACGCCAAATTTGAGGTGTTGATTGTCAATGACCAAAGTACAGATCGTACCAAACGCCTTCTGGAAGACCTCATGGCACACTATCCTAAACTTCGGTCGGTAACCATTACCTATACCCCAAAGCACGTCACTGCGAAAAAATTTGCACTTACATTGGGAATTAAGGTGGCGAAAAATGATGTTATTTTATTCACAGAAGCAGATTGTATTCCGCAATCCAACCAATGGCTGCGTAAAATGACTGCTCCAATACGGGAAGAAGGAAAAACGTTTGCAATTGGATTTGCTGGAGTACAAAAGGAAGGGAACTCTTTAAATTCATGGATTCAATTTGAAACAATTTTAAGGGCACTCTTCACCTTTTCCTTTGGATTATGGAAATCACCCTTCACTGGAACTGGAAAAAACTTGAGTTACCGCAAAAGCTTTTTTATGGATAAAAAAGGCTTTAGAGGGTTTTGGAATACTGAGGGTGGAGAGGATTCCTTATGGATCAATACCCATGCTACGGGAGCAAATAGCAAAGTGGTGATTAACCCAGAAGCCATTGCTGTAGCAAACCCAGCGGCCACTTGGAAGGAATATATAATTCAGGAAAAGCAGCTCTTACATTCCGAAAAATTTTTTAAAGTAGAAGACAAGCGAAAAATGGGCAGTTATGGCATTTCTCATGCCTTGTATTGGATCGGTGGATTAGGCTTGTTAATTTATTTTGGAATTGACTTACAATGGGAACATTTTTTGATTGTTTTGAGTAGTATGTGTATGCGATCACTTTTGCTGCTGCTACTATTTCATGCTGCTTCAAAAAACATCCAAGGAATTTTGCCAAAAATGAAGGTGTTAACGAATGATTTCTTGTATTTAGGCTACTTTTGGGTTCTTGGATCTATTTCCTATCAGGCAAAAACCAACAAATGAACGGTAACGAACGTGAATTTTCATCCAAGGCGCTCGAAGATTTTGAACTAATCGACCGCGCTGTGCAAGGTAGGGATCAAGCAGCCTATGCTACCTTGATGAAAAGGTACAAGAAAGCTGTTTATTTCATGATTTTAAAAATGATCCGAGATGCAGATGATGCGGATGACCTAACTATGGAAGCGTTTGCAAAAGCCTTCCGCAACTTGGATCGCTTCAAAAAAGAATATACTTTTTCCACTTGGCTTTTCCGGATTGCTACCAACAATGCCATTGACTTTATCCGAAAGAAAAAGCTCAAAACCATGAGCTTGAACAATTCCTTTTCGGATGACAATGGCAATGCGGTGACGATGGATGTAGCTGACAAGGACGACAATCCTCAGGACGAGTTTATCAAGTCTCAACGTATTGAGATGGTACGCCTTTTTGTAGACAAGCTTCCTGCCAAATACCGTACACTAGTTAAACTTCGGTATTTTGACGAGCTTTCCTACGAGGAAATAGCCCAAGAGCTTGACAAACCATTAGGAACTGTAAAGGCGCAATTGCATCGTTCCCGTGAGCTGCTCTATGAAATTGCTGCTGGAAAAGAAAACCAAATTTAATGAGCTCCACAAGCGCCCTGATTGCCTCCTACTTTCCAGGCCTTACCGCCAAGCAGCTTCAGCAATTGGAGCAATTGGAGGAGGTTTATCAGGATTGGAATGCCAAAATAAACGTAATCAGCCGCAAAGACATGGAGCACTTTTATGTGCACCATGTGCTCCATTCCTTAGGGATCGCCAAGGTTATTCAATTTCAACCAGGCACCAAGGTTTTGGATATTGGTACGGGTGGTGGATTTCCTGGTATCCCGCTGGCAATCCTATTTCCAGATACCCACTTCCACCTGGTGGATTCGATTGGTAAAAAAATCACCGTGGTAAAAGAAGTGGCCAAAGCACTCAAATTGACCAATGTCGAAGCACAACAAGCCCGTGCGGAATCGCTAGTCCGGAAGTATGATTTTGTGGTTAGCCGGGCAGTCACCCGCATGATCCAATTTTACCCTTGGGTAAAGGGAAAAATAAAAAAGGAAGACATCAATGACTATCCGAACGGCATCCTATACCTCAAAGGTGGTGATGTAGATGAGGAAATGGAGGAAACAGGCAAGTCCTACGTTTGCTATCACTTAGAAGATTATTTCAAAGAGGAGTTTTTTCAAACCAAGAAGGTAGTCTACATGCCTTGGGAGGATAAGCGTTAATCACCTGCTTAATTGAAGATTCTTGGGTTCGGCAGTATCGCTGAGGCTTAACCTATTTTGCCTTAAAACCAGTTTTTTGAAAATATTGACCCGCTAAATTCTAGAAATTTACTTGTACAATTTCAAAATCAACTCTGTACAATTTCAAAATTAACCTTGTACAATTTCAAAGTTAACCTTGTACAATTTCAAAATTATACGTTCCTTTGTGGTGCATGAACGTAATCAACAGACACATTTACAAGGCAATACGGGAATACCAAACCAAATACCCGATACTCGCTGTAACCGGACCAAGGCAATCAGGCAAGACCACCTTGCTCAAGACACTTTTTCCCGATTACCGGTATGTCAGTTTGGAGAATCCGGATGCCCGTGACTTCGCACTCAAGGACCCCAATGGATTTCTAGCGGAATACAATGACCAGGTGATCTTTGATGAAGTTCAGCAGGCACCCGCCTTGTTTTCTTACCTCCAAACCTTGGTGGACAGCCGCCCTGATCGCATGGGAGGGTTTATTTTGTCTGGCTCGCAAAATTTTCATTTGATGGAGCGCATCACGCAAAGTCTGGCAGGCCGAGTTGCGCTTTTCAAGCTACTTCCCCTAGACATTCAAGAACTAAAGGAAGCCCATTTGCTCGCAGAGGATCCCTTGGAGCAATTGATTCACGGTTTCTATCCGGCACTCTACGACCGAAAAATCGCTCCAGCGGTTTTCTACTCCAATTACGTACAGACCTATGTAAATCGTGATGTAACAGAACTGATTGAGGTGAAAGAGTTACGGATATTCAAAAATTTTCTAAGCCTATGTGCTGCTCGTGCGGGTCAGCTCTTGAACATGAGTTCCCTCGCCAATGAGGCTGGTATCAGTCAGCCTACGGCAAAATCTTGGCTCTCAGCGCTTGAGTCTAGTTACATCACCTTTCAGCTGTATCCGTACCACAAAAATTTCAGCAAGCGGGTAGTCAAAACGCCAAAACTTTATTTCTACGATACAGGACTTTTGGCTTACTTATTGAAAATCAAAACCAGGGAAACGCTCCTTACGAATCCCGTGAAAGGTGCCTTATTTGAAAACATGGTAGTTGCTGAATTTCACAAGCAAATGCACCACAGCTATCGTGATGAAAGCCCTTGGTTTTGGAGAGACAATCATGGCGACGAAGTGGATTTGCTGGTGGATCAAGGAGGAAGTCTGCAGGCCTACGAAATCAAAGCGAGCGAGACCATTCTTACCGAGCACTTCAAGGGCTTGACCAAGTTTGAGCAACTCTCAGACATGCCTTTAACCACTAAAGGTTTGGTCTATGCAGGCGATCTCAATCAAAAAAGATCCCAAGGGCAGTTGATTTCATGGAGAGACTTTCCTGGGTTTTAAGGTTAAAACTCTTCAAAGATTTCTATCCTAAAATGAAACTAGATAATTAAATCAAAACTTTAATATCCTGCTCTAATTAATCCAGTATGCTAAGGCTAAAAAAAGTCATCATCTACTGCTCATTCTTTAGTTCTGCTGTAGATAACAGGGCTTTTTGAGATACCTCTTGGGTAGATGTCCCTTTGACTGAATCCGTCCTCGCCATCTTTTGTAATTAAGTATTTAGAGGTAACTGTCTTTTCATAGTCCATGATAATCAGGGTATCTCCAATTAAATGCCATTTACCACTCTTCTCAACCACTCCTTTTTCGCCAGATTCAACATCTTTCCAAAAGACTGTGTCCTTCCTGAATTCTAAATAATGATTATCTAAATATAATCTTGCAGCATTTCGAAGCCCAAACTGCTCATCTAATTCCAACTCTGCCAAAACCTCAGATTGTAAAAAGCTATTTATAGGACCGTGCTTTTCAAGCTTCCACTTACCCAAAAAAAAAAGTAGGGTCAATAAAAAAAGAAGAGAAAAGAAAAATAGGAAACAAGTTCAGGACCCTACCTAGAAGAATTAACCGCCTAAGAGAAAGGTAAAAAATCTTTCTACAAAGTCAACCTTCCTTAACGAGACAATTACCAAAACATTTGATTTTAAACTCTGACAATTTCCGTCATTCCATTTTTTGCTTCCCCTTTAAAGCCCTAATTTGAGTGCTTATTCCCCGAGTCTCCCATGTACTTAATTTTTGATACAGAAACTACTGGATTACCCAGATCGTACAATGCCCCCATGTCGGACCTGGACAATTGGCCTCGCCTAGTTCAGCTCGCTTGGCAATTGCATGACGAAAAGGGCCGATTGCTCTCCAATAAGAATTTTATCATCCGCCCAGAGGGATTTACCATTCCTTACAATGCGGAAAAAGTACACGGGATCTCTACCAAGCGCGCTTTGGAGGAAGGCCATCCCCTGCAAGAGATCCTCCAGGTCTTTCGAGAGGATGTAGCACAAACGAAGTATTTGGTAGGACACAACATTGGCTTTGACATCCATGTGGTAGGCTCAGAGTTTCTGCGCGCAGCGCTAGTCATGCCCTTTGAGGGCAAAGCTGAGCTGGACACCAAAGACATTTCAACCAATTTTTGTGCGCTCCCTGGAGGAAAAGGAGGAAAATTCAAATGGCCGACCTTGACCGAGCTTCACCAAAAGCTCTTTGGTGTAGGCTTTGGAGACGCACACGATGCCGCTTACGATGTAGATGCCACTGCAAGGTGTTTCTTTGGCCTAATCAATCAAAAAATACAGGCTACTGAGCCTGGCGTAAATTGGGAAGAAGTGCGGTACGAGGCTCCAGTACTTGGGGAAGCTAATTTTGCCCAGCCCAGCCCAAAGCAAGCTTCTACTCCCAAAACAGTAAAAAATCAGACCCCGCAAGCACCTTCTGGCGAGGTAACAGATAGTCCTTTTACCCACCTGCATGTACATACCCAATTTTCTGTGTTGCAGGCCACTTCGGAAATCCCATCCCTCATTGCCAAAGCCAAATCCCAAGGAATGAAAGCCTTAGCCATGACCGACCATGGCAACATGATGGGAGCCTTTCACTTTGTGAAAGAAGCCATGAGCAAGGATATCACTCCAATCCTGGGTGGAGAATTTAACCTCTGTCGGGATAGAAAGAATAAAACCGCCAAGGACGATGGGTACCAAACTGTGCTTCTGGCAAAAAATAAGGCAGGGTACCACAACCTGGCCAAACTCGCTTCCTATGCAAATATTGAAGGTTTTTATTATGTCCCCCGAATAGATAAAGAGCTTCTAGTTCAGTACAAAGGAGATTTGATTGCTACCACAGGAGGCATTTGGGGCGAGATCCCCTACCTCATCCTCAATGTGGGAGAAACGCAGGCAGAAGAGGCTTTTATCTGGTGGAAGGAACAATTTGGGGATGATTTTTACGTAGAACTCAACCGCCATGGCATTCCTGAAGAAGACAAGGTAAATGAAGTGCTTCTAGAATTTGCCCAAAAATATGAGGTCAAGTATTTCGCTGCCAATAACAGCTACTATAACGAAAAGGGCGATGCCAAAGCACACGATATTTTGTTGTGCGTAAAGGATGGAGAGCTGGTCGAGAAGCCTAAAAAGTATGTAGGAAAGCGAGGTAGAGAGTTCAGATTTGGCTTTCCTAACGACGAGTTTTACCTCAAGAGTCCAGAGGAAATGAAGCAACTTTTTGCTGACTTACCTGAGGCGATTCATTGTACTCAGGAGATTGTAGACAAGTGTGAAGCCTACAAATTGGCTCGAGAGGTTTTGTTGCCAAAATTTGACATTCCGGAGGAGTTTAAGCATCCGGAAGACGAAGCAGACGGGGGCAAACGGGGCGAAAATTCCTACCTCCGCTACCTGACCTTTGAGGGAGCTAAGAAACGGTATCCAGAACTTACCCCTGAAATTCAGGAACGCCTGGACTTTGAATTGAAAACCATCGAAAACACAGGCTATCCTGGCTACTTTTTGATCGTTCAGGATTTTACGCGGGCAGCTCGAGACATGGGGGTGTCTGTAGGTCCTGGAAGAGGATCGGCAGCGGGTTCTGCGGTAGCCTATTGTGTAGGAATCACCAACATTGACCCAATCAAATACGATCTCCTATTCGAACGATTTCTAAATCCAGACCGTGTATCCTTACCTGATATTGATATTGACTTTGATGACGAAGGTCGCCAAGCGGTCATTGACTATGTGATCAACAAGTACGGCAGCAACCAAGTTGCTCAAATAATTACCTACGGTACCATGGCTGCTAAATCTGCCATTCGAGATACTGCACGGGTACTAAACTTGCCCTTAGCAGAGGCCGGAAGATTAGCCAACTTGGTACCTGAAATTAAGTTGAAGACCCTATTTGAATTGGCAAAGAATCGACCTGCCTTATTGGAAAAACTCAAAGGGCAAGGGGAATTGCTGCAAAAAGCAGAAGAGCTCATCCGTGTCGCACAAGGCATTGATGAGTCAGCCAAAACTATCAACCAAGCGACGGTTTTGGAAGGGTCGGTACGCAATACGGGAATCCATGCCTGCGGAGTTATTATCACCCCATCTGACATCACCAACTTCGTTCCGGTGGCCTTAGCTAAGGATTCGGACATGGTTTGTACCCAGTTTGACAACGCCGTAGTAGAATCTGCAGGCTTGCTAAAAATGGACTTTTTGGGGCTAAAAACACTCACTCTGATCAAGGACGCCATCAAAATCGTGAAAGAACGTCACGGAATCCAATTAGATGCGGACGAGTTCCCTATTGACGATGTCAAAACCTATGAACTCTTCCAGCGTGGTGAAACGGTTGGGATTTTTCAGTACGAAAGCCCGGGCATGCAAAAATACATGCGCGAACTAAAACCTACTGTTTTTGCAGATTTGATTGCCATGAATGCGCTTTACCGTCCAGGACCTTTGGCATACATCCCCTCTTTTATTAAGCGAAAACATGGTGCAGAACCCATCTCCTACGACCTAGAGGACATGAAAGAGTACCTGGAAGAAACTTATGGAATCACCGTCTACCAGGAACAAGTCATGCTGCTTTCTCAAAAGATTGCAGGATTCACTAAGGGGGAAGCCGACGTCCTTCGTAAAGCGATGGGTAAGAAGCAGAAGGATGTATTGGATAAGATGAAACCCAAGTTTGTGGAGCAGGCGGCGGCCAAAGGACACGATGCAAAAAGGCTAGAAAAAATCTGGACAGACTGGGAAGCTTTTGCATCCTATGCCTTCAACAAATCTCACTCTACCTGCTATGCCTGGATTGCCTACCAAACGGCATACCTCAAAGCGCATTACCCGGCAGAATACATGGCTTCGGTACTGAGTAACAACATGAACGACATCACGCAGGTGACCTTTTTCATGGAAGAATGTAGACGAATGGGAATATCAGTTCTTGGTCCCGATGTCAACGAATCCAAAAGTGGATTTACCGTGAATTCCAAGGGGGAAATCAGATTTGGTATGGCTGCGATCAAAGGTGCTGGAGCGGGGGCTGTAGATGAAATCATTAAGGAGCGAATCAGTAACGGTCCTTATTCGACTATTTTTGAGTTTGCCAAACGGGTAAATTCACGAGCGCTAAATAAGAAAACCATGGAGGCATTGGCCATGGCAGGCAGCTTTGACTGCTTTAAAGAACACCACCGTAGGCAATACTTAGAGGCTCCAGAAGGTGACATCAGTTTGATTGAGAAAGCAAGCCGATATGCACAAAAAATACAGCAAGAGGAAGATAGTACCCAGGTCAGTCTCTTTGGGGGCAGCTCAGGAACTGCGGCGGTCCCACTGCCTTCCGTACCACCTATGGAACCTTTTTCACAAATTCAGCAACTGAATATTGAAAAAGAAGTGGTGGGTCTCTTTATTTCAGGGCACCCACTAGATGAATACCAATTAGAGATTGACTCTTTCACAAATACCACCCTGACAGCGCTCACTGATTTGGAGGGACTAAGAGGTAAAAACGAGTTGCGGATGGCCGGCTCAGTAGCAAGCTTTGCCCATCGAACAACCAAAAATGGGAAGCCCTTTGGGACACTCACGGTGGAAGATTACCATGGCTCCTTTACTTTCTTCCTCTTTGGGGAAGATTACGTAAAGTTTAAACAGTACTTCATGACCGGTTGGTTTTTGTTTATTTCTGGAGGAGTAGTTCAAAAAAAATGGGGAAATGAAAATGAGTTGGAATTTAAAATCAATGCCATCTCTTTATTAAGTGAAATTCGAGGCCGCCTAATTAAAGGACTCAAGGTCAATATCAATTTGAATGACCTGACGTACGAACTGATGGAAAAATTAGAAACTATTACCTCAAAGTACAAAGGCGAAGCCAAGTTGTATATTGAAGTGGTGGATCAGCAAGAGAATATCAGTCTAGAGCTTTTCTCCAAAAAAATTAAAATAGACCCCAGTGCGGAACTGATTAAGGAATTGAAGCTCCTACCTGAAGTAGCTTACAAGATCATGGATCGGTGATCTTAATGAAAAAAAAGTCTATCTCTAGCAATTAATTGAAATTGAACGGAACTTATTCTTCTTCAATCGCATTTTGCTGATATATTTGAAAAAAGAACTTTACTAGAAAGCATCCCATGGCAAAAGCAATTGAAATTACCGACGCAAACTTTGAAGAAATCATTTCTGGAAGCCAACCAATTTTGGTTGATTTTTGGGCAGAGTGGTGCGGACCCTGCAAAATGATCGGCCCAGTAGTGGAAGAATTAGCAGGAGATTACGAAGGAAAAGCAGTAATTGGGAAGGTAGACGTAGATGCCAACCCTTCTGTAGCACAGGCTTTTGGAATACGATCTATTCCTACCCTACTATTTTTTAAGGGAGGAGAAATCGTAGATAAGCAAGTTGGTGCAGTTCCCAAAGCGGTATTGGCTCAAAAGCTAGATGCTCAACTCTAATCCTGCCGCAACAGCACTTTGAAAGCCGTAAAGAATCCTTTGCGGCTTTTTTTATCCTATCTCTCACTGCATGATTGAAGAAATCGTCTCCTTAGAAAAATTTTGGCAACTACGCCAGCAGATCCCTATCGTGGATGCACGAAGTGAGGGGGAATTTGCACAAAGCCATGTACCTGGAGCGGTCAACATGCCTATTCTCAACGACGAGGAAAGGGTCGTGGTGGGCACCTTATATAAAAATGCAGGTTCGGAAAAGGCTACACTAAAAGGGTTTGAGCTGGTAGGTCCGCGATTTCACCTGCTCCAAAAGGAGGCACTGAAGCGCTTTCCAGACAAAAAAATCATCCTATACTGCTGGCGTGGCGGTATGCGCAGCCAAATCTTTTCCTGGCTTTTGGGGCAAGTTGGCATTCAAGTGTATCGATTAGGTGGAGGCTACAAAACCTATCGGACATTTACCCATGCCTGTGTGAGGCAGACCTACACCCTGCTCCTCCTCGGGGGAAAAACAGGCACTGGGAAAACAGTCCTTTTACGTGAGCTGAACAAACGTGGAGAGCAAGTGGTGGATTTGGAGGGATTGGCAAATCATAAAGGATCTTCTTTTGGTGGTATCGGACAATTACCCCAGCCCACCGTGGAGCAATTTGAAAACCTACTAGCCGAACAGCTACGCCTACTCGACCCAAAAGCACCCATCTGGATAGAAAAGGAAAGTCGAAGGATAGGCCGTATCATCCTTCCAGACCTTTTTTACGAGCAGATGACCAAGAGTCTTCGGATTGAAATCGAAAAAACCGAGGAAGTACGAATTGGGCATATTGCAGAAGAATACGCTTCCTTGGACGAAGAGGATTTACTTCAAGCTGTGACGCGCCTCCAAAAGAAACTCGGCGGACTACGCATGCAGCAGGCCCTAGATGATATCAAAGCAAAGAACCATTCTGCTTGGATTGCCAACCTCTTAGGGTACTATGACAAGACTTATACCTATGACCTTGAATGCCACGAACCAGGGAAAACAACCCATCTGGCATTGCATAACCTTAACTTGGAGTCACAACTCAATTTACTAATACAAACAAAAAATACCCTCCATGGAACAATCTCCCATCCGACTCACTGAATGGAGTGAAGGATCCGGCTGTGGCTGTAAAATCGCACCTGCCGTATTGGATCAAATTCTTGGAGCAAGTGGCTCCTTCGCACAAACTGATCCACGACTCCTCGTAGGAAATTCAAGCAAAGACGATGCCGCTGTCTACCAGGTATCCGAAGATATTGCAATCATCAATACCGTAGATTTTTTCACTCCCATAGTGGATGATCCTTTTGATTTTGGTCGCATAGCTGCAACCAATGCCATTTCCGATGTATATGCGATGGGTGGAAAGCCACTTTTCGCAAATGCAATCTTGAGTTGGCCGGTAGAAAAGCTTGCCCCTGAACTAGCGGCAAAAGTACTGGAGGGGGCCAAATTGGTTTGTTCCCAGGCTGGGATAGAACTAGCGGGAGGCCATTCCATTGCTGGCAAGGACCCAATTTTTGGGCTTTCCGTGAATGGACTGGTGCACCCGAGAAAAATCAAGAAAAATACAGGGAGCAAGGAAGGAGATTTGTTGTTTTTGACCAAGCCACTTGGGATAGGTGTTTTAGCCACTGCACTGAAAAGACAGAAAATCAAGGATCGAGACTACCACAACTTAATCACCAACGCTTGTCAACTCAACTCCATTGGGGAGATCTTGGGCAACCACGAGGAGGTACATGCCCTTACGGACGTCACTGGATTTGGTTTGCTTGGGCATGCGCTAGAAATGGCAGAGGGAGCAGGCCTCACCTTGCAGTTGGAATTTAACAAGCTACCTCTGATCGAGGGCGTGGCTGATTACATTCAGCAATTTATTTTCCCAGACAATACCTATCGGAATTGGAACGCCTTTAATTCCAAGGTATCGGGCGTGAATGGGATGGAGTTGGTGCCTTTGTGTGATCCACAAACAAGCGGAGGGCTATTGATTTCAGTGAGTTCAGAAGACAAGGCTTGGTTTGAGGCGACCATGGGCTTGCACAAGCAAACTTTTTGGGAGATAGGCGTTTTTTTACCGAAGGATGATTTTTTTGTACAGGTGGTCAACTAGGTAAAATATATACTGCTAACTTCATGAAAATCAATATCTAATGAAAATCATGAAGAGCTTAATAGTAGGTGGTCTATTACTTCTAGTGGGAGTAAAAGGAGTTGCCCAAGTACAAGAAAATGTAATCAGTGAACTTGTACTTTTAAATGTGAGAACAGGCGAGGAAAAAAGTATTCTCCGCCAAAATCGACACTTTGAAGCTCCCAATTGGTCTAGGGAGGGGGATTTTTTGCTCATCAATTCGGGAGGACAATTAGAAAAAATTGACTTGAATGGGAGGAGTTTGGGTCTTGTTCAAGAAGACCTCATTTCCACCGTAAATAATGACCATGGACTCAGTTTTGATGGGAAAACCCTTGTTTACAGCAAAAATGAAAAGGGCCTAGGATCCAGAATTTACACCGTCCCACTTGAAGGTGGTACTCCAACACTAATCACTCCAAATTACCCGAGTTACTGGCATGGAATCAGCCCAGATGGAAACTATTTGACCTACTGTGCCCAAAGGGAAGGAAAATGGGATATTTTTCGAGTACCGATACTGGGCGGGGAGGAAGTTCGGTTGACCACCGAAGAAGGCTTGGACGATGGTCCAGAATATAGTTACGATGGACAATGGATTTATTTCAATTCTCACCGAACCGGAAGGATGCATCTTTTCCGGATGAAGGGAGATGGAAGCGAACAGGAGCAGCTTACGTTTGATGAATTAGACAATTGGTTTCCTCACCCTTCACCAGACAATAAAAGCCTTGTTTACATTTCCTATTTAGAGGATCAAAAGGGATCTCATCCTTTTGGTAAAGATGTAAAGCTTCGGATTTTTGATTTGACTACTCGGCAAAGTAGGGACTTGACGCCTGTTTTTTTTGGAGGGCAGGGAACTATCAATGTGCACAGTTGGTCTCCCGAAGGGGAATGGATAGCCTATGTGCGCTATGCCAAGATTTAAGTCTGGAAATATGTACCATGGTACGAAGTCCCCTGTCTGCCTACGGGAGGCAAGAGCCGAGAACCAAGAAACGAGAAAAAAGAGCCGAGAAGCAAGAGCCTGATTGCCGCAGGCAGGCAAAGTACCATGTACCATGCCCCTTCAAAAGTACCATTTGAATCAACACACGAATCCCTACTTTGTACTTGGTGCCTAGTACCCCCCCTTCTTCCTTCTTCACTCAGCGTTTAGCGTTCGACATTAGTTAGATGTCGTACTTCGTATCTCGTACTTCGTACTTTATATCTCGTATTTCTGCTAAAAACAAAAAAGCCCTTCGAAGTAAATCGAAGGGCTTCAATAATGTGGCGGCGACCTACTCTCCCGGGTGTAACCCCAGTACCATCGGCGCTGCAGGGCTTAACTTCTCTGTTCGGGATGGGAAGAGGTGGGACCCCTGCGCTAGGCCGCCTAAATCTTTGCAAGACTTTTAGAGCCGAGAACCAAGAGCCAAGAGTTTAGACTAATCGTCTTGTTTCTTGCTTCTTGTTTCTTGTTTCTAGTATCTCACATAATGTCTAATGTTCATCATCTTGGTACTTGGTACATGGTACTTTGTACTAAAATCAACACATATCCGTAGAAACTGTAACAACTAGTAGGTAAGCTTTTG
>JANQWS010000094.1 GCA_030729785.1 Algoriphagus sp. | reverse complement strand
CAATCCATTAGTGTAGTTGAAAAAATAAGTCGGGGTGGCAGGATTCGAACCTACGACCTCCACATCCCAAATGTGGCGCGATACCGGGCTACGCTACACCCCGAACTTGAGCTAAAGAACTTTTACCTTAGCGAGGTGCAAACATAGATAAAAATACTTTCCCAACTACCATCTTTCCCCATGATTTCTTATCAAGTTGAATTATCCCTAGGATTGGAAGAATTTCAATCAATTCTTGAAGATTCAGGATTAGCTGTAAGAAGACCGATGGAAGACCCTCAACTTCTCCAGCGCATGATTAATGGAGCCAATTTGGTCATTACCGCACGATTGGAGGGTCAATTGGTGGGTATGCTGCGTGGCTTATCTGATTTCTGTTACCGCAGTTTTATTGCTGACTTAGCGGTGGCTCGTTCGTTTCAACGGAAAGGAATTGGCCGCCAATTGATCCAAGTGGCTAGGAACGAAGCTCCTGAAGCACGTCTTATCCTCTTTTCTGCCGAAGATGCAGCTCCCTTTTATAAAAAATTAGGTTTTTATTTACACGAACGATGCTATCAGTTGAAGGCCGGAGAAGAACTTCTCTAGCAATTCCCTTAACTTGCTTAAAGGCAATCCTTACTAAGACATCAGTGCGTTGAAGGAAAGCAAAATATTCAAGTAGTAAATTCCGCTTTAGCCAATTGGGATAGTTCACTTTTCCTTAAAGGTTTTTAGATTAGAGACATCAAGGCAAAACACAATACATTTCACGAAATTCTAGTTAAAAACAAATGAAAAATCACATTTTCCTGCTATTCCTATTCCTGTCAGGAATAAGTATGGCTCAAACTACCAAAGAGGCTTCTACAAGTACCTTACCAAAGGGAGAAGTAGCCAAATCCAAGCAATCCGTCACCTTGGATGGAAAAGTAATTCCACTTTCAGCTGAGGCCGGCACCCTTCAACTGAAAGACGAAAACAACAAGCCCATAGCGCTTTATGGGTATACGGCTTATTTCAAAGATAACCCTGAGAAAAACCGACCCATCGTTTTTGCCTACAATGGAGGTCCTGGATCTTCTTCCTACTGGTTGCACATGGGTGTAATGGGTCCGAAGCGAATTGTGGTGGATGATCCAAATTACAATGCTGCTGCTCCTTACGAACTTACTAATAACGAGTTTTCCATCTTGGATGTAGCCGATGTGGTCATGATGGATCCGGTAGGAACAGGCTTGAGTGTGCCGATTGGCGATTCCAAAGGCGCTGATTTCTGGGGGGTGGACCAGGATATACGTAGCACCAGCTTGTTTATCATGCAGTTTCTGAAGGAACATGGTCGTCTCAATTCGCCCAAATACATTTTGGGGGAGAGCTATGGTACCTTCCGAAATGCTGGGGTGATGAATTACCTGTTGGACAAGGGCTATGCCTTAAATGGAGTCATCATGGTGTCGGCCGTGTTTGACCTACGCACCTTGTTCTTTGCACCGAATGAGGACTTGCCTTACATCGTGTATCTGCCTACGGTAGCAGCAACCAGCTGGTACCATAAAAAGGTGGGTAATCCTGGAAGTGATCTTTCGGCCTTCGTACAGCAAGTGCGGGAATTTGTTGAAAAGGAATACGCTCCGGCCTTGTTTAAAGGAAACCGAATTACTGCTGCAGAGAAGTCTTCCATTGCCAAGAAATTGGAAGGATTTACGGGAATTACTTCAGCCGTATGGGAGCGAGCCGATCTGCGAATCACTGCAGGGGAATACTACCAAGAACTACTTCGAGAAGAAGGGATGACAGTGGGTCGATTGGATTCCCGATACAAGGGGATCAACTTGGACCCGATGGCCATGTCTGCCTTTACCGATCCGCAGAGTGATGCTATTTCACCAGCCTATACCATGGGCTTTTTGGATTACTACCACGGAAGTTTGGGGGTAAGCAAAGACTTGACCTATGCCACTTCTGCGTATGCGAAAGAAGGATTTAAGTGGGACTGGAAGCACCAAGGAAATAATTTCTGGGGTGCAGATGCAGCCGTCACCACCCTGCCTGACATGGCAGAAGCTTTGAGTAAGGATCCCCATGTAGAGGTCTTGATCATGAATGGTTATTATGACTTGGCAACAGTCTTTCATGGCGTGGAGCATTCCATCGCCCATATGGGCTTGCCAAGTTCTGCCACCGATCGCATCAAGATGACTTACTACGAAGCAGGTCACATGATGTACACACACCTGCCGTCTGCAGCGCAATTCCGCCAGGATTTGAAGTCCTTTATCCAGGGTACGCTCAAGAAGTAAAATTTAATTTATAGGAATAAAAAAAGGAGATCCAACTGGATCTCCTTTTTGATTGTAAAAGCAGTTTGAATTACATCATGCCACCCATTCCGCCGCCACCCATTGGAGGCATAGCTGGAGCGTCTTCCTTCACATCTGCTACCACACACTCGGTAGTCAAAAGTAGGGCTGCAATAGAGGCTGCATTTTCCAAAGCCAAACGTGTTACCTTGGTAGGGTCAATCACACCTACTTTGAATAGGTCTTCGTATTTGTCCGTTCTAGCATTGTAACCGTAGTTTCCTTTGTTATCACGGATCTTGTTCACGACCACTGAAGGTTCACCACCTGCGTTGCTTACGATGGTTCTCAATGGAGATTCAATCGCGATGCGTACAATGTTGATGCCCGTATCTTGGTCTTCGTTTTCACCTTTCAAATTGTCAAGGGCTGAAGCAGCACGAACAAGTGCCACACCACCACCTACAACCACACCTTCTTGTACAGCTGCTCTAGTAGCGTGCAAAGCATCGTCTACACGATCCTTTTTCTCCTTCATTTCTACTTCTGTAGCAGCTCCGATGTAAAGAATAGCTACACCGCCAGAAAGCTTAGCTAGACGCTCTTGTAATTTCTCACGGTCGTAATCGGATGTAGTTTTGTCAATTTGTGCTTTAATTTCAGCAATTCTACCTTTGATAGCACCAGCATCACCTGCACCATTCACCACCGTGGTGTTGTCTTTGTCGATGTTGATTTTCTCTGCTCTTCCAAGCATGTCTGGAGTCGCATTTTCTAGTTTGAAACCTCTTTCCTCAGAGATCACCGTACCACCAGTCAAGATTGCGATGTCTTCCAACATGGCTTTTCTTCGGTCACCAAAACCAGGAGCTTTTACAGCGGCTACTTTCAAAGCACCTCTGATCTTGTTTACTACAAGGGTAGCAAGAGCTTCACCATCCACATCTTCTGCGATGATCAACAAAGGCTTACCGGACTGAGCTACTGGCTCAAGCACAGGAAGCAATTCTTTCATGGAAGAAATTTTCTTGTCGTAGATTAGAATGTAAGGATGTTCCAATTCTACTTCCATTTTCTCGGTGTTGGTCACGAAGTAAGGAGAGAGGTAGCCTCTGTCAAACTGCATACCTTCTACAGTCTTCACTTCAGTTTCAGTTCCTTTTGCTTCTTCTACAGTGATGACACCGTCCTTACCTACCTTATCCATCGCATTGGCGATCATTTGACCGATTTCTTCGTCGTTATTGGCAGATACTGTTGCTACCTGCGCAATTTCCTTAGAAGTAGAAATAGGCTTAGAGTTGGCCTTTAATTCTGCTACTACGGCAGCTACAGCCTTGTCAATACCACGCTTCAGATCCATTGGGTTAGCACCTGCAGCTACGTTTTTGATTCCTACACCGAAAATTGCTTGTGTCAATACAGTAGCAGTAGTAGTTCCATCACCTGCTTGGTCGGCAGTTTTGGAAGCAACTTCCTTTACTAACTGAGCACCCATATTTTCAATAGGTTCTTTCAATTCAATTTCTTTTGCCACTGACACACCATCTTTGGTGATGGTAGGGGCACCGAATTTCTTGTCAAGGATGACATTTCTACCCTTTGGGCCAAGAGTTACTTTTACTGCATCAGCAAGTGCGTCGACGCCTTTCTTGAGTTGATCTCTTGCGTCTGTATCGAAAAATAGTTGTTTAGCCATTTTTGGTTAAATTTTCAGTTTGTGATTAATTAATTACAGGATTGCGAAAATATCGGACTCTCTCATAATGAGGTAATCGTTGCCATCGACGCTCAACTCTGTGCCAGAATATTTTCCGTACAACACAGTGTCTCCAACTTTGACAGTCAATGGTTCATCCTTTTTGCCGTTACCTATAGCGATGACGGTTCCTTTTTGAGGCTTTTCTTTTGCAGTGTCCGGAATGTAGAGACCGGAGGCAGTTTTTTCTTCTGCAGCAGCTGGTTGAACCAGTACGCGGTCTGCAAGAGGTTTGATGTTCACTTTTGACATAGATATTAAATGTTAAGGGTTATAGTAAACTTACGTGCAACCACCTGCACTTCTTGTGCCAAGGGTGGAACTTGAGGGAATTCTGACAAATCGACGCTATTTCACAGATTTTTGCCTAAATAAATCCTTAATTCGACAGTATAAATCTGCCAAAATTTCGCATCACATTCATTTGTTGTCAATAAGGTGGCAGACAGTAAGCTACTGTTCAAAATAAAAAAAGAGCCTTACTGTGGGTAAGGCTCCTCGATTTCAGAAATCTAAATGTATTAATTGGACGTTGTTGTGTCTGAGTTTGTGGAAGACTCGGTAGCTGGTAGCGCATTTTGTGTGTCTCCGAATGCAGGTGCCACCACTTGTTCTTTGGCAGTTTCAATATTTGGAGATGAAAATTGGTTTGGTTGGCTGCTTGTATAAAAAACAGAAGATGCCAAGGCTAGCGCTAAAATAGATACCGCTAAAATCCATGTCGCCTTTTCCAAAACATTTCCCGTACGTGTCACACCCATGATTTGAGAAGCGCTACCGCCAAAAGCTGCACCTGCCCCACCTTTTGAGTTTTGGCCTAAAATCACTAATATAAGCAATACGGCTAACACCAAAATGATACTGATTAATAAAGTGAACATAAGATTTTGTTTATTCTTTTGATTTTTCAATTAAGTCCGCAAAGTAAGCCCTTTTATCGGGAAACTTCAAAGCTAGCTTCTCATAAATTTCAATAGCCATCGCTTTTTTGCTTTGTTGCAATAAGATTTTTGCGAAAGTTTCAGACACCAATTCGTCATTTAATGTGGTACTAGAATCCGCCAAATTTTGATTGTTTTGATTGGTCTCAATTTCTTTTATGGTGGCTAGTTTAATTTCTCTCTTGCTAAAAGCTTTAATTAGATCGATTTGTTCCTGTTTCTTTGAATCAAGAATTTCTTTTTTATCCTTTCGCCGGATACTTTCAATCAAGTCGTCTTTTGGGACTTTTCTCTTTTTCGGTTTTGCTTTTGTACTTGACTCATTCAGTAAGCCTTCTGCTACAATTTCAGTTGAAGCAGAGTCTTGGGGTGTTTCTGGACGTTTAGCTGTTTTAGTTTTTGTCAACCACTGTTTAAGCCAAACTCGATCGGTACTCGTGATGGCTGCAAATGAGAGGGAAGAACTGTCCTCTTGGTTTTTGAGTTCATAGCGCGCTGCAAGTGCGTGGGAAACGAAAAAAAACGGAAAGTTTTTTCGAACTTTATTTAAAAGCAAGTAATCCGCTTTTTCAAGTTGATCCGCTTTTTGTAGGAGTTCTATGAATTGACTTGCGTTCACAGCAGTTGATTTGAAGTTAAATATACAGAAATTACCAGTTGGCTACAGTAGCAGTAAATATATCTTGAATGATTGTTTCAAAAATGTCTTCAACCAGTTGGTTTTCTACATCCAATAAGGTGACTGTGCGGGGATCGTAATCTTGAAAAAAAGTAAACGTTTGTTTTTTATTTTCTTCTTCATTGCTCAAGTTGAGGTAGTCAACTTCTACAGAGATGGTTAATCGCATTTGCCCTGCTCTATCCGGTAAGTTGGGGTCTCCAGAAGAGACCACTGCTTGTGGAGAAAGCGAATACCGAACAATGGAACCAGAAAATTGTAAATCCCCATTGTTTCGCACCAATTCCAATTGAGTATTTCTCTGGTAATACTCTTTCAGTGTTTCGGTAAACCGCTGCTCCATATTTGCAGGTCCTCCTCCTGAATCATTGAAAAAATTTTCAACAGAAAACGTCTTTACCAATTCATAATTGATATTAGTCCCAGTAAAACTATATTTCACAGAGCATCCAGAAAAGAGTAAAGGAAGTAGTAAAACCAGAAGCCTTATCCTATTCAATATCATATTGTTTGATTTTTCTATAGAGCGTTCTCTCGGATATTCCGAGGTCACTGGCGGCATACTTTCGTTTATTGTTGTGCTTTCGGAGGGCCTTTAGAATCATCTCTTTTTCTTTGCGCTCCAAAGAAAGGGAATTATCATCCTCTTCGTGAAGAATGTCCTCGATTACCTCTTCTTCGTATTCTTCTTCCAAAACAGAATCCTTAGTCTTGGATTCCAACATCAAAGGTATGGCGAACTGAGATTGAGTTTCAGGGGTATCCTGAGGAAGAACACTCGACTCTAGGTCTTCGAATAAGCCTTGGTGTTTTTGGATTAAGGAAGAATTGATACCTCCACTTTGGTAAGATTCTAAAATTAGTTTTTTTAATTCATTCATGTCCTTTTTCATATCAAAAAGGACTTTATATAGAATATCTCTTTCTGAAAAATCCATGGATTCTGTTCCTCCAGACTTAAAGGCCATGGGTAATCGAGTACTTGCTTCAGGCAAATAACGGGATAAGGTAGGGGCATCTACTTCTCTTTGCTCTTCCAAAAGGGATACCTGTTCAGCAATGTTCTTTAGTTGCCTAATGTTTCCAGGAAAAGGATACCTAAGAAGTACTGCTTGTGCAGCTGCATCCAGGGTGATGGGTTTGACATGGTATTTTTCTGAAAAATCGCCTGTGAATTTTCGAAATAGTAGCACCATATCCTCTCCGCGCTCACGCAAAGGTGGAACAAAGATGGGAACTGTATTCAAGCGATAGTACAAGTCTTCTCTAAATTTCCCTTTTTCTACTGCCTTAATGAGATTGACATTGGTAGCAGTAATTACACGCACATTGGTTTTTTGTACCTTGGAGGACCCCACTTTAATGAATTCTCCATTTTCTAAGACGCGAAGGAGTCTTGCTTGGGTTCCTAAGGGCATCTCCCCAATTTCATCCAAGAAAATTGAACCCCCATCTGTTACTTCAAAATATCCTTTTCTAGCTTCATGAGCTCCAGTAAAGGACCCTTTTTCGTGACCAAACAATTCGGAGTCAATGGTGCCCTCTGGGATCGCCCCGCAGTTAATGGCGATGAATTTGCCATGCTTCCGCAGGGACAATGAATGGATGATTTTTGAAAAACTTTCTTTACCGCTCCCGCTTTCTCCAGTAATGAGCACGGTCATTTCTGTAGGAGCCGCTTGCATAGCTACTTGAATGGCATGATTGAGCAAAGGACTATGTCCTATGATTCCAAACCGCTGCTTTACACTTTGAATTTCGGATGCAGTGATCATATCGACAAAGGATTTATTTCCACTACTTCACCAAAAAGTGTCGCTGGAGAACATTCCGTAATTCTTACCCGTACAAAATCCCCTAGCTTTAATCCTTCACCAGAAACAATTACCACTTTATTTGCTGAATTTCGCCCTTTCAGTTCTGCACTAGATTTTTTTGAGGTGCCATCAATTAGTATGATTTGTTCTTTTCCAAGATCCAGACGATTCCGATCGTAGGCAATCTGGCTTTGCTTTTCGATGATTTCTGCTAGCCTTCTTTTCTTAGTCTCCAACGGAATATCGTCCGCGTATTTTTTTGCAGCAAGAGTGCCTGGACGCTCGGAATAATAAAACATGTAGGAGAAGTCGTATTTTACCAACTCCATCAAACTCAAGGTGTCTTGGTGCTCTTCCTCGGTTTCTGAACAAAAGCCAGCAATCATATCCGAAGAAATCCCGCATTCCTCACCCAAGATTTCTCGTATGGCACGGACTCTATCTAGGTACCAGGCTCGATCGTAAGTTCGATTCATGAGTTCGAGTACTCTCGAGTTGCCCGATTGTACGGGGAGGTGAATGTACTTGCAGATGTTGTCGTATTTCTTGATTGTATGTAGCACTTCGTCTGTAATATCCTTTGGATGAGAGGTTGAAAAACGAACCCGCAACAAGGGATTTACTTGAGCAACTTGCTCCAAAAGGTTGGCAAAAGTGACGACCTCAGTTACTTCCTCCTCTTTTTTATTCAGTCGTGCTTTGTTATTTTCCTCTGGTGACCATTTGTAGGAATCTACATTTTGACCCAATAAGGTCACTTCTTTGTATCCTTTGGACCATAGGTCTTTTGCTTCGGCAAGGATGGATTCTGGATCACGACTCCTTTCTCTCCCTCGAGTGAAGGGCACTACACAGAAGGAGCACATGTTGTCACATCCGCGCATGATGGAAATAAAGGCAGAAACTCCATTTGAGTTAAGTCGAACAGGGGAGATGTCTCCATAGGTTTCCTCTCGAGACAAGAACGTATTGATTGCTTTAAGCCCATCCTCTGCTGTGGCCACCAAGTTAGGTAGATCCCGATAAGCATCAGGTCCAACAACTAGGTCAACTATTTTTTCTTCCTCTAGCAATTTTTCTTTTAGACGTTCTGCCATACAACCTAGAATCCCTATAGTCATGGCCGGTTTATTTCGCTTTAGTCCGTTGAAGTGGGTGAGCCGATTGCGAACAGTTTGCTCGGCTTTTTCTCGTATAGAGCAGGTGTTAAGAAAAATAACATCCGCTTTTTTAACATCTGATGTGGTGTCATAGCCATTTTCCTTCATGATGGACGCGACAATTTCAGAGTCTGAAAAATTCATTTGGCACCCGTAACTCTCGATGTACACCTTTTTTTCTTTACCGGTGCTTAGATCTTCGGTAGTCTTGAAATCAGATGCTTGTGCTTCCTCAGGGGATAAAATGTCAATGTCTTTGATCAGATCCATGGAGTTATATCGTGTGCTAATCGAAAATTCAAATTTTGAGTATTCCACCAATCACCACGCAAAAGGAGTGTAAGTGTTTACAAATTTATGAAAATACAGACAAAATGGCAGTATTATTATTCCTTTTGGGTTGGAATTTTTAAAAATGGAATACACAACTGTTCGCCACCAGGCTCACTGTCCTCACCTTCAAAAAAGTTGGAGACTCCTAGCCCAAGAAGTCGGACGGGTTTGGGCAGTAAGTCTTGGTGAAGTAGTTGGATGGAAGTTTGCCAAATCTGCGCCTCATTTGGAAATCGTTCCCATGTCTTACTTCGGGTTTGCAATGAAAAGTCACTGTATTTGATTTTCAGGGTAAGGGTGCGGCCTTGAATCCCTGTTTTTTTTAATCTGCGAAGGAGTTCCTGGTAGATCAATTCCAATTGCTGTTCTAATTCATGGACTAGGAACAGGTCTTTCTCAAAAGTATTTTCTGCACTTAAGGATTTTCGTTCTCGATTTGCTTGTACCGGCGATAGGTGAATTCCACGTACAATATGAAAATAGTGTTCACCAGATTTTCCAAACTTTTTAATCAGGTATTGTAATGAATATTCCTTCAAATCTTTTCCGCAATGAATGCCTACTTGCCTCATTTTTTCAGCCGTCACTTTCCCAATCCCAAAGAATTTTCCAATGGGTAATTTTTCAAGAAAGGACTCTGCTTCTTCAGGAAGGATCACAGCCTGCCCATTGGGCTTGTTGAGATCGGAGGCAATCTTGGCTAAAAATTTATTGTAGGAAATACCAGCAGAGGCATTTAAACCTGTTTTTGATTTGATTTTTTCTCGGATTTGACTGGCAATTAGGACAGCCGAATTCACCTGTAATTTGTTTTCGGTAACATCTAAAAAGGCTTCATCCAAAGATAGTGGCTCCACTAAATCGGTGTATTCAAAAAAAATCTCTCGAATTTGTCTGGATATTTCTTTGTAACGGTCAAATCTAGGTTTGGCAAAAATAAGATTGGGGCATTTTCTTGCCGCTAAAGCGGAGGACATGGCAGAATGAATTCCAAATTTCCGTGCTTCATAGCTTGCTGCGGCCACGACACCTCGATTTTCATTTCCACCCACCACCAAAGGCTTCTCCCTCCAATCGGGATGATCCAGCTGCTCTACAGAAGCATAGAATGCGTCCATATCCAAGTGGATTATTTTTCGGATTGGGAAATCAAATAAACTTTTTTCCATATAAGTAGCCTGTTGTACCCGATAGGAATTGATTTTTGGAAAAAGATTTTCTTTACAAGGTGCTAAACTACTATTTATTGAAAATGAAACGGAGGTGATATCGAATTGTTGAAATCTTACTGTTACGGAATTTAAAGAAAAAGAAGCTGGATCGTCTGAAATGTTTTATTTTCCCAAAAGAATTAAAAACGCAGTAAAAACTGGAAACAAAATGGCTTGTATTTTAAAGGTGAATGGTCTGACTCCTGAATTAGGAGAAAACTGCTGGTTAGCACCGAATGCCACCCTGGTGGGAGATGTGAAGTTGGGGAAAAACTGTACCGTTTGGTTCAATGCGGTCATCCGTGGTGATGTCAATGAAATCCGGATTGGAGACGATACCAATATTCAAGATGGAGCAGTCATCCATTGTACCTACAAGCAGGCTGGGACCTACCTAGGGAATCAGGTTTCGATTGCGCACAATGCCATCGTGCATGGATGTACGATCCATGACCGAGTACTCGTAGGAATGGGCGCAATCGTCATGGATGGAGCTATTGTTCATTCGGATTCGGTCATTGCTGCGGGTGCAGTGGTACTTGCTGGAACAGTAGTGGAGGCGGGGTCAATCTATGCGGGTATGCCCGCAAAAAAAGTCAAGGATATAGGAGAAAATATGCGGGAAGTCATTTTGCGCACAGCCAAAAACTACCCGATGTACGCAACTTGGTTTGAAAAGGAGGGGTAATTTTTGTTGACTGACCACGGTCCACAGTCCATCTAGTCAAAAGTCAAACCTTGTTTTTGGGGTAAGGACTTTAAAATTGGATCTCTCGAATGCTTTTTGAACACATACAGCACAGAAAAGACCTTTTGAATCCCTTTTCTGTATTTTAATATTGAGTTTATGAATAATCACTTTTCCAAAACTACCCCTAAAAAATATCAGTTGAGGTCCAATTGAGTGAGCGGTGGACCATGGGCCGTTAGCCGTTAACAATTTACTGCATCCACCCGCTCGGATTTTTGCGCCAATCGGAAAGAGAAGCTAGGGTTGAATGATCGATATAGTTTTCCTTAACGGCTTCAGGAAGTAAGGCGTCGTAATTGCTCAAGCAAACCAAGCGCACCCCTGCTTCACTGAAATTTTTGTCGGCTACTTCAAAGCCATAGCTAAAGATGGCCACCATCCCAAGTACCTCAAAACCAGCATGTCTTAAGTCTTCTACAGCTTTTAGTGAACTTCCACCTGTAGAGATAAGGTCTTCTACCACGACTACCTTTTGGTGTGCAACTACCTTTCCTTCGATTGTATTTTCCATACCATGGCCTTTGGGCTTGGACCGAACATATAGAAAGGGGAGATCTAGATCATTGGCGAGTAATGCCCCTTGTGGGATTCCGGCGGTAGCTACACCTGCAATGGCTTCTGCAGTAGGGAAAAAATGCTGCACAGCTTGAGTTAGGTTATTTTTGATCATCTTCCTCACCTTAGGAAAAGAAAGGGAAATCCGATTATCGCAGTAGATGGGTGATTTCCAACCCGATGCCCAGGTAAAGGGCTTTTCAGGTTGCAGTCGAATGGCTTGTATTTGAAGGAGATGCTGGGCTATTTCAGCAGCAATCGAAGGGTGTAAGAGTTCCATAATCCAAAAATAAGGAATCCCAATCTTTACCAAGGAAGGATTGGGTATTTTCTATGGAAATATTTTGATTTAGGAGATTTGTAATCTGTGAAGTAGTCAAATTGGAGTTAGTATCCTAGGGATGCTCCTCCACCAAAGAACAGGGCCTAAACCTCGTAGATTGATTCCTGCTTCCAAAGATGCATTGGAGTAATGGAAAAGATAATTGGTGTTGGAATAAACCAAAAAATTAGATGCATGCTGAGCTTAAATATTCTTGGATGATAATTCCGAATTTTTATGCATTTTTGAGCCATACACCCTTTAGTCTTTTGTAGTCAGATGAAGATATTTGTGAACGACAAGCCGTTGGAACTAATTTCCTTCGAGGAACTTGACTCGTCCAAGACCTTTGAGCATAGTTACCAGCAAGTGGAAGAGATTCCTGAAGAGGTGGAATGGGAGGGGGATGTAATTTTTTTTGAACCAAGTCATGATCTTGTAATTCGATTGCTGTACCTCATGCGTACACGAAAAATGAAGCAGTTGGATTCGATTACTTTAGTTACTTCTGCAAAAGGGGAGTTGAAAAAATTTGTTAAAAGCAGGTTTTTAATTGTAAAAGCCGCAGGTGGAGTGGTAACAAAAAAACAACGGGTATTACTTATTCATCGACTTGGGAAATGGGACTTCCCAAAAGGAAAATTTGATAAAGGGGAGACCCCAGAACAATGTGCAAAACGAGAAGTAGAGGAGGAGTGTAACATTCGGGTGAGAGTGGGCGATCGCATCTATACAACATGGCATACCTACACTCAAAACAGAAGGAGCATTTTGAAGAAAACCTATTGGTATGCGATGGTAAATACGCACGATGAAAGCATGAGGCCTCAGCAGGAAGAAGGAATTGATGATATTCGATGGTTTTCCGAAATTGAAGCAAAGACAGCACTGATTGATTCCTATCCATCAATGCGGTATTTATTTAAAAAATACCTTAAAAATCAAGAGTAATTTAAAGGGAATAAGGGAGGAATTCGCTGACATCGCCTCCATAGCGGTGAACTTCCCGAATGACGGTAGAGCTTATGGCTGCGTACTGAGGTGAGGTGATTAAAAATACGGTATCCAATTCTCCATTCAGGTAGCGGTTCATCTGACTAATGGTGTTTTCGTATTCGAAGTCGGTAGTATTTCGCAAACCTCGAATTAGGAATTGCGCTCCAAGTTTTTTGGCCAAAGTAGAAGTTAACTCGTTATAAACCACTACAGAAACCGCAGGGGTTTCTTGATATACCTCTTTTATTTTTTTCACCATCAACTCGATATCAAAATACCGATTTTTCTTAGTTGAATTGTAACCAATACCAATAATTACGTGGTCAAAAAGGGCTAAACTCCTCAATACAATATCGTGGTGTCCTTTGGTATAAGGATCAAAGGAACCTGGGAAAATCGCTACTTTTTTCATGATTAAGGCTGCCAATAAGATTCAAATATCGCAGGAGCTTTGTTTTGTGTCAATCCTGAACCGTAATTCTGATTCGAGTGAGGTTGGAGTAACCTGAAGTTTGCGAAATATTCTTTTCCCCATTCTTGGGTAATTCCATTGTCCTTGGAGGCACCAAATAAAGTGACACGAGCATGGTTTCTGTCATGCTTTAAAGTTTCCATTAAGATGAGGGTATACTTCAACACATCCTCCTTGTTGGCTACCTCAAATCGATTGAAAACAGAAAGTTCTTGATCAGTAAATCCCCCCAAATACAGGTAATTATCAAACAGGTTGATCCAAATTTCTTGGCCAATTAAGTTAAATCGTTCCTTAAACAAATACGATAAAAAGGAGCTAGCGCCATGATAGATGGTGAACTCAGCAAATCGTTTTGAAAGAATTTGCTGCAATTTAACCGGGATACAACTTACAATTTGGATGTTATTGCTATCTACGGCTGTATTAAAAAATAAAGGGGTATTAGGAAGTTTTCCAGTTACCCCTAAGTATTCTATTTCATTTCCTTGTTGAAAAAGGACGCCTGGAATCAACGTAAAGATTCCTTCATGGGCATAAATTTTAGCCGGAAGATCCAACTTGACCAAAGAATCGGTAGCGAGCACCTCATCTAGTTTTTTCCAATTCACCTGCTCATAGGTATGAATGGAAGTGATGCTTTGGTTTTTGTCTTTACCAAAAAGGACAAGTGAGTTTGGGTAAAGAAAAAGTGATAAGCTTGCTGTTTGTGTAACAGCAAACTTATCACTCGTTTGGACCTTAAGGTTATTTTCCAAGATAAGTACCGGTTATTTCCAGTTCCCCTCTGTAGATGCGTCTGTTCTAGATCCTACGCGCAATGCTTTTTCGTTGTTATTTGCTTTTCTCAACGGGTTGATTGGTGCTGGGTCGCGAATTTCAAATACGCTCACTTTATATCCACCCGTTTTTTCAATTTTATCGGCAAAGAATTCAAATTGCTTTCCACCTGAACCAGGAACTACAGGCAATAAATCCATCTTAAAATCTGGGAACTTTGCGGGTGAAAATAAGGAATCGGCAACAGCAACGGACCCAATTGTGTCGTAAGTAACTTTCGTTTCTTCAGCTCCATAATCAAGAAGCTTGGTTGTTTCTGTCCGCTGAACTAGCCAGATTGTGCCTGTTTCAATAAACATTCTTAATGAATCCCAAGTGCTCGCGTATTTTCCATTGGAAGCTTGGTAAGCCAATTGTGCATCACGCAACATTTCCAGTTTTTCGATCGTTGCAGCTTCTAGCAAAGCAATTCTTTTTTCTTGTTCCACAACGTCATCAACTCCTTTCCAAAGAAGGTAGCCTAGGACAGCAGCGACAGCAAAGAAGGCGAATGAGAGAACTTTTGTTAGATTCATTTTGAGTGAGGTTTAGAAATCCAATTAAGGTTGAAGGTTTTTAAAACGTGCTATTTTAGGTATTTATTTTCAAAATTAAAATATCCTTTACACAATACTAATTCATTGAGCGATTTTATTCCAATAAATATGGGATGAATATGTTGGTGACCTATGGAATGGAGTTCCTCCAAACTCATCCATTTGATTTCCGAAAGTAATTGATTTTCAGGAGTAAGTTCTGGATCACTTCCCAAGCTTGGATCACCACTAATTCGTTTCACTTCAAAAAAACATTCTAACGCATGTAATGGAGGAGCCAGGTATTCATTGAGACAAATAAAATTACCAACGGCAATCGTCAATTCTGTTTCTTCGTAAAATTCACGGGCAAGGTTTTTCTGGGCAGTACTTCCAAATTCCATTCCTCCGCCTGGCGTGGACCAAAAATCTCGTTCCGAACTCATTCGGTGCTTGACCAGAAGAATTTTATTTTCCTCAATCAAGATCCCGTTTACCCGAATCCGGAGTCGGTTTCCAAATTTTGATTCAATTTCTTTGCTGATCTTATCTTTTGACATGTACTTTCGTCTAGCGATGAACAAACCGACTTCCCTGCTTCCGACTCCTTCTGAATTACTTCGAAAGAGTTTTCCATTTCAACCCACACAAGGACAGGCTAGTTTTTTTGTAAAAATGGATGATTTTTTCCAAAAGCCCTCCCAAGATAAGCCAGTCTTTATTTTAAAAGGCTATGCAGGTACTGGAAAAACATCCCTCTTGTCAGCGGTCGTCAAAATACTTCCTCGACTTGATCTGCGTCCCCTGCTTTTGGCGCCTACCGGTAGAGCAGCCAAGGTGATGAGCACTTACTCGGGACGATCGGCCTTTACCATCCATAAGATTATATACAAACCCAAAGGCGATCCTGGAACTTTAGGGGGAGGCTTTACACTTCAAAAGAATTATTTTAAGGACACCTTATTCATCGTGGATGAATCTTCCATGCTTGCCGATGATGGGGGAATGTCTGGAAATTTACTATGGGACTTAATCACTTACACTTTTTCAGGAGAAGGCAATCGACTACTCTTTGTCGGAGATACAGCTCAATTGCCACCTGTAGGGAGCCAATACAGCCCTGCCTTAGATGGAGAATACCTACTTAGACATTACCGCTTGGAGGCAGATCAAATTGAATTGGTCGAAGTCATGCGGCAAAAGCTGGAATCAGGTATATTATTCAATGCTACGCGTCTTCGGTATGAGTTGGGAGGGGAAAAAGTAGCAGTAAAAATCCAGACTCATTTATTTAAAGATATCTTTAAAATGACTTCGGAAAAGTTGGAGGATGGCCTACGCTATGCCTATTCCAAATATGGTACAGAGAATACTTGCATCATCACCCGTTCCAACAAGTCTGCTGTTCAATACAATGGCTACATCCGACAGACAATCCATTTTTACGAGGATGAAATTTGTTCTGGGGACCTACTTATGATTGTGAAAAATAATTATACGTACATGGCTGAATCTGAGAAGGTTAATTTTTTGGCCAATGGGGACCTAGTCGAAGTAATGAAAATCAGAAACTTTGAGGAACGGTATGGATTGCGATTTGCAACTTTAGAATTGCGCCTGTTGGATTATGCAGAAGAGCCTTATTTCGAAGCAAAAGTCATTTTAGACACCTTGTATTCCTCGGGCCCTTCCCTGACGCGCGATCAGTACCGTTCGCTGTACGAACAAGTAAGTGAGGATTATGCTGACCTGGCAAATAAGACCGAACGGATGGAATACATTCGGAAGGATCCCTATTTGAATGCGCTTCAAGTAAAATTTGCCTATGCCATTACTTGCCACAAAGCACAAGGAGGACAGTGGAAAGCAGTATTCATTGACCAAGGATATCTGGTAGAAGACCAACTTGATGCCGAATTTATTCGGTGGTTGTATACAGCCGTAACACGGGCCTCTGAAGAATTGTATTTAGTCAACTTTTCTCCTACATTTTTCGTTAAAGGATTGGTAGAAGAAGAATCAGAAGAATAATCCCGATACTAGAAATTTAGAGGGGTAGATTTGTTTTTGTGAGCACTTTTAATTGAATGTGGCGCTAGGCTTGGAATTTTATTCATTCTATTCCTGTTATTTTGAAGAATGCCCTAAAATTTGAATATTTGAACATTAAACACTAAACACATGAAGAAAATAGCACTACTTTTCATCTTTTTTATTTTGGCATTTGCCAATCAGGTTCAGGCGCAAGAAACTGTTCCTGTAATTTCTTTTAAAGAAAATAGTATCGACTTCGGTGACATCGTCCAGGGTCAAAAGGTGGAGCATACCTTTGTGCTGACCAATACAGGAAAGCAACCCCTGATTATCTCAAATGTGGCAGCTACTTGTGGTTGTACCGTCCCTAGCTGGCCAAAGGAACCGGTGGCACCTGGAAAATCCGCTGAAATCAAAGTTTCATTCAATTCCACAGGAAAAGTAGGCAAGCAAAATTCAGTAGTTCGTATTTATTCCAATGCTTCTGAACCCATCGAAAAAGTTTCCTTAATCTCCAATGTGTTGACCAAGTCCAACTAACGCAATCACATTAAAATTTCTAAAGCCTGTTCTTCAGTAACAGGCTTTTTTATTACCCACCTCATTTATTTCCGAGTCTATGGCACCCAAGAAGGAACGCAAAGTTACCATCCGTCAAGTATTTTCTACCATCATCTGGCCACGTAGAAGGCAACTATTGATTGGTTTAGTTTTAATTATAATCAGTCGAATTGCAAGTTTAGTGCTTCCTGGAGCTACCAAGTTTTTGATCGATGAAGTAATTCCCAGCAATGATTTGCAGCAATTGAAGGGATTGATTTTTGTAGTGGTCCTCGCAATTGTCATTCAAGCGGTTACTTCTTATGCCCTTACGCAAATTTTAAGCGTAGAAGCGCAGCATTTGATTTCTCAATTGCGATCTAAAGTTCAGCAACACATCATCAAATTACCAATTCGTTTTTTTGATAATTCCAAAACAGGGGAGTTGGTATCGCGCATCATGACCGATGTGGAAGGGGTTCGAAATCTGGTTGGTACTGGCTTTGCCCAAATGATTGGAGGAGGATTGGCTGCCATTATTTCCTTGGCTTTGTTGATCTCTATCAGTCCATCCATGACAGCCTTTGTGTTGTTACCGGTCCTAATTTTTGGTTTAGTTTCCTTGAAAGCCTTTGGTAAAATCAGACCTATTTTTCGTGAACGGGGAAAAATTAACGCCCAAGTTACGGGTAGGCTTACCGAAACTTTGGGGGGGATTCGAGTAATCAAAGGCTTTAATGCTGAAAATCAGGAAATTAAAACCTTTGAAAGGGGAGTAGAAGAATTGTTTTTGAATGTAAAGGCGAGTTTGACCGCAACTAGCTTCGTGACTTCAGCGGGTGCATTGCTTTTAGGTTTGGCCTCTGCTGGTATCATGGGATTAGGGGGATATCAAATTATGCAAGGACAAATGACTTTTGGTGACTTCCTTGCTTTTACGCTGTACCTCGGATTTATGATTGCCCCTATCGTGCAGATGTCTAATATAGGAAGTCAATTGACCGAAGCTTTTGCAGGTTTGGATCGGACTGAAGAAATCATGAACATGCCACTGGAAGCGGATGACAAAAAACGTACGACAAAATTAGCAGGTATTAAAGGGGATATTCGGTTTGAGAACGTGGCATTTGCCTACGAATCCGGAAAGGATGTGGTCAAAGGAATTACCTTTGATGCGCCAGCAGGTACAGTAACCGCCTTGGTGGGTACCTCAGGATCTGGAAAAACCACCATTGCAGGTTTAGCAGCTACTTTTTTAAATCCAGATTCTGGAGTGGTGTATTTGGATGGCTACGATCTTCAATCCATCACGCTGGATACTTTCCGGTCTCAATTGGGCGTTGTTCTTCAAGATGATTTCCTTTTTGAAGGGACTATTCGAGAGAATATCCTTTTCCCAAGACCCGATTCCTCAGAAAGTCAGTTGGACATGGCGGTCAAAGCAGCCCATGTGCATGAATTCACAAATCGCTTTGAAAAAGGTTTGGATACCTTGATCGGTGAGCGTGGAGTCAAGCTCTCTGGAGGACAGCGGCAGCGAATCGCTATTGCTCGAGCAATTTTGGCAGATCCAAGAATTCTTATTTTGGATGAGGCTACTTCCAACTTGGATACAGAATCTGAATCCTTCATTCAGGCAAGTTTGAAAGAGTTGATGCAGGGACGGACCACCTTCGTCATTGCTCACCGACTAAGTACGATACGTCAGGCTGATCAAATTTTGGTGATCGAGCAGGGACAAATCGTGGAGCAGGGCAAACACGAAGAACTTCTCGCCAAAAAAGGAAGGTATTTTGATTTGTATACCTACCAAGCACGGATTTAATCCCGATTATTTCTTCGCTTTTTCTTTGGAAAGGGTTAGTAAGGCCACTGTAAATAGGATGAGAATGGTCCCTGCCCAGTCGTAACCCGAAAATGATACACCCAACCAGAGAACGGCTGTTAAGGTAGCAGCAAGTGGCTCCACACTACAAAGTAAACTGGCGAAAGTGGCTCCAATTTTGGATACAGCAGTGAGGAAGAAATAGAAGGCAAGGACGGTTCCAAAAATTACAATGTACCCAAAGGCAAGCCAGGTTTCTCCATCCCAGTTACCAGAAAAATACCATGGTTGCGTCCAGAGGGTCAATACAATCCCACCTACTAGCATGCCCCAACCCGTAATAGCTGCCGGAGAAAAACTCCTCAACAAACCTACCGGTTGAATGGTGTAAAAGGCCAAAGCTAAAGCGGAAAGAAGACCCCAAACGAGTGCTTGATTTGAAATCACTAAGGACTCTGTTGAGCCGTGGGTAACCAGTAAGAAGGTTCCTGCTAGGGCAAATAGCAACGCTAAATATTCCCCCAAAACTGGCCATTTTTTATTTTTTAAGGCATAAAACCCCAACACAAAAACTGGCCCAATGTATTGCAAAATGGTAGCGGTGGCAGCATTGGAAAGGGAAATGCTATAAAAGTAAGTGTATTGCACAGCCACCATGCCTAGAATGCCAAAAAGCAAAAGCTTGCTCGCATCTTGAGGGGTTTTCCAGATGGCAAAGGCTGCTTTTTTCTCCCGAAAGATTGAAAATAAGATGAGCAATGTTCCTGCAAGAACCATGCGCCAAGTAACGAGCCAAGCAGGATCTACTGCCTTACTTTGAAATAAATACTGCGCACAGGTTCCTGAAATCCCCCAAAATATAGCCGAGGCCATAGCCATTAGAAATCCAGATATTTTTTGATAAGAGCTAGTCGGCATAGGGCAATTGGTTCGACGAATATATCTCAGGTAATTGAAAAATAATATGCCCCTTGGGAAGATTTCATGGAAGGATATCCGAATTTGGACTTGTTAAATCCCGGGCTATTTCAGAACTTCCCACAAGTAGTATGCATTTTATCTTACCAAGTACATGCCTACCTAATTTACTTTATTTCCCTTCAATGCATCCCTCACTTTTCGCAAGAATAGCCATCCATGAAGACGTTGAGGCCCTTTGGGGAATCTTAGAACCCATGGTAAGACAAGGAGGAACCTATGTTTTTTCCTTAGATAAAACCAAGGAATCGATGATGGACTACTGGATGGGGGCAGATAAAGCTACTTTTGTGGTGGAAAAGGAGGGGGTAGTTGTGGGGACCTTTTACCTAAAAGCCAATCAAGAGGACTTGGGGGACCACATTTGCAACGCAGGATTTGTGGTCGCTCGGGATGCGGAGGGGCAGGGATTGGGGCGCTGGATGGGTGAATATGCCCAAGCTGCAGCCAAATCCCGTGGATTTGGAGCTATGCAATTTAATTTTGTTATCCAATCTAACCTGAAGGCGGTCCATCTTTGGAAATCCCTCGGCTTCTCGGTGATTGGAGAGATTCCGGAGGCTTACCGACATCCGAATCTGGGATTGGTGCCCGCCCTCATCTTCTATAAAAAATTATAAGTTTATCAAATTACGATCCACTCAGTTTTTACAATCATGATCCTCGATCGCCGAAGTTTTATCAAATCAACTCTACTTAGCAGCTGCTCGTTTCTATTGCCACCGGCAGTTCTAGACTTGTGGACAGGAGAGGAACAAAGCCTTCGATTGGGATTGATTACGGATCTGCACAAGGATATCATCCACGATGCTGATCTTCGATTACAAACATTTTTAGAGGCTCTAAATAGTGTGTCCCCGCATGCCAAAATTCAATTGGGTGATTTTGCTATTCCTAAAAAAGAAAACCAAGCCTTTATTGATTCATTTAATCAAGGACCTATTCCTTCCCTCCACGTGATAGGAAACCATGACTTGGATGAGGGCAAAACCAAGGAGCAAGTGATTCAATCTTTTGGCATGCCGGCAGCCTACTATTCCCAGGTGATTCAGGGGGTTCGGATCCTCGTCTTGGACGGGAATGATCCTGGCTCTCCGAAATACACCGGTGGCTATGCCTCCTACATCGGTAAAGAACAACAGGACTGGTTAAATCAACAGTTGGTAGATTCTATGGAGCCAGTAATTGTGATTTCTCATCAGCCCATTGCAGGAACCTATACGATGGATAATGCTACCGAAATTCAGGCCTTGTTGAGTGCCCATTCCAGCAAAATCATCCTTGCCATCAATGGTCATGCACACGTAGACCAGTTTCTCAAAGTTGGAAAAATACCGTATTTACACTTGAATTCTGCTTCCTATTATTGGGTGGGAGAAAAGCACAAGCACTACAGTATGGATGCTGCTACACACAGCAAATTTCCTGACTTATCGCGCACCTGCCCTTACGAAGAAGTTCTATTTGGGATTTTGTCTCTGGATAAAAAGGAGGGAAGACTCACCCTTTCTGGTACTACAAGCAGGTGGATTGGTCCTTCTCCTTTGGAATTGGGGTACGAAATCTTATCCAAAGCTGAGCAAGAGCTGTACGTTCAACCGCAAATTTCAAACAGAATCATTTCTTAGTTTTTTGCAGGCAAACTTTCCAAGACTAGTCGAATTAATTCAGCTTTATCCCCATTGGGAATCCATCTTGAAACGACCAGTAAGTCGTTTTCAGGATCCACATAAATCATGTTGGTGCCTGCTCCGAGGTGCAGAAACGCCGATTTGGGAGCGGTAGGTATTTGTTTTTGTTGCAAGTTGAGGTAATAATTCATAAACCCATAATCTGGTTGCACAGGAGTGGGGGTTTTGGAAAGTTCAATCCAAGAGCGCGGAATGAGTTGCTTGCCATTCCAGTTTCCATTACGAAGGGTGAGGTAGCCAAAGCGCGCTTGATCCCAGGCGGAGAGCATCATGCCTCCTCCCCAATGCGATCCACCACTTACGGATTGAACAATTTGGCCATCCAATACGACATAAGAGTTTTCGTATCCAGTCCATCTCCAGGTGGGGCTTGCTCCGATGGGATCCATGATTTTTTCTTTCAAAACTTGAGGAAGTGGTTTTCGCCACACATTTAATAGGGCCAAGGCAAGGACATTGACCCGGGTGTCGTTGTATTCGTAACTGCTACCAGGTTCCCGTTGATCCCGAGCTCTTTTCTGCTTGACCCCCTCTGCCGGTCGATCTCCCCAATCCGGCTTGCCCCAAAGGGTGCCCTCCCAATCGGAGGTCTGTCTTAGCAAGTTGTCCCAGGTAATTTTTTGGTTGTGTGGGGTATCAAAGAGGTCAAACACATCTTCTTGGTCTAAGTGATCTGCCTTGTTGACAGCCAAACGTAAGGGGTCGTAGGGATAGATAGGGGCCATGTAGGGGTGAACTTGATCTTGGACTGATCGAATCAAGCCTGCTTCAACTGCCAAGCCAGTGGTGGTAGATAGAAAGCTTTTAGCTACACTAAAAGTCAAATCTACGCGTGCTGGGTCTCCCCATTGTCCAACTACATACCCTTTGTATATAATCAATCCGGTTGCCGAACCACGCTCCTTCATAGGGCCAACAGGAAAACCAAAAGGCTCTCGGCCAAAGCTACTTTCGTAATGAGCAATTTTTAGGTTGCGGTTTTCTGAACTTTCATGAGTCTCTGCAAATCGGATAGCTTCTTGGAGTTTAACGGCATCCAATCCCAAATCTTTGGGTGTTTTGGATTGCCAATTTCCAGCTTCTGGAAAATAATTTTGTGCGTGGGATGTCAGTGTGGCGGTCGCAAGGATAAAAATAGAAAGCAAGAAATTCTTCATGGTGGAAACTTTTTTTTATTCGAGTTTACAACATTACCGCAGTAAATTCATCCCATTTATCAAATCTTTTTGGCCTGCAGTTTTCAAAACTCTTTTACCTAGAACCTGTTTATAAATTGATCCAACTAGAAATAGGGAAAGCCAAGTTTATTTTGGTCTCTCCATTTAAGTAAATTCTAAATGAGCGAAAAGAAAATTTACATTGTGGGAGCAGGTCTCTCTGGCCTAATTGCCGCGTTAGAATTAGAAAAAGCGGGCTTGTCAGCAGTGATTTTGGAAGCTTCAGATCGGATAGGAGGCAGGATGAAAACAGATGTTGAAGCTGGATACCGATTTGATCATGGGTTTCAGGTGTTAAACACCGCCTATCCTGAAGCGAAGCGATACCTTGATTTTCAAGCCTTGCAACTCAAGAATTTTGATCCTGGGGCAATTATTTTTGAAGGCAAGGACTCCTATATTCTCACGGATCCACTTCGGAATCCATTGAAATTGGTAGGAATGGCGGTATCTAGAGTGGGAACATTTTTAGATAAGGTAAGGGTATTTACCCTAACCCAAGAACTAAAAAAGAAAAGTCCGGAAACCATTTTCTCGGAACCATCTTTACCAACCCATGAATACTTGAAAAATTATGGATTTTCTGATGCCATCATAACCAATTTTTTCAGGCCATTTTTTCGAGGAATTTTTCTAGAAAAGAACTTGGAAACGAGTTCTCGAATGTTTGAGTTTGTATTCAAGATGTTTTCTCAAGGTTATGCGGCAGTTCCAGCGAAAGGGATGGGCCAGATTCCTGAAATGATCAAAAGCCAACTACAAACGACAGAAATTAAACTGAATACGCCTGTTGCAAGTGTGGAAGGGGAAAATATTTTGCTTTCGGATGGGACGAAAATTAAGGCAGATCGTATCATCGTGGCTGTCCAGCCAGATTTAGTGATGAAACAGTTGGAGGGGCAGTTTGCGCCTGCACGTAAGGTAATCAATTTGTATTTTGCTGCTCCCAAATCCTTTTTGGGGAGACCCATGATTGGCTTACTCACCGGGAAGCGAGTGATCAACAATTTCGTGTTTATGGAGGATGTCTCCAAAGAATATGCGCCTATTGGGAAGTCACTGCTTTCTGTAACTGTTTTGGAGAGCACTCTTGCCGAAAAGGAATTAATTAAAGTGATTCAGTCTGAGTTGGAAGAACTTTCTGGAATGAAGGCAGAGCACTTTAAGCACTTAAAAACCTACTTTATCTCACATGCCTTGCCTCAGGTGGGCGATTTAAAGTTTAGTATTCCTTTTACCGAATGCAAGGTATTGGATCAAGTGTTTTTAGCAGGAGATTATCTCTTGCACGGATCAATCAATGCTGCGATGACTTCAGGTAGGGTTGCAGCAGAAGCGGTGATCCACTCGTTCAGAGAAAGAGAATATTAAATTAAAGTTTCTGGTTATTTATTTTCTAAGTTGAAGATGGAGCGCAATTCTACTGCATCTTCAGGTTTCATACGCTGGGCAAGGACCAGGCGTAATTGCCTTCTTCTCAATGCTCCTTCGAATAATTCAATTTCCTCTGGAGTTTCAGGTACTACTTGAGGAATTTCTATCGGTTTGCCATTTTGATCTACTGCCACAAAAGTAAAAAATGCACGGTGCGTCCTAATTTTCTTGCATGCAGGAATGTCTTCGGCAGTCACTTCAATGTACACCTCCATGGAAGAGTTGAAAGCTCTCGTAACTTGAGATCGTAGCGTGACTACATTGCCTAGGTTGATTGGCTCTTTAAAGGAAATGCTGTCTGCTGATGCGGTAACAACGATTCGGTTGCAATGCTTCTGCGCGGCAATGGCAGCAACTATATCCATCCAATGCATCAATCGTCCACCCATGAGGTTGTTGAGTGTGTTTGTATCGTTGGGCAGTACCATCTCCGTCATGATAGTCACGGAGTCCTTCGCAAACTTTTGATTAGGCATATCGATTGAATTTATTCAAAAATAGTACTAAAATTCTGTAAAAATCATATTAAATAGTAATTTCCAAATTAAATTTGGAAATCACCTCGGTTTTACTTGTTTTAAACCAGTTGAATTTCAGTGGTTCCAGCCCTCTTTTCCAAGTAGAGGAACAAAGGCAAATCCATCAAATTCTTCACGCTGAATTTCGGTAGCCGACTTTTTGGTGATTTTCACCATGGCTTGCTTGCTTCGGTCTCCTATGGGAATAACCAGAATGCCTCCGATTTTTAGTTGTTGGATAAGGGCTTCAGGGACTACTGGAGCCCCAGCGGTCACGATGATTTTATCGTAGGGGGCATGCGCAGGTACACCTCCTGTGCCATCTCCATAGAATAGTTGTAGTTGGATTCCCAAGCGCTGTAAAAAACGGCTAGTATGTTCAAAAAGCTTTTTTTGGTACTCAATACTGATGACTTCTGCCCCCAAGAGGTGCAAGATGCTGGCTTGATATCCCGATCCGGTTCCAATTTCAAGTATTTTGTCTCCAGGAATGACTTCTAAAAGGGAGGATTGAAAGGCAACCGTGTAGGGTTGGGAGATAGTTTGCCCTTCACCAATGGGAAAGGCCTTGTCTTCGTAGGCATGGGAAATCAAGGCCGTATCGAAAAAAAAATGACGTGGCAGCGTGTTGATTGCTTCCAGTACTGACTCGTTTTGGATTCCTTTTTTGCGAAGCTCGGCGACCAGTGCTTTTCGTTTTCCTTTGTGTAGGTAAGTATCTTCTAACTTGAGCATGAATTTTGAGCTTGAGTCCTCGAAGATAATTGATTAATTGCCGTACTTTGAATCCGGAAAGGCAATTTTTTGGAAGGATTGTCTAAAGTACTTAATTGCCCATAAATGTTTACCGGAATTATAGAAGCCATAGGAACCCTCAGCTCCATCACCATCGAAGGAACCAACACACACTATTATTTTTCAAGTCCATTGACTGCCGAGTTGAAAGTAGATCAATCCTTGGCACACGATGGTGTTTGCCTTACAGTAGTAGAAGTTACTTCTGAAGGCTACCGGGTTACAGCAATTGCCGAAACCCTGCAAAAGACCAATTTATCCACTTGGAAAGTGGGTAAAAAAGTAAACTTGGAACGCTGCATGCCTGCAAATGGACGATTTGATGGACACATTGTCCAAGGACATGTAGATCAAATTGGGACGATTCAGCGAATCGCAGACCAGGGTGGTTCTTGGCTTGTAGACGTAAATTTCGATGCTGCTTTGGGCAATGTCACCGTAGAAAAAGGATCAATCACCTTGAATGGTACCAGCTTGACCTGTTTTAATTCTGCTCCAGGGGCTTTTTCGGTGGCCATCATTCCCTATACCTATAACTTCACCAACTTTCATCAATTGGAAGTAGGGGACCTAGTTAACTTGGAATTTGACATTGTGGGAAAATACATTCAGCGGATCACCAAAGGCTATCTTTAAATAAATTCTTGACATAAAACAAAAGATGGCAGCAAGAGATCTTTGCTGCCATCTTTTGTTTCAGAAGTACTTATACCTTGATGTAGATTTTATTTTTATCCATCAGGAAGCCAATACTCCAAATCAAGAGCATGTAGGCAATCGCAAACAAGAAGGAAGCGTTTTTAGGTTCTAGCCAACTGGTAAATCCTTTTGCATAAATGACATCTTGCAAGTTGCTATCTCCAACAGGAATGAAGGAGATGAGTGCGATTACAATTCCAGAGCATACGTACAGGATGAGCGGATTTCGTCCAAAGGCTTGGAAGAAGTAAGTCCAGGAGGAAATTCGATTGATTTCCACCACAAAAACTAAAACCGAAAGCACGACGAGATCCCAGCCCACGGTGAGTAGCACGTAAGGGCTCGTCCAAATTTTCTTATTGATTGGAAATACCATGTCCCAAGCATAACTCAGGCCGATGCAGAGGATACCCATCACGAGTAGCATTCGTATGGCGGGTACGCTATTCCCATTTTTTTGGATAAAACGACCTGTTAGGTATCCTCCAATCACATTGACGATGGAAGTAAGCGTACTCAAGATACCTTCAGGATCGAAGGGAATGCCTTCCCCCATGTACATGCGCCTTTCGCCAATGATTGCCAGATCTAGGTGTAGAGCCGCATTCCCTTCCAAGCTGTAGGGATCACCGGCAGTTCCGAAGAAGTAAAGGATAGGCCAATACAGAAGCAAGGAGGCAATGCTAAAGATCCAGCCTAATCGAATTCCTCCCCAGTATAAAAGTAGTGCAGCTCCCAAATAAGAAAGCGCGATGCGCTGCAATACACCAAGCAATCGGACTTCCGTCAAATCGATAAAAGCAAGTTGCCCGGCTTCATTGGGTTCAAAGAATGGAAAAGCATTGAGTAGCCAACCAATCCCAAAAATGAGAGCTGTGCGTGTTCCTACTTTTTTGTAAAAATCTCCTGGCCGCATGTCCTGCATCTTTTTGAGTGCAAAACTCATTGCATTTCCTACCACAAATAGGAAGGTGGGGAATACCAAGTCAGTGGGGGTAAATCCATGCCATTCGGCATGAGCTAGTGGGGCATAGAGTGTACTCCAATCTCCAGGGGTATTTACAATGACCATGAAGGCCAATGTCATGCCCCTTAACACGTCTAAGGCCAAGTAGCGTCCGTTTAAGGTATTTTCCTGTTGATTTATTCGCATGGGTTATGTTTGGGTTGTACTGGGAGGTTCATCTTTCGCTGATTAATTTATTTAAAATTAGATGCTTATAAAAATAACTCCTCTTAAATTTATTCAGTCTCTACCATTAGAAGTTTGAACATGAATCCCTTTTTCTTCCGAAACGTCCTTTTTTGCACGCTCTTTTTCTTCCTTCTCCTTTCTAAAGGATGGGCACAAATTCATGTTTCTTGGTCTTTGGAGGAAAATAAAATCACAGCTCCTCAACAGCATACTGCCACCCTCATCCTGACCAACCGTGGAACCGGAATGTTAGATGCAGGCTGGAAGTTGTATTTCAATACCATCTTTATTTCCATTCAAAGCCAGTCTTTGGACCCGAAACTAAGTTTGAAGCATCTGCAAGGGGATTTCTTTGTATGGGAAGGGGAGACCCCCTCCTTGAAGCCCAACGAATCTTTTTCGCTATCCTACCGAAGTTCTGGGACATTTTTGAAAAATGCGTATCCTCCTGAGGGCTTGATTTTCTTGCATGTGAATGGGAAAGTAGAGGAAATCTCAACGTACCAAAAACAAATCCTAACAGAGACCGAGTTGGTGAAACTCGCAGCAAATACTCCTTTTCCTGTAACCTCCTCCGCCCAGCGCTATGTCGAGAATCTAAAACTTTTTCCATTACCGGATCAACGCATTCCTCCCTACCTGCCTACTCCTAAAAGTTGGAAATATACCGGATCTACGGTATCGGTAAGCCCTGGAAGGGTTCAGCTGGAAGGGGGAGCCCCCTTCGAAAAGGCCAAAGAATACTTGGAAACTACATTGGAAAATGGATTTTCATCCAAAACTAGTGGTAAAGCACCTGCCTTGAATATTCGTTTGGAGCAAGTTACTTCTCTCCCTAAGGAAGGCTATACGCTAAAAATTACAAGAGATCAGGTGCTGATTCAGGCTTCAACTACGACTGGAGCCTTGTATGGGGTCAATTCCTTTTTGGCTCTACTGCCTCCCGCTTTTTGGAAGGATGGGGTGCATGAACTTGAATTGCCTCAAGTAGAGATTGAAGATGCACCTGCATTTGGCTACAGAGGTTTTTTCTTGGATGTCGCTCGCAACTTTCAATCCAAGGAACAAATATTCAAACTCTTGGATCTCATGTCTTTTTATAAGTTGAATGTATTCCACTTCAACTTGGCCAATGACGAGGGATGGCGAATCGAAATTCCAGGGTTGCCAGAATTGACTGAATTCGGAGCGCGAAGAGGCTTTTCAGTGGACGAGAACGAATTTCTATGGCCTTACTATGCATCAGGAGCAGATCCTAACCAAAGTACCACGGGGACTGGCTTTTACACAGTAAAAGATTTTCAAGAAATCTTAACCTACGCCAAAGTCAGAAATATCGAAGTGATCCCTGAACTTGGCGTCCCTGCACACTCTAGAGCAGCAATCCTGGCCATGGAAAAGCGATACCGAACCTTCATGCAAGCTGGACTAGAGAAAGAGGCCCTTGCCTACCGTCTCGCAGATCCAGAAGATGAGTCCAAGTACTTGTCTGCTCAAAATTTCAGGGGCAATACGGTGTGCGTTTGCCAAGAATCCACCTATGCCTTCTATGATAAACTGGTGGTTGAAATTGGAAAAATGTATGCTGCTGCAGGTGTTGAGCCTAAAAATTGGCACAGTGGAGGAGATGAAGTACCCAAGGGAGTGTGGTCGGCATCCCCAATTTGTGCAGATTTTTTGGCTAAAAATCCACAACTCCAAACAGGTGATCTGATTGATTATTTCCGCGAGCGAACAGCCAATATCCTTCAAAAGTACGGCTGGAAGATGGGGGGATGGGAAGAAATTGGACAGACTCATGGTACTACTGCCGTCAGTCCTAACCCAAAATTTGCCAACCAGGATTGGAAACTCTATGCCTGGAATGCGGTAGCCGGCTGGGGAGGAGAGGACATGGCCTACAAACTTGCAAATGCAGGCTACCCAGTCATTATTTGTTCTAGCGCCAATTTCTACTTTGATCTCGCTTACTCATGGGATCCTGATGAGCGAGGACATAGTTGGAGTGGGGTAGTTGATTTGTACCAGTCTTGGAAGGCCGTGCCTGGTAAATTGTACCTTTCTCACGATCAAACCATCGATGGGAAACCCTGGAACTGGTCGGAGCAAGCACAAAAGTTCACTAAACTAACTGATCAAGGTCGCCAGAATATCATTGGCATATCTGGACAAGTATGGACAGAAACGATCAAAGGAGGAGAGATGCTAGAGTATTACCTCTTTCCAAAAATGCTAGGCTACGTTGAACGGGCTTGGCATGGAGACCCAGATTGGTCTCTGGAAGGCACGGAGTCCGAGATGAAATCTAAGCGATCTAAAGAATGGAATCTATTCGTCAATTTGGTGGGAAAACGAGAACTTCCAAGATTGGAAACGATTTTTGGGGGTGTTGACTATCGCTTGCCACGACCAGGGGTACAGGTGATAGATCAGCAAGTGCTGGTCAATTCAGCCTTTCCAGGAATGTTGATTCGGTACACCGACTCAGGAGAGGAGCCTACAGCAGATTCACCGATTTATCGGGAGCCCATTTACTTTCGACCGGGGTATATGCCTCGATTCAAGTTATTTATGCCCTCCGGAAAAAGTGGAATGAGTTCTGGTATCGACTAGAGCATCTTGACCAAGGGCTTGTAGGCTTCGAGCAAAGCTTCGTTATGGGCTGCTCCCTGATCTGAGTTGGAACTTGCAAAAACTTCCGGAGTGATTCCTTGAGACAGTAGTTGTGCGGATGCTTCGACACAGATTGCCTGGAGTAGGGCCGTACCAATGACTGTGGAGGTAGGTCCCACGGGGGTAGCCAAGCCTTCAAGTGATAATGCTGCATCTCCAATTTCCCCCAAATTATCTAGGACTACATCTCCCAGTTGGTACAATTTGAGGCCTGAAGCGTGCCTAGAGGTGACCGATTTGCTGTGTGCCAGATTGGTGATGACAATGACTTTTACGCCTTGCTGACGGGCATAGCTGGCCAATTCAATGGGGACTGCATTTCTTCCTGAATTGGAAGAGATGAGCAGCACATCCTTATTAGTGATTGTATACTCCTGAAAAAGGATAGGAGCATAGCCCTCCTTTCGTTCCTCATCTGTACTTCCCGTGGCACTTTCATGAAGCATGAGTTGGGGTAGTAAAAGTGGGCGCACCCGCGCAAACCCACCTGCTCTGTAAAATATTTCCTCTGCCAATAAATGAGAATGTCCTGTTCCACAGGTATAGATCCATCCTTCCACTGAAAGACTTTTGGAGATGAGGGTTGCAGCCTGACAAATTAATTCCTCTTGCTGGAAAGCAAGCTCCATCTTTCCGGTCAGCAATTGTTCGTATTTTTTGTAAGCTAAGGCAACCATAATTGGTGAGATTAAATTAATGAAGTAGGACTTCATCCACGAACACCCAGCCCTTGGCACCTGCTCCAGGATGCCATGCTGGTAATTTGGAGATGGGATTTACCTTCACACGAATTTGATCAAACGGGGAATTGGGTAAGGGAATTGAAATCAAGCCAAAACGGGTCTCTTGAATTTTTGTAGGAATAGGTTGAGGAGCTACGTTGACCTTGTTCCATTTTTGATTGTAGGCGGTCCAGACTTCGACCGATTGGGGTGGGAAAATGTAAGCTCCCTCATTCAAAAGTAGACTCAGCTCCACTTTTTCAGGTTGGTTGGTGTCCACTGAAAGGGTAAGATCCAAAGGGGAATCTGTATATCCTAGCCAGTCTCCAGTCGTATGGTTGGCTTTTGCCTTGATGCCATCAAATAAGCTGCTGGCGCCTTTGGCTGCATACTTTGGATTTGGAGGGCTTGCCAATCTGTAACTGCTTGGTAATTTGCCTTTTTTGATAAGCAGTTCTTTGGCATCGCTGCTTCCTATCCATCCCGAAGCAAATGCTCTTGCTCTAAGTGAGGAGGAGGCATTGAGCTGAATTGGCTTGGTATAGATGGGGCTACTGATGCTATCGGGAAGGGTACCGTCTAGCGTATATCGAATTTCAGTAGAGCGAATTGGATGGGATAATGTCACCTCTGTTTGATTCTCAAATAGAATTTTATCTATCTTAATTTTAGGCGGATTGAGTGGGTAGATGATGCCAGTGTCAGCATAGCCAAAGTCTAGTATTGTGGAAGAAAGGGCTTTGCTCAACTTATTTTTTTTGGTGTCATTTAATCCGGTTTGCCAAAGAAAAAGCTTTTTCAATTGGGACATCTTTTCCAAGGTCTCCAATCCTGTTTCGTCTAATTCGTTTCCTGATAGCGCAAGTACTTGGAGATTTGGTAACTGGAGTAACTTTTTAAGTTGCAGGCCAGGAACATTACTAAAGTTGAGGTATAGGGTTTCAAGATTTTGAAAATCAGCTACTATACTTAAGTCCGCATCTTGGAGAGGCATGCGATTTAAAGTTAGTTTGACCACCTGATTCTGGATGGGTTTTAGTTCGTCTAAGGATTTAGGATCAAAAGCAGAAGCTCCAAAATAGGCTACCTCAATAGCAGGCGAACCGGGGTAAATCGGGCTTACTTTTCTGAAGAATGTGGTAAGAGAGCGTATTTTATCTGGGTCAGCTGCTGGGAAGTCGTAATTTTTTTCCTCAGAAAATCGATTGGCTACCAATTGGAAAAAGGCTTCTTCTTTCGGGAGCTCTGCCACTTTTTGATCAAATCGGGCACCTGAAATCACCCAAAGCTGTAGGATTTCTAACTCTTCATCCGAAAGTTGTAGTTTATTCTTAGGGGGCATGTGATCTTCATCTTCCATAGGAAGATGGATTCGTTGGATCATTAGAGAAAGTTCTGGCTCACCTGCTACAAAAAGCGCACCTGATTTGCCTCCTTTTTGGATTCCAGTAAGCTGGTCTAGCCGAAGTTCTCCCTTTACTTTAGTTGCATTGTGACAGGCTACACATTTGGACTGCAAAATTGGTTGAACCAAATGCTGAAATACCTCTGCCTCCTCCAGCGTAAGGTTGTCCTCCATCGGCTGTTTTAAGGGAGCAAGTAAGAAATCTGATCCATGGGTCAATTCAGCTCCAAAATGCCCCGTAAGCACAATAAGAAGCGTAAGGCTAATTGCTAAGGCCCTGAGGATAGGTAATTTATTGTTTTGTGAAAAGTATAAAGCACAGGCCAGCGCTAGGCTCGCAACGGCCGTCCATTTATGCCAGTCGATTGAATTACCCTCGTAATTTTGGGTAGCCAAGAAAAGTCCTGCAATTACCGTTATACCTGCCAGATTTGTTCCTATAAGCAGCAACCATGAGAAATACTTCATTCGATTTTCATCTCGAACCCACAGTAGGACCATGGCCAAAATGAGGACCGCGATGGGGAAGTGAAGGAGTAGGGGATGAAATCGTCCTACAACCTGAAGCCAAGAAGGAAGTTGGATATTTTCTCCACCTACCAGCAAAATAAAAGTTAAGCCACCCCAAAAAATGAGGAGGTTTTCAAGGAATAGTTTGAGCGTCTTAGATTTCACAAAATAGAGTTTAGGCGATTAAATCCTTGACTACTTTCCCATGTACATCAGTGAGTCGGTACCTTCTTCCGAGGTGCTTGTAAATTAGTTTTTCATGATCAATTCCCATCAAGTGCATGACGGTAGCTTGAAAGTCATGTACATGAACTGGATTTTCTTGGATATTGTATCCAAAGTCATCCGTTTCTCCATAGACCATTCCTGATTTTACCCCTCCGCCTGCCATGAAAATGGAGAAAGCACGTGGGTGGTGGTCCCGTCCATAGTTTTCAGGTGCGATTTTACCCTGGCAGTAGTTGGTTCTACCAAATTCTCCACCCCATATTACTAGGGTTTCGTCTAGTAGCCCACGTTGCTTCAAGTCGGTAATAAGTGCAGCCGATGCTTGATCTACATCTTTTGCTTGACCGATCATCTGGTTAGGGAGGTTATCGTGTGTATCCCATCCTTGGTGATAGAGTTGCACAAAGCGTACTCCGTTTTCAGAAAGTTTCCGTGCAAGCAGGCAATTGGCCGCATAGGTTCCAGGGACCAAGCAATCTGGGCCGTATAATTTGACCACTGAATCTGGCTCTTTGCTCACATCCGTAATTTCGGGTACTGCCGTTTGCATTCGGAAGGCCATTTCGTATTGCTGTACCTTCGTCGTAATTTGTGGGTCATTGAATTCCTGGTAGCTGAGATCATTCATGGCCGCCAATTGATTTAGCATTCTCCTTCGCTGATCTTTGCTTATGCCCTCGGCATCGGAAAGGTAAAGGACAGGATCTTCAGAATTTGAAAATTGTACCCCTTGGTGGCGTGCATCCAAGAAGCCGCTGGACCATAATTTTGAATAAACTCCTTGCCCATTACCTTTTCCTCGGCTGAGCAGCACACAAAAGGCGGGTAGGTTTTCATTTTCACTACCTAGTCCATAGCTCAACCAAGAACCCATACTAGGTCGGTTGCCTACCTGTGCTCCAGTTTGGAAAAAGGTCAATGCTGGATCATGGTTGATGGCCTCGGTATGCATGGATTTGACAATGCATAAGTCATCGACTACCGTTGAAAGGTGAGGAAAAAGAGATGAAATCCAAGCACGGCTCTGGCCATATTGGTTAAATTCAAAATAGGAGCCGACTAATGGGAAGGAACTTTGACCGGCGGTCATCCCAGTCAGGCGCTGACCCATGCGAATGGATTCCGGGAGTTCTTGCCCAAAACTTTTGATGAGTTGGGGCTTGTAGTCAAAAGTTTCCAACTGGGAAGGAGCACCATTTTGAAAGAGGTAAATGATTCTTTTTGCTTTGGGAGCGAAGTGTGGCAAGGCGCGCATCAAGGATTCTTCTGCCTCCTTCTTGCCGGAAAAAAGATCTGGAATCAATAAAGATCCCAAGGCAACGCTGCCTACGCCCAAACTCAAGCGAGAAAGAAATTTCCTTCGGTTGTGGTTGAGTCCCTGTTCTAAAAATTCTTTTTCCATATCAACTTTTGGTAATGGTTTCTTCCAAATTGTATAAGCTCACTATGACCTGCATGAGCGCTGCATTTTGAGGGGTAATTGCTTGAGGGTGGATGGGGAATTCGCCCACATCCAAGATTGCTGCAGCATCTTTTGGATTTGTTTGAAAGTGTTTAAGCTCAGCGCTGTAGTAATTTTGGAGCAATTGATTTTCTTCCGACTTTAATTCTCTGCACACAATTCGTTTGAAAGCTTCGGTAATGGCTTGATCTGAGTTGCTGTATTTCTCTGACAGCTTGGTGGCTAAGACGCGAGAAGCCTCTAGCACCATGGGGTCATTCATCATGGCAAGGGCCTGAAGTGGGGTGTTGGTTCTATTTCTAGATACTTCACAACGATCCCTGTTGCTAGAGTCGAAAATGATCGCCTTTGGTGGAGGGACGGTTAGTTTGATAAAGTTGTAAATCCCTCTGCGGTACAATTTATTTCCTGTATCCTGTTGGTAGTTGGCTAGGACTCCGCGTCCTGAGGTAGCTGCTTCCCAGAGACCGGAGGGCTGGTACGGCTTGACACTAGGTCCTCCAATTTCTCCGACCAGTAAACCGCTCGAAGCAAGGACCAAGTCCTGAATATTCTCTGCAGGTAGGCGCAGTCGAGGAGCCCGAGCCAAATAAAGGTTGTCCGGGTCAACTTCCAAGTGTTTGGAGGTAATATTGGCCGATTGCCGGTAGGTCGAGGAAAGAAGGATTTTTTTCAACAGTGATTTCATGTCCCATCCTTTTTCCATGAAGTCAGCTGCCAACCAGTTTAATAGTTCTGGATGTGTAGGGAGATCCCCTTGCATGCCAAAGTCCCCTGCGGATTTGACGATCCCCCTACCAAAAATCTCTTGCCAGACAAGGTTGACGAAAACGCGCGCTGTTAATGGATTGTCTCGATGCGTCGTCCATTTGGCTAATCCCAATCGATTTTTTTCAAAAGTAGTAGGGAAGGGTAAGATTGAGTTTGGGGTGGAGGACTCCACAGGCAGTGTAGGGGAGTCGTAAGCACCTCTGTTCAGGATATAAGTAGTCCGTTTTTGTTCCAATTCACCCATCACCGACACGCTTAACTTGCTAGAATCGGGGTGATTGATAAAACTGAGTATGCCGTCTAGGTCGTTTCGTTCAATCCAAAGGATAGGAGTTTTTGCTGGTTTGGAAACACTTACATCTCCCTCAAAGCCCTTTTCTTGTGAGTTGTTGAAAAAAGCATAAAGTTGGTAATATTCTTCCTGGGAGACAGGATCGTACTTATGGTCGTGACATTGTGCACATTCCATGGTGATGCCTAATATTCCTTTGCTGAACGTATTGGTTTTGTCAAGCACGTATTCCACTCGGTACTCTTCTTCAATGATTCCACCTTCTTCCGTGTATTTGTGATTTCTATTGAAGGCGGTTGCCAAAAGTTGCTCCTTAGTGGGATTAGGGAGTAGATCTCCTGCAAGTTGCCAGGTCAAAAATTCATCATATCTCAGATTTTTATTGAAGGCATGAATTACCCAATCTCGGAATGGCCATTGGGATCGGATATTATCGTCCTGGTAGCCATAGCTATCAGAGTAGCGAGAGATGTCCAACCAGAGAATAGCCATTTTTTCCCCGTAGGAGGGGCTACTGAGGAGTTGATCTAGTAAATTTTCGTAGGTATTTTCCCCTGAAAATCCTGCATATTTTTCCAGAATTTCCAGCGAAGGAGGAAGTCCGGTGAGGTCCAAGCTTGCGCGCTTGATGAGTTCGTAGGAACTAGCCTCTGGATTAGGTTCCAGTCCCTTATTTTTCATTTTGGATGCTACAAAGCGATCAATCTCATTGGTTCCCCAATTGCTGGCAGGTATTTTTGGCTTTTCCACCCGAGTAAATGCCCAATGGGGTTCGTAGTGAGCTCCTTGCTCAATCCATTTGCTAATCAACTGAATTTCTTGGTCAGTAAGGCTGAGATTTGATTCAGGTGGAGGCATGATTAACCCCGGATCAGCGCTTGTGATGCGGTGATATACTTCTGAATTGAGAGGCTTGCCTTTGACTAAGGCAAATCGCCCTGGGCTATCTTTCAAAGCAGTAAATGCTCCTTTTTCGGTATCTAGGCGGAGTTCTGCTTCTCGCTTATTCGCATCAGGGCCGTGGCAAGCAAAGCATTTATCAGAAAGAATGGGCCGTATGTGGAAGTTGTAACTGATTTGCTCCCCTCCTTGTAATTCAGGTGGGGCGACAGCATTTTGGGCGCAACTCACTAAGCTGGCAAGGCTCAACGTCCAAATAAGCCCTCGAATTAGGCTTGGATAAGTCATGGGTTTCACTGTTAATGGGAAAAAGTTAAAAAAAAATCTTGAATTTGCGGTATTAGCTAGCAATTGGTTATAAGGAAGTTGAACTGAAAAGATAGAATAGCTTGTTTCAAGGGACAGGCTAGCTACAAATTCTTGTTAATCTGATAAAAAACAGCAATTCCTTCCGTTATTTGTGAAATTAAAAAGTGGAATAGTTTAAATGAGCTCCTCTTAATTTTTAAGTGAATCGATTATACCTATACGATGTTAAAAGTTAAAAATATTTGTTGCATTGGTGCCGGTTATGTGGGAGGTCCTACGATGGCGGTATTGGCACTCAAATGTCCAGACATTCGAGTGGTGGTGGTTGACGCCAATGCTGCACGAATTGATGCTTGGAACCAAGAAGATTTAGCACAGCTGCCAATCTATGAGCCGGGATTGGCAGAGGTGGTTGCAGAAGCTAGAGGAAGAAATTTATTTTTTTCAAAGGAGGTGAATCAAGGTATTCAGGAGGCCGACATGGTTTTTATTTCGGTCAATACGCCTACCAAAACCTATGGGGAAGGGAAGGGAATGGCAGCAGATTTAAAGTGGGTAGAGCTCTGTGCGCGACAGATTGCTGAGGTCGCCACAACCCCGAAAATTGTAGTTGAAAAATCTACTTTGCCTGTTCGTACTGCTCAGGCCATCAAGGATATTTTGCACAATTCACCGAGTAAAATTTCATTTCAAGTACTCTCTAATCCAGAGTTTTTGGCAGAAGGAACTGCGGTGGAAGACTTATTGAATCCTGATCGTGTGTTGATTGGTGGTGATCAGAGTAGTGAGGGTAAGGCAGCTATTCATGCACTTGTTTCTATCTATGGAGCTTGGGTTCCAGAAGAAAAGATTTTAACCACCAATTTGTGGTCTTCTGAATTGAGTAAGTTAACTGCTAATGCATTTTTAGCCCAACGTGTCTCCTCCATTAACTCGATTTCTGAGTTGTGCGAAGTGACAGGAGCAGATGTAGAAGAAGTTGCCAAAGCAATTGGAATGGACGCTCGAATAGGGCCAAAGTTCTTAAAGGCCTCCGTTGGATTTGGTGGTTCTTGCTTCAAAAAGGATATCTTAAACCTAGTCTACATTTGTAGAAGTTATCAACTTCATGCAGTGGCTGATTATTGGGAACAGGTAATTCGAATCAATGATCACCAAACCGAAAGATTTGCCAAGCAAATTATAAAAAGTCTGTACACTACCGTCAACGGTAAAAAAATAGCTTTTCTAGGTTGGGCATTCAAAAAGGACACGAATGATACCCGGGAATCGGCGGCCATCTATGTGGCAGATTATTTGCTCAACGAATGTGCCCATGTAGTAGTGTACGATCCCAAGGTGCCCAAGGAAAAAATTTATACAGATTTAGACTTTTTGGGTAATCGTTCTACGGAAGAAAATAGGAAGATGGTAGACGTGGTTGACTCCGCCTACGAAGCCTGTACTGATGCAGCGGCAGTAGCCATTTTGACGGAGTGGGATGAGTTTGTGGTTTTGGATTGGAAACAAATCTATTCGCTGATGAGGCAGCCGGCTATCCTTTTTGATGGGAGAAACATTTTGGATGGGGAGCAAATGGAAAAGTTAGGCTTTCGATTTCAAGGGATTGGGAAGCCTGTAAATTAAGTTTTTAGGCTCAGGAAAATGAAAAGTTAATTTCCATGGTGTACTAAATTTCTAATTGTATTCAAATCATTAGCTAGTTTGACTAGCTGTTACAGAATAAACTAAAGCGAGTGAAGCCACTACAAGAAGTAAAAATTGCAGTAATCGGACTTGGCTATGTTGGCCTTCCATTGGCAGTTGAATTTTCAAAAAAATACCCAGTCATTGGATTTGATATCAACCAAAAGCGGGTAGGGGAGCTGCTGTCAGGTCACGATACTACCTTAGAAGTATCCGATGCAGACCTTTCCTCTGTTTTGGTCACTTCCAATCCTCAGGTGGGTCAATCGGGCTTATTTCCAAGCTTTGATTCCAATTCATTAGAAGAATGCACCGTATTTATTGTGACGGTACCTACTCCTACTGATAAGCACAATCGACCTATACTTATTCCTTTATTAAAGGCTTCTGAAAATATTGGCAAGTATTTAAAGCAGGGGGATGTGGTCATCTATGAATCTACCGTATATCCGGGTGTAACGGAGGATGATTGTGTGCCAGTATTGGAAAAGGTTTCTGGATTAAAGTTTAATGTTGATTTTTATGCAGGCTATTCTCCAGAGCGTATCAATCCTGGGGATAAGGTGCACACCGTAGCACAGATTGTAAAAGTTACTTCTGGCAGTACTCCAGAAATTGCAGATTTTGTAGATGCCTTGTACCGTAGCATTATTACCGCAGGTACCTACAAAGCAACTTCAATTAAAGTTGCCGAAGCATCCAAGGTAATTGAAAACTCTCAGCGTGACATCAATATTGCCTTTGTAAATGAATTGGCCAAGATTTTCAATCTTTTGGGAATTGATACCCAGGAGGTATTGGAAGCTGCTGGTACCAAATGGAATTTTTTAAAATTCAAACCAGGTTTAGTGGGCGGGCATTGCATAGGTGTCGATCCGTTTTACCTGGCTCAAAAAGCACAAGAAGTAGGATACCATCCAGAAATTATATTAGCTGGTCGTCGTGTAAATGACAGCATGGGTAAGTTTGTAGCGACGGAAATCATCAAATTGATGATGCGAAAAGATATTAAAGTACTCGATGCGAAGGTTTTAATTTTAGGATTTACGTTTAAGGAAAACTGCCCAGATGTCAGAAATACACGAGTAATTGACATTTACCACGAGTTGCGGACTTTTGATATGGCTGTGGAGGTGTATGATCCTTGGGCAAGTGAGGCGGAAGTGGAAGAAGAATATGGCCTCAAAATTTTTTCAGGTCCCACTCCGCCTAGTATCGCGGGCTATTCAGCAGTGATTTTGGCTGTTGCCCACCATGAATTTAAATCCTTGCCTCTTGAAAAAAATCCAAATCAAGTTATTTACGATGTCAAAGGAATGCTAAATCCTACATTAATTGATGGCCGATTGTAAGAATGAATCAGTTTTTGGAATCTTATTTCACTAATTAACAGTGATTTCAAGGTATTTATTCATGAATCTGGATTGTCTGCTTTGGCAGCAGTAATCAAAGGAAAATAAGGTTTAAAGTTCATTTTGATGAGCTGTGGTCTTGTGACGCAGTGGTTAATTTTAACTTTTGGTAAGATGTCGGAAATGTAAATCACAAATTTCTTCCATTCAAAAAAAAAAAACTTCATGCAGACCCAAGGAATGAAAAAGACGTAAATGTTTTAGTTAATTTGCATAGTGATTGAATAGGAATCAAGTAAAAACAAACAATAAAAATCCAATAATCCATGATGAAGCAGTCTTTGTTCTCGCTTTCCGTAAGGAAGTCTCTGTTGCTGGCCGTTCTAGTAATAATGGCTATGGGCGCATGTAAAAGCAAAAAAAAGGTAGTTGAAGCAGCTCCTGCACCAGTAGTGAAAGAAGAAGTAGCTGCTCCTGCGCCTGCTCCTGCGCCAGTAGCTAAATCTGCAGAAGAAGTAGCAGTAGAACGTTTAGAAACCCAATTTAATGCCATTGCAAGTTCGGCTAATTCCACCACCGCAAACCAGACTATACAAGAAGTTTTGGGTATGTTTGCCAACCAGGAGGTTCCTGTTTTTATTGTCATTCATGAAGAAGCTGGGGTAAAGGATTACGATGAGCCCACCACCATCAAGAAATACGCAGAATACCTCAAGGATACCAAGAAAAATTTAAATTATATTTCTGACATTCGATTGGGAGCTGGAGGAAAAGTAACGGAATTAGAGTTAAGAAGAAAGTAATTAACTATTTGAAAATCAAAAATATATGAAAAATTATATAGTTTTTTTCCTGGTAATTTTCCTTGCTACTACTTCAGTGGCCTTCTCTCAGGATAACATAAGTCCTAAGCGAAAACAAGCGATTGACTCTCTTGCCTTAGAGAAAGTTAAAGACTTATCGAAGTACATTTCAATCATTGGCAATAAGGAGACTCAATTTTCGGAGGCAAATCGTGTGATGGATCGTGCTGAGGAGCTTTTTGCTACGGGAGCAGAAATGGGAGTTTCTTCTATCAATACAAACGAGATAGCTTATTACAAGGTAAGAAGGTATTTTGAGCGTCTGATGGCTTTGAATTATGACAAAGTAAACATCACTTGGTACGATATTCAGTACGTTTCTGATTTAGAGCGTCAACCTGATGGACGATACGTGGGTGTAATCACTGTTTACCAGCGATTTGAAGGGACCTCCATCGAAACTGGAATGAATTACAAGGATACCACTAAGAAAGATATCACCATTTACGTAGAGAAGAAGCAAACTCAAATTGCCGGCCGAACCATCGAATTTTGGGATGTGATGTTGGGTGATGTTCGAGTGACTGAAACTTCCGCATGAGAGAAAGCATCCTGATTTTTGCTTTTTTTATTACCACCATCTCTAGTGTCTCGGGGCAGGGTCTAGGTAGCCCTGGGACACTACAAGATGATGGACGATTTGCCGCCTCCACCAAACAAATGAATCAATTTTTTAGACGGTTTAACGGGGAGGAATCTATTGATGGTACCGCTCGATTTTACCCAGGGGATTCACTTTATCAAAATGAAAATTTGAGAAAAGGGTTTGTTTCCATCCTTTTCGATAATCAGACTTCCTCCATTAGTCCTTCCTTGAAAAGCGAATTTCTAAGCACCTTGCTTTCTGCAAACTACCCTCAATACTTGGTGTTTCAGAAGCCTGGATGGTTGGCAGAAGTAGATGCTATTTTTTTATACAAAGGAAAAAGGGAGAATGTAACCTTTATCATGAAGATTCAGCCTGAAGGTTTGGGCTACGAATGGGTGATTGACCAAGTAATTTTTGACCCATTTAAAAATCTATTTAACAAGCCGACGGGAGCCTCCAAGGATTTTCTTCATCCATTGAGTCATGAATTGGGATTTATGAATATGAGAAGGGCATTTCAGGATTCTGAAAGTCCTGAGTCCTTTACACCAACGACCTATAATCCAGATTATTTAGCCATTTTTCTCTATGAAATGAAGCAAAATAATTTAAAGTTTGAAACGGTTTTGGGCTTGAAATTTCATTTTTTCCAGATTGGTGGCTGGTATTTTGAAGTGAATCAATTCAATAGACCGGGGTACAATACGGGGTGGTTGATCTCTAATTTGATGCGTTTAGGCCCCGGGGATAAGGAGACTTTAATGCGTTATATTTATGACCAGGATTAAGTTAGCTCTTTTCATTACTTCCTTTTTTTTGTTTTCACTTCCTGTTTTAGGGCAATCGATAAAAGGGTATTCCAAGGAGCAATTAGCTGAGTTGTCAGTTAAAGTTGAAGATCAAGTTCGTTTTTTGGAATTTTTATTAAACACCCTTGGTGATGCACAATCCTCTGCAAGGGACAAAGATGTCATCATTCGGGAAAGCTATTTAAAGATTTTTCGGGACGGGAAGGTTCAAATTGAAGACGATTTGCTAGCGGACCGCAAAGTAGTGACCAACAAAGATGTTCAGGCTTACCTTAAGGACATTGAGTTTTTTTATAAAAGCGTTGCCTTCAAATTTAAAATCCGGGAAATCAAACCTACCCAAAAAGAAAATGGGGAAATCTTCTTTTTGGTGTCTTTGGATCGTTCATTAACAGCGATCGGGATAACTGGGGAAAAGGTAACGACAACTCAACTTCGTTTTATTGAAGTAAACGTAGATGAAAAATCACAAGATCTTAAAATTGCAAGTATTTATACCACCAAGGTAAGTAGAGATGAGGAGCTTGACGCCTGGTGGAAAGGATTAGATATTGGTTGGAAATCTTATTTTAAAACTCGGTTTCAGATCAGTGAACTCGATAGTATTTCGCCAAGTGATCTGTACCGATTTGTAGCGATTGACTCATTAAATTTATCAAATAATCAGCTAATTAAGGATCTTACACCCCTTGCGGAGCTAAGGGATTTAAAATTTTTGGATATAAGCCATACGAGGATTGTTGATTTAAGCCCCATTGCCAATGTAACTTTTTTGGAAGACTTGAATTTATCAAATACTGCTACCTCTGCAATTCAGTTTATAAAGTATTCCGATCGATTGAAGGCTTTGGATATTTCAGCCACTGGGGTTGAAGATATTAGTGAACTCAGTAATTTAAAGAGCCTTGTTTATTTTAAAGCAGATAATACTCCAATTCAAAATTTTTCAGTTTTAAATGAATTCAAAGAACTTCAACAGTTGTATTTACGGGGGAGTGGCTTCAACAATATGGGGAATATTACGGAGTTGGGTAAGTTGACTAGTTTGTCTTTGAGTAGAAATTTCATCTTAAATTTTTCAGTTCTTGCTAGGCTAAAATCTTTAGTAGAGTTGGACCTTTCAGAAACAAATTGTGAAGATCTTTCCAGTTTGGCTGAATTAACTGAATTAGCCTACCTAGACATCACTTCTACTGCGGTTTCAGATTTATCCCCCTTGGCATTTCTCTCGAATTTGAGGAAGGTACTTGCCGATGAAACCAAGTTAAGCACGGCAGATGCCACTTTATTTACTAGAACTCGTCCTGAGGTCTTGCTTATCCATCATGTGAAGGATTTAAAGGCTTGGTGGGATGGGTTGACCTTGGCTTGGAAAAATGCGTTAATAAAATCCAATCCAGCTTTGGGGGTGGTGGATCCAGGGATAGAGGTACTGACGCAACTAGTAACCAAGACGAACCTTTCCTTGGAGGGTGCTGGTTTTGAAACCTTAGCTCCTTTGACCCGGTTTGTATCCTTAACAGAGCTAAACCTATCCGATAACCCGTTTGTATCGGATCTCCTTCCCTTAACGGAGTTAAAAACCTTAAAAATTCTGCTTGCAAAAAATACAGGTATTCAAGATGTGAGTATTTTAAAAGATAACAAGGCTTTGGTGTACTTGGATTTTGAATCTAGTCCTGTTATTTCAATTTTTGAGTTAGCTGCCTTACCTGATCTTAAGTATTTAAATGTCAATAAATCACAAGTTCCTTCGGATGAATTCCCAAGAATTTTATTGGCTAGACCAGATTTGCTGGTTATCTATCGTTCTGAAGAACTTTTAAATTGGTGGTCCTTGCTGGATTCAAATTGGAAAGAAATACTTGAAGAGAAGTTTAAAATCACTGGAGAGCCTTCGTTAGCGCTACTCCATCAATTGACTTCGGTTTCTGAATTGGTACTTGAGGGCACCTCCATCATTGATTTGTCACCGGTATTACTATTTTCAAATTTGAGAAGTCTTCATTTTTTTGACGCTCCTTTGGTTGATCTTGGCCCCATCAGCCAAATGAAGTTGCTGACTACATTAAGATTGTCTCAACTTCCAGCCACGAATTATTTTCCAATTTCTCAACTTACGAACCTCATTGACCTTGATATTTCAACTACAGGAATTGAAGAATTAACCTCCCTTTCTAATTTGGTGAATCTTGAAAAGCTGGTGGTTTCAGGAACTAATATTAAATCATTGAAGGGAATTGAAGGATTGGTGAACTTAGTAGAACTTGATTTTGCGAGTACTGATGTGAGGTCTTTAAAACCAGTAGAAGGAATTGTTGGGCTAAAGAAAGTTACTTGCTTCAATACTCGATTATCACCTAAAGCGGTAGAGGCTTTTATGTTTTCCATTCCAACATGTGAGGTTCGGTATTATTAAGATTAATGCTATCTAATGAACGCTTAACTTGTTTATTTGCTTGAATCCACTGATATAAAAATCAATATTTTGAAAACTGTTGCCCTGATTCCTGCCCGTTTTGCCTCCACCCGCCTACCTGCCAAATTGGTTCAAGATCTTGGGGGGCTTTCTGTCATCCAGCGTACCTATCAAAGTACAGTAGCAACGGCAGTTTTCGATGAGGTTTGGGTAGTTACGGACCATATCCAAATTGAAGTACAAATTCAGGCAATTGGTGGGAAAGTAATTAGGAGTAGTCAAGAGCATGAAAGCGGTTCGGATCGGATTGCAGAGGCATTAGCACAAGTGGATGCTGATCTCATAGTCAATGTGCAAGGGGATGAACCTTTTCAAGATGCCAAGACGCTACAGGATTTAGTTAAAGTATTTGCAAACCCTGAAGTTGGAGTAGCAAGCTTGATGCATAAATTACCGGCAGAGCAGGTACACAACCCAAATTTTGTGAAGGTGGTGGTCGATGAAAGGTTTCGTGCCCTTTATTTTTCAAGGTCACCAATCCCTTACAACCGTGAGGGAAAAACGATCACCTATTGGAAACATATTGGGGTATACGCTTACCGCAGAGATATTTTACTTTCCTTTACCCAATGGCCCAAAGGATCCTTGGAACAAATAGAATCGTTGGAACAACTTAGACTAGTAGAAAGAGGAGTTCCTATTCAAATGGTAGAAAGCATCCACGAAGCAATTGCAATAGATACGGAGGAAGATTTAGATTATGCTAGAAAACTTCTTGCTACTACTAATTAATCAGTTAATTAGTATTTGGTAAATCGTCAATCAGTTTATTAAAAAATCAATAAAGCCCCTAAATTATCAATTTAGGGGCTTTATTTTTTTGCAGAGAGTGGGGGATTCGAACCCCCGGTACAGTATAACCCGTACGACAGTTTAGCAAACTGTTGGTTTCAGCCACTCACCCAACTCTCTAATCCGGCTTAGGGTAAACAGAAATCATTTTCTACCGCTAAAGTGATGCAAATATAAGCCAAATGAAAAGATTTTTACAAGGGCATGGAAATAAACAAATTCCTCTTTCTATAAAATCTAAGTAATTCCTTGACTGTCAAACTATATACTTTCTTAGGTATACTTTTACCGTCCGGAATTACTCCTTAGAATTTTCTCATTTCTATAGTTGAAAAAATAGGCAATTATAAATAATATACTTATCCGCAAGTAAGACAGTATTCCTGCCGGTATACTAAAACTTGCGGATGATCATCCACAGACCGCGGTCTGCAGGCAGGCGACGGCCCATTGACGTCAGCTTTCTCGATTGAACCACAAACCTTATTCTATTCCGTTACTGGTGAAAAAGCGGATAATCAGAATAAGTAATTAAGGCTTGATTATTTTAAAACCTACCGCTTCAATTCCCGCTACTTCAGATTGACGCATATAGTGTAATAAAACTACTTCTTCAGTACGAGCAGGTAAGGAGAATGATAGTGTGTCGTAGGTGGTAAAGGTATTTCCAAATCCATCACCAATCGGTTTCCCTGTTTGGGTATCAAAAATAGGGACATTCCACAAGCTATCTACCACTACCATCTTGCTAGAATCTCTGCAGATAATCCTGATGTAGCAATTTGAAAATGGATAGTCTTCAGTATAGCGTACCCCAATCATGGCTTTCCCCTTCAGGGAATCTACGGAAGAGAGGTCAAATTTAACAGAATCACTTTCTTCCCAAGTAGAGGTTCCAAAAGAATGGTATTCTTCAAACATTCGATCCTTGCTGCAAGAACTAAGAATCATTACTAATGCAAGAAGTGCCTGTTGAAAGCGCTTAATCATTGCCTTGGTTGTTACTGGGGCCTTGATTGATTCGTGGTGGAAATCTCCGCTGCCCTTCCTGAGGCTTTTCAACTGGTTTAGGAGTAGGGGAGTCCACTTTGGGACTTGTTGCTGCAGACCCTGTTGCAAGCCCCTGATTTGAATTAGGGCGTGGTCTATTTTTGTTTTTACGGCGTTTATCTCCCTGTCTAGGAGCTTGATTTCCATCCGCAGGTCTCACTTGGCCTGGAGCAGCCATCGAGGTAGATTGCTCAGCAGGTTTTGGAGTTCTTGCTTCAGGTCTTGGTCCCTGACTTTGATTCGCGCGAGGCCCATTTCCATCTGTAGGCCGCTTCTTTTTCTTTTTCTTTTTGGAAAATTTCTTATCAAGTAATTCCAATTCTCGTGTGCTTTGAGCAGCCAAGTCTTCCACTGCTGAGGAATGGTCCACTTGAAGATTAAATACCTTTACGCCTTGTTCGTTTAATGCTTGAATTTCGCGCACTCGTTCACAGGTGATGCTAATCCAATCGTTGTCATGATTGTAATTAAACCACATCAATTTTCTAAAAATATCAGTTTTTTGCAACTTAGCGGGACCCTGTTCTGTCAATAGAGGCTTATCAACTTGCGGAATATCTTTGATGGCTTCCATATAGGTGTCCAACTCGTAGTTGAGGCAACATTTTAATCGCCCACATTGACCACTTAGCTTTCCAGGGTTAAGCGATAGGTTTTGGTACCTTGCCGCCGAAGTGGTCACATTTTTAAAATCTACTAACCAAGTGGAGCAGCACAGCTCTCTTCCGCATACGCCAATACCTCCCAATCTACCTGCCTCCTGGCGAAGGCTGATTTGACGCATTTCTACTCGAACTTTAAACTCTCCTGCTAGGGATTTGATCAATTCTCTAAAATCGATCCGATCTTCTGCGGAATAATAAAAAGTAGCTTTTGAGTTGTCCGCTTGAAATTCCACATCAGACATCTTCATCTTAAGACCATATTCGTCCACAATTTGCTTACAGCGGTATAAAGTAGGGATTTCTCGGGCCTTTGCCTCCTCCCATTTCTCCATATCCTTCTGAGTAGCTACCCGGTAAATCCGGGTGATGGAGTCGTCGTTCCTTATTTTTCGCTTTTGCATTTGTAGCCGCACTAACTCGCCTTGCAAAGAAATGTAGCCAATATGGTGCCCACTTGGAACATCCACTACTACAGGATCTCCTGTATTGAGTGTCAAGTAATCTACGTTTCTAAAGTATTCTTTTCTGCCTCCTTTAAACTTGACTTCAACAATATCAAAGGTATCCAGCTGAGGTATACCCATTTGGGTCAACCAATCAAAAGAATTCATTTTATTGCAATCGCTCGTTCCACAGGAGCCGTTATTTTGACAACCTCCTGTTCCACTCGTAGTGGTCCCACATGAACTACATCCAGACATATTTATTTATCTATAGGGCTTACGCCTCCTTAGTTACTTAGTTATTTTTTTAATCGTAAAATATCTTGACCTATGTCTTTTCTAAAATAGGCCTTTTCCCAAGTGATTTCCGCCACTGTTGCATAGGTAGATGCTAAAGCTTCTTCCAAAGTAGCTGCTACTCCAGTAATTGCAAGGACTCTACCTCCCTGATTTGTAAGTATGCCTGATTTATCTTGAGATGTGCCAGCGTGGAAAACAACACTGTTTATCGTTTTTTCAGGAATTATGATTGGAAAACCTTTGGCATAGGACTCTGGGTATCCTCCACTGACCATGACTACAGTAGTACATGTTTTTGGAGATATTTTTAGGGTATAATTAGCCAAATCTCCTTCCGCAATGCCAACTAACAAATCTACAAAATCGCTTTCAATTCGAGGGAGTACGGCTTCTGTTTCTGGATCCCCCATCCGGACATTGTACTCGATGACGTAGGGATCTCCTTGGGTATTCATCAGTCCAATAAATAAGAATCCTTTGTAGCCGATTCCTTCCTTTTTTAAACCGGCAATAGTAGGCTTTACAATGCGCTCTTCTACCTTCGTTAAAAAGGCTGCATCTGCAAATGGTATTGGGCTTACCGCTCCCATTCCCCCTGTATTCAATCCTGTATCCCCTTCGCCAATTCGCTTGTAATCCTTGGCCTCAGGTAAAATTTTATAATTCACTCCGTCCGTAGCCACAAATAGAGAAAGTTCAATCCCGGTCAAGAACTCTTCCACCACCACCTTTGAGGAAGCTTCACCAAATTTTGCATCCACGAGCATTTCTTTTAAGGAGAGTTTGGCATCTTCCAAACTTTCACAAATCAAAACTCCTTTGCCAGCTGCAAGACCATCTGCTTTCAGTACAATAGGCAAAGATTGTTGTTCCAAATAAGCGAGTCCTTCTTCCAATTGATTTGCATGAAAAGTGGCATATGCTGCAGTAGGCACCCCATTTCGCTGCATAAACTGCTTTGAAAAATCCTTGCTACCTTCCAAAGTTGCTCCGAGTTGGGAGGGGCCAACAATTGGAATGTTTTCCGTGCCTTTTTGGACATGTAAGTAGTCTACTAAACCCTTTACTAAGGGTTCTTCTGGACCAATTACGACCAATTCGATGGCTTCTCTACAAATGAAATCATGAAGACCCACAAAGTCAGTTACGCCAAGAGGGATGTTGGTGGCAATTTGGGCCGTACCTGGATTTCCAGGCGCCACGAAAAGGTGACTGCATTTAGGGCTTTGAACTATTTTCCACGCAAACGCATGTTCCCTTCCTCCACTACCTAATAAAAGTATTTTCATGAACTCAAAGTTGTGTTAATTGGCATGTTCGGAAATAAACTTGATTCGGTAAACACGAAGTTCCTCTTCCGTGAAATCTTCACCTTCAAGTTCATCCAATGCTGCTTTAATGTGATCAGTTTCCGCATTCATGAAATAGTCCAAAAGAATCTCTTCTCGGTCGTCATCCATGATCCGGTGGATGTAATAATCAATGTTTAATTTGGTGCCACTGTAGGTGATTTGTTCAATTTCTTGAAGCAAATCCATCAAAGATAGTTTCAGATTTTGAGCTATTTCCTCCAAGTTGATTTTTCGATCGATTTGCTGAATGATGGAGATTTTTACTTTGGAGCGTGTGCCTGAGGTTTTAATAAGCACCTCTGCTGCAGTTTCAATCTCATTTTCAGTGACATAGTTTTGGATCACTTGGAGAAAAGACGTGCCAAATTTGGCTACTTTACCCATACCCACCCCATTGATTTGGGAGAGTTCTTCCTCAGTCGTGGGATAAATAGTTGCCATTTCCTCCAAGGAAGGATCTTGAAATATCACATAGGGTGGTAGACCTTTGGATTTGGCAATACGTTTGCGCTCGGCCTTCAGTAGTTCAAATAGCTTTTCATCGTACGCCTGGGCGGTATGAAGCTGTTCTTCTTCTACTTCACTTTGTCCCAATTTTTCGAAATCTTGATCCCGGTACAATTCTACCAAATAGGGATCTTCAAGATAGCGAAGGCCCTTGGGGGTTAACTTTAAATGGCCATAATTTTCAATATCCTTTTCCAACAAGGCGGCAATCATTGCCTGACGAATTACAGATGTCCAATGCCTCTCACTCTCACCTTTTCCCTTACCAAATACTGGTAAACTATCGTGTTGGTAACTACTGATATAATCGTCCAATTCTCCAAGGATTACCTTTACAAGATGGTCAATTCCAAAACGTCCTTGTGTTTGTTTGACCGCTTCTAGCACCGTAGTTAGGTCATTTACTCCCTCAAAAGTTTCCCTTTCTCGTTTGCAATTGTCACAAAACCCACAATCTTTTTCGAGAATTTCTCCAAAATAATTGAGAATAAATTTCCTTCTACATACGCCTGTTTCTGAATAGGCAGACATTTCTTGCAACAAGATTTTAGCATTTTCTCGCTCAGTAACTGCCTTATCCTTGTTGAATTTATCAAGTTTGACGATATCCTCGTACCTATAAAACATCAAACAATGGCCTTCAAGTCCGTCTCTTCCCGCCCTCCCTGTTTCTTGGTAATACCCTTCTAATGATTTTGGAACATCGTAATGGATTACATACCGAACATCTGGCTTGTCAATTCCCATTCCAAAAGCAATGGTGGCAACAATCACGTCTAATTCTTCGTTAAGGAAATCGTCTTGCGTCTTTATCCGAATAGCAGAATCAAGTCCAGCATGGTAGGGGGCAGCATTAATTTGATTGACCTTAAGAAATTCAGCAATTTCTTCTACTTTCTTTCTGCTCAAACAATAGATGATACCCGACTTCCCTTTGTGTTGTTTGATGAATTTTATGAGTACTTTTTTGGATTCATTTTTTACCTTAGGGCGCACCTCGTAATACAAATTTGTTCGATTGAACGAGGATTTGAATAAATCCGCTTCCTCCATTTGTAAGTTGCGCTGAATATCCTGCTGCACTTTTGGTGTGGCTGTAGCGGTGAGCGCAATGATGGGCAAATGAGGGGCTATCTGTGCTACAATAGACTTAATTTTTCGGTACTCAGGTCTGAAATCATGGCCCCATTCCGAAATACAGTGAGCTTCGTCTATCGCCACAAAACTTAAGTGTGCCTCCTTTAAAAAGAGTATGTTTTCTTCTTTAGTTAACGATTCGGGTGCTACATAAAGTAATTTGGTGATTTTTTTCAAAACCTCGTTTTTAACTTTTGTAGCTTCTGTTTTGGTCAGTGTTGAATTTAAAAAATGGGCGTTAATACCGATTGCATTCAATTGATCTACCTGATTTTTCATTAACGCAATAAGCGGTGAAATTACTATTGCGGTACCTTCACGAACTACTGCAGGAAGTTGGTAACACAATGATTTTCCAGCCCCAGTAGGCATGATGACGAATGTGTTCCTGTTGTTGAGTAAATTATCAACAATAAGCTCCTGATTTCCACGGAAATGGCTAAATCCGAAGATTTTTTTTAAGTCTGACTTAACATTTTCTTCCACTCGAAGAAAGGGCTTTGAGGGTGAGGTCTACCTGTGCTACAGATTGAACGATTACTTTTATACCTTTGTACAAAACTAGTGATTAACGCAGGTAAATTTGAAGTTAGCTAAAAATATTAGAAACATCGCAGCGCGGGTTCTATTAAATGAATCCGAAGCTATTGCTGGCCTGGTTGGGTTTTTAAATCAGGATTTTGAGGATTGCGTAACCCACCTTCTGCATTCTAAAGGGAGGCTGGTCATTACAGGTGTGGGAAAAAGTGCTTGGATAGCCAACAAATTGGTTGCTACACTCAATTCTACCGGTACGCCGTCACTTTTTATGCATGCTGCAGATGCGATTCATGGTGACTTGGGAATGGTGCAACAAGAGGACACTGTTTTATTTATTTCTAAGTCGGGTAATACAGCTGAGATCAAAGTGCTCTTGCCTTTGGTTAAAGATTTAGGCGTGAAGGTGGTCGCACTAGTTTCTAATAGGCAGTCTTATTTAGCTGAACAGGCGCATTATGTGTTGAACGCGACAATAAAGGAGGAAGCGTGTCCACACAACTTGACCCCAACGACTAGTACCACTGCACATTTGGCACTTGGGGATGCATTAGCGATTTGCCTCCTTGAAGCTCGTGGATTTTCTTCTGCAGACTTTGCTCGTTTTCATCCTGGAGGAACTTTAGGAAAACAACTCTACCTGAGAGTAGGAGACCTACTTTCTGCTTCTGAGATTCCACTTGTTCAGGAGCAGGCTAGCGTAGCAGAAGTTATTGTAGAGATTACAAGTAAACGGTTGGGAGCGACAGCAGTAGTCAATGCTAAGGGAGAACTGAAGGGAATAATTACGGACGGTGATTTACGTCGTATGCTTCAGCGAACACTTGATATTCAAGAGTTTAGAGCAGATTCAATCATGTCTGTACATCCAAAATCTATTGGTATTGAGGAGTATGCAACAGCTGCTTTTGCTTTGATGAAGGCCCATAATATTACACAATTGGTGGTACTCGATGGTAAAAAAATCGCTGGTTTTGTGCATATTCATGATTTGATGAAAGAGGGAATTGTTTAAGCTACTATGAAGGACCAACCCTATATTGTAATTATGGCTGGAGGAATTGGCTCCCGCTTTTGGCCCTATAGTAAAAATAGCAGGCCCAAGCAATTTTTGGATGTATTGGGTACGGGAAGAACGCTCCTACAAATGACTTTTGACCGGTTCCTTGAATTGGCTAAGCCGGAACAATTTTTTGTAGTCACCAATCAATCTCATGTCCATTTGGTCCGGGAACAATTGCCCGAGCTGCAAGAAAATCAGATTTTAGCAGAGCCCCTTCGAAAAAATACTGCTGCTTGCTTGGCCTATGCTTCCTATAAAATCGCTTGTATTAATTCAAATGCCACGATGATTGTGGCCCCAGCAGATCACCTCATTTTGCAAGAAGGAAGGTTCCTCCAAACTTTAGTTGCAGCGATATCAGCTGCTCAAGAACCAAATAGATTGCTTACTATTGGAATTAAACCGAATAGGCCTGAAACAGGCTATGGCTACATTCAATACGTACCCGGTTCGGTCGATACCCAGGTTTTGAAGGTGAAGACTTTCACGGAAAAGCCTAATGCCAAGCTGGCTGCTGCTTTTTTGGAAAGTGGAGATTTTGTTTGGAATTCAGGTCTGTTTGTCTGGAAGGCAGGTAGTTTGATCGAAGCATTTAAAAAATACATGCCTGATCTTGCAGAGGCCTTTGAAGATGGAAAAGGTAAATTGGGCAGTGATTTGGAATCTGATTTTATTTTGACGGTGTACGCTACTTTAAAAAATGTTTCCATTGACTACGGAATTATGGAAAAATCAGATCAAGTGTACATGGTTTTGGGGGATTTTGGATGGTCGGATATCGGATCTTGGCAAAGTCTTCACGAACTTCGAGAGAAGGATGAGGATAATAATGTTGTGGAAGCCAATGCACTACTTTTCGATACTAAAAACTGTTTGATTAAAACAGATAGCGAAAAGCTTGTCGTCGTGCAAGGGATGGATGACTTTTTGATTAATGAAACTGGAAATGTTTTATTAATTTGTAAACTAGGAGAAGAAAATCGATTTCGAGATTTTGTTGCTCAGGCGAAGAAAAAAGGAGAGGATTTCGTTTGAAATCCTCTTTTTTTATTTTTTGCGTTGCCGTAGGGCCTCGTAAATCGCTACTCCAGCGGATACGGATACGTTCAAACTTTCGATACTACCGGCAAGTGGTATTTTTACCCGATCATCGACCATACCCATGATTTCTTGAGAGATCCCATCTTCTTCGGACCCCATGATCAGTGCTACAGGTGATGCAAAGTCCCCTTCGTACATGAGTTTTTCAGTTTTTTCTGTGATTGCAATGAGAGACAATCCCATTTTTTGCAAATCACGACAGGTATAAAACAAGTTTTTTACCCGTGCCACAGGAATGAAGTTCAAGGCACCTGCGGAGGTTTTTACCGCATCAGAGTTGATCTGAGCACTTCCTTTTTCAGGAATTACGATGGCGTCTACTCCTGCACATTCTGCAGTGCGGGCGATGGCTCCAAAATTGCGAACATCAGTCAAGTGGTCCAAAACCAAAATCAGAGGAGCCTTGCCTACTGCGTAGCATTGATCAATCACGTTGTCCAAAGAGGCATACGCGATCGTAGACATTTGCGCAATTACTCCTTGGTGATTCTTGCGTGTAATTCGATTCAACTTGGCATCGGGCACACGAACTACAGGAATGTGTTCTGCCTTGCAAAGTTGAAGTAGTTCTTTGATTAGGTCGTTATTGAGTTCCTTTTGTACAAGTATTTTGTCTATTTCCTTGCCTGCATGGATGGATTCCATCACTGCTCTAGTTCCAAAAATAAAATCTTTGTCGAAGGCTCCTTTATCGATTAGAAAGCCATCCTTCCGCTTCTCCATTGTGAAATATTTTTAAACCAAATCGGCTGGTAGGCTCTTGATCGGTTTAGAGTATAGAAATGTGGGCTAAGAATTGTTTTAACCCGCGTAAAGGTAAACCTAATTTTGGAAGTGTTATCTATCCCTGCATAAGACCAAACTTCTCGATCCTCATAAAAATTCACTTCCTGTGGTGGGCCCATCACGATATAGACCATGCCTCGATCTGTTTTCCAGCCTTCTTTAAAGTCAGTAAACAGAATATTGGCAAATTCGACCATCTTAAAGTAATTCCGTATTAAGTCCTTTGCTACCTCTTCATTTCGTGTCAAATTGTACCAATAGGCATCTAGAGCCTTCTTTTTGTCCTGAGCTAAAAGTAATGTTTCGTGTTCTTTCTTGGTGGAAATGTACGTAACCATATCCACCATCTCTTCCCAGTCTTTTACCTTTGGGAAGGCATCATGTACAGTCCGGAGAAGTAGGCCTGTTTGTGCATTGCTATCGTTTTGAAAAAAATAGTATCCTTCATCAGTTAAGGTTTTTGGTATATTCTCCAAAAAATCTCCTCTATTTTCTACGGCTACTTCTTTTGGCACTTCTACCAAACGATTCTCCATGGGGGGGAATGGGATAGGAAATGGGCTGGGATAAAAGAAAGAGTAGAGGGAGGGTCCCTTGCCGCTCTTGAAGAGCAAAGATTGACCTTCTGTCAGGTAATTTTGATCAAAGGGAACCTCATTCGCGTAATAATATCCAAAACTGGGTTGATCAAAAACAAAAGGACTTTTTAAGTCCACATGGCTGGTGTAGGCATCTTGCTGTCGGGTGTCTAGCGCTTCAAAAAAGGCAATAACCGTTTCTTGGTCTTGAACTATTTCGATTGTTTTTTCAAAAACCCAATGTCTTTCCGTTGAAAAAATTAAATCAGCAGCACTAAACTTTATTTTTTTTGCGGTTTCAAGTTCTTGATCGTAGGAGTTTAAAATTAGGTACCTGAATTGATAGGTGTCCAAACTAGCATCTTCTTCAATTTTTTCGACCACAAATTGGAGTTTGTAGCTGCTGTCGGAAAGCTTTATCGGTATAATTTTTAATCCGAGCCGCGCATACAAAGAATAACGAAGCGATTGATCTGTTGTACTTAAGGTAGTTTGAGCAACAGAAATGAAGGAAAGTGTAATTAAAAAGCAGAATAGAAAAAGCCGCTTGAAGTACTTTTGATTCATTGGGTTTAGTTCACAGGATTTAAAAATAAGCCTTACTTTTGCCAAAATACTAAAATTTCTAATGGCTACCTATACAACGGAAATTGCATCTGATAAGTTGATTAGTGATAATCCTATTCACCAAAGATTATTAAAAGCCTACCTTGCTGCCAAGCCCTGGATCACTGGGGATTTGCTAGAGATTGGCTGTGGGGAAGGGAGAGGTGTTGGCGAATTAGTTCCACTTGCAGCTTCCTATTTAGGTTTGGATAAGATCCATGAAGTAATCCAAACCCTTCAAAAAAAATACCCTGGTATTTCCTTTGAGCAGGCTGTTATTCCTCCATTTACTAGGATAGGTGATGAGACTTTCGATACTATTGTGAGTTTTCAGGTGATTGAACATATACAGCAGGATCGTCTTTTTCTTCAAGAGATCTACCGAATGTTAAAGCCGGGTGGGAAAGCCATTATTTCTACACCGAACAATACCCACACGCTATCTCGAAATCCTTGGCATGAGCGGGAATATGTACCGCAGCAACTAATTGATTTGGCTAACTCCATTTTTGATCGTGTCGAAGCCAAGGGAATAGGAGGGAATGAAAAGGTATGGGCCTATCACGAAGCAAATCGTAAATCTGTTCAAAAAATCATGCGCTTTGATGTGCTGGACTTGCAGCACAAACTTCCCAATTCTGTATTAAGATGGCCGTATGAATTTTTGAATCGGATCAATCGGAATCGACTGCATCGTTCACAAGGTGCTTCGGTTGTAGCGATTTCCCACGAGGATTACTTTCTTGTAGAGGACCCTAAGGATGGACTAGACTTGTTTTATCTCCTTTGGAAGAAGTAAAATCGTCAACAGACGATGATTGTCCACAGTCCGCTGCTCAGTTAACTTAAACTTCAAGACTTATTCCTATCGTAATCGGTACAATAGCGGCTTAAAAGGCAAGATTGAAATCCATCAAAAAGGCCAGCAGAATTATTTCTGCTGGCTTTTTTTTTAATCTCACTACTCGAATAGAAGCCAAAATAAAAAAAGTTGAAGTCAAATTTGCGGGGCCGTGACTTGTTATCCATTGGCCTTTTTTCAATTACCTTCTTCGGATAGAGCTTGGCTCCTCGCTTTCATTTCCAATCCATTTTTCTAGTCTTTCTTTGAGCGCTTGCCCTTTTTCTTGATAGCCTCTCTCTTCCAAAAGTGGAATAAAATATTTAATCATTTCGATGGCCACAAGCATATCTCGATCGTAGCCACGGTTAGTTTTTGTATTGAATTCGATTCTATCTAAAGAACGCTTAGAAATTTTCTCAATTATTTCTAGCGCTTTTTCATCTTCGCCTGCCTCGAAAAACAAGGGTACAGACTGACCACTACTTAGGTCATAAGGCACGGCTTTGTCTGGAATAGTCTCTAAACCAAAATTGAGTAGCTTGGCAGCATCTTCCATTCTATTCTCATCTAGTAAGGCCAAAGCAATGGAATTTAGCGCACTTCGGTGGTTTGAAGTAAATCTCCGGTATTCCTCATCCAAGTAGACGTTGGAATCATTCATGCCTCGGAAGGCAAAATTTTCCATGTAATTTTTGAGGGCTAAATCCGTGTTTACTAATTCCTCACGTTGGGAATTGGGTTTTTGGATTGGCAACAAGCGATAGGTCAAGCCTTCCATGACCACATGTTCGCTGATATTGAGTCCAATAGTCGATAGCGATGTGTTATTAAAATAAATCGGTCTTTCCCAATTATTGCTTACGATCAAATCCAACAGCATCAATGTTCCCTTAGTAACATAATTACCGCCTACTTGAAGGTTTAATTGAGAAACAAATAAGTCTTTAAATTGAGATGGAACGATTTCATCATTAGCACGAAAGCTACTATCTACTTCTAAAATCAAATTGCGGGAGGGTACCATATTCACCACACTTCTACCAGAAGTTTTCATCTGAAGTAATTCCGATCCGCTATTAATTAATTTGAGGTATTCCTTGGCAGAAATTGCATTTAAACCTTCACGTTCCATGACATATAGGACGTCATTGGTTCCTTTTTGGTAACGATCTGGGGATAAGGAAAAGGGTAGTGGTTTTGAGTCATTGGTTTGTCTTGTCATCTGTTCCACATACCAATCGGTATCAAAATAACTCAAGACAATCACTCGAACATCTGTTCTGAAGTTTTCTACTTCTTGTACATACCAGAGTGGGAAAGTGTCGTTGTCCCCCCCTGTAAAAAGAATGGCATTTGGCGCACATGAGGCCAGGAAATTACGGGCTGCATCTACAGAAAAATACCTCCCTTTTCGATTGTGGTCGTCCCAGTTTTCAGCGGCCATCAACCCAGCAATTGGTAAGGTCAATAAGGTGGCAGCCAATCCTGCTGTACCTAAGTTTTTGGTGAATTTGTTGAGGCTGTGCGCTAATGCTAGAGCTCCTAATCCAATCCAAATCGCAAAGGCATAGAAACTACCTACGTAGATGTAATCCCGCTCTCGCGGTTCGATGGGAGGGGAGTTGAGGTAGAGTACCAACACTACGCCCATCATCAAAAAGAGCATAAGATTGACGTAAAAGTACTTTTGGTCTTTCTTTGCTTGGAAGAAAAAGCCGACCAAACCTAGGATTAGCGGGAGCATAAGGTAATTATTATGCCCTTTATTTTCTTTGATGTAATCAGGATATATATCTGAAAAGGCATCGCCAATCCCTAGCCAATTTGCATCAGAAAAGTCACTTTCTCTTCCAGAAAAATTCCACAAGAAGTAACGCCAATACATGTGACCAAGCTGATGGCTAAACATAAAATACAAGTTGTCCCCAAAGGTGGGTTCTTGCCCTTCCTTCAATCCTAATTTGGAACGATAAATTCGTTTGTGACTTTCTTGGGTAGAATAAATGCGAGGTAGAATGGTTGTTTTTTCTGGATCGTAGGTATTCTTTAAGTCATAGTCTACAATCTCGTACGAATTTTTCCCTTTCATGTAGATTGGATCACCCTCTTCTTGATCTACCAAAGTAGCCGTAAAGTACTGTCCATGGAGAAGTGGGCGATAGCCATATTGCTCGCGTTTAAGGTAGGAGACATAGCTAATAATGTCCTTTGGCGCACTTTCATTGATGATAGGGTCTTGATTGGCTCGTACTACAATCAGTGCATAGCTTCCATAGCCGATTAGAATAAATGTAAGTGAAAGTAATATGGTATTGAATACAACCAGTTCTCGTTGGAATGAAATCCGAAAGGCAAGTAGTAAGGCACTAACAAAAAGTAGAACAAAAATAATGATACCTGATCCGAAGGGCAATCCTAACGAGTTGACCATCCAAATTTCCATTGAACCGGCTAGGCTTGGAAGGCCAGGAATGATGAGGTTATTGATACAGATTAAGGCTACACCTCCCAAAAACATAGCAATAATTCCACCTTTAAGGTTGGGCTTTGGATATTTTTTAAAATAATAGATCAAAGCCAAACCAGGGAGAGTTACTAAGTTTAATAAGTGGACTCCTATGGAAAGCCCTACTAAATAGGCAATAAAGACCAACCATCTATTTTCCTCTCTGGGATCTTTGATCACATCCCACTTCAAAAATGCCCATATAACAATAGCAGTGAAGAAGGAAGACATGGCATAGACCTCTGCTTCTACCGCAGAAAACCAAAAACTATCGGAAAAAGTATAAACCAGCGATCCGACCAATCCTGCCCCCATTAAAGCGATAGTTTGACCTTTACTTTCCTCTCCTTCAACCACGGCGAAAAGTCGCTTGCCCATCAGTGTGATGGACCAAAATAAAAATAAGATCGTAAAACCTGAGAATAAAGCACTGCCGACATTCATCCAATAAGCAACCTGCAAAGGATCACCAAATGCAAGAAAGCCAAACATGCGGTAGACCAAGAGCATAAAGGGGGCTCCTGGAGGATGTGGAACTTGTAATTTGTAAGATACGGCAACAAACTCTCCTGGATCCCAAAAACTGGCCGTTTGTTCAACGGTAAGGACGTAAACAAGGGTGGAAATGGCAAAAACTAGCCAACCACTGAGGGTATTGATTTGCTTGTAAGTGAGCATTAATTCGTCAAATTAGAACTACGAAACTATGAAATTTTAGACCAACTCGGGAATTTTTGAATTTTTTAACCTACTAAAATCATTCCATCCAAGTCTTGTGACAAAGATTACTGTAAGTTCCTTGCCGAACCTCGTACTTTTGTTCAGTAAATTGAAAACTAAGCCAACATGCTTCCAAAATCCAAAACATTTCAAGAACTAATCGAAGGGGATACCCCGGTATTGGTTGATTTCTTTGCAGAATGGTGTGGCCCTTGCAAAATGATGCAACCCATTTTGGAAGATACTTCCAAGCAATTGGGAGGTAAAGTAAAAATTCTTAAAGTGGATGTAGATAAAAACCCGCTCGCTGCAAGCAGATTTCAAGTGAGAGGGGTACCCACCTTGGTTCTTTTCTCAAAAGGAGAAATGGTTTGGAGGCAGTCAGGAGTTGTTCCTGCTCAGCAGCTTGTTCAAATCATTGAAAGTAGGGTGTTGGCCAACGTCTAGTGTCCTGTGACAAAAGTCATTCAACACAAAAAAAATAGCTTTTAATTTTATCGAAACATTTAGAAACACTACAAAAAAAATAGATATGAAAATCGAACAAATCTACACAGGATGTTTGGCACAAGGTGCTTACTACATTGAATCTGACGGAGAGGCAGTAATCATTGACCCACTTCGTGAAGTTCAGCCTTACATTGAAAAAGCGGAACGTAGAAATGCAAAAATAAAGTACGTTTTTGAAACGCACTTTCATGCGGATTTTGTCTCCGGACACAAGGATTTGGCTGCAAAGACTGGTGCTAAAATCGTCTATGGACCAACCGAAATGAAATTGGGGTTTGATGCGATTATTGCTGAAGACAACCAAGAATTTACCGTAGGTAAAACTAAAATCAGAGTCATCCATACCCCAGGACATACCATGGAGTCGGTTTGTTACTTGCTGACAAACGAAGAGGGGAAAGAAGAAGCAATTTTTACGGGTGACACCCTGTTTATTGGTGATGTAGGACGTCCAGACTTGGCACAGAAAGTCGTAAAAGATCTGACTCAAGAAAAACTTGCAGGGCACTTGTATGATTCTTTGCGAAACAAGTTGATGCCTCTTTCAGATGACTTGATAGTTTATCCCGCACACGGTGCTGGTTCTGCTTGTGGCAAAAACATGAGCAAGGAAACATCCGATACCTTGGGCAACCAGAAGAAGGTCAACTATGCGCTACAGGAAATGACCAAGGAAGCGTTTATCAAAGAAGTATTGCATGGACTCACTCCTCCTCCTGCTTATTTCCCACAAAACGTAATGATGAATATCGAAGGATATGATAGCATTGATGAGGTATTGGAAAGAGGCGTAAGACCTTTAAGCCCTGCCGAATTTGAAGCTGCTGCAAACGAAACTGCTGCTTTGATCTTGGATACTCGGAATGCGCAGGTTTTTGCAAAAGGATTTATTCCGAACTCCATCAACATCGGAATCGAAGGAAGCTTTGCCGTTTGGGTAGGCGCAATGATTCCAGATTTGAAACAGGAGATTTTAGTTGTTGCCGAAGAGGGAATGGAAGAAGAAGTAATCACACGTTTGGCTCGTGTAGGGTACGATTACTCTATAGGATACCTAGCGGGTGGATTTAAAGCCTGGAAAAAAGATGGTCGTGAAGTAGATTCCATTACTTCCATCACCGTCGATGAATTGGTTAAGATCAAAGAAGGGGATCCAAGCATCCACATTCTTGACGTCCGTAAAAATTCAGAATACCTTTCTGAGCATGTGATCGGTGCCGAAAACGCGCCTTTAGATTACATCAATGACAGCATGTTGAAGGTAGATAAGAGCAAAACCTACTACGTACATTGTGCAGGAGGCTACCGTTCCATGGTCTTCAACTCTACGTTGAAGGCTAGAGGGTATGAAAATCTAATTGATGTGGCTGGAGGATTCAAGGCAATCAAAGAGTCCGAAAAAATTGAAGTTTCGGCTTACGTTTGCCCAAGCACTTTACTTTAATCCTAAGCATTATAACTCTAATTCAATGCAAATGGCAAGTCTTCGGGCTTGCCATTTTTAGTTGAAATCATACTGATGTGATTAAAGTCACAACATTAAGAAATTGATAATATAGAACTTTGTCTATGCAGTTCAAGGCGTTTTTGATAGCCGTTTTTGTTTTGGGGATTCTTCCAGGGGTGAATGCACAGCACCAACCCTCAACGGAACACAATTCAGATAGTACGGAAACCAAAGAAATGTTTGGTAAGGTATTAAACACGGGGGATTTTGAATTTCACCTCCGTTCTTACTTCATGCATACCAATAATTCCCATAATTTATTGGATTATTCAGCATGGGGTACGGGTGCAGGGTTGGGTTATTTTAGTCCCCGTTGGAAGGGTCTTGGGGTAGGATTTAGTGGGTTCTTTGTATTTAGGCACTTTGAAAACAACCTGAAAGAGTTAGATCCCCAAACTGGTATGGGTAATCGATATGAAATATCCTTATTTGATGTCCACCATCCCGACAATAGTAAGGATATGGATCGTTTGGAGGAGTTTTATGTCTCGTACGATAGCAAGAAGTTTTCAGCTTGGTTTGGAAGGCATCATTTTGAAAGCCCATTTTTAAATGCATCAGATAATCGCTTACGGCCTAACTTATTTAGCGGATTTTCTGGAACCTATACTGCAACTTCTGGATTAAAAATATCTGGGGCTTGGTTTACCCATCTTATTTCCAGAGGCTCATTGGAATGGACTACCGTAGCGGAATCCTATGGATTTTATAGTACAGGGAGAAATCCTTTGGGAGATGGTGAAACCTATAAACATCATGTTGAATCGAAAGGTATTGGTGTAATCGGTTTAAAGTATGATCAAGATAAATTTCAAGTTCAATCTTGGAATTATTTGGGAGAAGGGGTGTTTGCAACCAACTTCACAGAAGTGACAGGCACAATCACTGCTAGTTCATCCAAACGATGGCTCTATGGGGCTCAAGGATTTGTTCAGCAAGCAGTTGGCAATGGGGGAAACGAGGACAAAACCAAAGCATATACCTTGCCCACTGAAAAAACACATGGACTAGGGTTGAAGTCAGGGATTCATTGGGGTCACAGTGAATTGGCATTTAATTTTCTTTATATTTCTGATAAGGGACGTTTTCTGTTTCCTAGGGAATGGGGTAGGGAGAAGTTTTTTATCAGTTTGCAACGTGAACGTTTTGAAGGAATGGGAGGTGTCCGCGCCTTTGGTTTTGCCTATGATAAAACGTTCATTCATGATAAATTAAAAGTTTCCTTTGCCAGTAGTTATGTGCAAACACCCGGATTGGAAAATCTTCGATTAAATAAATATGGTTTGCCTAATTATTTTCATTTTATCGGATTAGTGGATTACCGATTCGATGGCTTCTTTAAAGGCTTGGATTTACAACTTTTGGTAGCACATAAAAATGAGGATAGCTCCAAGGTAATTCCATTGGAGTACGTGATCAATCGCGTAAATATGACCAATGTGAACTTGATTTTGGATTATAGATTTTAAAAAGTACAAAACAAACAATTAAATAAAGCCCTATGAATCAATTTATTGAATGGATTTCTCAACCATGGCCCTGGTATGTTGCTGGACCAATGATTGGACTCACTGTTCCCGCTTTACTTATCTTAGGTAACAAAACCTTTGGTATTTCTTCCTCCTTGCGCCATGTGTGCGCTGCCTGCGTTCCTGCAGGGATTCCCTTCTTTACTTACGATTGGAAAAAAGAAATCTGGAACCTCCTTTTTGTATTAGGCACCGCCATTGGGGGCTTCATTGCGATGAATTTTCTAGCTAATCCAGAAACAATTGTGATTTCAGAAGCGACTCAAGCGGATTTGACAGCTTTGGGAATCACAAACTTCACGGATTTAATGCCAGTAGAAATTTTCAATTGGAATACAGTCTTCACAGGAAAGGGTGTTTTATTCTTTGTAATTGGTGGTTTTCTTGTTGGGTTTGGAACTCGCTATGCAGGAGGTTGTACCTCTGGTCATGCCATCATGGGGATCAGTTCCTTGCAATGGCCATCTCTGGTAGCGACCATTTTCTTTATGGTCGGTGGATTCTTGATGACCCATGTCTTGCTTGAACCACTTATGAAACTAGTTGGATTTTAATTGCTCTTGAACTCATGACAAAAAATAAAAAAAATATGGATCCTATTGCTGATCCGCACTGCGTTGCTCCGAATTCCAGTCAAACTCAAGACAAAGGCTTGGCCTTGTTGAAGTATGTCATTATCGGAATTGTTTTCGGAATTGTATTTGTGAAAGCAGAAATTATTTCTTGGTTCAGAATTCAAGAAATGTTCCGTCTTCAGTCTTTTCATATGTATGGCGTAATCGGTTCTGCAATTGTTACCGGCATCATTTCTATTCAGCTTATTAAACGTCTGAATATCAAATCTATTCATGGAGAAACCATAAATATCCCTACCAAAGTCTTTAAAAAGGGGCAAGTAATTGGTGGCTTTATCTTTGGATTAGGTTGGGCAATTACAGGAGCCTGTCCAGGTCCTTTATTTGCTCAAATTGGGAGTGGGTATACCGTTATTTTGGTGACTTTAGTTGCTGCGTTAGCTGGAACCTGGGTATATGGCAAGTTTGAAAAACAACTTCCAAACTAATCAGTAAGTAAAAAAACAGGACTATTAAATGCCACCTTTGAAAAAAGGTGGCATTTTTAGTGAAATACCTTTTTAATAATAACTCGTATAAAAACGATTATAGTTGCAATAATAACCCCAACAATGATGAATTCCATTTGCCTATTTTTTCATTCAACAACCCAAAAAGGAGAATAGTTTTGTTGCCGGTTACTTTGCTCCCACATTTCTTTTACATTCTGTGTACATTTGCCTCGTTTTAAAGGATGGACGCTACATGAATTACCTTTCCAAACGTCGAATAGCACTTGGGGCATTATTTTTCTTTGTGGGGATTTGTTTTGCTAGTTGGGCTGCTCGCATACCCGATATTCAAACTAAATTCAGACTTTCTGAAGGAGAATTGGGTTCTTTATTACTCTGCCTTCCTATTGGGTCCATGTTGGGATTGCCTATTGCGGGTTGGTCTGTGCATCGCTATGGTAGTCGAATCGTCATTCTAATTTGTAGTTTTGCGTATGCCTTGACCTTACCCTTGATCGGATTGGCTCCAAGCATTTGGATAATCGTACCTATCCTAGGGTTGTTTGGATTATTGGGCAACATCATGAATATCTCTTTAAATACACAAGCCCTAGGCCTGGAAGATCAACTAGGGAAAAGTATTTTAGCATCCTTCCATGGGCTATGGAGTATGGCGGGTTTTACAGGAGCAGGGCTTGGTGCAGGGATGATTTTTCTTCAATTCTCGCCTGCAGCCCATTATGGAGTGGTCACGCTCCTAGCTGTAGGCATTATTTTAGCTTCTCAAAAATACATAGTCAATGACAAGCGTGAAGGCACTGAGGCAAGCGGTTTGGTTTTAAAAAAGCCCGATCCATTGCTACTTCGTGTAGGGCTAATTTCGTTTCTAGGAATGATGGCTGAAGGTTGCATGTTTGATTGGAGCGGAGTCTACTTCAAAAATATTGTGGAGGCGGAGCCTGCTTTGGTTTCAATTGGCTATGTCTGTTTTATGGGTGCGATGGCCTCGGGAAGGTTTGTAACCGATAAGGCTAGTAATCGGTATGGAAAGCTTTCAGTCCTTCAGGTCAGCGGAATGTTGATTTTTTCAGGTTTGGTTCTTGCAGTGGTCTTTCCAAATTTGTATTCAGCAGCGTTTGGATTTTTGTTAGTAGGCTTTGGTGTGGCTTCAATCGTACCCGTAGCCTATGGGATTGCGGGAAGATCCAAATTGTATAGTCCAAGTGTTGCCTTGGCAATTGTATCTACGCTCTCGTTTTTTGGGTTTTTGATTGGTCCTGCGGTTATTGGATTTATCGCTGAACTTTTCAACCTGAAGGTTTCTTTTGCCCTCATTGCTATTAATGGGATAGGTATCTTGTTGCTAAGTAGTTTTGGGAAGAAGGTATTTTATGCACCAGAAAGCTCTACTGAGTCATGAGTTTTCCTGAGAATTTTCAATTCGACAAATCGTTTGAAGTAGGAACTTTTCAGGTGCATCCCAGTGGAAACTTAAGTTTATGTGCTTTGGCTGATCTCTTTCAAGAAATCGCTTGGAAACATGCGGATTCTCAAGGCTTTGGCAGGAACTTACTGGAGCAGCAGTTGATGTGGGCACTTTCACGATTAGAAATAAAAGTAAGCCAATTTCCTCGCTGGGGAGATTCGCTTCGGATTTTTACGGGTGGAAGAGGGCAAGCGGGGGCATTTGCTTTTCGTGAGTTTTTGGTCTGGGATCAGCACGAGGAGGTAGTGGCTCGAGCTATGTCCTCTTGGTTATTGGTGCATATCGAGAAAAAGAGAATTCTTAAGCCAGAATCCGTACTTCCTCCTTTCCTTTTCAATCCTTTAGCGGCACCTACTTGGCAACCCGCCAAATTAGAGGTTTCAGGACCTCTGCAAGCCAGCAAACTCATTCAAGTGCAGTATTCGGATTTGGATTTATACAACCATGTGAATCACACCAGCTACATTCGATGGGTCGAAAATATTGCTGCAGATTGTGAATTATTTCCCAGCCAAATTGCAATCAACTACCTCGCTGAATGTAAGGCGGGTGATCAAGTTGAGTTATTGCTTTTAGGGTCAGATTCCTCCTCATTTATTCAAGGAAAGGTGGAGGGTAAATTGGTTTTTGTAGCCCAGATTAATTGGGTGTAAGCAGTTCTTTTTGGATATAATTTTTTCTGATTATCCGCTTTTTCACCAGTAAGGGAAGAACCTAAGGTTTGTAGTTTAATCCCATGAGGGGTCGTCTGTGGACGATTATCCGCAGATTTTAGTATTCCGTTAGGAATGCTGGCGTAATTTCGGATTATCCTATTATTTTTTTGGTAAAAAATTAAATTCAGTGACCAGAGTCACAGGAACTAGTAGGTACTATTTTACAACTTTGTATCTTACCCAAAGAATCTAATTACGATGATGCAGCCATTTCTCAAGCTTATCACTCTTTTGGTGGCCCTGCTAGGGCTTACTGTTTCCTTAGTCGTACTTGTAGGATTTGTCGTATTTCTTTCTTTTTCTGGCGTTCAGCTCCCCTCATTTTCGCAAGCCGACCCAGCGGTTTCGGCTGTTAGTGTGGAGCTCCCGGTGGTCAATCCGTTAGCTGATCCTGCGCTAGTTTGGAAAGCACCTGACTGGTCGGAAATGGATCAAGAATCCAATGCGGAAGAATTAAAATATGGAAAAGAATTGGTGGCGAATACAGCCGAATACCTAGGTCCAAATGGTAAGGTAAAGGCAATTTCAAATGGTTTGAATTGCCAAAATTGCCATTTACAAGCTGGAACAGCTCCTTTAGGAAATAATTATGGAGCGGTGGCTGCAACTTATCCTAAGGTTCGTGCCCGATCAGGTCAAGAAGAAGATATTCAGAAACGAATCAATGATTGCTTTGAGCGGAGCTTGAATGGGAAGCCTTTGGAGCGCGAATCCAAGGAAATGAAAGCAATGGCTGCATATATCAATTGGGTGGGTAAAGAAGTTCCTAAAGGAGAATCACCCCTAGGGTCAGGAATCTATTCCCTTCCCCTAATGGACCGCGCAGCAGACCCTATAAAAGGAAAGTTGGTTTACGACAGTCAATGTGCAAGCTGCCATCAAGCGGATGGTAAAGGGATGGCTAAACCAGATGGAAGTGGCTACGTGTATCCACCGTTGTGGGGAGATGCAAGTTACAACCAGGGCGCAGGACTTTACCGATTGTCCCGATTTGCAGGCTATGTCAAAGCAAATATGCCTTTAGGGGTCACTTTTGAACAACCACTATTGACAGATGAGGAATCTTGGGATGTTGCTGCTTATGTCAATAGTATGGAAAGGCCAAAGAAGGATCTCTCCAAAGATTGGCCTGATATTTCAAAGAAACCTATGGATCATCCCTTTGGTCCTTTTGCTGATGAATTTACAGAGGAGCAACATAAGTTTGGCCCTTTCAAACCCATAAAAGCAGCAAAGTCTAGTACAAAGTGAGGTTTTTGCTTGTTGTAATTTTCTATTTCACCTTCAATCAGCCTTCTGGATTTGGACAGATTTCCCGGAAGGCTGCGGAGAATAAAGTTCTATTTATTCCAGATGTAAGTTTTCGTAGTTTTTGGATGAACACGTCCTATACGAATGAGGAGCTTAAACCAGACTATGCACTGGGGATTTCTACAGCAGCTGGTGGAAAATTAAGCTTTGCTAAACATTGGGAAGTGCAAGGAGGCTATCGGATTTTTGCGAATGTGTTTAGTTCACCTTTTTGGGAAATTGACCCAACCACTAGGCAATCCAATCGTTACGAATCTGGTTTATTTAACTTATTGGATCCAAAAGATCGATTTTTTGGGAGGTTGGAATTACTCTCCTTGAGCTATACTCAGCCGAAGTTTGGGATTAAATTAGGAAAAATGGGAATCCAGACCGAATGGATCAATTCCCAAGATGGCCGGCTTTCTCCAACTGTAGTAGAAGGGATGCAAGCTTGGTATTCACCGATCGCATCTTGGAAGATTAGTGCTTGGGGAATTACTCGCATGAATATTCGTGGAAGTAAGGATTGGATACCAGTAGGGGAGACGCTTGGATTATTCCCTCAAGGTAGAAGTCTCTCGGGTACGCCTGCTGCTTATTATGGAAACACCAACAGTTCTTGGGTTGGAATTTGGGAAGTAGAGGGCAAGTTGAAAGAAGGAAGATTACTTCGTTTTTCACAAACTATCGCTGAAAATTTGTTTGCTACCTACTGGATCACGTACGAAAAAACGAAAAAAAACAGCTTAGGGTCTTGGAATTCAGGAATTCAAACGGGTTTGCAACAGGGTATTGGTGAAGGAGGAAATCGCGATCTCGTGAAACAGTACAAAAATCCTTCCGATGTAAATTTTGCATTTTCGGCCAAGTTAAATTGGAAAAAAGGTGCCTGGGAAACCCAACTTAGTGCGACACAAATAGCTGGAAAAGGGAGGTGGTTGAGCCCAAGGGAATGGGGAAAGGATGCCTGGTATACCTTTATTCCTAGAGAACGAAACGAAGGCTTTGAAACAGTCACAGCGGTGGTGGGATATGCCTCTTACCTTTTTAAAAATCATCCTCTACAACTGTATTCTTATATGGGAATTCATGTTTTACCAAAACTAGAAGATGCAGCAGCCAATAAGTACAATTTCCCAAGTTACCGCCAACATAATTTTGGGGTTCGGTATGCTCCCAAAAAAATAAAAAATCTAGATTTTCATTTGATTTTTGTTTCTAAAGTACCATTAACAGCCTCTACACTTAATCCTGTTCAACAGTACAATAAAGTGGACTTGTGGCATTTCAATGGGCTAATTAATTGGAAATTAGGTAAGAATTAAATCCTACAAATACCGCTTTTTGACTTAAATATTAGGAATTTTGAATTTAAAGGAGCACATTTGTAAGTCGGAAAAATGTTTTCGACACTTGTTATCAAGTTAAGCATCGGCGATTCACCTGCCACAAGTAGCAAATCAAGAGTTCTCCAACACAGGTTTTACTTCTTTTTCTTCTACTTTTTTAATTCAACAAAAGAACTTTTTTTTGAGTTAAAACCTGCAGTCATCAATCTTTTAGAGAACCCAGATTTACTAGTACTTACCAAAATAATCTCCCCATTAAGACCATTCGATTTTCTGATTCAGCCTTGTCTGAATTCTCCCTTACCCTCCGAAGCAGAGTCAATGCCTACTTCACTTCTACGCAGCAAACAAAATTTGCGAACCAAGAAATGAAGTTTAAAACTGTTGTCATGTTGGGAGCATACTTTCTGCCTATCATTTTAGTAGTTTCAGGGGTATTGGATCAAACCTGGCAATTATTTGCGTGTTATGTAGTAAGTGGTCTAGGAATGGCTGGTATTGGTATGGGCATTATGCACGACGCCATTCACGGGACCTACTCTCAAAATTCCAAGGTGAATAAACTATTGGGTTACACACTCAATTTGGTCGGGGCCAATGCGACCGTTTGGAGAATCCAACACAATGTATTGCATCATTCGTACACCAATATTCCCGAGGGAGATGACGATATCAATGCGCCATTTTTCCTGCGATTTTCGCCTCATGCTCCCAAAAATAAACTTCATGAATTCCAGCATTGGTATACTTGGATTTTTTACGGCTTATCGACCATTTCTTGGGTTACATCAAAGGATTTTATCCGTTTTGATAGGTATTACAAGATGGGTTTGTTCAAAGGAAAGCATGTGTATAGAAATACCGTTTTAAAAATTATCGCTTGGAAATTGGTCTACTATGCTTTTATACTAGGCTTACCAATTATTTTCTCCCCCTTTGGTGTTGGCCACATTTTACTAGCCTTTGTGCTTTTGCATTTCATTACTGGACTTAGCATCTCCCTAGTGTTTCAAACTGCACACATCATGCCGGAGGTAGCCTTCCCACAAGCAAATGAAAATGGAATTGTAGAAGGGGAGCGCATGTTACACCAATTGGCGACTACTTCAAACTATGCTGAAAATAGCCCCTTGTTTTCCTGGATGATCGGTGGGTTGAATTACCAAGTAGAACACCATTTATTCCCTGATATTTGTCACGTACATTACCGCAACATTGCTCCAATTGTAAAGGCAACTGCTGCAGAATACAACATACCTTACTACACTAAAAAGACATTTTTTGATGCTTTGAAGGCCCATGCTAAGATGCTGTACCAACTAGGTCATGTCGAATACCAGCCTGTTAAAGCTTAAAACCAACTCATGAATTCATTTACAAAGAAAAATACCAAATCCACCGCCCCAGCTCGAGGTTCAAACCCCGATCGAAGACAGGTGAAAAAGAAAGAATCTACCCTTGATCCAAGGCTTTTTGTAAAAAAAGCTCAGCCAAGTGGACAAGAAGGGTTTCGAACTGAAAAAAGATTTTCGGAGCTCGGTTTGTCCTCCAAATTACTTCAGAACATTGAAGGCAAGGGGTATCAAACACTTACTACCATTCAGGAACAATCCATCGAACCCTTGCTAAACGGACGAGATGTGCTTGCGATTTCAAAAACAGGCTCCGGAAAAACTGCTGCTTTTTTAATTCCAATAATTGAGCATGCTCTTAAAGATCCTCGAAATTATACTGCCTTGGTGGTGACTCCTACACGGGAACTTGCTCTACAGATTGAAGAGGAATTTAAAAGTTTAAGTGCAGGAATGGGTTTGTATTCAGCCACATTTATTGGTGGGACGAATATCAACTCTGACTTGCCCAAATTGGCACGAAAGCTTCAAGTAATTGTTGGTACGCCAGGGAGGTTATTGGATCTTTCAGATCGTAAAAATCTGGATCTCAGAAAAGTAAATACGCTAGTATTGGATGAGTTTGACCGTATGTTGGATATGGGATTTGTACTCGATGTCAACAAGTTAGTCAATCGAATTGGGACTAGAGATCAAACCCTTCTATTTTCTGCAACCTTAGAGCCAGGGCAGAAAAAGTTAATCGATGGCCTTTTGTCTAATCCAGTAGAAGTTAAAGTTTCTACCGGAGCTACGACAAACGAAAATATTGAGCAACAAACTATTCGTGTTCCTGAAGGGCAAGATAAGTTTGAGGTGTTGGCCGATTTATTTGCCAATCCAGAAATGGAAAAGGTGATTTTATTCACTGAAACCAAAAGATTGGCAGATAGATTAGCCAAAAAGTTAATTCAAGCCGGTATTAAGGCCGGTCAAATTCACGGAGATAAGTCCCAGAATTTTCGAAATAGAATGATCGAAGAATTTAAAAATGGGGAGATCCGTGTGTTGGTGGCAACAGACGTTGCTGCTAGGGGGATCGATGTAGCTGATGTGAGCCATGTGATCAATTATCAGCTACCGATGACCATGGATGCATACATCCATCGAATCGGAAGAACAGGCAGAGCCGGTAAAGTAGGCCATGCTATCACATTTGTAAACTAAACCAATTGCATGTCAAAAAATCAAAACACATTTATTAAAAAGCAAAAAGCGGAACTAAAGAAGAGAAAGCAGAAAGATAAACTTGAAAAGAAACTTGAGCGAAAGGCACAGCCTAAGGACGGTAGCCTTGATAATATGATCGCTTATGTAGATCAATTCGGTAATATTTCAGATACTCCTCCTGAGCCGCCAGTAGAGAAAAAAATTATTTCAAATCAGTCCAATCAAAATCGAGTAAAAAACAATCAAAATTTCAAAAATCATGAATGAAGGAACAGTAAAATTCTTTAACACAACCAAAGGCTTTGGATTCATTACACCAGCAGACAACAGTGAGGACGTATTCGTTCACCACACTGGTTTGGTACACGAAATCCGTGAAAATGACAAAGTTGAGTACGAATTAGTACAAGGAAAAAAAGGCATTAATGCTGTAAATGTAAAGGTGGTTAAATAATCCCTTTTAGCTTAGTCAAGATCCCCTAGTGAATGTATTCCTAGGGGATTTTTTTTTTACTATTCCCATCAAAATTTTAGGAATAGTTTTGATTGGACAGAAATACCTTCCATTTTGCCAAAAAAATGCAGTTATGAAAAACAGCTTCTTCCTCCTTGCCTTTGTTTTGCTTTACGCTTGTAGTCCTGCAGAAACAACCAATGCGTCCGATGAAACCTCATCTACTTCTCTTTCCTTAACCCAGAATGTTATGCCTGATTCACTCCTTCGTCATGTGGTTATGTTTGGTTTCAAAGAAACTTCCTCTCCAGAAGACATCGATCTTATTGTAAAAGCATTTAATGAATTGCCTTCCAAAATATCAGAAATCAAAGGATTTGAATGGGGGGTGAATTCTAGTCCTGAAGGGCTCAATCAAGGTTTAACCCATGCATTTACGGTTACTTTTTATTCAGATGCAGACCGAGATACCTATATCCCTCACCCGGCTCACCAAGAGTTTGCGGGGCTTCTTGGTCCACATTTGGAAAAGGTCACGGTGGTCGATTATTGGACAACTAAGTAGTTCCTACTTCCTCTTAGTCCGACACTAATCTCAATCCATTCAAACCAATGTATGGGTAGAAAAGTTGACAGGTATGCAGTATTCTCTTCTATCCTCAGAAACAAGCAACCTGCTTCCTTTTCAGGGAGAGGTAACCTTCCATCCTAATTTCTACTCAAAGGAGGATGCAATCCATTATTTAAAGGTGCTGCAAGAGTGTATAGCTTGGCGTCAGGAGCCTATTCGAATGTTTGGAAAATGGATACTTCAACCAAGGCTTACTGCGCTCTACGGGGATCCTAATGTGCCATACGGGTATTCAGGGATCGCAATGGAGGCTCTGCCTTTTACAAAGGAATTGGATCAAATTAAAAATCGCTTACAGGATTTTACCCAGCAGGAGTTTACGCATGTACTCTGCAATTATTACAGGAATGGGCAAGATAGTATGAGTTGGCACAGAGATAATGAGGCCGTATTGGGAAAGAACCCGACGATTGCCTCGCTAACTTTTGGTGCCTCACGAATTTTTCAGCTGCGACCCTTTGGAAAAAAAGAACCTAAATTAAGTATTGAACTTTCTGACGGGAGCTTATTAGTAATGGGTGGCGAGAGTCAGCACTATTGGGAACACCAGCTTCCCAAAACCAAGAAGGTATTGGCTCCTCGAATCAACCTGACTTTTAGAAAATTGATGGGTTAATTACCTTTTAGGGGGTAAATCAATCTACCACCCAAAGGTAATCTCCGTATCCTGCTGCCTGCATTTCTGATTTTGGAACAAACTTCATGGCAGCGGAATTCATGCAATACCGTAATCTTGTAGGAGCAGGCCCATCGTAAAAAACATGTCCTAAGTGGGAGTTGCCTAGTTTGCTACGCACTTCTACGCGAAGCATCCCCAGGCTGCGATCCACTGGTTTATCAATAATTCGAGCATCGATGGGTTTGGTGAAGCTAGGCCATCCCGAGCCCGACTCGTATTTATCTTTTGAGCTGAATAATGGAGCGCCGGTTACCACGCAAACGTAGATGCCCTCTTCCTTATTTCCGTTGTAGGCGTTATTGAAGGCATATTCAGTGGCGCCTTCCATAGTCACTTCGTATTGCAACTCATCCAACTTTTTTTTGAGTTCTCCTTTGGATGGTGTAGGGTATTTTTTTGCATTAAGTTCAGGCCAATGCTTTTGAATGAAAGCATCTCTTCCCGAGCCCCTTCGGTAGGCATAATACTCTTGAGGACTTTTTTTGTAATAATCCTGATGGTAGTCTTCGGCAGGATAAAAGTTGGTAAACTTAATGATAGGCGTAGCCACAGGTTTAGAAAATCGCTTGGATTGATCTAGGCGCTTTTTGCTTTCTTCTGCAACTTTTTTTTGTAGGTCGTTGTGGTAGAAGATGGCAGATTCGTATTGACTACCTCGGTCAAAAAATGACCCACCAACATCTGTAGGGTCATAGGTTTGCCAGAAAATATCAACTAATTCCGCATAACTGATTACTTCAGGATCGAAAGTGATTTGGACCGATTCTCGGTGGGATGTTTTACCTGCCGAGACATCTCCATAAGTTGGATTCTTTTCTTTTCCTCCTGCATAGCCAGAAACCACCGAAAGGACCCCATCCAAATCTTCAAAAGGAGCTTCTACACACCAAAAACAACCTCCTGCAAAAGTGGCCATCTGCTGTGATGCTGAAAAAATTTCTTTTTTCTCTGCTACTTTTTCGTCTGTGTATTTCGTTTCTGAAGTGTTTGTTTTTTCCCCGCCACAGGCAAGGAGAAGCGTAGTGATTAAAGCAAACATGGGATAATTTAAGTGAGAGTTAACTTGCATAACAAAGGGTTTCGTTCCAATATGGAGCTACCTAATAGACTTTTACTAAACGCTTTTGAAGACGATGCTGTTTTAAAAATAGCAGATAAATTTTTGGGTGAGCACTTAGGCAAGAAGGATTCTACTTGTAATTAGGTAAGAATGCCCTTGATTTTTGATAAAAGAAGGTGAAAAAATGAAGAACTCTTTTAGATTTGTAAAAGACCATTCGGCTTTTTTTGCAATGAAATCATCCTACCAACGTACTTCTCGTTTACTACTTATTCTCTGGTTAATTTTTTCAGCAGGTGTTTTGCAGGCACAGGAAACCGAATTTTCACCCTTGTTTGATGGGAAAAGTTTGAATGGATGGGTGGGTAATAAAAGTTCCTACCTCGTCAAAGATGGGATGATTGTCATTGAACCAAAAGGAGGGGGAGGTGGAAATTTATACACCGAAAAAGAATATGGGAATTTTATCCTGCAGTTTGAATTTCAACTTACACCTGGAGCAAATAATGGCTTAGGAATTCATGCTCCACTGGAGGGGGATGCAGCCTATGTGGGCAAGGAATTCCAAATCTTGGATAACGAAGCCGAAAAATATGCAGGCCTTCAGGCCTACCAGTACCACGGGTCCTTGTACGGAGTAATGCCCGCCAAGCGGGGATATTTACGTCCTACAGGAGAATGGAATCAGCAGGAGGTACGCATCAACCATCCATTTGTTACTGTCATTTTGAATGGAGAAGTCATATTGGAAGGCAACTACCTAGAGGCGAGCCAATCGGGTACGCTAGATAAGAAAGAACATCCAGGGCTAGCTCGTAGCCGAGGACATATTGGATTTTTGGGCCATGGAGACCTGGTCCGATTCCGTCATATCCTAATCAAAGAATTACCTTAAACCCAAGAAATCCTTTTTTCATGAAAAAAAAATATCAAGTAATCGATCGTAGAGACTTTATCAAAAAGTCTGCATTGGGTATTGCCAGCTTATCTCTGGCCCCATCTCTTTTGGCCAAAGCACAAGCCAATGGCAAACTTCGCACTGCGCATATTGGTTTGGGAGGCATGGGTATGGAAGATCTTCGTGCCATTGCTAGCCATTCCATGGTGGAAGTGGTAGCCTTGTGTGACGTGGATACCAATGCTTTAAGTAACGCAACCTCTTTGTATCCGCAAGCAAAGACTTACAGTGATTATCGCCTTCTTTTGAAGGAAATGGAAGACCAAATCGATGCGGTGGTAGTATCCACCCCGGATCATACGCATGCGCCAGCTTCCTTAATGGCCATGGAGATGAACAAGGCAGTCTATTGTCAAAAACCATTGACCCACCATGTAACCGAAGCAAGAGCCATGAAAAAGATGGCAGAGGAAAAGAAGCTGGTTACCCAAATGGGAATTCAGGTCCACTCGTTTTACGATTACAAACTAGCTACCCTGCTTATCCAATCTGGGATTATTGGTAAAGTACATACCGTACGTGCCTGGTCCCCTAAAAACTGGGGATACGACGGGAAAGAACCCAATGGAAAAGATGCAGTACCTAGCAACTTGAACTGGAATTTATGGCTTGGGACTGCCCCAGTGCGTGATTATAAGGAAGGGGTGTATCATCCAGGTAACTGGAGAAAACTCTTAGATTATGGCTGTGGAACTTTAGGCGATATGGGTGTTCATATTTTTGATACCCCTTACAATGCACTCCAATTGGATGTGCCTCGGACCATAGTCAATCAATGCAGAAAACCGACAGGTTTTGGTTTTCCAGAAAACAATGTGGTAACCTACGAATTCCCTTCAACGCCGTATACCACAGATACCTTGAAGTGGGTGTGGTACGATGGGCCAGGAGCTCCTGACCAGCACGAGGATTTAATACTTCCCAACGGGGATAAGCTCCCAGACCAAGGAGCGATGTTTATGGGTGAAAAGGGGAGGCTGTTGCTACCTCACTTCCAGCAACTGCCAAGATGGATCGTGAACGGGGAGTATCAAAAATTTGATGTGACTCCTTTCAACTTGGGGGCACCTGTGAAGGATTATGCTGGGGAGAGTAAAAAACATTACCATCAATTTGTGGACGCCTGCTTAGGGAAGGGCGACTGTAGCGCTCCATTTTCGTATGCTGCGCGCTTGACCGAGACCATCCTTCTAGGGGTGATTGCTGGGCGTTTTCCAAATGAAACCCTCCATTGGAATAGTAAGAAAGCGAAGTTTGCAGAGCGAAAAGCGAACAAATACCTGGGCGGAAAATACCGTAAATTCTAAGTAAATAGATTCTATGGAAAGGGGGCACATCACAGTTGTCCCCTTTTTTTAAACTGTTAAGAAATTAGAAACTGTTGGAATTAATTGGCTGATGCTAGGGTTTTAAAAAATAAAAAGATGAAAGATTTTTGGAATGCGCGCTATGGGGAGGAAGTGTATGCTTATGGGACAGCTCCGAATGTATTTTTTAGTAGCGAATTCAAAAAAATACTCCCTGGTAAAGCACTTTTTCCTGCTGAGGGAGAGGGTAGAAATGCAGTTTTTGCGGCGTGCTGTGGTTGGGAAGTAGTTGCATTTGATCAAAGTGATGCCGGTAGGACTAAAGCGTTGCAATTGGCTGCTGCTAAAGGGGTTGAAATTGATTACATTGTAACTTCCGTAACTGACTTTGATGCAAAGGAAGAGACTTTTGATGCTTTAGTGTTGGTCTACGCTCACTTTCCAGAGCCTGTCCGTAAAATTTTTCATCAGAAATTGGCTCGGATGCTAAAGCCTGGAGGGTATTTAGTTTTGGAAGGGTTTTCTAAGCGTCATTTGGAGTTCAATTCAGTCAATGAACGTGCAGGTGGTCCAAAAGATTGGAGTATGCTATTTTCGTTGGAGGAGCTTACTGCTGATTTTTCGGATTTTGAAATTCAATTTAGCGAAGAAACAACTGTTCAGCTCAATGAAGGACTTTACCATGTAGGTGAATCTGCAGTAGTCCGACTCGTAGGAAGAAAGAAGTAAGCATAACAATTTCCTAAGTTTGAAGCGGAATATTTTTTTAATGGAGAGAAAGCTATTTCCCTCTCACCTTAACTTTTTGAACGATGTATACAGAAAAGAGATTCTGCCTATGCTGTGGGCTTGGCCTTCATGGAAGGACAGATAAGAAGTTTTGCGACGATGGCTGTAGAAATACCTTCAACAATCAGCAAAATTCCATTCAAAATAAGCGGATGCGAAATATCAATGCGATTTTGAAGCGAAATAGGTCGATTTTGATTGCTAAACTTCCAGAGGGTAAAAAACAGGTAAAAGTCCCCAAGGAGAAGTTGTTAGTGATGGGATTTAATCTGAGATACATGACCCATCAGGGTATTCTATCCAATGGTCAATCGGTTCAATTTTGCTACGAATTGGGATGGGTTCTTTTGGAAGAAAATTGCTGCTTAATTGTACGGGATTAGTAACCTCTACAAAATTTTGCCATTAACTTGGCTTTGAAAGTATCTCTTCAAATAGATTCTCAGTCACCACTGCTATGGCTCCTACCACTCCCACCTCATTTCCGAGTTGGTAAAGGGAAATTTGTGTTTTTTCTCGTGATTTGGCCATACTGTATATATTGAGTGCTTGTTGAATAGGAGTCAAAATGTATTGATTTGCCTCGGCTACTACACCGCCCAAAATGATAAGTTCTGGATTGAGTAACTGAATCAGCATGGAAATACCTCTTCCAAGATTTAAACCTACATCTGATAAAATGGTAATGGCTCGCTGATCTCCTTCCTTAGCTGCATTGACTACCAAGTTGGGATGAAGTGGTCCTTTGTTTGCTTTCGCCATTCGCGCTAAAATGCTATCCTTATCGAGCTGGAGTGCTTGTTCAGCCATACGCACAATAGAGGTACCCGAGGCAATAGCTTCCAAGCAGCCTTTTTTACCACAGGTACAACTGATCTCTTGGGATTCAAACAGGGGAGAGTGGGCAAATTCTCCAGCAAAGCCTGAGCTGCCTTGGTATAATTTTCCATCTATGACGATTCCTAGACCGATTCCCCAGCCCACAAAAATACCCAATACATTTTGGGCTGATTTTGCAGCTCCAAATTTGAATTCTGCTAGAGTCATGGCTCGGGCATCATTCTCAATAAAAATAGCCTGTGGAAATCTAGTTTCTAGGTGTGCTTGCAAACTTTTGTCGCCAAAATTAAGGTAAGTATGGTTGATGCCCGCCTTGGAATCGATCAATCCAGGCATCGAAATCCCGATAGCAATGATTTTTTGATTTGGGATACCTGATTCAGAAATGTAGGTTTCTAGGTGTTGACAAAGCTCCTCAAAGGTTTCTTCTTCGTTGTTGAGTGCGAGTTTGTGGACAGCCTTTTGGGCCACTTGTACGTGTTGACAGTTGTATAAAGCCAGATTTACTGCATACTTACTTAAATCAACAGCGACAACATAAAAGGCATCAGGGGCTAATCGGTATAGGTCAGGCTTTCTTCCTCCTTGAGAGGCTGCACGACCTTGTTTGATGACCTCTCCTGAACGAATTAAATCCAAAAGAAGGGTATTAACGGTAGGTAGAGAAATTCCCATGCTTCCACAGATTTCATTGGCGGTGGAAGCATCTTTCCGGTAGAGATTTTTAATCAGTCGGAGCTTTAGTAAATAGTTTTTTGTCTCTACTACGCCATCAATATTGGAAAGCGCCTTATGGGGATTGATCAGATGCATGTTTGGAAATTGTGAATGCAAATACGTGAAAAGTTAACGGCTTGAAAAATACTTTTTAAAAAAAATCAAAGAAGATATAGGTTGTTAATTTAAGAAAATGATGAAGTTGAGTTGTACGCCTCTGTGAGTACCTTGCGATTGACTGCGGTCAAAATTGATATCTTCCAAGTTGAAAATTAGAAATTTGATTAAATTTGGCTTCTTTTTAATGGTAGTCTATGAAGTCACTTATTCTTTCGCCCAATTTGGGTAAATCTCAACTCGCAGAACTTGTTGAACGTTATTTAATTGAATCAGGCTTTTCTATTTCAAATAAGGATTTTGAGCGTCCTTGGGGCGGGTTCTTTGTTTTGGATGAACACCAAATTCGACTATTTAAAGACACATTTTTCCCTGAAGTATCCCTTTCCGAAGCCCAATTTACTCAGAAGTTGAGTCCCAAATTTTTGCTGGTGGCTCCTGGAGCGCGACTTTCGTGGCAGTACCACTTCCGTCGAGCAGAGTTATGGACTTTGGTAGCAGGTGATGCCGCGATAAGTAGAAGTATGGACGATAGCCAAGGAGAAGTACTACCTATGGAAGTGGGTAAAGTGGTTTCGCTACAACAGGGAGAGCGTCATCGATTGGTTGGTACAAATGACTGGGGAATTGTTGCGGAAATTTGGATGCACTCTGATGCGAATCATCCCTCCGATGAGGAGGATATCGTCCGGTTGCAGGACGATTATGCTCGAAAATGAGAACGGAATTACCCTTGATTCAAGGCATCAATTTTCTTAGCTACCTCTTCTGCTTCAGCCATTAACTTGTCCGCCGCTGTTCGATTGCTATGCGATAGTTTGTGCGCATCTGCCATCATTTTCGCGTAAGTCTCCTGAAGTTTTTCTTTTTCGCTTTTCTTCTTAAATAATCCAAACATGAGTTTCGGTTTTCAATTTAACCGCGATTAGATTGGATTGTTTATTGGATACGATCTCTTTCGGTAGGGTATTGGATTTCATCCCCGTTGAATTGGAGTAGGTCTTCTAATCTCCCCGCTGAATTAAAAAATTTCCAAGGCCCTTCCTTTTTTCCATCTTTCATTATTCCTTCAGAGGCGATACGCCCTGACTCGTGGTAGTATTTCCATAATCCTGAGGGTTTACCTGAAAGGTAATTCCCCTCAGACTCTTTCTGGCCAGTGACGTAGTAGGTAATTCGTGTCCCATTACCATCTTTTAAAGTTCCTTTATCTCTAGTTTCCTTCCCCTCGTAGGTTGCGTAGTTTCCTACATTCAAGAGTCTACCATTGTCCCAAAATTCTTCTTGTGTCAACTGTTTGTTGTCGTAAAAGAGCCCCCAGATTCCATTTTCAAAACCCAGGTTGTAGGATCCTATAGACTTTAGCTGACCTCCATCGTAATAATAGACCCATTGCCCATTTTCCATTCCCAACACGTATTCTCCTTCTGCGATTAAGATGCCAATTTTATTGAAATACTTCCATAACCCAGTTTTCAGGTCATTTTTATATTCTCCAATGGAATAGAGTTGCCCATCGGGATAATAGTTTTTCCAAACCCCCACTTTTGCTCCACCGGCGTAGTTCCCTTGAACAGAGACCCTACCTGAACTATGGAATTCGATGTAGTCTCCTTCAGGTACACCCAAAACATAAGTTTTTTGTTTGGAAAGGCTTTTATTTGGGAAGTATTCCTCCCACAATCCTACAGCTACATTGTTTTCGTAGCGTTCTTTTCTTGCAATTCGTCCTGTTTCATAGTAATAAACCCATACTCCTATTCGATTGCCATTTTCGTCGTAATACTCCTCTGATTCTTCAATTTTTGATCCAGGAAAGTAAGATTTCCATGGTCCTATCTTGGTACCATTTCGATAAGTGCCAGATTGAAGAATGAGATTGGGATAAGAAAATGTCTTAAATGGGCCGTCAAATTGTCCTTTAATTGCGGTTGCCTCTGCTAGTACATTTCCCTCCAAGTCAAATTCAAAGTAGGGGCCTTCTCTTAAACCTGCAACAAAAAATTCGCGTATAGCAAGCTCGCCACTTGGAAAATAGGATAGCCATTGTCCTTCCTTGTTTCCTTCTAAATAATTTCCTTCAAGCTTGATCTGACTTGGGTCTTGATACGGATCATTCAATTCATTTCCATAGTATTCTGTGTACCTGCCCACTCTAACACTATCCTGAAAAATCATTTCTTTAATTAAAAATCCATTGGTGTCAAAATAACGTGCGGGTCCAAAAAGTTTTCCTTCACGGTATGCTGCAAGTTCCTTTCGCTTGCCATTCGAGTAAAAGCTGCTCCATTGCCCATCTCGCAGTCCATTTTTAAACGTACCTTCTGTAAGGAGCTGATTGGTTTTGGTCGTGTAAAATTTCCAAAGCCCTGTTTGAACCTGATTTTCTACCAGGCCGGTCCCGATAATCAAAGAATCATTGCTGTACAGCACTGCGATTTTTGAAGTTTGTGCTACTAATGAAAAATGAAGAAGGAATACCAGTAAAATCAGCGCTTTTTTCATTGCAGATCGGGTTCTTAAAGTAGGTTGGCGTTCGTTTTGGAACGCTCAATAGGAATATTTCCCTATACCTACGTAGAAAATCATTTCCTGTTTAAAAGTAAAGTAAATCCTTAGAATTTACTTACCTAGTTTAATTTAACCTTCAGAATATTTTTCACTTCCTCATTCAAAATTTGAAGGGATTGCTGCTTGGTTGTCGATAAAGCTATCTGCTTAATCCAGAGTTTGGATTTGGAATCTATTTTAGGTATTGGCCTAGTTGCTTTAAGAACTTCCAATTGCAACTTGAGGTCCCAGGGTTTGTCTGCCCTGCCCAACTGAAATCCACCTTCTAAAAATAGATCTGGGTCATGACTTCTATTTTTGCCAAAATACGCACAACAAAATAATCCATGTCCAAACCAGCTTACCAATCGGATATTACACCCCGAGTCCAAATTAAAATCACGTATGAGGTCCAAAACAAGGTACGGGAAGCCATCCAACTGATTTCCTTTTGATATTTTTTTGCCCTTTGAATTCCCGAAAAAATTGGTTAGTTCTTCATTTGAAAAGGAGTTGCCTACTTGCTCAAACAGATCTAAAAAATCAGCCCTTAATTGATTTTGTCTGATCACAATTGATTTATCTAACCAAAGGGCTAAGTCAAGTTCGGTTTCCATAGACTTACCAACGCAGCATAGCAGAAGCCCAAGCAAAACCGGAGCCAAAGGCAGCTAAGCAAATCAGGTCATTTTCCTTGAGACGCCCCTGCTCCCAAGCTTGTGATAATGCAATAGGAATCGTGCCTGCGGTAGTATTACCAAGTTTCATGATGTTGTTGAATACCTTCTGATCAGGCAAATTTAATTTTTGTTGAATGTATTGGGAGATGCGTAAGTTAGCCTGATGGGGTACAAGAAGATCAATGTCCTCCGTTTTTAGGTTATTGAAGGCCAAAGCTTCCTGAATTACTTCCATAAAGCGCACCACAGCATGCTTAAACACTGCATTTCCATTCATCTTTAGAAAAAAGTCTCCTCGATCAATTAACTCTTTGGAAACTCTTTCTTTCCCACTAGAGCTAGGAGCTATGCAATAAAGTTCTTCGGCATGGGACCCTTCTGAATGCAGGTGGGTGCTGAGTATTCCAGCCTGTCCCGGTTCCGCTCTTCCCACTACTACGGCACCAGCACCGTCTGCAAAAATCACTGCACTCGATCTGCCTTCGTCACTTTTGTCCAAGGCCGAAGATTGAATTTCCGCTCCTACAACTAATATTTTTTGGTACATGCCTGTTTTGATAAACTGATCCGCGACCGATAGGGCATAAATAAACCCAGAACAAGCATTTCGAATATCAAGGGCACCGATGGTTTTGAAGCCCATTTCTCGTTGAAGGAGCACCCCATTTCCAGGTAAAAAATAATCGGGAGTAATGGTCGCAAAAAGGATGAAATCAATGTCATCTTGCTGCACTCCAGCGCGTTCCATGGCCATCTTACTCGCTTTGGCAGCCATGTTGGTCACGGTATCCACTCCTGGGGTATACCATCGTCTTTCTTGAATTCCCGTACGCTCCACGATCCACTCGTTGGAGGTGTTCATCATCTGGGAAAGTTCTTCATTTGTAACGATTCGTTCAGGTACATAATGGCCTGCAGCTAAAATCCGTGAGGTATACATGATTTTAAGTTAATGGGAAGGGTTAATTTTCAATACTAAGCTATCTCGGTACTAGAAAAATCAAATTGGTAGGGTTTGGCTTGATTATCCAAAAAGGGTATAATTTCCAAATTGATCCATAGGAGATGTTTTCCGGAATAGGTTTTGAGAGTCGTTTTGAACCGAATTGACTAATGGAGAAACAGGATAGCTGAGCATTTGATCAGCTGAATAAGGGTTTAAGATTGAAGTTAAATCTTCCGGAGAACTGTAGCTATCCAACCATTTTTTTTCTTGGTCTGGGTTCAGAATAACCGGCATTCGATCGTGAACCTCTGCCACTAATTCGTTTGGACTCGTAGTAAGAATTAAAAAGGTATGGTGTGATTCTCCTGTAACGGTTTCGTATTCCTCCCAAATGCCGGCAAAGGAAAATGTTTGCTCCTCTCTGTGGGTAAATCGATGTGGTATTTTTGTTTTCTTTCCTACTTTCTTCCATTCGTAGAATCCATCCGCGGGAACGATACACCTCCTGGATTGAAATGAATTTTTAAAGGAAACCTTTTCATGGACAGTCTCAGCTCGTGCATTGATCAGTTTGGCCGATACAGGCTTATTTTGCCCAAAATCTGGGGTAATCCCCCAATAAAAAAATGAAAACCCCTTGGGACTTGCAGAGGTGATTACAGGCACTAGCTGCGTGGGGGCAATGTTGTATCTTGGGGTAAAGTCCGCCAACATCTCTGCTTGAAAGCGTTCTTCTAGTTCGATTTTACTTTTGGCAAGGGAATATCTTCCACACATAAACTCAAGTTCGGCTAATTTTTTTGGAAGTTAGCGATCCTTGCAAATAAATTCAACTGCTCGCAATTCGGAGTAATAGGTTTTTCTTCTACCTTCAATTTTAAAACCCACATGCCCACCATACTTGGGGTATTCAAAATACACGTGTTTTATTTTTTTTGCTATGGTTTCAGGGTAGCAAGTAGAACTTAAGAAAGGATCATTCTTGGCATTTATTACAAGCGTTGGTAAGGTAATGTAAGGCAAAAACTGCAAGGCAGAATTTACTTGGTAGTATTCCTCCGCATCACAAAAACCATGTAAGGGGCCTGTAAAGGTATTGTCAAAATCCCGAAGGGTTTGGATGGAAGAAAATTTATCGACTGAGAATTCGGTGGGGAAATGAAGTGACTTTTTTTCAATTTTTTTCCGGAGGCTTTTCAAAAATCGACGAGTATACAGGCCAAATAAAGTTTTTGAAATTTGGTCACAAGAATTTCCAAGGTCTAAGGGAACGGAAATTGCGATTGCTTTTTTAATTTTTGGATTTCTGTCTCGTTTTTCTCCAAGATATTTGAGGGTAAGGTTACCCCCTAAACTAAATCCAATCAGGTAAATTTCTTCAAATTCAGGGGCAGCATGATTGATGATGGTGTCCAAATCATAGGTGGCACCGCTATGGTAAAAAATTGCTTTTCGATTTAGCTCATTTCCGCAGCCTCTATAGTTCCATGCCAAGACATCCATCCCCTGTTCTAGCATTGCTTTTGCCATGCCTAGCACGTAGGACCGAGTACTACTCCCTTCCAATCCATGACTAATCACCACTAATCTCCTGCTTCCAGTCCGGTGCCAATCCAATTCTAAAAAATCTCCATCCGGGGTCTCCACCTTCTCTCGATAGGTTGGTAAAAGCGTTACTTTTCTAAAAAGGGTGGGGAATATGGTTTCTAAATGGCCATTAAACAGGAAGTTAGGTCTTTTAAACTTGGGCGAAGGAAGTAATGGCATGCTCGGAAAAGGTCAAAAACTGATTGGAAAATACAAGATATAAATTTGAATAAAGCGTTTTTAAGAACTATTTTTGGGCACTTTAAAACTACAAGCATAGACAGAACATGGCCGAAATAATTAGAATGCCAAAAATGAGTGACACCATGGAAGAAGGTGTGATTGCATCTTGGTTGAAAAATGTAGGTGATTCCGTAAAGCCAGGAGACATCCTTGCTGAGGTGGAAACAGACAAAGCTACCATGGAGTTGGAATCTTACGAGGAAGGGGTTTTGCTTTATGTAGGAGTTAAAGAAAAAGATTCGGTTCCCGTGAATGGAATCATCGCAATAATTGGAGAGAAAGGAGAGGCATTCCAGCATTTGCTTTCAGGTGTTCCTACAGATGCAGCAAAAGCAGGAGAAGTAATTCCAGCATCTTCTCCAGCACCCGTTGTGGCTGAACCAAAAACTGCAGCTGTATCAACTTCATCGATACCTGCTACCGTGGTAACTATGCCAAAAATGAGTGATACCATGCAAGAAGGAACAATCGCCGCTTGGTTGAAAAAAGTAGGTGACTCCGTTAAGTCTGGTGAAATCATTGCAGAAGTAGAGACAGATAAGGCTACCATGGAATTGGAGTCTTACGAAGATGGAGTTTTGTTACATATCGGTGTCGAGGCAGGAGGAAGTGTTCCAGTAGATGGAATCATCGCAGTGATAGGAGAAAGAGGAGCCGATTATCAAAGCCTTTTGGCAGCACATCAGGGTGGTGGACAGGTTCCAGCTCCAGTTGAAGTAGCCAGCCCTACAGCACCTGCGGCAGTTGCCACGCCTACTCCAGAAATGCCTCAAGCACCAGTTAAGGAATTGGTTGCTAGTGCAACAGGAAATGAGCGTGTTAAAGCATCTCCATTAGCCAAGAAAATTGCCTCTGAGAAAGGCGTAGACATTCGACAAGTAGCCGGAACTGGAGAAGGTGGACGTATTGTCAAAAGGGATATTGAATCCTTTGTGCCTACAGCAGCAACTACGAGTTCTCAGGTTAGTTCTTCCCAAGCAGTGTCCAGTGCGGTATTGGGTCAGGAAAGTTTTAGAGAAGAGAAGGTTTCTCAAATGCGTAAAACCATTGCCAAGCGATTGGCTGAAAGTAAATATTCAGCTCCACACTTCTATTTGACCATGGAAATCAACATGGATAAGGCAATAGAAGCTAGAAAGAGCATGAATGAGTTTGGCACTGCAAAGATTTCATTCAATGATTTGGTCATCAAGGCATCTGCAGCGGCATTGCGACAAAATCCGAAAGTAAATTCAAGCTGGTTGGGAGATAAGATCCGATACAATGACCACATTCATATTGGAATGGCGGTAGCAGTAGAGGAGGGGCTTTTAGTTCCTGTAATCCGCTTTGCAGATCAGTTATCGTTAAGTCAAATTTCGAATCAAGCCAAATCATTGGGTCAAAAGGCCAAAAACAAAGAATTACAACCTAAAGATTGGGAAGGCAATACATTCACCATCTCTAATTTGGGAATGTTTGGAATCGATGAATTTACGGCCATTATCAATCCCCCAGATGCTTGTATTTTGGCAGTGGGAGGAATCAAGGAAACAGTCATTGTGAAAGATGGTCAAATGAAAGTAGGAAACCTGATGAAAGTGACGCTTTCTTGCGACCACCGCGTCGTAGATGGTGCAGTTGGGTCGGCATTCCTTCAGACGCTGAAGGGCTTGTTAGAAGATCCGGTGCGTATCTTAATCTAACACTACCTGTCAAAAAGTCCTGTTCAACGAGGACTTTTTGCTTTTGTATGGTTTTTGAATGTATCGGCAAAATGGAGTTCTGTATTGGGACGCCAGAAACTTAAATTTTCCATGGAAAAAATTAAATCAACCACCGTCGTAGCCATCCGACATAAGGGAGAAGTTGTCATCGGTGCAGATGGTCAAGCAACTTTAGGAAATACGGTAGCCAAAAGTTCAGTAAAGAAAATCAGAGTGCTTCAAGGGGGCAAGATCGTGACTGGGTTTGCAGGTTCCACAGCAGATGCATTTACCCTATTAGATAAATTTGAGGAGAAATTAGGAGCATTTGGCAATAATATGAAGCGTGCCGCCGTAGAACTTGCCAAAGAATGGCGTATGGATCGCATGCTCAGCCGCTTGGAAGCCATGATGATCGTGGCAGATAAAGACGATATTTTGATTATTTCAGGAAATGGGGATGTGATTGAACCTGATATGGAAATTGCGACTATCGGTTCGGGGAGTGTATATGCACAATCAGCGGCAAGAGCCCTTAAAAAATTTGCCCCTCAGCTAACTGCTGAAGAGATGGTTCGAGAAAGCTTGCATATTGCAGCGGATGTATGTATTTACACCAACCACAATTTGGTAGTAGAAAAAGTAACTAGTTGAAAGACCCCATTCCTATGGATATAGTCGGAAAGAATTCCGACTTTTTTTTGTTTAAAGCAAACCAGACGCATTGTTTTTGAGTTACTAGTGCATACTTCATAAAGACAGATGGATACCGTTGTAGAAAAGAAAACAGGAAAAAAAGATTTTAAAAAGTTGATTTTGGAGGGTTTTATTTCACATGTGCTTGAGCATGGGAAAGAACCTGCTTCCATTTTTAAATTTGCCAAAGATTTAAAAATCAAGGAAGCTGATTTTTACAATTATTTTACCTCCTTTGAATCCATAAAAACCTCGATTTGGGTGGCTTTATTTGATGAAACAATTAGTCAATTGGAGGAGCAGGAAGTCTACAAGGAATATGCAGTACGCGAAAAATTTCTTTCTTTTTTATTTACTTGGGTGGAAGAGCTCAAGAAAAACAGGTCTTACTTACTCTCCCTATATGGGGATAAAGCTGCTACCTTCAAAAAATTGCCAGGAGATACTCGCGAATTCAAAGAAAAGTTTTCTGATTTTGCCTCTGAATTAATCCTAGAAGGTAAAGAAACTCAAGAAATAGCTAGTCGACCCTTACTTACAGAAAAGTACGATGAGGCGCTATGGCTACAAGTAGCTTTTGTATTTCGTTATTGGCTGGACGATACCAGTCCACGATTTGAAAAAACAGACGCTGCTATCGAAAAGTCGGTCAATTTCGCATTTGACTTGATGGGCAAAAGCGCCCTAGATTCTTTTTTAGACTTTGCGAAGTTTCTTTACCAAACCAAATAAGAAATGTCTGACAAGGTAAAAGAACAGGGATCTATTCCTGTTTCTAAAGTTCAGCGTGCGGCTAAATTTATTTCTACAGGAGCGAAAGTAGGGGGAAATTATGTCAAGCATTACGCAAAAAAAATGGTCAATCCGGCACTCAATCGAGAGGAATTGCACCAGAATAATGCTTCGGATATTTACAACTCTCTAAGTGAACTCAAGGGTTCTGCGCTCAAGGTGGCTCAAATGATGTCCATGGATAAAAATTTGCTTCCGAGGGCGTATCAAGATAAATTTTCAATGGCGCAATACACTGCGCCTCCTTTGTCCTATCCCTTGGTGGTGAAGACCTTTCAAAAGCATTTTCAAAAGACCCCTGAACAACTTTTTGACACTTTTAGCCGGTCAGCCATCAATGCGGCATCGATTGGTCAAGTGCATCAAGCAACTCAAGGAGATAAGACCTTTGCTGTCAAAATCCAATATCCAGGAGTGGGTGATTCAGTTAGTTCAGATTTGAAACTTGTTAAGCCAATTGCTTTGCGTCTGTTAAATATGAACGAGCAGGAACTGAACCATTACATGCAGGAAGTGGAAGAGCGATTGCTGGAAGAGACAGATTATACCTTGGAAATAAAACGTTCAAGAGAAATTTCTGAATCCTGCACAGCCATACCCAATCTTCGTTTTCCCAAGTATTACGATTCGCTCAGTTCGGACCGAATAATTACCATGGATTGGTTAGAGGGGAAGCACATCAAAGAGTGGATGGAAACTAACCCTTCTCAAGAACAAAGAAATCGAATAGGTCAAGCTTTATGGGATTTTTACCATCACCAAGTGCATAATTTGAAACAGGTGCATGCAGATCCGCATCCAGGAAACTTTATCATTCAAGAGGATGGAACTTTAGGGATTATTGATTTTGGATGCGTTAAAGTAATTCCAGTGGACTTTTACAAGGGATATTTTTCGTTAATTAAGAAAGATTTACTCATCAAAGAAGAGGAATTAAATCAGATATTTTATGATTTAGAATTTATCTCAGATAAAGATACTGAAGAGGAAAAAAAATATTTTAAGTCAATTTTCTCTGAGATGATTGCTTTGTTGGGAACTCCGTTTCACGTTGAAAAATTTGATTTTTCTAACAATGAGTTTTTTAATCAAATCTTTCAGCTTGGGGATCGAATTGCAAATGATAAAATGTTTAAAAAGTCCAATCAAGCGAGAGGTTCTAGACATGGATTATATGTGAATAGAACCTATTTTGGGATATATAATTTACTTAATCAATTGAAAGCTGAAATAGTAACCACTAAACCAGATTGGTTGAGCTAGATTTTAATTACCAACAAAAGCATTTCTTCCTACTAAAGTGGGCAATCAAAATCCACTTTCATCTGGTATTTTGGTGAAAAGTGTTTTTATTAATTTCTTTTGTTTCATTCTTAGTCTAGGTGAACATAAGTATGGTTCAGCTACTAAAAATCAATTAAATCCCTAACTTGATCTTAATTATTTCATTAAACTAACTAGCTCATTTAGCTTGGGCCTATACAAATTAATTTATGATCCTTACCCTTTCCCTCTTTGCCCAGCTAGTTATAGCGCTATCGATAGTAGTAGTTTGGGTTTTTAGGTTTGACAATATTGTTAAAGAATTTCATCACTATGAGCTTAGTGTGCTTACCCGATCTGTGGTTGGTTCAACTAAACTTATCTTAGCAACCTTACTCGTCGTTGGCATTTGGTATCCTTCTTTGGTATTGATTCCTGCTTTGCTGATGGGCTTTCTGATGATTAGTGCTCAATATTTTCACTTCAAAGTAAATAACCCAGTCTCAAAACGAATCCCATCGCTAGTTCTTTTGGTACTTTGTTTGTTCGTTGCCGCAGTTTCCCTTAACTGGATTTCTTGATGGGAATACGCGAAGTGCTAGTGCTTTTTTCTAGCTTTTCTTTTGTTGCATATGGAGTTGCGTTTTTTACCTCATCCAAAATGAAGGAGGAGTTTATTCGTTTTGGTCTAGCTAAATTTGGAGCACTCACTGCTACCTTAGAGATTTTTGGTGCTCTAGGCTTACTTGTCGGCCTAGTCTTTCCTCCATTACTCGTCTTTTCTGCTGGAGGTCTTTCTCTCTTGATGTTGCTAGGAGTGGCTGTAAGAATACGGATCAAAGATCCCTGGCTGGTGATAGTACCAGCATTTTCATTTTTTGTGCTGAATGCATATCTATTTATTGAAGCAATTCAAACCTTATAAGGGTGCCCCTAAATTATCCTCAGTAATTCAAACCTAATTTAAGTCTCAGCCTATTTCGCGAATAATCACTTAGTTTGTTTTCAAACGAATGCTCACAATCATTTTCTGATTAGTGTTGCGTGTAAGTGACCCGGTAAATGCAGTTGGCTACATCATCCGAGATCAGTAAACTTCCATCCTTCAGTTCCTGTACATCTACTGGTCTTCCCCAGGCCTCCTGGCTTTCGGCATCTAGCCAACCGGTAGCAAAGGCCTCTTGGCCTGTAACTGTTCCAGTAGAATCCATTCGTGCCAATACCACTTCGTACCCAGATTTTTTACTGCGGTTCCAACTGCCATGCTTGGCAATGAATAATTGGTGCTTGTAGCTAGCAGGAAAAAGATCTCCTTCGTAAAAGCGAATTCCCAAAGGAGCAGTATGTGCGCCTAATTTGGCTGCAGGAAGGGTATAAAATGAAGCCTCTTTGCCCTCCGAGCCTACTTCAGGATCTTGGATGGTGCCTGCATGCCAGTAGGGGTATCCAAAATGCTGCCCAAACCGTGTGGCTCTATTGAGTTCACAATCAGGTATATCGTCGCCAAGCATATCACGTCCGTTGTCGGTAAACCATAATTCTTTGCTGATTGGATGCCAATCCATGCCAACTGAATTACGAACCCCATGGGCGTAGATTTCAGGTTTTGCACCAGGATTGCGCACATCTAACCGGGTGATGCTTGCAAAAATAGGATTTTCAGACACACAGATATTGCAAGGAGCACCGACTGGGATGTATAGTAAGCCATCGGGTCCAAAGGCAATAAACTTCCAACCGTGATGGGCTTCGTCTGGGTAGTTCTCATAGACTACTTCAAAGGTTGGATTTTCTAGATTTTTCTCGATGTCTTTGAAGCGTAAAATCCGAGATACTTCTGCCACATAGAGGTCTCCATCCTTAATGGCTACTCCATTGGGCATACGAAGGTTATTAGCAAGGATGTATTTGCTGTCTGCTTTTCCATCACCATTTTCATCTACGAGCGCATAGACATTTTTTTCTTGCCTATTTCCTACGAACACAATCCCACTTTCTGATAGGGCCATGGATCGTGCATTCGGCACATCTGCTGCCCATACCTCAATACTAAAACCTTCTGGAAGTTGGATTTTTTCCAGTTGCACGTCCGATTTGGCTGCGTCAATCCTTATTTTTGTGCCTACAGGAGTAGTTAAGGTGGCTGACTTTTCATTGCTACAAGCGAAAAGGCTGAGTAGAAGTAAGGAAGCAAAAATGGGTAAGAAATGAAGGGGTCGAAGCATGGGATTGAATTTTGAGTAAATTTAACCGAATAGTTCTGAGAATGATTCAGATTAGAATGGAGTATTGGTTATTTTTGCGCCATGTTATCCATCAGTAACCTCTCGTATTTTATTGGCGGCCGTGCGCTGTACGAAAATGCCAACTTACATATCAAGCCCAAAGATAAAATTGGCCTAGTAGGTCAGAATGGTACTGGGAAATCAACCTTGCTCAAAATTATCCATGGGGATTACCTACCCACCACGGGAGAGGTGCAGAAGGCTAAGGATTGTACCATTGGATTTCTAAATCAAGACTTACTATCCTACCAGTCGGATGATTCCATTTTAGATGTTGCATTGGCAGCATTTAAAGAGACTTTGGCGATTCAAGAAGAAATAGATCAGGTGTTGAAATTGATGGAAACAGATTATTCGGAAGAGGTAATCAACCGACTTGCGCACCTTCAGGATCGATTTGAATCCAATGAGGGCTATACCATTAAAGCCAAAGCTGAAGAGGTATTGGAGGGGATTGGGTTTCAAACCAATGACTTGCAGAAGCCTTTGCGCCAGTTTTCTGGAGGATGGAGGATGCGTGTCATGCTTGCCAAATTGCTATTGGAAAAGCCCGCCCTGCTGATGCTGGATGAACCGACCAACCACCTGGATCTTCCTTCTATTCAATGGGTGGAGAATTACCTCAAAAATTACGAAGGTGCTGTAGTAGTCGTTTCTCACGACCAGACTTTTCTGGACAATTGCATTAGTACCACGGTAGAGGTGGCTAACGAGACTTTAACTTCCTATCCGGGTAATTACTCCTTTTACAAAGAGGAGAAAAAATTACGGATGGAGTTGCAGCAAAACGCCTACGAAAATCAGCAGCAACAAATTAAGCAAACGGAGCGATTTATTGAACGTTTCCGAGCAAAGGCCACCAAGTCCAATCAGGTTCAATCCCGAATTAAGGCATTGGATCGAATGGAGCGTGTGCACGAGGTAGTGAATGACGAGGCATTTGTGAATTTTAAATTTAAATTTTCACAAAAATCAGGTCGTGATGTGGTCACCTTGGATCAGGTATCCAAAGCTTATGGGGACTTGACGATTTTGAAAAATACCATTGCCAGAATTGAGCGTGGGGATAAGATTGCCTTGATTGGAGCTAATGGAAAAGGAAAATCTACCTTACTTCGCATTATTGCGGGAACAGAGGCAATTTCTGGTAAGCGGGGAGAGGGTCACAACGTGATCAAATCCTTTTTTGCACAGCATCAATTGGAAGCATTGACCTTAGATAATGAGATCATTCAAGAAATGTCTCAGGCAGGAAGTGGTAAAACTGAAATGGAGTTGCGGGGTGTTTTGGGATGTTTTCTTTTTTCCAACGAAGAGGTATACAAAAAAATCAAGGTGTTGTCAGGTGGGGAGAAGTCAAGAGTGGCTTTGGCCAAAACCCTGATTTCTGAAGCCAATTTCTTGTTACTGGATGAACCGACCAACCATTTGGATTTTCAATCTGTGAATATTCTAATTCAGGCCCTGCAGCAATATGAGGGGACCTTTATCACGGTTTCCCACGACCGCCACTTTATCAAAGGGGTGGCTAATAAAATCTGGTACATTGAGCAGCATGAAATCAAGGAGTACCCAGGAACTTATGAGGAGTATGAGTTTTGGAGAAGTCAGCAAGTAGAACAGGTGGCTGCTGCACCTACACAAAAGCCGGTTAAAGCAGCATCCGTGAGTCCCACAAAAAGTAAAGAAGATACGCAGCAAGCCAAAAGGGAATTGAAGAAATTAGAGGACCAGTTGCAAGCTGTCGAAAAGGAAATACACCAATTGGAAGTTCAAAAGCAGGATTTGGAAATCAAATTGGCAGACCCTTCCTTATACTTGGATGAGTTGGAATCCCAGAAAACACAGGCAAGTTACCAGCAAATTCAAGCGTCACTTGATACAGTAAATGCCAATTGGGAGAAGTTGGTAGATCAAATTTCATTAGTGCAGCAGCTATTGACTTAAGCATCAGGATATGTCAATGAAAACTCAAGTCCTACTCACTTTTTTTCTCCTCTTCTCTTTTATGGGAAATGCACAGGTGCTTGAGGATAAGGTTTTTGCGGATCACATTCTTTCTGTACGGATGTTTCCAAATGGAGGAGAGGTAGAAAATCAATTGAATGCGCCTGTGATTTCTTTGACAGATTCCAAATCCCTTGTCGTGTGGTTTGATGATGTGTCCTATGATCCGGAGTTGTATACGGCCAAACTGGTTCACTGTGATTCAGATTGGAAGAAATCGGGTTTGAGAGACACGGATTTTTCCTTGTCTTTTAATGAATTCACTTTAATGGATTACGCTTATTCTGTGAATACCCGAATGCCCTATATTCGGTATTCCTTTATTGTTCCTCGGGTCAGTAAATCAGGGAATTACCTTCTTAAAGTTTATAAAAATCGGGATGAAAATGCAGTGATTTTCACCAAGCGGTTTATGGTTATAGAGAATAGTGCTGCAGTGGCAGCTCAAGTAGTACCCCCCACACAGGCCGAAGACCGTAGGACCTTGCAACAAATAAATGTCTCTGTCAACTACAGTAACCTAGAAGTGATTGATCCTCAGGCCCAAATAAAAGTAGTAATTCGACAAAACCAGCGTTGGGACAATGCAAAAGTGTTGCTTACGCCTACTTTTTTGAATCAGAATTCAAAACTCATTCGTTACGAACCTTTTGAAGGAGAGAGTACCTTTCGTGCTGGAAATGAGTTTCGATTTATAGACTTACGCTTTATCCGTGCGACGGGAGTAAATGTAGCTTCGGTTAAGGTAGAAGAATCCTTAGTGGTGGCTGATGCGCGAGTAGATGTTCCAAGACCTATTGGAGCTTATGTACAGTATCTGGATCTGAATGGTCAATATGTAATCCAAACCAACGATCGACCTGGTGGGGATCCTGAAGTAGAAAGCGAATATGTATATACTACTTTTTACCTCAACGATGTACCAGGAAAAAATATCAAATTGATGGGTGGGCTTAGCCAATGGGGAAAGGCACCTGAAGCGACGATGGTTTACGATAGCAAGAAACGCATGTATGCTACTTCTTTGTTATTGAAGCAAGGTTGGTACGATTACCAGTTTGCATATGTAAATGGAGACGGAACCTATGACTTTGAATCCTTGGAAGGAAGTCACTTTCAAACCGAAAATGAATACGAGGTATTCGTGTATTACAGAGGTCTCGGTTCTCGCTACGATCAGTTGGTTGGCTATGTGTATTTGCAACCAAATAAGCGAAGACTCTAAGCCTAATAAAAAATAACCCCTAAAAAATACGTGTTTTTTAGGGGCTAGTAACTACTATTTCAAGGAATTAGGATTCTTCGGTAGGGGCTTCAGTTTCTTCTTCTGTTGGCGCTACATTTTGACGAACTCGTTCTCCCGTGGCCTTATAAGGTACAAAACCTTCTCTTTTGAATTTGTAAGGAGTAGTTTTATTATCAGCAGGGTGTGTGGCTAAGTCCATCATTCCAAAACCTTTGTGGGTAAAGGCGCCTAAGCCACACTTAAATACAAAATCTTGGACTTCAGGAGCAGCATACAGGGTAAATGGAAGTGTGTAGCCACGAACTTCGTATTTTACGTCTAGGTCGTAGACGGCATATATTCGTGCAAATTTTTTCTGTTGCTCTTTCAGTTTATTCACATAAACCATATCAGGTACCACCTGGAACTTAAAAAAGGATTCCATTTGTTCTGGGCTGTACCAGCCAGATTTCTCCATTCGGGTCAATGTAGATTCGTACAAGAGATCTGAGAACTCGTCGCTATCTGGATTGATGAATCGCTTGCCAGCTTCTTCATTGAAAGCGGGTGTGATAAGGACTAAGGGGGAGATACATACAAACTTATTGGAAACTTCCAAGATTGGCTCAGCTTCGAGTTCAGTGTATTCAGGAGAAAGAATCAAGTTGCCCAACTCAATTTTTGAAGTAGCAAATACTTGTTCTAGCAAGTAATCGATGAATTCCTCACTTTGGGATGACAATACCAAGGTGACCAAACTAGAGTAATAGTGAAGTCCACTACGGCTTACCTTGGTTTGACCCTTCAATCCAGAGAAATTGAAGAAATTGTAATTGTAGAACTCCTCCTTTCCTCCTTTGACAATCAGTCCTTTCAGAAATTGAGCCAGTATATACTGGTGATGAAAAGGCAAAAAAGAGCCTTTATTTTTTAACGAAAATATTAAACGTACTCTCACGGTTTTAAAAATATAATGAAACAATACGAGTTTTGAATATCATCACTCGGTGTCTAAAATAAGTGCTGTAAACTTACACAAAAAAATCAGCAAATTTTAAACATTAAATCTAAAATGCATAATATCACCATCTTGAACAATGTACTCCTTGCCTTCGATCGAGATTTTACCATTTTCTCTACAAACTGCCTCGCTCTTAAATTGTTTATAATCTGCGAGTCGAATGACTTCTGCCTTGATAAATCCTCGTTCAAAGTCCGTATGAATTACGCCTGCCGCTTGTGGAGCTTTCCAACCTTTTCGTATCGTCCAAGCGCGAACTTCTTGTACTCCTGCAGTAAAGTAAGTAATCAAATTGAGTAGGGTATAAGCACCATAAATCAAGCGATTGAGTCCGCTTTCGTTTAGCCCATATTCACCAAGAAACATGGCCTTTTCTTCTGGGTCGTCAAATTCAGCGATTTGAGATTCAATGGCTGCACAAAGGACGATAACTTCTGCATTTTCTTCTTTTACTTTTTCACGAAGTTTGGTGACAAAAGCATTTCCTGTGTGAATGCTGGCCTCGTCCACATTGGCCACATAGAGTACAGGCTTGATAGTAAGGAGATGAAGGTCACGAACGGCTTCTAAATCCTCTTTCTCTACTTCGATAGCTCGAGCATTCAAACCTGAGGTCAATCCTTCTTTAAATTGGAGCAAAGTTTCCAATTCTCGTTTTGCTTTGGCATCTCCAGATTTGGCCATTTTTTCGATCCGTTGAATCTTTTTTTCTACGGATTCCAAATCTTTCAACTGCAATTCGGTATCGATGACCTCTTTGTCAAATATTGGGTCTACGCCTCCGGCAACGTGGACGATATTGTTATCTTCAAAGCATCGGATAACATGAATGATGGCATCCACCTCACGGATGTTTGCTAAAAATTTATTCCCCAAACCTTCCCCTTTGGAGGCACCTTTGACAAGGCCAGCAATATCCACAAATTCAATAATGGTGGGAACTACGCGTTGGGGATTAACTAAAGCTTCCAATTCCTGTAAGCGAGCATCAGGAACCGATACTACACCCACATTGGGCTCTATGGTACAAAAAGGAAAGTTAGCTGCTTCTGCTTTGGCGCTCGAAAGCGCATTAAACAAGGTAGATTTACCCACATTGGGAAGACCTACTATGCCACATTGTAATGCCATTAATTCGTTGCTTTAATTTTAAATATTTTGTAGGACTTGTAACCATTGAAAAATTCCAAAATCGACACTCTGAAAATGGTGTAGACGGGAATAGCAAAAATCATTCCTGGTATACCTGCGATTTTTGCTCCGGCAAAGATAATAACAAATATTTCAAGGGGATGTGCTTTTACAGATTTGGAAAAAATAAGCGGCTGCAGGAGTACGTTATCGGTTACTTGAACCACTGTAAATGCTGAAATTATTTTAATCAAAAAATAGTTGTAATCACTGTCTGCCGTAAAGTTTCCTGTTGAAATCCCGACCACCACACCAAAAACTGCACCTAGTATAGGTCCAGCATAGGGAATTAGGTTGGCAATAGCTGCAAAAAGTGCGATGGTCAAAGCATATTCGACACCAGCTAGACTTAAAGCTAAGGAGGCCATTAGAAAAATAGCCATAATTTGAATCAATAAGCCAAAAAGGTAATTCGAAAGTAATTTTTCCACCTTGGTAAAAGTAGCCACAGAAAGCTCAAAATAAGCATTTGGAATGAGATTGAGCAAGTTTCTCCGTAGCAGTCCATTTTCTAGCAATAGGAAAAAAGTGATAAATGCTACGGCCAAGATGCCGATAAATATGGTGCTTGTGATTGTAATTGCACCAGTGATAAATCCGCCAACATCAAACTTTTTTAAGGTTTCTTGAATGGCAATCCGAAGTTTCTCCAACAGGATCCCTGATTTATTTTCTAGGAGTTGGTATTTTATGAGGAATCGCTCAATTTTTTCAAGAGGTGTTTCCAGCTGTAGGTAAATACTCTCTAAATTCAACTCGCTCAAAATTTTCACTTGTTGACTGATCAAGGGAAAAAATAAAAGTCCCAAAAGAAAAATCAAGGATACCACTCCTATATACGATAATAAAATCGCAATTCCTCTGGGAATATGCTGTCCAATAAGATGCACTTCGTTGATTTTATTGGTAATAGGCCGTAAAAGTGCAGCAAAAATTAGTGCGATGACCAGGTACAATGAAATAGCTGAAAAATACCATCCAAATAGGAGGAAGGTAAGTGCAAAAAGGATTAGGTAAACAAAAAACCGTTGCATAAAAAAGAAGAGGAGGCTATTGCCTCCTCAAATATATTGGAATAAGTGGGGTAACCCTAATGGATTTAAAGAGGATTTATTCCCAACGAAGTTCATTGTTTACCTCGTTTTCGGAATCTTCGTTTTCAAATTGTTCAAAATCAAAATCCGGTAATAAATCATTTTTAACATGATCTACTGCTTCATTCAGTGCATTGACAAATTTGTGAAAATCCTCTTTGTAGAGAAAAATTTTATGCTTTTCATAACTGAAATTTTCTCCATCTATGCGGCGCTTACTTTCTGTAATCGTAAGGTAATAATCATTCCCACGGGTTGATTTGATATCAAAAAAATAAGTTCTTTTTCCAGCTTTTACTTTTTTAGAGAAAATTTCCTCTCTATCGTATCCTCGATGATCTTCCAATGTTTGTAGGGATTAGTGGTTGGAATGCTTTAAATATTGTTCTAAGATAAGCGAAAAGGTATTTACAATTCAAAGCAAATCCTTTCTTTTTTTTAAAAACCTGTAAAAAAAGGGGTACAAGAAGCATTAATCTGAATACGAACCTAAAACTGTTAAACAAATTTCAATTACCTAAATCAATAAAAATGAACCACTTAAGTGGTAAGATCAAGTAAGAAGTGTGTTTAAAAAAGTAATGCATCCATTCCATTGCTAGTGTCTGAAAGAAGATGCTGTATGAGTGGGAGGTAAACAAAAAAAAAGGCTCTTATTACGAAGTAAAAAGAGCCCTAAACCATATCTTAAATTATTCTCCGTGAAGGAATGCCTTCTTCGTCAGTAATTTCTGTTCACTTTCTCGATGATCTGGGTCATCTACACAACAATCTACAGGACATACTGCAGCGCACTGTGGTTCTTCGTGGAAACCATTGCACTCGGTGCATTTGTCAGAGACAATGTAGTAAAACTCATCCGAAACAGGGTTTTGCTTTGCTGTACCAGCTACCACTGTTCCATCTTCTAGAGTTACTTCATTTAATTTAGTGCCCCCAGCCCAGGTCCATTCTATTCCTCCCTCGTATATTGCCGTGTTGGGGCATTCAGGTTCGCATGCACCGCAATTGATGCATTCGTCGGTAATCATTATTGCCATAGGTGATCAAATTAGAATACAAAGTTACAATCTCCTTAACACCTTCGCAATAAAAAAGTTGTCACACTAATTAATTTTAATTTTTTTCGAGCGCTTTTTCTTTTTGGGTACCTTTGTAAAATGAAGTCAGAATTCCCCCTTGCTGATCGGATTTCAGCATTTATTCGCCTAGGTTTTCAACTTTCGGATTTGAAGGAGGAAGAAAAGCATATTTTATTTCAACAGGCACAAAACCAAAATGCTTGGTTTACTTACCAATCCTTGGAGCAGGCTTTGGAAGGCTTAAAGATCCTTTTGGAAAAGAAGGCTTTGGAATTGTGGGTTTCTAGGTATTCTTTGGATGAACCCAGTCATCCCCTACAAGTTGGGTTGATGCTAGCAGGAAATATTCCAGGGGTAGGCTTCCACGATATTTTAACGGTTCTGATTTCGGGGCATGTCGCCTGTATCAAGCTTAGTTCTCAAGATACGGCACTGCCACTTTGGTTACTCAACCAATTGAAAGCAATAGAGCCGCGTTTTTCTGACCGCATTTTTATTGAAGACCTCATTAAAAATAAGCAAGCATACATTGCCACAGGGAGTGACAATTCTGCTCGCTATTTTCACTATTACTTTGGAAAATATCCTCATCTAATCCGTTCTAATCGTACCTCTGTGGCTATTCTTCAAGGGGATGAATCCTCTGTCGAAATACAAGCTCTAGGGCATGATATTTTTGATTACTTTGGTTTGGGATGCAGAAATGTATCCAAAGTGTATGTCAGAGAAAAGGACCAATTGACACAGCTTTTGGATGAAATTCAGTCATTTGAATGGGTTGCCAACCACCACAAGTATTTTAATAACTACGAGTACAACAAGTCTATTTATTTGGTCAATGGTACTCCTCACTTGGATAATGGCTTTTTACTTCTTAAGGAATCTGTTGAATTGGTATCACCGATCGGTGTCCTTTATTATGAAATGTATTCCAATTTAGCGGAACTGAAGGAAAAATTACGGCCACTTGATTCAAAAATACAATGCGTAGTGGGGCAGCCTAGTTCTATTTTTCCTGACCCAATTCCTTTTGGTCACACCCAATGTCCTGCTCCTTGGGACTATGCGGATCGGGTGGATACGCTAAAATTTCTCCAAGAACTTACCCAGGCTACTGAAGTCTGAGGCTTTATGAATCCTCAATCTGCAGGCTTTAAATTTTAATTGCCAAGAATATTCTCCTAAGGGCAACCTGATTAACTGATTGTGCGTTCCCTTTTTTATCGCTTTTTCCTATATTCGCAAGCGGAAATCCGAACCTTTAATCCAATAAACTAAACAAAAAGATGGCTTTTGACATTGAAATGATCAAAGAGGTCTATGCACAGATCCCAAGTCGCATCGAAGCGGCTAGAAAGGTGGTAGGCAAACCCCTAACATTGACTGAAAAAATTCTTTACGCCCATTTAACTGAAGGTGCTGCTAGTCAGGTATATAAAAGAGGAACCTCTTACGTTGATTTTCAACCCGATCGAGTAGCCATGCAAGATGCTACTGCGCAGATGGCCTTGTTGCAATTTATGCAGGCAGGTCGTTCTCAGGTAGCCGTTCCTTCTACAGTTCATTGCGATCACTTAATCCAAGCAGAGATTGGAGCAGATCAAGATTTGAGCAAAGCAAAAGATAAAAACAAAGAGGTGTATGATTTTTTAGCCTCAGTTTCAAATAAATACGGTATTGGATTTTGGAAGCCAGGAGCTGGAATTATTCACCAAGTGGTTTTAGAAAATTATGCCTTCCCTGGAGGAATGATGATTGGTACGGATTCACATACCCCCAATGCTGGTGGACTAGGAATGATCGCCATTGGTGTAGGAGGTGCGGATGCTTGTGATGTGATGGCTGGATTGCCTTGGGAATTGAAGTTCCCAAAGTTGATTGGTGTGAAGTTGACAGGGAAGCTATCCGGATGGACTTCTGCCAAAGACGTGATTCTGAAAGTTGCTGGTATCCTAACCGTGAAAGGAGGAACTGGTGCAATTGTGGAATATTTTGGAGAAGGAGCCCGTTCGCTATCCGCAACTGGTAAAGGGACCATATGTAACATGGGTGCTGAAATCGGGGCAACTACCTCTATTTTTGGATACGATGAAAAATCTGCTGCCTACCTTTCTGGTACGGGCCGTTCTGATATCGCAGCACTCGCTGATGGCATCGCAGCTCATTTGACGGGTGATGCTGAAGTCTATGCCAATCCAGAGCAGTACTTCGATCAGGTGATTGAGATAAATCTTTCCGAACTTGAGCCGCATGTAAATGGTCCATTTACTCCTGATTTGGCATGGCCTATCTCTAAATTTGCTGCTGCTGTCAAAGAAAACGGATGGCCTGCAAAGTTAGATGTGGGATTGATCGGTTCTTGTACCAACTCTTCTTACGAAGATATTTCTAGAGCAGCTTCCCTTGCGCAGCAGGCAGTAGACAAAAAATTAGTTGCCAAGTCGGAGTACACGATTACTCCAGGTTCGGAACAAGTTCGTTTCACTGTGGCTCGTGATGGATTTTTGGATACCTTCGATAAAATGGGTGGTGTAGTACTTGCTAATGCCTGTGGTCCATGTATAGGGCAGTGGGCAAGACATGGTGCTGAAAAGCAGGAAAAGAACTCCATCATTACTTCATTCAATCGGAATTTTGCGAAGCGAGCGGATGGGAATCCAAACACACACGCATTCGTAGCTTCTCCAGAGATCGTGACGGCATTAGCCATTGCAGGTAACCTTACTTTTAACCCACTTACCGATACCTTAATCAACTCGGAGGGCAACCAAGTTCGATTGGAAGAACCAAGAGGTTTGGAATTACCTACCAAGGGTTTTTCGGTGGAAGATGCGGGTTATCAGGCTCCAGCAGAAGATGGGTCAAAGGTTCAGGTGCTTGTAGCGCCTACTTCTGATCGTTTGCAATTATTGGAATCCTTCGCAGCATGGGAAGGGATGGATTTGAAGGGAATGAAGTTGTTGATCAAAGCCAAAGGAAAATGTACCACGGACCACATCTCCATGGCAGGTCCTTGGCTGAAATACAGAGGTCATTTGGATAATATTTCCAATAACATGCTCATTGGAGCGGTGAATGCCTTCAACGAAGCTACCAACTCGGTTAAAAACCAGTTGATAGGTGAATATGGAGAAGTACCAGCAACGCAGCGTGCTTACAAGGCTGCAGGAATTGGGTCTATAGTTGTAGGAGATGAAAATTATGGGGAAGGATCTTCCCGAGAGCACGCAGCCATGGAGCCTCGATTCCTAGGGGTTCGTGCTATTTTGGTGAAGTCTTTTGCTCGTATTCACGAGACCAACTTGAAGAAGCAGGGTATGCTTGCCTTGACTTTTGCGAATCCTGCAGATTACGATTTGATTCAAGAAAATGACGTAATTGATATTAATGGCTTGACCACTTTTGCTCCAGGGAAGTCATTGGAAGTGATTTTCCATCATGCAGACGGCACCTCAGACACCGTAGTAGCAAACCATACGTACAATGAAGGTCAGATTGAATGGTTTAAGGCGGGAAGCGCACTAAACTTAATCAAGGCAGCGAAAGCCTAATTTACTTTGGCATAAAATAAAAAAGCCGTAACGATTTTTCGTTACGGCTTTTTTATGCCTACTTTTCTTTGAATCCCTACTTACAAGGCTTTCGCTTTGATTAGGTATTCTTGTACCAAGTCCATCTCGGGATAGCCGGTTGCCAATTCTTCTAGAAAACTCAATGCTTCTACCTTTTTTCCAGTTAGCGAATAATAAATCCCTTTGTTGCGGAGAGCAAATGGGTTTTTGTTATCCATTGCCAAACTTTGATTAATAAATGTCAGGCCTTCCTCCAATTGATTTAAATAGAGTAAATACAATCCTTGGTTGTTGTAAAAATACGCTTGTCGATTATCAAGAGTGATGGCTTTCTCTACTGCTTTTAAGGCTCCTTCGTAGTTTTTTTTCTCAAACAAGATCATGGATCTCAGGTTGTGTAAGTTGGCTTCCAAGGGATTGATTTCTTCTGCCTTTACCAAAAGTGACATGGCGGATTCGTATTCTTCTTGATAGAAATGGATGGTGGCCTGATTTACCAAGAGGTCCGAATTTTCCGGGTCTAGTTCAACTGCTTTTTGAAAAGATTGTAAGGCCTCCTCGTAATTTTTTAGTTTTTCTTCAGTTAGCCCCTTTAAAAAATAGGATCTCCAATCCTTCGGATTTTGGTTCACCATCCGTTCACCATCTTCTTTTGCATTGTAACTGGCGCCTAGGTCTAAATAAGCTAATCCCCGCTGGAAAAGTGCATCTGTATAATCTGATTTTTTTTGTAGTGCAGCACTGAAATCTTGAATGGCAGCTTCCAATTGGTTTAGTCGGATATGTGCCATTCCTTTGTTGTAGTAAGCGTCAACAAAATTGGAGTCCAGCGCAATTGCCTCCCCATAAAATTCCAATGCAGTCTTGGGGTCATTTTCTTCCATTTTTTTATTGCCTTTGAGCAAAAACCTACCTTTTTTATCATCAATGCTATCGCATCCCATCCAAAAAATTAGGGTAGCTATCAGTAGGAGGTTAGGAATTTGAATTTTCATCAGAAGTTGGTTTTGATTTTATTGTCTTTGGTTCTTCTCCCAGCAGCAGAGCAAAAGGCTTGGTGGAAGAAGATAAGTCGAATATTTCGCGTAAAATGGCTAGCATAGGAATGATCAAAATCATTCCTGCTACTCCCCAAATAGAGGCCCCTAAAAGTAGTCCTAGAAAGGTGATGAAGGCATTCAAATTGACCTGACTTCCCACAATCTTTGGGGTTAAAATATTCCCCTCCAAGAGTTGAATAGCCTGGTATGCCCCAAGAATCAACAGTGGAGAGAGTAGATTGTTCATCGTCAAAAATGCATAACTCATCGGAAGTAAGGCTCCAATAAATGGGCCGACATAAGGAATGATATTTAAAATAGCTCCAATAAGCCCGAAAAAAATGGCATGATCTACACCAATTAATGTGTAGGCAGTGATGTTAAGTAGCGCAAGAATGACCATTACTTTCCCCACACCAGAAATATAGTTTAACACTACTTTACGCAACCGAATAATTTGTGTTTTAACTAGTTCAGGTTCAGTATCCTGATACATGGAAATTATGACTTGTACCAAGTGGTCCCGGTAGAGAAGAAAGAAAAACATAAACACAGGAATCAAAACAAGACTACTCAGGGATCCGATGGCATTGATGGCGAATTTAGAAATACTCCCACTATTTTCATTGACTAAGGCAAGCAGGGCATTGGGGTCCAATTCATCGGCTAGTTTTTGTTGAAAACCCAATTTTGTGCTTGTAAACTGATCTACTTGTTCTATCAAGCTGCTGATTCGAATAGATACGTTCGCAAAATCTTTAGAAAAACTAATTAGGTTGCTCACGATAAAACTCAATAATCCAAACACGAGTCCAATCATACATAGCAGGGAAACTATGCAGGAAAGGATTCTAGAAAATTTTATTTTTTCTAGATATAAGCATAGTGGAGTAAATAGTACGGCGAAAAATGCTCCCATGGCCAAAGGGATAAGGATAGATTTTCCCACAATTAAAACGAAAATCACTACAGTCAACAAAGTCAAAACTGCCAGTGCCTTGAGATAGGGGGGAAGTGGAAGTGTTTTTGGATTCATGTAAGGATTCCTAAGTATGAAAAAGGTGAGAGAGAATTTATTTGCTGGCTACCAATCCACTACGTTTTAATAGTGCATCTGGTTTTGGATCTCTCCCTCTAAATCGAGCATAGAGGAGGGAAGGATGCTCACTACCTCCGGCAGATAGGACGTTTTTTTCAAAGGAAGTGGCCGTCGACGAATCAAAGATTCCTTTTTCTTGAAATAATTCAAAAGCATCTGCATCGAGAACTTCGGCCCATTTGTAGCTGTAATATCCTGAAGCATATCCTCCTTGAAAAATGTGGGAAAAACTGGTACTTATACGTGTGTTTTCAACGCTTGGTAGCAGTTCGGTTCCGGTTAATACCTGCAATTCAAAGGCTTTGATATCGTGGATTTGACTTGGGTCTTGGCTATGGTAAGCCATATCTAATAAGGCAAAACTCAATTGGCGAAGCGTCAAGTAACCTTGCTGGAAATTAGCAGCTTTCTTGATTTTAGCTACTAAATCGCTAGGAATAGGTTTTCCAGTTTGGTAATGCTGGGCAAATAGATCTAAACATTCTTTTTCGTAGCACCAATTCTCAAAAATTTGAGAAGGGAGTTCTACAAAATCCCAGAATACGCTTGTTCCTGATAGGCTTTCGTATACTCCTCTAGCCAACATGCCGTGTAAGGCATGTCCAAATTCATGGAAGAGGGTGGTAACTTCGTTGAAAGTGAGTAGGCTAGGACTGGTTTTGGTCGGCTTGGTGAAATTGCAAACAATGGAAACATGTGGTCGATGATCGATTCCTTGTTCCCTATACTGTCCTTTGTAGGAAGTCATCCAAGCCCCATTTCTTTTTCCAGGTCTCGGGAAAAAGTCTGCGTAAAACACGGATAGAAACTTATTGTCTCGGTCATATACCTCGTAGGCAGTCACCTCAGGGTGGTAGACTGGTATTTCTGTATTAGGGACAAAGCGAAGGCCAAATAAACGCGAAGCAGTAGTAAATACGCCTGAAATCACATTTTCTAAACTGAAGTAAGGACGAAGTTCTTCTTCATCTAGTGCATATTTTTCTTTTTTGAGTAATTCAGAATAGTAGGCAAAATCCCATTTTTCCAAAGTAGTCAACTGGTCTAATTTTTTAGCTAGGTCTGCAACTTCCTGCACATCAAGGATGGCTTTGGGCTTGGCTTTTTCCAAAAGAGAATTTAAAAAGTCAAAAACTGCAACTGGGCTTTTAGCCATGCGTTCCTCCAAAGTAAAGTGGGCATGGTTTTCATAGCCTAGAAGTTGCGCACGTTGGTGTCTTAAGGACACCAATTGCTTAATAATTTCTTGGTTGTCTAACTCATCTTGCTTGGCACATTTGGTATTGAATGCCATAAACAATGCTTTTCTCAAGTTTCTGTTTTTGGCGTAGGTCATCACCGGGATGTAGGAGGGGTAATCCAAGGAAAATGCCCAGCTACCCGCATGTCCCTTTTCTTCTGCGAATTGTGCTGCCGCATCCAACGCTCCCTTAGGAAGGCCTTCAAGTTCATTTAAATTGCCTACCAAGTGAATAAACTTATTGGTTTCCGCCAACACGTGTTCTCCAAATTGAAGACTAAGTTGTGCCAATTCTTGGTCAATTTTTCGAAGCGTATCCGCAGCTTCTTTTCCTAGCTGGGCACCATTGCGCACAAAAGATTTGTATGTTTTTTCTAGGAGCGTTGTTTGCTCAGCAGTTAGGGAAAGTTGCTCTCTTTGCTCAAAAACCTGTGAAATGCGTTGAAAAAGTTCTTTATCTAATAAAATATCATTCGCATGTGTAGTTAGAAGTGGAGAAATCTCTCTGGCAAGTCTTTGCAGTTCGGCATTTGTTTCTGCAGAATTGAGATTAAAAAATATGGCAGATAAGACCCCTAGCTGTTTGCCACTTTTTTCTAAGGCTTCCACCGTATTTTCAAAGGTGGGTAAGGATTCCTGTTTGATTGCCTCAACTTCTCCTTTTGCCTTCTGGATTGCAGCGACAAAAGCGGGTTGAAAGTGTTCGTTTAAAATTGCTGGAAAAGGGGCTGTATTGAAAGGGGTGGTAAACGAAGAAAGTAGGGGATTACTCATGAAATGGATTTGTGGTGGTAGTGTTTTGGAGAATGCTGAATTGTTTCCCGTAAAATTACCGATTTGTGGTTGAATTAAACCTGAAATATAGGTCAATTTGATTAGTCGCCCCTATAAAAGTAAAGGCCAGGAGTTCCTGGCCTTTACTTAATGGAAGTCACAAGTCATAGCTTCCATACCGATAGGAGCTCCATCTGGTATGCTGAGAATCTGCTGAGGTGTCAATTCCTCTGGTAGGCTGAGGTAGGCTTCAATCTTTTGCTTCAAGTACTCTCGATGTGCTTGCATTAAGGTCGAGAATGAACCAGTTAAAGTGCTTAGTTGAAGCAATTCTTTTCGCACCAAAGCCCGAACGGTTTGAGATGCACCTGCATTTTTCGATAAGGCTATTAAATGGTCTACCAATTTGGCCTCGGTTACGAGCTTAATTTCTACACCAAGGCCTTTTGGCATGGCATTACTGAATACTTGTTTTCTTACCTTCTCCAAAACGGTTTCCAACCCTGGTAAGGATTTATCTTGAAGTTGTTGCAAATAAATTCGATTTGCTCTTCCAGCCTCAAAAAGAAAGGCGAGGGTAGCATCAACTACATTTTCTGCAGGGGCAATAGGATCAAATACAGGCCCTGTTCTGGAAGTGAAGGTTTCACGATTTTTACCATAACCATACGGTCGCGGTGGAATTAAGGCCAAGATAGAAGCAGGGATTTCCAGTTGTGGGGTACTTATGGACAGGAGCAATGCGTCTAAGGCCTCATGTTGACTTTTTGCAGGGATCCATTGGTGATTAGGTTGGTTGTCCCCCTTGATTTTGTAGGTATAATCCAGTCCTCCGACCAACTTGCTAGTAGCTTCCAACTGGTAGCGGTGCATCAGGTAGAGCGGTACAAACACCTCTTCGAGAAGGGCTTGTGGTTCACCGGATTTGATCGCGTTCAGCCCGAAGGTTTCCATGCGCTTTTGACGCAAGTCCAACATCCGTTTAAGTTCTTCCGAAGCAGAAGCCCCATTGTCCCAAAGGTGTGATCGAGGATGCACTCCACTTGGGTTTCTGGAATCGGAATCGGTAATAAATTCATATCCTGCGGCATAGGTGGATTGCAGCATTTTTTCTAAAAACTCTTCCTCCGTTTCGTTTGCGGCAGGTTGGCCATAGCCGTAGGTAATAGCCAATTTGTCCCATTCACCGATTTTTAAGTCATAGGCATCTCCAAAATCTACATTTCCTTTTTCGTCGAGGCTGATCAAAGGGTAAGGATAATCCATGACGGAAGAGCGTCCGGTAGCTGAAGTGGCATAGCTATGTGCCAAACCAATGGTATGCCCTATTTCATGAGCAGAAAGTTGCTTCAATCGATTCAACGCAAATTCCATCAATTTGGGATCTGCCTCATTCCCTTCTTCAAAAGGCTGCAAAAGACCTTGTGCAATTAGGTAATCCTGTCTCACACGCAAGGAACCCAAGGATACTTGTCCCTTTAGGATTTCTCCTGTTCGTGGATCACGGATGCTGGAGCCATAAGACCATCCTCTAGTTGATCTATGTATCCATTGGATCACGTTGTACCGAACATCATTTAGGTCCATTCCTTCTGGAGCAAGCTCTACTCTAAATGCATTTTTGAATCCAGCAGCTTCAAAGGCCTGTGCCCACCAATTTCCTCCTTCAATCAGTGCACTAGCTACGGGCTCGGGAGTGCCTCGATCTAAGTAATAGACGATGGGTTCCACCACTTCAGAAACTGCAGCCAAAGGGTCTTTTTTCTCCAATCGGTGCCTAGAGATGAATCGCTTGACCAAGGGTTGATCTATAGGTGTAGTGTAATCCTGGTAGCTAATGAAAAAGTAACCTGCTCGCGGATCAAATTCCCGCGTAGCATAAAGAGGAGGCAACTCAATCAATGAATGTCTCATTCGGACAGTCACTGCATCAGGACTAGGAGTTACCGAGCGCAAATTGCCTCCTGCTCCAGTTCCAGTTAGGGTGATGGTAGCTTCAACTTCAGTATTTTTCGGAAAGTTTTTGGTAGTTGGGTAGTACAAGGTAGAGCGGCTAGCATCTACTTTAAAGTTTCCTTGTCGAGATCTGGCTAAGGTTTCACTGACTCCATGCACATCTTGAAGGAAAAAGTTGGTTCCATCTACCAAGAAGTTTGTCCCATCTGTTTTTACTATTTCAAAACCCCAAAGGGTTGATTCCGCAAAGGCATCCTGAATGGATTTGGCTTCGTAGGGGTTATTGGTGTAAGCACGGTAGTCGTAATTCTTATGTACCATCGTGATTTTATTTCCTGCTTTTCGAAATTCTACTACCCGAGTATCCCCAAGCTTCCCTCTATCCAATCCGATGTCGTTGGATCCAATACCGGCAGTCAACGTATTGACATAGAGTAATTCTTGGTTGAGTTTATCGATTTCTAAGTAAATTTTTCCTTTTTCTTCGTCTAGGTAGAAGGGAACAAACCCTTCCTTCTTAGTCATTTTTGTAAAGTCTTGGGCATGGCTCCAGCTTTGCTGTACCAGGGTGAGTAGGAGTAAAAGAGCAATTCTTTTCATGGACTTTTTTTTGTCAATTTATTAAAAAGCTAGTTTGGTATCCTACCGCTTGTGAAAAAATTAATGAAGTACGTACTGAAGCACCAAAACTGAATCGGTCTGTTTGGGTCCATGAATGGTTTGGGTGCCAGAACTAATGGATGTACGATCGGCATAATATGTATGGGCCCAACGAAAATAGGTAGTAAGTTTGGGATGGATTTGGTAATGAACTAAGACGTATTGCCGACTTCCCATTCCCGAGAAAGCTGGAATTGCAAATGTTCCAAAAGCATTTTGTTCGTACGCATAGATCCGATTATCAACTGATTCCGTATCAAAAAGTCCCAAGCTAGTAGTTATCTTCCAGCGAGGCTGCTTGTAAGAGAAACTTTGAACTAGCATCCATCCCTGGGATGGGACATCCTCAATTTTGACTCGATTCCAAAATAGCTGAGACCGAAAGTAAAATTTCGTGGAGACATCTACTGCCAAACTAACATGAGCCTGACTTTTTAGGATATTTCTTACTTGATAAGTCCTATTATTCTCCTCTTTTTCATTCCAGTTCCGAAGTTTTTTTTCTTGTTTAAATTGAAGGGTAGCCCTACTGGTTTTATTGGGTTGATAGCTCCATCGAGCCAGCCACTCTTGTCCCTTACTAGGTGTGTACACACGAAATTTGAGCCATGGAAATGAAAAAAAATCGAAATAGGCATTGAATTTAAGGTTGTGTGAGGGTTTTAGTTGAAAACCAATGTAGACTCCTTGTTCATTTCTAGGTTGTGTACTTTCTGAAAAGGCAGTGGCATAGAAGCTATGGAAATTTCGTGCATACTTTCTCCAAGCGAGGGATAGGTCAACCGATTTACTTAAGCTTCCTAGTGCACCAATTACCGAGCCTGTTCCAGAACTACTTGATCGAGCTGTTTCTCCAAAAAACATAAAATTTTTCCAGGAATAATTAAAATACATGCTAGCAACCCTATTCTTATTTCCTGAGAAATCAAAAGTGTTGTAACGCGTTGGTGAAGGATGGAGGGGCAGGCTCAGTTGGGTAATTAACCCATTGACTCCTACCGTCCATTTCGCGGTGCTGGGTTGGTAGTGGATGTTGCCTCCTACATTTGATTCTCGAACTTGGTTTTTTACGGAAAGTTCGCTTGGGGTACGGTGTAAACTAGACAGCGGAAGACTACTGATTTGAGGAGCATCCAAGTCCAAAGAATCCTTTGGGTTGGCAATTCTACCGTCTTTGCTTACGGAGGAAAGAAGAAGACTGTAATGCCAATTTTTCCAAGAGCGGCTAGCCCCTAATCCTCGAAAAAAACCCTGTTCTTGGCTTGCTGTATAGGGTAGGAGTCCTCGGCTGCTTCTTCTAACTGAAGTGATGGTTTCAGCTCCTTTTCCCAAGCTAAAGCCAGCCCCAAATACCAAACCTTGACCGAAGCTTGCTTGAAAATCACCCAGAGTCAGGGTTTTCCATTTTTTTAAATTGTACCTCACCCAATGAAAAGAAGCGAAATTAAACCCATAACGATTGGTTTTTGGATCCCATATTCCTGCTTCTCCCGCATCTTTTTCTAACATAAACCCTAGGCTATGACCTTTGGGATAGTGGTTTCTATATCGAATAGCCCATTCATGTGGTCCACCTAGATAGCTGTTTGCGCTTGTAGCGGTCGTGTCCTTGACACGAAAACCCTCGCGAAGCTGCCAGGTTTTTCGGTGTCGCATCAGCACATTGGAAGTTCCTTCCACTTTTAGTCCTTCCAAAAAAGATTTCGGTGTTAATCTCGGAGTTTCTAGTGTCAAAAAAGGTAAAATAAGTTGGAGGGTAAGGCTATCCCAAGTTGGGAGGGATTGTAATTCGTATATGGAAATAAAAGGACCGTTGGTTTCTCGATACGCTAGAAGCGCTTGTGCTTGAATTGGGGTAAGCAAATGTGTAGCTATTAATTCTTCCCTAGTTACTGTATTGATTTCCAATGGTTTTTGAAATAATTCCAGTAACTGTTCGTACAAGGATTCGTATTCCAACTCTTCTTCCTGGAAAGGGAATAGCTGCTCCATTACATTTTGGATATCTGGAATTCTTCCTGATTTATCTTGAGCGTGTAGGGCATGACAAAGTATCCAAAACACTAGCAGCGCGATTAATTTCTTCATGGGTTAGCGCTTTAAATGAAGGCTGAGGTGGTGGGTGTTGCCTAAGGGAGAGGATTGACCCAGGGCATAATCAAGCCCAAAATTTTTTGTCTGCAATCCAACTCCAAAGTAAAGGGCAGTTGGATAGGAGTGTAGGCCTGTTCGCAGAAAAATCCAGCTTTCTAGTTGGTACTGTAGGCCAACTTTAAAAATTGGAGGGGATTGGACTTCTTTTTCTACTTCGCTATGGAGTTCCAAATTTTTGGTAGGTAAGTAGGTTGTTCCTACTGTGAGTAGCATAGGGATTTTAAGGGGGGATTCCTTGCTGAGGTTTGCTTGGTTGAGGTTAGTTAGGTGAGCGCCAAAGAAAAATTTAGGATGGAGTTCGGCCAACCAGCCAAAAGAAAATAGGAGTGCATTTCCCGTCCCAAACCCTTCGATATAGGTCTGTAGCCACTCGGCTTTTGCTCCTACATGCATTATTCCTTTGGAGGCAGCAAGACCGATTCCTAGGCGTTGTTGTTGGTAGGATTCACCTCCTTGTTTAGAAATACTAAATCCGAGATTTCCAATTGGATTGTGAAGGACCACTGCGATCGAGCTTGTACTTAGTTCTTGGATACCATAGCGTTGGTCCAGGGCAATACCTATTACTGTGGTTTGAATCCTGGCCATAGCTCCCACATTGTTAGCTAGACTCCATGCATCCTGATGGAAAATTTTGACAGTTCCTAGCCCATGACTTTTGGCTCCATAGGCTTGCGTGGAAAGGTCTGATTGGGCAACTGACTTGGAAAAAAACACGAGCCAGAAGCAAAAAAATAGGTTCAGCTTCATCTAAAAAAGATTAATCTGATTATCCGCAATCTTACCAGTAGCTAAAAAATTGTTTGAATTATTTCGGATAATAGTCGACAGACCACGGTCTGCAGGCTGACGATAGGCCACAGCCTACAGGCAGTCAACGGACCACAGCTCATTAAAATAAACTTCAAACCTTATTTTTCTTTGGATACTGGTGACAAAGTAGCTAGTCAGAAAGATTAAAAAGTAAAAATTAAATATACCTTTTTTTTTCAACACTTCCTACAAAAATCAATCGTGTTTACTTGAGTTTGCGGTTAGTTTGTTTTGCGTATTTCAAATTTTCAACTTTTAAAAATTTAGGAAGAAAAAGAGACTAAAAAAGTGCTTCATTTTAGTTTAAATCCATACCGAATAAAATTTTGAAAATTTTTCGCAATCGATTGTTTGAAGAGAAAAAAACATTTTCTATTTTTCGGAGGTATTCATGAATTGAATATCTACAATAGGTTTAATAGGTTTGAGAGCAGGAAAAGGTCGGAGTTATATTCCGGCCTTTTTTATTTTTTTCTATTAAGTTCCTTTTTGATTTTTCTACTGCTTCGTGTAGCTTTCTCTCAGTTTGTAAATAGCCATTAAAATGTCATTGTTCGTCGGATTCAGAATACTGCTCCTGTTTTTTTCATTCAGGTGGATTTATTTTGAGATCGCCCTTTGTAGTTTCGATACACCATTTTATGGAAGTTGATTTCATTAGAGCACAGCTTCAGCGAGCCTTTCAAAATAACTTACCTGGTAGGGAAGCACAATTGCGCATGGCTCCACAGCCCATTGATCCGAGAAGAATGACTGAAAAAGTTCCTGAGGACCATCGGAAGTGTGGAGTCTTACTTTTATTTTATCAAGACAATTCCAATCTTTTTATTCCATTAATTAAGCGTCCTCAGTATCCAGGAGCTCACAGTGGGCAGGTGGCCTTGCCTGGAGGAAAGGTTGAACCTAATGATTCCAACGTGATAGTTACCGCACTTCGTGAGGCGGAAGAGGAAATTGGGATTGATGCAAGTAAGGTGGAGGTAATGGGTAGGTTGACTGATGTTTACATTCCAGTAAGTAATTTCCTAGTTTCTCCTGTTGTCGGTTTTTTGGATTTCAAACCCACTTTTGTGCCCGAGCAGCGAGAGGTGGCCAAGATTATATCCACTACTTTGGTTCATTTGGTGCAACCGGAAATAGTCAAGCAAACACCTATTTCACTAGGTAGCGGTAACTACATCGAAACGCCCTATTTTGACATTGAAGGAGAGAAGGTTTGGGGTGCGACAGCCATGATATTGAGTGAACTTATTCAGGTCTTAATTCAAAAAAAAGAGTGATTCTTGGTCGTTTTGACAATTGTAGGTATTGTTGTATCTACGAAAAAGTAGTTTATGGAAGATAGTTCAGCCCCTTTATTGACCAATGATGCAGTAGTTTTTGGGTTGCTTATGACCACCTTGGCAGTTGTATTTGCTACATCTTCCAGCAAACATCCTTTTTGGGTGAAGTTTTATACCTATGTTCCTTCCGTATTGCTTTGCTACTTTATTCCGGCAGTTTTTAATTCCTTGGGGTGGATATCCGGAGAATCCTCCAATTTATATAAAGTAGCTTCCCGATATCTTTTACCTGCCTCCTTGGTGTTGTTTACAATCAGTGTGGATTTAAAAGGGATCCTTCGATTGGGTCCTAAGGCCTTGACCATGTTCTTGACAGGCACGGTGGGAATCGCTTTAGGAGGACCTTTCGCTTTATTTTTAGTGGGCTCATTTTATCCAGATTTGTATGCAGGTACGGGTCCAGACGAGGTTTGGAGAGGCTTGTCTACCGTTGCTGGAAGTTGGATTGGGGGAGGAGCAAACCAAACAGCCATGCTTGAAGTATTTGGAGCTAGTCCAGTATTGTTTGGACAGATGATTGCTGTGGATGTGCTAGTTGCTAATTTGTGGATGGCTTTTTTGCTGTATTGGGCCGCTAAGCCTGGAAAAATAGATAACTTTCTAAAGGCCGATTCTTCCGCTATTTATGCTCTCCGGGATCGAATTGCGAAGATCAGAGAAGCAACTACTGCTATTCCAACGGGCAAAGATACAATGGTAATCTTAGGGATTGGATTTGGTATCACGGGGATTGCACATTTAGGTGCTGATTTCTTAGCTCCATGGTTTGAAACCAACCGGCCTGAATGGAATCAGTATTCTTTGAATTCAGCTTTCTTCTGGATTGTGGTTATCGCTACGACACTGGGTTTGACTTTGTCTTTCACCAAGGCTAGAAACTTAGAAGGAGTGGGGGCTTCCCGTTTGGGGTCTGTTCTTCTCTATGTCTTGGTGGCTACCATTGGGATGCAAATGGATTTAGGAGCCGTTTTGGATAGCCCCATTTTATTTTTGGTAGGTTTGGTATGGATGGCGTTTCACATTTCTGTCATGCTATTCGTTGCTTGGTTGATCAAAGCACCTTTCTTTTATGTAGCGGTAGGTTCTCAAGCGAATGTAGGTGGAGCCGCCTCAGCGCCCATAATCGCTACGGCATTTGATGCATCCTTAGCCTCCGTAGGGGTGCTTTTGGCAGTATTAGGTTATGCCATGGGGACCTATGGAGCCTACCTCAGTGGTTTGCTAATGCAATGGATGTCAACCTAGCTTTATTTAAATAAATTGTTTTGAATTAAAATAGGGTTTTCCCTTACAGCTTCTGTGCTTTTACAGCTGTTCCACTGACCGTAACCATTAACATTCCTTCCCGGATGGTTTCGTAATCCAAGTCTATTCCTAGTACGGCATTTGCTCCCAGCTGCCTTGCTTGCATTTCCATTTCTGCCATAGCAGTGGTCTTTGCCTCACGCAAAACTTGTTCGTAAGCAGAGGATCTACCTCCTACAATATCGGTAATGCTGGCAAAAAAATCTTTGAATATATTGGCTCCAATAATAGTTTCGCCTGAAACTATACCTAGATAATTTTCAATGTGATAGCCTTCTAAGGTGGAAGTAGTGGAAAGAATCATAGTTCAAGAATGTAAAGTTTACTAATCCAACATACGAAAGTTTTAACTAAAAGTTGAGCTACAAGAAACACCGTAAAGGAACCTAAATTTACCTCCATTGAAATTGCTGTGAGAGGAAAAATAACTAGCAAATAAATTTGAATGCCCTAAAAGTCCGCAATTCAAAGTAATTTTACCCAGTCTACTTTGAAGTAGCCAAACGTATGACTCATCGTATCTTCTATATTGTATTCTTTTGCCTAGTTGGGATGAATGTGCATGCCCAAGGTTTTTTGGCCAATAGACCTTCCATGTATGTGTTTACAGGTACTTCTGGAGCTAATTTAAGTCAATTCAACGCCTTACTGGAAGAAAGAGGGGAATTGCCTCTTCAGAATCGGTACAATACGTACGGGCTTGGTTACCAGGCAAGATTAAATGATTTTATTCTTGGTTTCGAGCTCACGCATCATCAAAGTCAAGCAGCCGAAATACAGTCCGATCGATTTCAATTTCGAACCTCTCGTGCCTTGGTTAATTTTGGGTATTCACTAACGGAAGAAGGAAAATTTCAGCTGATCCACTACCTTTCTATGGGGGTGGGCTACCTCAATGTGCATGTATTGCCAAAAGAACAAGCCAAGGAATTAAGTGTCTTTTTAGATGATCCTGGGCAAGGGTTTATTTTAAGGAAGCACAATATCCAAAAAGGCTCCTCTTATTTCGGTAGTTTTTTGACAGAAATTGGCTTTCAACTTTCCTATGACTTTCCAATTTCCAATCGTAAAGAAGCGTTGCAACTGATTGCTAAAGCAGGATATTCCTTTAGTCCTTTTGAAAACGGGTGGAATTTAGGTGGGGTTTCATTCGACAACACACAATCTGGCGCATTTTTTAGACTGGGGACAGGAATTTCGCTGCCAGACCGAAATTTTTTTTACAAAGATGCTAACCTTGGAATCTCCTTACTTAGAGGAGTTTATTTTTCCAAACCAGATAAATTCAATGCCCAGCTTGAACAACAAGGATACCAGCCGTTTGAAGGTCGACCTTCCCAAATAGGAGTTCGCATTTTAGGGGAAACTGATGGCCTGCTGTATGGTGCAGATGTGTTTAATGTCGCTCTGCAGGGTCGTGCAACAACTACTCGCACCCATAGCTTGAATAGCCTTCGAGTCTATGCAAATCTTGGCAAGAAGTTTTTTCAATATAAAAACTGGGGTTTTGGAGCCTTGGGAGGTTTTGGGTATGGCAACCTCCGTTACAGCTCTGTGCAAGAGAATAAACCAGATTTCCCAGCCTTGTTGGACCAGCGAAATTTTGATGGCTACCTAAGGAATTTTGGTGTTTTTTTAAAGCCTGAGGCATTAATTGAATACGGGCTTCCTATTACAAAACGGAAAATTTTTGATTTGGTAGTTACCACTTCCTTTGGTTATGAATTGGCTGTACCAGGGTTTAAGCTAGGAGGTATTTCCATGCATTCCTATCAATCTGGACCTTTTGCAACTTTTGGAGTAGGGATAAGACCCTAGTTGGCAAGGGTTTTTAAGTTGGAAGTAGTCTTTAAGGCTTAAAAAAAATAGTGCAAAACGGCTATTGTAATTATTTTCAGTTTACTTTTGTAACAACTTATCGAGAAAGACCGAGGGAAGGGCCCTACGACGTCTTAGCAACCTGCAACCAAGGTGCTAACTCCCCTCCTGGATAAAGCCAGGAACAGATGAGATGATTAGTACGAATACCTACTTTTCTCCGTGTTTTGCTCGATTAGTTTTTTGAACGTAACCAACCATGAGACAAAACAGAACGGAACTCCTGCTTCAGGCGATCAATTCTCGGATTTTAATTTTAGATGGAGCCATGGGCACCATGATTCAGCGTTACACGTTGACCGAAGAAGATTTTCGAACCCCCGAATTAAAAGAGCATTCCAAGGCTTTAAAAGGGAATAACGACCTACTTTCCTTAAGTAGACCCGACATCATACGTGCCATTCATTTGGAATATTTAAAGGCAGGTGCAGATATCCTAGAAACCAACACCTTCTCAGGAACAACCATCGCCCAAGAGGATTATGGATTGCCTCACTTGGCGTACGCGATCAACTTTGAATCGGCCAAACTTGCGCGGGAAGTAGCGGATGCCTATAGCCAAACCACTCCAGATAAGCCTCGATTTGTGGCAGGTGCCATGGGACCTACCAACCGAACCGCATCGATCTCTCCAGACGTAAATGATCCCGGCTACCGAGCGATTACTTTTGATCAGCTAGCAGAAGCCTATGCTGAGCAGGTAAGAGGTTTATTGGATGGGGGAGCCGATATCATTCTCGTGGAGACCATCTTCGATACCCTCAATGCCAAAGCGGCGCTCTATGCCATTCAGGAAGTGTATGAGGAGCGAAATATGCCTCTTGATCCCAAAGAGGGAGGGATTCCCATCATGATCTCTGGTACCATTACGGATGCCTCTGGACGGACGCTATCCGGGCAAACCACCGAAGCCTTTTTGATTTCAGTATCTCATGTTCCATTATTTTCTGTAGGCCTTAACTGTGCTCTGGGAGCAAAGGAGTTGCGCCCTTACTTGAAGGTGTTGGCACAAGAAGCGCCATTTTATGTATCTGCATATCCTAACGCAGGCCTGCCGAATGAATTTGGTGCGTATGACCAGGGAGCCAATGAAATGGCAGACCAGGTACGTGACTTTTTGAAAGAAGGAATGCTGAATATTTTGGGAGGCTGCTGCGGCACTACTCCTGACCATATTCGTGCTTTGGCACAGCTAGCAGCCGAATATAGCCCAAGACAAATTGATGAATTAACGGAAGAGGAGGAGCTGCATGCCTAAGCCTAATTATTTAAAACTTTCAGGACTTGAGCCTTTGGTATTTACACCAACGCTCAACTTTGTGAATATCGGAGAAAGAACCAATATTACCGGTTCCAAAAAATTTGCCCGACTTATCCTCAATGGACAATACGATGATGCATTAGATATTGCTTTGGACCAAGTTCGAGGCGGTGCACAGGTGTTGGACGTCTGTATGGACGAGGGGATGTTGGATGGGGAATTTGCCATGGTACGGTTTCTCAACTTGATCGCCTCTGAACCGGAGATCAGCCGTATTCCAATCGTCATTGATAGTTCCAAGTGGAGTATTATCCTTGCTGGATTGAAGTGTGTGCAAGGAAAAGGTATTGTGAACTCCATTTCCCTAAAAAATGGGGAAGAAGAATTTATCCAACAAGCAAAGACCATCAAGAAGTTTGGTGCTGCGGTGGTAGTGATGGCTTTTGATGAACAAGGTCAGGCTGATACCTACGAGCGACGCATCCAAATCTGTGAGCGCAGTTACCGAATTCTAGTAGATCAGGTAAAGTTCAATTGCCAAGACATCATTTTTGATCCGAATATTTTTCCAGTAGCTACCGGGATGGAAGAGCACCGTAAGAATGCGGTAGATTTCTTTAGGGCAACGCGCTGGATTAAGGAAAATCTTCCAGGCGCCAAGGTCAGTGGAGGCGTCAGTAATGTGTCTTTTTCCTTCCGTGGAAATGATCCTGTTCGGGAAGCCATGCACGCTGCATTTCTTTATCATGCGATACAGCATGGAATGGATATGGGAATTGTCAATCCTACCATGCTCGAGGTCTATGCCGATATCGATAAAGAATTGTTGGAGCGGGTAGAAGATGTCCTATTTGATCGGAAAGACGATGCTACTGAGCGCTTATTGGACTTTGCAGAGACCGTAAAGTCTGCCGATAAAAAAGAAGTGGTGAACGAGGCCTGGAGGTCAGCACCTGTAGCCAAGCGCATCGAACATGCCTTGGTAAAAGGGATCTTGGACTTTATCATCGAAGATACCGAGGCAGCACGCCTTGAATTGGTCAATCCACTGAAAGTGATTGAAGGGCCCTTGATGGATGGAATGAATGTGGTTGGCGACTTGTTTGGTGAAGGAAAAATGTTCCTCCCTCAGGTAGTGAAGTCTGCACGAGTAATGAAAAAAGCCGTGGCCTATCTAGAGCCCTTCATGCCGCTTCCTGAGGAGGGTCAAGAAGCTTCATCCCTGAAGAAAATCCTCTTGGCTACTGTCAAGGGCGATGTGCACGACATCGGTAAGAACATCGTAGGCGTAGTTTTGGCCTGCAATAGCTACCAAATCATCGACTTGGGTGTGATGGTAGATGCCCAAAAAATTATCGATGAGGCGATTAAAAACAAGGTAGATATCATTGGATTGAGTGGGTTGATTACCCCTTCCCTTGACGAAATGGTCAATGTGGCTTCCGAAATGGAGCGCCAAGGACTAACCATTCCTTTACTTATCGGTGGAGCTACTACTTCTAGAATTCACACGGCGGTGAAAATCGACCCGATGTATTCTGGTTGTGTCATCCACGTCACTGATGCCAGTAAGTCGGTTCCGATTGCAGGGGAATCCATTTCGCCAGAAACCAGCGAAAGCTACCGTATTAATCTGAAGGCCACCTACAAGGCCTTGCGGGAAGAGCACGAGGCTAAGCAGGCCGTCAAGCAGTTGATTTCCTACGAGGAGGCTATGGCCAATCCAGTGCCAATAGAGTGGACGGGGATTACTCCTGTGAAGCCAAAGGTATTGGGTAGAACGGTGATTGAGGACCTAGACCTTTCCGTATTGAGAAAATACATTGACTGGACACCTTTTTTCAGTACTTGGATGCTCAGTGGCAAGTACCCAAAGATATTGGCCGATCCTGTGGTTGGTGAAGAGGCTACCCGCCTTTTTGCAGATGCAGAAGCCATGCTAGATACCTTGATCAAAGAAAAATGGCTCACAGCCAAGGCGGTATGCTCCTTGCTTCCTGTGCAGCGTGAAGGCGACGATGCCCGCGTGCTAAACGAAAAAGGAGAGTCCATTGCCAAGTTTCACTTCTTGAGGCAGCAGGGTAAAAAAGGCAAAGGAGTACCCAATCGCTCCCTAGTCGATTACTTACACCCTGAGCAGGTGGACTACTTGGGTTGCTTCGCTGTCACCTCCGGGCTCGGCATGGAAACCAAGTTGGCCGAATTCCAAGCAGCAGGGGACGATTACAACGACATCTTGTTTAAGGCTCTGGCTGATAGATTGGCAGAGGCAGCTACTGAATACTTACATGAATTGACACGAAAGGAACTTTGGGGCTATGCCCCTCAGGAGCAGCTAGCCAACGATGCCTTGATTACCGAGGAGTACGCAGGCATCCGCCCAGCTCCTGGCTATCCAGCCTGCCCTGAGCACTCCGAAAAGGTGACCATTGGCGAGTTACTCGACCTTGAAAATACAGTGGGCATCACGCTAACATCAAGCTATGCCATGTATCCAACGAGTTCCGTTTCCGGATTCTTCTTTGCACACCCAGAGAGTAGCTATTTTGGTTTAGGAAAAATTGGTCAAGACCAAGTAGCAAGTTATGCGGAGCGAAAAGGCATTACCGTCCAAGCGGCTGAGCGCTTATTATCTCCAAATTTGGCTTATACTCCAACCGCAATTCTTGAGACTATACCACAATGAAAATCACTGATCATATAAAAAACGCCAAAGGAACGCTCTTTTCCTTCGAGATCCTTCCTCCACTAAAAGGGCAAAGTTTGAAGGAGCTCATGGAGGGTATTTCCCCTTTAATGGAGTTTAAGCCGCCTTTTGTGGACGTAACCTACCACAGGGAGGAGTATATTTATAAGAAGCATGCCAATGGCCTTTTAGAGAAAGTAAGTACAAAAAAACGCCCAGGAACAGTTGGGATTTGTGCCGCCTTGATCAACCGATTTGAGGTAGATGCTGTGCCGCATGTGCTTTGTGGGGGCTTTACCAAAGAGGAAACTGAGAACTTGCTAATTGACCTGGATTTTATTGGCGTGGAAAATGTCCTAGCCTTGCGTGGAGATGCACCTAAAGCAGAACGCTTTGTAGGCGAGGCCAATGGGCATTCTTTTGCAAGCGAACTCGTTAGCCAAGTGGTCAACATGAACCAGGGCAAGTACCTACACGAGGAAACCGAGCCAAGCTTCCAAACTGATTTTTGTGTGGGCGTAGCGGGCTATCCTGAAAAGCATTTTGAAGCGCCAAGCCTCAAGTTTGACTTGAAGTATCTGAAAGAAAAAGTAGATAATGGAGCTAGCTTTATCGTGACTCAGATGTTTTTTGACAACCAAAAGTATTTTGATTATGTGGCTAAGGTTCGGGAAGCGGGGATTGATGTTCCCATCATTCCAGGAATCAAGCCTATTTCTACTTTGGGTCAGATCACTGCATTGCCTCGGTCCTTCTTTTTGGATTTCCCCGACGACTTGACCGATGCACTATTCAAGTGCACCACCAATGCCCAAGTGAAGGAAGTGGGTATCGAATGGGCGATCAAGCAATGTAAGGAACTGATGGAAGCGCAAGTGCCAAGTTTGCATTTTTACACAATGAGTAAGGCTGAAACTACCTATAAAGTGGCCAAAGAACTCTTCTAAGTAGTTTTAAGTATCCTAAAAAGGGCCTTCGGGCCCTTTTTTTTGTGGGGTTTTGCCGCTCGGCAACTTACTTTTGGTAAAAAATAGGAAGTTTACGATCTGGGATTACGTGCCGTTCTTCCCAAATGCTGGGCTCCCTTTTTGAATTTTCTTTATCTTGCCAACATCCTACCGCTCGGCATTTGCTTCTAGCCAATAGGTGAATTACCATGTCTAATTCAGTAAGTAAAACTCAAGCACAACGTACCCGTAGCCTGCGAAGGCTGCACAGGTGGATGGGAATTCCCCTGATTGTCTTTTTTTTGGTAATTGGTGTCACGTCCATTTTGCTGGCTTGGAAAAAGAAAGCCGAACTTTTGCCGCCAACCCTGGAAACCAAAGTACAAAATGGTACCTGGATCCTACCATCTGAGATGCAACGCATCGGGGAGGAGGAAATGAAAAAACTGGGCAAAGAGACCACTGTGGACCGCATTGACATTCGTCCGGACAAGGGCACTGCCAAGATCACCTTCCAAACTCACTTTACTGAGGTGCAGGTAGATGGCTATACTGGCGAGGTGCTGTCTGTGGGTACGAGACACTCAGACTGGATTGAAAAAGTGCATGACGGGAGCATCCTAGATTATTATACCTCGCGTGGCGAAGGGGCCAAGCTTACGTATTCTACCTTGGTATCCATTGGGCTTATCCTGCTGGCAGTCAGTGGATTTTACATGTGGTATTACCCCAAACTTATCCGTAAGGGTAAAGAAAAGTAAGAAGAGACTCGTTTTTTAGTTGTTGCTAACCCAGTAGTTTGAATTTTTTTCCGGGTAAGGATTTTACGATTCCCTCAAATTCCAAGGCCAATAGTTTGGAAGCCAATATGCCGAGTGGTAAGGCAGTAGCATAGGCCAGCTGGTCGATTTCCGAAGGACCCTGTACTTGAAGATGCGTCAAAATTGCTTTTTCCGAGGCTTCTCTTTCTGAAAAATCAAGAACAGGGTTGCTTGCGCGCGCTTCTCCCGGCTTGGTCCAGTGTAGCGCCTGTGCGAGATCCTCCGGTCCTGTGTAGATGGAGGCTTTCATGCGTTTGATCAGCTGGTTGCACCCTTCGGAAAAGGTAGACTGCAAGTTGCCAGGAACAGCAAACACTTCTTTTTGGTAGCCAAATGCGAGTTCGGCGGTGATCAAGGCTCCCCCTTTCTTTGCGGCTTCCACCACGATTAGCGCATCGGATAAGGCGGCGATGATTCGATTCCGAGCGGGAAAATTTCCCGGTAGTAGGCTGCTTCCTGGTTCATACTCTGAGATCAAGGCCCCCTGTGCTAGTTTTATCTGTTCGGCTACTCCCGCATGTGCTGCAGGGTAGATAGGACTGAGGGGACCACCTAAGATGGCAAAGGTGGGCAGTCCAAGTTGCAGGGCGATGCGATGCGCTTCGATGTCGATCCCGTAGGCAAGTCCCGATACGATGGCGGGCTGGTAGGGAAGGAGGTCTTCCAATATTTTCTTAGTGATGGCCTTGCCATAGCTGGTGGCACTTCGGGTGCCCACCATGCCCACGGTATGGGGCATGTTGAGGTCGCCTGTACCTTGGGTGAAGAGTAGGGCTGGTCCATCGGCGATTGCCTTGAGCCGCTTGGGAAAGTGGGTATCTAAGGTGGTGAGGAGACGGTAGCCTTTTTTTTCTTGGTTTTCTAGCAGTTGGTCTGCTCGGCGAAGCATGGAAGCTTGCTCATTGCGAAGAGAGAGCAGCTTTTGACCGATGCGTGGGATTTTTGCGGCTTTACCTGGGGTGAGTGTGAAGAATGCTTCGGCAGAACCAGCATAGGCCAGGATGGCTTTAAAAAGTACGGGACCTACCTTAGGTGCTAGGGTTAGTGCAACGAAATACCGCTTTTCCTCAGGAGTCGGATCGGGTTTTGAGTTCATGCTTCAGGTTGATTAAAAAATCCTTGATTTCCTGAAGTTTTTGAACTGCGGCTACTTTATCAAATCCCTGCTTTTTTCCAGCGGCAATCACTTCCTGTGCACCTTGAAGGGTATACCCCTTTTCTTTCACCAGGTGGTACACGTAGCGAATCTTTTGGATATCGTCTTTGGTGTAGCGGCGATTGCCTTTTTTGTCCTTTTTGGGGCGGATGATGTCAAACTCCCCTTCCCAGTAGCGAATGAGGGAGGCGGCCACCTTAAATTGCTCGGCGACTTCCCCGATGGAAAAGTATTTTTTTTCTATTTCTCGCTCTTTGTAAGGCACTGCAGGATTTGTTTGGTAGTTCAGTCTTCAGCCAAGGCTCCGCAGGGGAGAATGAAAAAAGATAGCCTAAAATAGAAAAATGTAAGGAACTTTTGGTTGTCCTGCCCCCGATTTTTTTAATAGGGATACAAGGAGTTTAAAAAGAGGCTGATTTTCTGATAGTTAGTCACCTTGAATTCCTTTATCGATTGAGCGCTTGCAGCATTTGAACTGCTGCGAGGCCTGCGGTCTCCGTTCGCAAACGACTTTTCCCCAAAGACACTGCCTGAAATCCATGGTCGAATGCGAGTTGGATCTCTTTGGGATCAAAATCTCCTTCGGGACCAATCAAGATGAGGTACTTTCCGCCCGCTTTGGCTAGGTCTAGGAGGTGGTGGGTATGATGTTCATCCACATAGGCGATAAACTTTTGGTAATCGGCAAATTCAGTAGATTTTATAAGCTCGCTGAGTTTGGTCGTTCCGTTTAGGCTTGGGGTTCTCCATTTGATGCTTTGCTTGCAGGCAGAGATTATTTTTTTCTGCAAACGATCCGGTTTCAAAAAGCTTCGCTCTCCATGCAGGGTATCAAGCAAAGTGAGTTCATGAAATCCGATCTCCGTGATTTTCTCCACCATCCATTCCATGCGGTCTGGGCTTTTGGTAGGAGCGATCGCCAAGTGGATGTAAAAAGAATCCTTTTCTGCTTCTTGGGACGAAAGTACAGTTAAGCTAGCTTTTTTAGGGTCTGCTTGGTCCAGCACACAAGTATAGAGTATTCCTTTTCCATCCGTAAGCAGGATTTGATCTCCTTGCTTCTTTCTAAGCACCCGTACGAGGTGCTTTGATTCCTCCTCGTTGAGAAAGGTAGTAGGAGAGGTGATGTGTTCCTGAAAAAAAAGCTGCATGCGGAATTGAAAACAAGTAAGACACAAAAAAAGCACATTTCGGGAAGAAATGTGCTTTAATTCTGATTAACCTTTTGATTCAATTAGGCTTTTGAAATCTCCATATTGACAGTTCTGCCTTTGATGGTGTTGTTTTTCATCACACGTACTACGTGTTCTGCATCCTTGTGAGGTACATCTACGAAGGAGAAGTTGTCAAAGATATCAATGCCTCCTATGCTCTTGCCTGGAAGACCTGCTTCCCCTGCAATGGCACCTACGATGTCATTCGGACGGATAAAATCTCTCTTGCCTAGATTCAAAAACAAACGGGTCATGTTGGCATCGCGTGTGCGCTCGGTACGAGGAGCAAAGTCGCGTCCCCCTTCTTTACGGTCACCAAAGCGGCTTCCACTATCTCCGAAACGGCTTCCACCTTCTTTTCGATCTCCGAATCTGCTTCCACGATCAAAACGTTCTCCAGAACGGCCACCTTCTCTTCGGTCTCCATAGCGTTCGCCTCTTCCACCTTCTCTACGGTCACCAAATCTAGATTCACGTCCGCCTTCTCTTCTACGGTCTCCATAAGCAGGAGCCTCGATTCCGAAGTCTTGGTCTTTCATCTCCTTGACGGTATCGCCCATGACCATTTTGAGAAGTCCTAGGGAGATTTGCTCTTGTGTCAACCCTTCTGAAAGCATCTGCTCAATGGTGGCTTCAAACAATTGGGTATCTTCTTCCTTGCTCAATACACGGTATACGTCTTTGATCAACTGGGTTTTTTTCAATTCTACCAATTCCGCCACGGATGGAGGAGTCATTTTGTTGATGCTTGCCTTGGTGTAACGCTCTAAGTCACGGAGCTTCATCATTTCTCTTCGTCCGGTGATGAAGGTAATGGCTGTTCCGGATTTGCCAGCACGGCCTGTTCTTCCGATACGGTGTACGTAATATTCTTCGTCTAGTGGAATGTCAAAGTTGAACACCGCTTCCACGTTGTCTACGTCAATACCTCTAGCAGCTACGTCTGTGGCAACCAATACGGTGCAAAGTCCTTTTCTAAACTTGCCCATGACCTTGTCACGCTGCGCTTGGGAAAGGTCCCCGTGAAGTGCTTCTGCAAGAATGCCTCGAGCGCCTAATGACTCAGTTACTTCGTCTGTCATACGCTTGGTGTTGCAAAACACCACGCTGAGTGCATAATTATTGAGGTTCATCAGACGAACCATTAGCTCCATTTTGAGGGACTGCTTTACTTCGTAAAACACCTGATCGATTTTGGAAACCGTTAGCTCATTTTTTGCTACTTTGATGATTTCTGGGTCTTTTTGGTACTTACGAGTCAAGTCAAGGATAGGCTTGGCCATGGTTGCGGAGAAGAAGACAGTCTGTCTTTCTGCCGGCATTTCTTGGATGATTGCTTCGATATCGTCTCTGAAGCCCATGTCTAGCATTTCGTCTGCCTCATCGAGAACAATGATGCCCGCATCTTGAAGTTTCAAAGTGCCCCGATTGATGTGATCTTGTACACGTCCTGGAGTACCTACTACAATCTGTACGCCTTTCTTGAGGACACGAATCTGCTTGTCAATGGATTCGCCTCCGTAGATGGCAACAGAACTAATTTTTTTGTGGTATTTAGCCAGTTTTTGAATTTCTCCTTCCACCTGAACTGCTAGTTCGCGGGTAGGACATAAAATGATTGCTTGTGGCTTGATAAAGTCAGGATCTACCAAGTCGATGATTGGAATGGCGAATGCTGCTGTTTTGCCCGTACCTGTTTGCGCTTGCCCGATTACATCGCGGCCTTGCAAAACGAAGGGAATGGCTTGAAGTTGGATTGGGGAAGGTTGGGTATAACCCATTTCTTCCACTGCCCGCAAGATTTCTTCCGAAATCCCCAGGTCTGAGAATTTGATTGTGTTTTCCATGATGTTGTCCTTTGTTTTTCTTGCCATGGTATCCTAAATCCCAGACAAGCAACAGCAAGGACTCACGGCACGAAAAATAGCTCTGTCAAAATTGACGATGCAAAAGTAAGTAGAATTATTTTGTAAACCAAGGCTATACCAGAAGTTTTTAGAATAAACTAGACTAATCAGGGGCTTAGCCCGAAATATATTTGGTATTAGCAGACTGTACATTGTACTAAGTACCAAGTACCA
>JANQWS010000093.1 GCA_030729785.1 Algoriphagus sp. | reverse complement strand
GCGATTTGGGCAGTATCCTTGAAAATTAAGCCAGTAGCCCAAAAATTACCCAAAGAATCTGTCATCACCTGACCAAAATCTTCTAAATCTCCACGGACGATGGTGATCGGATTGATTGCTGGGCGACGCTTGTTGTCTGCTGTAAATTGACCCTGCACCGAAAGGCCGTACTCGATGGGAAAGCCGAGAGTAGACTTGAAATTCTCCGGAAGCTTCTTATCCAACCAGTTCATCTCATCCTCTAGGGAACTCCTTCCTTGAATTTGTGATACGGCCTCCGAATCTGTGAGCGAAAGAATAAATTCTCCATCGATGGGATTTTGAAACTCATCCAACAATTCAAGTTTCAAATCCATCACCCGGTAACTCAGCGAGTCTGCAACCGTAGCCTCGGACCTCACCGTAATCTCTCCTTGAAAAGTTGCTACTTCAATTTGCTCCGCCTTGGGTTTAAATCCCGGTTCCATCACTAAAAATGGAGTGACAAATTGATCGAATTCACCAAAATTTTGATTCCAATGCGTATAGGCTTGCAGCGCATAATCTCCCGGAACCAAATTCGATAACAGCGTCCATCCTCCCGAAACCTTCCCTTTTTCAATCGGAAACGTGGCCGACTGAATAATTTCCGACTTGGAATTGATCAAATCCACATGCAGCACGCGACTGAGGGAATCCGAAATTTGTTGATCCTGATAGAGCATCTTCCCTCCCACCCAAACAGATTCACCAGGATAGTAATAGGGTTTGTTTGTCATCAGCCAGGCCTTTTCCCGCAGTCGATTGAATTGAATGGCAGGATTGGTCAGGACCTCATTTTGATTTTGAACCAGTGATTGATCCAAGGAAGGCATAAAATCAAGTGGTAAAATTCGAGCCATCCGTTGTCGGCTGAAATACCCCGAAAGGACCAATTGGGTGGGATTGATCAAGGTGCCCTTTTTGTCTACATCGTAATATCCACTAGGTGCTTGAATCCAACTAATAGCATGATATACATTGGTGTAGTAGTCATTTTTCCAGGGCTTATCCAGATGGTGAATCTCCAATCGGTCTGTCGTATAAATCCGAAAATTTCCATTTCCAAGTGGTTTTCGGAAAATCGAGTCTGGATTAATAGGCAAGATGGACTCACCCAATTCTTCTCTAAAATCGTTGGTTCGCTCCCGATCTAGTTGCTCAGGAAGCACGCGATAAACTTCAAAATGGATGGAATCGTTTAAATTGAGTAAAAGCGTCGCATTAAAATGCCGCAAGGAACTATGGTAGTTGGCCTCTCGATTCATTTCCCATTCCGCCATCTTTCCCTCATCTCCCGACTTCATCTTGGCGTAGAAAACTTGCCCATAAAACATGGAGCCTGTTCGCATAACCCGAAAATCCTTTAGGTAGTAATCGATCTCATAGCCCAAGGCCATGTTCGTGATTTTCAAGGGCTGTGCCGCTGAGGCTTGCAGGTAATTGGGCCCCTTTGCCGCTTTTACTTTCTCAAACTCCAACACCCAAGGATTTTCAATTTTAATTTGAGTATGGTATGGATCATCGGGCAAGGCTAAGAAAACTTCCTCAAATCGACGAAATTCCCGATTCCAAGACTTATCTAGCTTGGCCTTTAGTTCGATCTCTGAGAGGTCCGATTCATTAATTTGCAATTGGAAATCAACTTGCACTTCACCTTTTTTACGGAATGAGAGTGCCTTTACTTCCGTGACATAGCCCATAAAGCTGGCTACTAACTCAATTTCTGTAGAAAACTCTCCATTTATTCGAAAACGACCCTCTGCATCTGTCGCAGATCCTATCGTGGTGTTATTGACAAAGACATTGGCGAATGGCAAAGGAAGACCTGTCCCTTTCTCCCGCACCGTACCGGTGATGGTTTGGGAAAATCCAAACCCAAACCAAAGCATTCCAATAAATACCAAAAATAAACGCATAAAATCTAAGGACGCCCGCCATTGCAAAACCGTTGTAAGGTAAGCCAATTCGGTTTAAAATTTTTGCTTGCTTTAGTTTAAACTTAAGACATAAAAATCCGTTTTTGGTTTTTTCCACTTTAAAAAATGCCCGCGGACAATTGTCCGGTTTTGTAACACCTTATTTTTTTTGATGCTCTCCAAGACGGCAATAAGTACATCTTTTCTTCTTGGAATAGTTTTTGAGCATAGAGCAATCAACTATTTATTATGCTCAAATTACTCCTCTGGCTTATTCTATTTGTCCTTTGTTGGCCACTTGCCATTGCCGCATTAATTCTATATCCTTTTGTTTGGCTCATTCTTCTTCCATTTAGACTATTGGGGGTTGGGTTACAACTCAGTTTTGATCTAGTCAAGACCCTATTTAAGCTCCCTTTTCGACTGGTTGGAATAAAATAAACGAAAACTTCATTGGTAGGCAGGGGTATTAACTACCCCCCTCTTTCTTACCCTCGTACATGTCGTACTTCAACAAGCGGCAGTCGATTGTTCCATTCCAAAACTCAATCCGTCGACTTGCTTTTAAGCCTACTTTCTTAGCCAAGTCCAGGTTGCCAGTGAAAATATACCCTCGGTAACCCGCACATTTTTGCTTCATAAAGTCCCCCATGCGCTTGTAGGTCTCTTCCAATTCGGTGAGATCGCCCAATCGCTCTCCGTATTCCGGATTAAATAGGATCACCCCTCTTGGCTTTTCTGGAATCTCGGTTTCTGCAAAATCTCCCGTCTGAAAATCAATGAGGTCTTCTACCCCCGCAAAAGCTGCATTCTCACGAGCAAAGGTGATGGCTTGTAAGGAAATATCAGAGGCAACGATTTTTACTCCTGGATTATCAATGATTTTATTCTCTAACTTTCGCTTTTTCGCTTGAAAGATTTCCTCATTGTAGCCCAAAATATGCTGAAAGGAGTAGTTTTCTCGATACAATCCCGGATAGCGCTTACTAGCCATCAAGGCTGCTTCGATAGCCAAGGTCCCAGAACCACACATGGGATTGATAAAAGGCACTCGGGTATTCCACTCTGAGGCATAAATGGTGGCAGCTGCTAAGGCTTCCATCATCGGTGCCTTCCCAGGAATTTTTCGGTAGCCGTGCTTGGCCAAGGTTTCTCCAGAAGTATTCAAGTAGACAATGGCTTGCGTTTCTTTCCAATACACCTGAATGACCAATCCGGAAAAGTCAGAACCGGAATCGGGTCTCCTCCCCTTCAACTCTCGGAAGCGATCCACAATCGCATCTTTTACTTTTACATTGACAATTAAAGGAGTAGTGATGGATTCATTTTCAGCAACTGAGTTGACCGAAAAATACCCATCTACATCCAAATACTCCTCCCAGGGAATAGCCTTGAATCGCCGGTAGATATCGTCCGCGTTACGCAAGTAAAAAGATTTGATTTCATACAAGACATGAGAAGCTGTTCGCAGGTGTAGATTGATGTCCATGCACTCTTCCAGTGAAGCATGGATTTCAATGCCGGTACGGCCAATTTCTACTGGAAAAAACCCTAGTTCTCGTAGCTCTTGCTCCAAGTAGCTGACCGATCGATCCTTACAGGTAATGAAAACCTTTCCTTTGGTATTAAAATCAAGCATCCACAAAAGTAAGAAACTTCAGGATGTGAATGGGATTAGATTTAACCCGTAAAAATTAACTAGCAACAAATAATTGCAATCGTTTTCGTAAATTTAAAGTAGGTTGTCTTGGCGCTAGCGAATGATTTCGTGAATTTTAGCAAACTCAAAATAAAAATACAACATGAAACTAAAAGCCACTTGTTTCGCACTATTGGTTCTATTTTCCACTAGTGCCTTTGGACAAACAGAAAATTGGAAATCCCTTTTTAATGGAAAGGACTTAACTGGCTGGAAGCCCGTTGCAGGCAAAGCCACTTTTGAAGTTAAAGATGGAATCATAGAGGGAACGGCAGTTTTTGGAACTGGCAACACATTTTTGGTTACTGAGGAGGAATACACCGATTTTATCCTTGAAGTGGATTTGATGATCAGCCACATTTCTTCAAATAGTGGGATCATGGCTCGAGGGCAATATGATCCAAATGCAAGAAAAGGACAGGGACTGGTATTTGGCTATCAAATAGAAGCAGATCCTAGCCCTAGGGCTTGGTCTGGGGGCATCTACGACGAAGCTCGAAGGGGCTGGTTTTTCCCGCTAGACTTAAATCCAGCGGCAAAATCGGCATTCAAATTAGGAGAATGGAACCGCTACCGCATTGAAGCTATTGGAAATACCTTAAAAACTTGGGTCAATGGTCAGGAAGTGGCTTATTTCATGGATGATATGGACGCAAAGGGCTTCATCGGCCTTCAAGTGCACAGCATCGGCAAAAAAGAAGATGAGGGAAGAAAGACTTACTTTAAAAATGTCAGAATTCAAACTGAAAATCTTACACCACTTCCTTTCAAATCGCCCGTATTTGTTGTAAGCACACTTAAAAACGAATTATCTCCTGAAGAAAAAGCACAAGGATGGAAGCTTTTGTTTGATGGAAAAACAAACCAAGGATGGGTAGGTGCCTACAAAAACACCTTCCCAGAAAAAGGATGGACCATCACAGATGGCATTCTCAAAATTGAAAAATCAGATGGTAGTGAATCCACAAACTTTGGAGACATTGTCACAACAGAAGAATTTACTGCCTTTGACCTAGCTTTTGATTTCAATATTACCGAAGGCGCAAATAGCGGTGTAAAGTATTTTGTGACCCTCTCCGAAGGAAATAAAGGTTCCGCCATCGGCTTAGAATACCAAATTTTAGACGATGCACTTCATCCTGATGCCAAGATGGGTAGAGATGGAAACCGAACATTATCCTCCCTGTATGATCTTATTAAAGCAGAAAAGCAATCACGCTTTGTACGTAAACCTGGGGATTGGAACCAAGGAAGAGTGGTCGTCTATCCAGACAATAAGGTAGAGCACTACTTGAATGGCGTAAAAGTTTTGGAATACCAAAGAGGATCTCAAGCCTATCGCGACCTAGTTGCAATCAGTAAGTATGCAGTTTGGAAGCAATTTGGAGAAGCAAAACAAGGCCGTATTCTACTCCAAGACCATGGCGATGAGGTCCGTTACAGAAACATCAAAATCAAGTCATTAACAAACTAAAACAGACCCAAAATCACTATGTCAAAATCTTCCCGAAGAAACTTCATAAAAAAAAGTACTACACTAGCACTAGGCGCCTCTGCATTAGGTTCGCTGAGCTTTTCACCTAAGTCTTATGCACGTATTATTGGGGCAAATGACCGCTTAAATGTAGCTATTGCAGGATTAGGAAGGCGTCTGGGCGCGTTTTATGAGCCCATTGGACTAAAAAGTAGCAATGTCAATTTGCTATACCTCTGCGATGCCATGCAATCGCAAATGCCGAAGGCCGCCAAGAAATTTGAAAAATGGATTGACTACCAACCCAAACAAGAGCAAAATATCTTCAAGGTATTGGATGACAAGGAGGTCGATGTGCTCATCAATGCCACTCCTGACCACTGGCATGCACCTGGAACTTGGTTAGCCTTGGAAAGAGGAAAACACGTGTATGTGGAGAAACCCTGTAGCCACAATCCTCGTGAGGGAGAAGTACTCGTAGCGCTCCAAAAGAAATACAACAAGGTCGTGCAAATGGGCAACCAGCAACGCTCTGCTCCAGAAAGCAAGGAAATCATTCAAGCAATTCATGAGGGGGTCATTGGTAAAGTCCAATTTGCCAAGGCCTTTTACAATAATTCTAGAGGAGCAGTTCCTAATCCTATTCAACAAGCAGCCCCTGCCGGTTTGGATTGGGACCTTTTTCAGGGTCCTGCCCCACGAAAATCTTATTTCCACGATACCTGGGATTACAATTGGCATTGGTATGGTTGGGATTATGGAACAGCAGAAACGGGTAACAATGCAACCCATGAATTAGATGTAGCTCGATGGGCACTTCAGGTTTCTTTTCCATCTGCGGTATCAGTGGTAGCCAGAAAAATGCACTATCCAGAAGATGGCTGGACCATGTATGACACCATGGATGCCACCTTTGAATTTGAAGAGGGGAAAGTCATTCAGTGGGATGGAAAAAGTCGAAACAACTACAAAACCTATGGTTCGGATCGAGGAACAATCATTTATGGATCAGAAGGCACCGTCTATGTGGATCGAGGTGGATACCGTCTATACAATCGATCTGGCAAGGAAATTAAATCCAATAGCGCCTCAAATAACGAAGGAGGTACCGCTCTTGGCGGAGGGGGTGACATGAGCACGTTACACATTGTCAACTTCTTTAATGCCGTACGAGGAATAGAAAAACAAAACTCAACCATTGAGGAAGGCGCAGTATCTACGCTAATGTGTCATCTTGCCAATATCAGTAGCCGAACTGGAGAATCTTTGATTTGTGATCCAGCAAATGGTCACATTCTCAATTCACCCAAGGCCATGGCCCTGTGGAGTCGTGAATATGAAAAGGGTTGGGCTCCTCCCCAGATTTAATTCATTTAAAAAAATCTTACCTACCTCATTCATTCAACCTGGAGTTAAAATCTCCAGGTTTTTTCTTTAGGTCCAAACCAAACATCCAACTTTATGTGAATCCCTTGTTTTAGACCAAACCTTTCTCCACTTTTTAAAAACAGCTGAATTTAAAACGATAATTAAGCTTGGTAAAGGGACTAATCGCAATCGATTCCGTAATTCAACCCATGCATTATTTGGACAAAGCGATCACTTATGCATAACTTTTCCATAAGTAAAATAAATAGGAGTACATTTAAATACCTCATTCTATTAATTAACACTAACCCCAAATTATTATGCTTAAAAAGTTTTACACGTACCTCACGGTAGTGTTGTTGCTCGTCTTCACTGCCAGTTTCGTACAGGCGCAAGACACGCAGGTAAGTGGTACTATCTTAGATGAAACAGGTATGCCTTTGCCAGGTGTATCCATTCTATTAAAGGGTACCACCCGAGGCACTACTACAGATTTAGATGGAAAATATTCCATAGCAGCACCAGCTAATGGTGTATTGGTCTTCTCTTTTATTGGATACAATAATATAGAAGAAACGGTGGGAAGCCGGAGTAAAATTGATTTAACCCTCACGCCTGACGTTTCGAATTTGGACGAGGTTGTGGTGGTGGGTTACGGTACCCAAAAGAAAAGTCAGCTTACAGGAGCAATTTCTTCTGTAGGAAACAAAGAAATTCAAGAACTACCAATCACAGATGCACGACAGGCCCTTCAAGGACGAGCTGCAGGGGTAGATGTGGTTCAACCAGGTTCCAAGCCAGGATCGGCACCGCAAGTGCGTATTCGAGGCCGTCGATCGTTCAATGCCTCCAACGAACCGCTTTATGTAATTGACGGTATCCCTACCGTAGGTGGTCTTGAAGATATCAATCCGCAAGATATCACTTCCATGGAAGTACTTAAAGATGCCTCGGCAACAGCCATTTATGGTTCACGTGGATCAAATGGGGTAGTTTTGATCACCACAAAAAGAGGTGGAGCAGGCAAAACAACTGTTTCCTTAGATTCTTATTATGGTGTTTCTACTGAATTGGGTAGAATTGAGGTTTTTGATGGCCCTGGTTTTGCAGAGTACAAAAGAGAGTCCCGAAGAGCAACAGGAGCCTATCCTGAGGGAGCAGCAACTGCCGATGCTGATGCAAAACTTTTTGAACCTATAGAATTAGAAAGTATCGGCCTTGGTAGAAGTACAGATTACGTAGCCGGGCTAATGCGAAATGGAAATATTCAAAGTCATCAGGTAGGGGTGTCTGGCGGAAATGACAAAACCACCTTCTTTGTATCTGGTAACTATTTTAAAGATATGGGTGTAATCATCAATCAAGATTTTACCCGCTATACGTTCAGAATTAACCTGGACCATAAAATCACAGACAAGGTGAGTATAGGAACATCTACCCTATTCACGATGAGTGATCGTAATGGAGAGAATTTTAATCCTATTGGTGGAGCATTGCAAGAAAACCCACTCGGAAAGCCTTACGATGATGAAGGAAACTTAATTTTCTTACCTACCTCAGACGGTTTGCGGACTAACCCTTTCGCTGAAGTAGTGCCGGGTGCACAGGTAGATGAAACTTCTAGAACCAGGATTTTCAATAGTATTTATTTAAACTACAATATTACGAAAAACCTAACCTACCGCGTAAATTTTGGACCTGACTATACGGTTCGAAGAAATGGACGATTTACCGGTTCACAAACCAATTCACGAAGAGGCGGTGATGCTACAGGAAGTGTGGATGATCGATTCCAATTCAATTATACTTTGGAAAACATCTTGACGTATACCAAAACCTTCAATTCGGTACACAACTTGAATCTTACTGCTTTGCAATCTTTTCAGCAAGATCGTTTTCAGCAGACCTCTATTGGTGTATTGGGAATTCCAGCGCCATCACAGTTGTACCACCGCTTGGGTGATGCCTCTCAGATCACTTCAGCCAACACCAACTTGGTGGAATGGTCACTGCTATCCTACATGGCACGCGTTAATTACGATTACAAAGGAAAATTCTTGTTGACTGCATCTGCTAGAGCTGACGGTAGTTCACGATTTGGAGAAAACAACAAGTTTGGATTCTTCCCTTCGGCTGCATTTGGATGGAATCTTCATCAAGAAGAGTTTTTGAAAAATTCATCCTTTTTTGATCAATTGAAGTTTAGAGTAAGTTATGGATCCATCGGTAACCAAGCAATTACCCCTTACCAAACTCAGGCTTTGCTAGGAAGAACGTCATATGCTTGGGACAATACAGCAGCTTTTGGCTACCGTCCCAACACAATCGGTAACCCTGATTTGAGATGGGAAAGTTCTTCTACCTTCAATACCGGATTTGATTTTTCTATCCTAAAGAATAAAATTTTCGGTTCCATCGAATACTACATCACCAATACCTCAGACCTTTTGGCTCCACAACCACTTCCAAATTCCACTGGATTTGGTGGATTTACCACCAATATTGGAGAGACTCAAAACCGAGGAATTGAATTGTCACTTTCTACTTTAAATGTGGAAAGAGGAGATTTCACTTGGTCTACGGATATGATTTTCACCAGAAACCGAGAGGAAATCATCTCGCTACCTAATGGGGATGACATTGCAGCTGGTCGATTTATTGGTCAACCACTTACCGTATTCTTTGACTTAAGAAAAGTAGGTATTTGGCAAACTTCTGAAAAAGACCTAGCAGCATCCTTTGGAGATAAAGTAGGAGAGATAAAAATTGAAGATGCCAATGGAGATGGAAAAATCAATTCCTTAGATCGACAGGTTTTAGGATCGGCGGTTCCAGACTTTTCCATCGGTATGACTAACAGATTTGCATACAAGGGATTAGATGTTTCTTTCTTCGTATTTGGAAGAGTTGGATCAAAGATTCGAAGTGCCTTCCATGACAACTTCAACTCCTTATTTGGTCGTTACAACAACCTAGCGGTTGACTATTGGACGCCAAATAATCCAACCAATCTTTATCCTAGACCCAACCAAAACCAGGAAAGACCTAAATACAACAGTTCTATGTCTTATTTCTCAGGAACCTTCTTGAAAGTAAGAAACATCAACATAGGCTATAACTTTAGCTCATCCGCTGCTAAGAAAATTGGTTTGAGCAGCTTAAGGCTCTACTCCAGTATCCAAAACCCATTCATCTTCTCAGAGTATAGAAAAGTACATAAAGGAATTGATCCTGAAACCTTTATAGATGGTGAACAAGGAGTAGAAGGTGGTGTAATCAACGCAAATATTGCTCCTCCTGTGGTTCAATATACTTTCGGTATTAATGCTAAATTTTAATCCTAAGCATGCAGACAATGAAAAATTTAAGTATAGAAAAACAAATCAAAAACCTTGCTCTTAAAGGAGCTCTCGTTCTTGGATTGCTCCTAGGCCAAGCCTGTCAAGATGCCCTCCAAGAAGACGTAATCTCTCAGATAGGTTCTGATTATCTCAATACCCAAAAGGGATTGGATGATGCAGTTAGTTCGGCATACAGTACCATGCGTATTTGGTATGGAACCGAAAGAGGAAATAATTTTACTGAGTTTGGTACGGACATCTATACCAATGGGGCAGATGGGTCATGGAAATTCATGAACACCTATACCAATCAGTTTGATTCTAACAATGGTCATGCTCGTGAATTATGGGATGAATTGTATCGTGGAATCAATACTTGCAATGCAGTTATTGAAAGAGCTCCAGACATAGCAGGAGTTAGTGAAGCGGTGAAAACTCAGCGAATTGCTGAGGCAAAATTTATCCGAGCTCACCATTATTTCTTGTTGGTGCAACTATTTGGTCCTGTAGAACTTCGCTTGGAAGAAACCAAAGTGCCTACCAAGGAAGTGAGTCGTACTCCAGAATCAGAAATTTATGCAGCAATCATTCAGGATTTGAGTCAAGCCATCCCTGGTTTGGAAGCTAAAAAAGCATCTAGCCAATATGGACGTGCTACTCGAGCTGCTGCAGAACATTTATTGGGGAGAGTCTATGTGACAAAAGGAACCTCAACTTCCAAAGCATCGGATGATTTTGCCAAAGCAGAGCCACTATTCAAAAATGTGATTGCTAACTATGGCTTAAACCTCCTCGATGATTTTGGTCAGGTTCATGCCTTTGGAAATGAAATAAATAACGAGGTAATCTGGTCCGTTCAATACACTCGATCTCCTTTAACCAATGGCGGAGGAAATAATTCCCACGTGTTTTTCTTGATGGAATACGATACACAGCCTGGTATGCAGCGAGATACAGAGAATGGTAGACCTTTCAAACGCTATAGACCTACTGTCTATGCTATGGAAACCGTCTTTCAAAATCGAGAAAACGATAGTCGATATAAAAAATCCTACAAAGACACCTATAAGTCAAATAAACCAGGTACTTACAATACCACTTTTGACAACAGCAAGGCAAAATTAACCTTTGCGGCTGGGGACACCACTATGTTCTTGCCAGGATACAATATGACGGCTGCTGAGCGTGCTTCAAAACCCTATCAAGTATTGATCCCAAGTGCATATACCGAAAAACTATTTCCTGCTTTGACCAAGCACTTGGATCCAGGACGAGTAGATCGTACACAGTTTCAAGGCGGACGGGATTACATCGCGATGAGACTAGCAGATACCTACCTCCTACTCGCAGAAGCTCAATTCCGCCAAGGTAAAATTGCAGAAGCTACATCCACCATAAATGTAGTCCGCAAAAGAGCAGCTTGGCCAGGAAAACAAACAGCAATGGAGATCACCGCTAGTGAAATGACTTTTGATTTCCTAATGGAAGAGCGTGCAAGAGAATTGACTGGCGAACAAACAAGATGGTTAGACCTAAAGCGTTGGGGTAACTTGATTGAGCGTGTGAAAAAATACAATCCACAAGCAGCACCCAATATCAAGGACTTCCACGTACTGAGACCTATTCCACAAAACCAAATTGATAGAGCAGAAGGCGGAGCTTCCTCCTTCCCTCAGAATCCTGGCTATTAATTAATAGCATACCAAATGAAAAGTGGCTGCATTGCAGCCACTTTTTTTTTGCAGACTCGCGTTTCCATTTTTCTAATTTTGATTATCCGCTTTTTCACCACTAGCC
>JANQWS010000092.1 GCA_030729785.1 Algoriphagus sp. | reverse complement strand
AATTGTTGTTCGTAATACAGCTTCAGCCTTTCCTTCTCCAGTTGGGCCTTTACCAGTTCTTCTTTAAAAAGCAGAAATGATTCAGGAGGTGTCTTCATATACACAATACTTCTTCTCGGGACCGTACCCTTATTGACTACAATCAAAAGTATAAAATTGTTTGAAATTATTTTATATGTGACATTCCTCCATCTACATGCAGGATTTGTCCTGTCATCCAAGCTGCTTCACTGGACAACAAAAATAGGGTAGCAGCCGCAATGTCCTCGGGATGCCCTACTCGGCCCAAGGGGTGTCTTTTGTCAGAAGCCTCTTTTTTTTCAGGTGTAGAGAGCAAAGCTCCAGCTAGAGGCGTCTCCGTAAGCGAAGGAGCTATCGCATTGACACGGATTTTACTGGGTGCCCATTCGGCTGCCAAGGAACGGGTCAACCCCTCAATGGCACCTTTGGCAGAGGAAATGCCGGAATGAAATCCCATGCCAGTTTGTACAGCCACCGTGCTATATAGCACTACTGCTGGAGAAGTTGATTTTTTTAAACCCTTCAAACAAGCTTGAAGAAGGCGGACGGCACCATAAAAATTCACCTCCATTTCTTGCTTGAAATCTTCGATGGAAATTCGATGGAAAGGCTTCAGATTGATGGTTCCAGGGCAATACACCAGTCCGTCAATAACTTCGGGTAATCCTGGGATCTCTTCAAAATCGATCGAAAAATCCAACGGTGTAGTTCCTTCACCACTTTTAGAATACATAAAAAGTGTGGCTCCTTGAGCCGTCAACTGTTCGGCAACTGCCTTGCCTATACCGGAGTTACCTCCTACAAGTACGATGTTCTTTCCCCTCATGGTTTCGGTGTTTGTTGTTAAATCTTTTTTGAACAAAAATGTTTTGCGCAGCCAAAAAAAAACCCTGTTGGCAACAGGGTTTTTAGTTGGTTTAGCTTTAATTAATTTATTTGGAAGGCATCCAAAAAGAAGTGTGCCCCTTATTTTTTAAGACTTAAGTACTTCAAAAACTCATTTCGGCTTTGCTCATCCGATTCAAATTTTCCAGAGTAAAAAGAGGTTACCGTTGAACTATTGGTGTCGTTGATGCCTCTAGAACTCACGCACATGTGGTAAGCATCCATAATTACTGCTACATCCTCGGTGCCCAAAATTTCTTTAAGCTCATTGCCGATTTGCATCGTTAAACGCTCCTGAACCTGTGGTCTCTTGGAAAAATATTGCACGATCCGATTTATTTTTGAAAGACCGATTACATTTCCGTTGGAGATATAAGCTACATGCGCTTTGCCAGAGATTGGTACAAAATGATGCTCACAATGAGAGAAGAAGGTGATATCTTTCTCGACCAACATTTCTTTGTACTTATACTTGTTTTCAAAAAGCTTGGGCTCAGGTTTGTTTTTAGGATTGAGTCCTGCAAACACTTCCTTTACATACATTTTGGCTACCCGGTGTGGGGTGCCTTTCAAACTGTCATCACTGAGGTCAAGTCCCAAGATATGCATGATCTCTTTAAAATGCTTTTCGATTAGCTCCACTTTAAGCTCGTCGTCCATCTTAAAAGCATCATCTCTCAAAGGTGTTTCAAAAGATGTGGCTACGTGTTCGTCTCCAAGATCCTCAAAAGAGGCACCCAAGCCATTAATTCCCATTGTATTCAACATAGTTTCTTTCTGTTTCATAGAGTCGTACGATTAGTTCGTATTTCCGGTCAATTTGTTCCCTCAGAATATTCCAGATTACTACTGCAAGATTTTCAGTAGAGGGATTGAGGGTTTTAAATTCAACGGTATCTAAGTTTAAGTTTTTGTGGTCAAATTTATTTAGGACATGTGCTTTAATCAGGTCACTTAGCACCTTAGTATCAAATACATATCCAGTGTCGGGATCAATTTCTCCTATCAATTGTACCGTCAAGTTGTAGTTGTGACCGTGGTAATTGGGGTTATTGCATTTACCAAAAACAGCTTCGTTCTTTTCATCAGACCAAGTCGGATTGAAGAGTCTGTGGGCGGCGTTAAAATGCTCTTTTCGAAAAATAGATACTTTCATTGGTATACAAACAGAAGATTTTTATTTTTTGTTTAATTTTTAAACAATAAATATTAAACAAAAAATCAATTCCTTACAGGTCAACCACTTAAATTAACAGTTGGTCTTAATCAGGGGTCACTCTAAATTTACTCCACCTTAAAATCTTGGTATTTTCTTCCTAACTCCCAGGAAGCTTTGAGCATCTCCAGGAAGTCGCCCATTCGGTGCAACGGAATTAAATTAGGCCCGTCGCTCAATGCCTTGCTTGGTTCGGGGTGAGTTTCAATAAAGAACCCATCAATCCCTGTAGCCGCGGCCGCTCTTGCCAAAATCGGGGCAAACTCCCGTTGCCCTCCGCTACTTCCTCCCTGACCGCCAGGTTGCTGTACAGAGTGGGTGATATCAAATACTACAGGGGCAAATTGACGCATGATGGGCAGGCCACGCATGTCTACGACCAGGTTGTGGTAGCCCAAGGAAAAGCCCCGCTCGGTCAAGCACACGTTATCGTTGCCTGCACTTCGTACCTTATTGACGGCATAGGCCATGTCTTCAGGAGCCATAAACTGCCCACGTTTGATCTTCACCGCTTTGCCTGTTTCGGCAGCAGCCAAGAGCAAATCTGTCTGCCGGCATAAGAAGGCCGGGATCTGGAGCACATCCACCACCTGTGCAACCTCTGCTGCCTGGTAGCTCTCGTGAATATCTGTTACCAAAGGTACGTTTAAGGCCTTACCCACTCGCTGCAACACTTCCAAAGAGGCATCCATACCGATGCTTCGAAAGGAAGAAGAGGAGGTTCGGTTGGCCTTGTCAAAAGAAGCTTTAAATACGTAGGAAAACCCATGTTGGTCTGCCCAAGCCTTCACCTTACTCCCGATCTCCATGCAGATATCGAAGCTTTCTACGGCACAAGGACCTGAAAATAGTACAGGTTTATCGGATCCCAAGACTATTCCCTCTCGGATGTACATGGATTTGGTCGTTCTATTCATCCTTCTTTTTTAACTAAGTTGTCCACCAAGGGTACCAGTTGTCCTTTGGCATGTAGCAGCAGGTCAGCAACCTCACGAAAAACACCTTTTCCTCCTGAAAGGGGAGACACATAATCTACCGCAGCACAGACATAGGGCAAGGCATCGGCTGGTGCGATAGACAAACCTACCTTGGTCAAAACAGACAGGTCAATCAAGTCGTCTCCAATGTAGGCTACCTCCTCCAAGTCCAACTCCATGGTTTCCATAAGTTCGGTCAATTTTTTTAACTTGTCCTTGACCCCATGGTAATGAAAGTCAAAACGAAGCTCCTCACAACGGTTTTCAACCACTTGGGAAGCTCTTCCCGTGATGGCGCCAACCAAAAATCCAGCCCTTTTGAGGTGCTGGACAATCAAGCCATCCTTCACGTTGTATTTTTTAAATTCCATTCCCTCGTTATCGTAGAGAATTCCTCCATCGGTGAGGACTCCGTCGATATCGGTGATCAGGACTTTTATTCCCTTTGCTTTCTCCAGTACCGCTGCAGGTACATGCTGCAGGTACTGTTCAATTATTTTTTCTGTTTCCATTGGATTGAATAGAGATCCAGCCTTCGCTGCTCTAGGTTACGCACAGATCCTGCTTTGCGCTGTTTGGTCAATAAATCAAGATCCACATCAGCTACAATAGTTGTCTCGGCATTCTCTGCAGCCATAGCTACTGTAGCATCGTGTGGGAAAGAAAAGTCCGAAGGAGAGAAAATTGCCGCTTGAGAATATTGAATATCCATATTTTCCACCTTAGGTAGGTTACCCACAGAACCGGTAATGGCCACATAACATTCGTTTTCAATGGCTCTTGCTTTTGCACAAATATTGACACGCAAAAAGGCGTTTTTGGTATCCGTCCAGAAAGGAACAAACAAAATATCCATCTCTTGCTCTGCCAAAATTCTTCCCAGCTCAGGGAATTCCACGTCATAACAAATCAAAATACCAATTCTTCCCGCGTCGGTTTCAAAGACGTTGATACCATTTCCTCCTTGCAAACCCCAATAGGCGGCCTCATCTGGAGTGATGTGCAATTTGTACTGCTTGTCTTGGGTTCCATCACGACGGCAGAGGTAGCTCACATTCCGTAGTTTTTTTCCATCGTACTCAGGCATGGAACCAGCGATAATATTCACGTTGTAAGAAACGGCCAGATCGGACATCCTATTCACAATTTCTGTGGTGTAATCTGCCAAGTTTCGGATTGCTTCCGATGCATCCATGTCGTTGAATTCGGCCAACATGGGGGCATTGAAAAATTCGGGCAGCAAACAAAAGTCCGACTTGTATCCCGAAACCGTATCCACATAAAATTCCACCTGTTGCATCAAATCATCCACATTGGAAAAGCGGCGCATTTTCCACTGGACCAAGCCCAGCCTGACAATGGATTTCTTATTCCCGATGAGTTTTTCTTCCTTCTCATAGTAGATATTGATCCATTCCAACAAGGTAGCATAGGCTCGTGAGTCGGTATCTTCAGGAAGGTATTTGGTAATTACTTTTCGAACGTGAAACTCATTAGCAAGCTGAAAGGAAAGGACGGGGTCAAAAACCTCTCGGTTTTTGACCAAGTCTATGTACTTCCTTGGGGTCATTTCATCGGCATACTTAGAGTAACCCGGAATACGACCTCCAGCAATGATGGAACGTAGATTTAGGTTTTCACAAAGTTCTTTTCGAGCATCGTAGAGTCGACGACCCAAACGCATCCCACGGTATTCGGAATGCACAAAAATATCGGTCGCATACAAAGTATCTCCATTGGGATCATGGGTGTCAAATTTTCCATACCCAGTAATCTCGTGATAGGTATGATTATCTCCAAACTTGTAGTAGTCTACGATGATACTCAACGCTGCCGCGATGACCTTTCCGTTGTCTTCAATACAAATCTGCCCTTCTGGAAACAAACGAAGTTGATTTTTCAACTCTGCCTTAGTCCAAGCTCCCCCTGGATTTTTGTAAATAGAAACCATGATCTCTCGGATATCATCGTAATCTGAGAGTTTGATATTTCGTAGCCGAAGTCGGTGTTCTAATTCTTCTCTTTGCTTACTCATGAGGCAAAATTACATGAAATCTGCCAGTTCTGTATACTCCCACCTAGGTTGTCTTGCGAACGCAGGGGAGTGAGGTAGGGCATGACAGATTTTCATTGAAATATCCAGTCCGGCTATGCCGAATTCCTGGCAGCATTAATCACACCAAACATACTTCTAGTCACCAACTTTGCATAGGCATCCTTCAATGACGGATCAGCTTCTGGATCGTGTAATTTGGTCAGTGCATAGTGTTGGATGGTCAATAAGGGAAGCACAATTCTTTCTCTAAGGACAATAGATTGTTTCCCTAATGGATCTTTTTCCATCAAGCTCGTTTCTTGGGTCAGTTCCAAGTAGAGGCGTTTGGTAAGATCAAATTCATCTTGAATCAGTTGCCTAAATCCACTGTAGACAGGGTCTTTTGAGATGTATCGTGTAATCGAAAAATTAGACTTCACCATACTCATACTGCTATTGTCTACCAAAGTTCGAAAGAAGGCATTGGATTGATACAAGGCGACTACCTCGTCCCAAAGTCCTCGCTCCTTTAACGTGGACAAAGCAGTTCCAAAACCAAAAAATCCAGGTACATTTTGCTTAAGCTGGCTCCAGCTTCCAACAAAAGGAATGGCTCGGAGATCTGAAAATCTAAGCTCACTTACCCCACCTCTTTTAGTTGGTCTACTTCCAATATTACTTTTTCCATAATAGTTGAGTGGACTAAACTTTTGCAAGTAGGGCAAAAACTGAGGATGATTTTTTAACTTTTGATAGGTCTCGTAACTAATTTGGCTCAATTCATCGAGAATTTCTCGATTTCTATCGCTGAGTGGTGTACGCGTACTCGCAAAAATTTCATTGCTAATCCCTGCGGTAAGGAGTTGCTCCACATTAAATTCCGCTGACTGTACGGTACCAAAATTAGAGGTAATGGTTTGGCCTTGAATCGTCAATTGAATTTCTTCCTTTTCAATTGTATCGCCCAGGGACTCGTAGAATTGATGGGTTTTGCCCCCTCCTCGGGATGGAGGACCTCCACGACCATCAAAAAATAAAACCTCTACCCCATTCTTCCTCGAAAGAGAAGTAAGGCGTTCTTTTGCTTTGTAAATACTCCAATTGGCTTGTAGGTACCCTCCATCTTTAGTACCATCACTAAACCCAAGCATGATGGTTTGCTTTAATTGGCGCTGCTCCAAATGCCCTCGATATGACGAACTGCTGTAAAGGACTTGCATGATTTCTTCAGCATTTTCCAAATCAGTTATCGTTTCAAACAAGGGGATTATATCTATTGAGGAAAGCGACCGTTCCCAACCACATAACCTAAACAAGGTCATTAACTCCACCACATGCAGGGTAGATTGCGCATTGCTAATGATGTAGCGATGACAGGCAGCCAACCCATTGAGATCCTGTACCTTCTTTATCGCATAAAAGGTCTCAATCGTATCCCTTGTAAGCGGCTCTGAAAAATCAGAAGGATCCAAATTGCCTTCAAGCGTCTCCAAAAGCGCAATTTGTTCGCTTACACTAAGTTTTGAATAGTTGGAGGGAAAAAGTCCTGTTCCTGTTTTTTTTCTGAGAGTGAGATGGATATCTTCCAAAACTTGGTGGTGAATTCTACTATCTTGACGAATATCCAAGAAGGCAAAATGAGTTCCAAACAACCTCACTTTATGGATAAAACTTTCGAGGGCCGGCAAGTAAAGTGAATAATTTGACGCTTGAACTAGCTGCCTTATTTGTTCAAGTTGCTCAAGTATTTCGGCCGATGCTATCGGTGTGGCCTGATCAGGCCGAAAGACATTTTCAAATAATTTTGCTTCCAACTCATTCACCAAAACATCCACTTGAGGGAAAGTCAACTTTCGTTTTAACTTTCGGACATCGCGGTAGTAACAAGTGATAATACTTGTTCGGAGCGATTTGGCCACAAAAAGAGTTGTTTCCGCATTGACAAACGGATTGCCATCTCGATCTCCCCCTGGCCAAAATCCCAACTCAATAAAATTATTAGCTCCTTGGTAGGATCCATCAAAAACTTCAGTAACCATTTTAGAATAAATCGCACCAATAGATTGGTAGAATACATGCTCCAAATACCACATTAAGTTGACTGCTTCAAGAGCTGGAGTCGGCTGTTTTTTATTAAAAAATGGAGTCAGACCTAATTGCTGAATAAATTGACTGATCGTATTGAACTCATTTTTCCCAATTGCATCCCCCAAATCATGAATTATCCCCAAAACATTCGCTGGATAAAATTGAGTGGGATGTGCAGTGAGGACGAGTCGAAGTTTGAAGCGCTCCACCTTGGATTGAAGCTGGGCATCACTATTTAAAACTCGAGCATCTCTGAGCAGGGATTTAAATGTACCATTTCCCGAAACATCGTGTACCCTGTCAAAAGCAGCATCTTCAATGGCATCAAACAATACAACCTGCCGTTCGATGTATTGCACGTATTTAAAAAGGTGATCCAGCTTCTCTTGCTCCTTGTCCACTGACGTGTGTTGAGAAAAAAAATAATCTATAATCTCATTGGGAGACCAATCTTTTGCGTACCCTTTCTCACAGGCCTGCAATAGAATGGGAAGTAAAGCCCCCACATTCGCCACACCAGAATAAGGGAGAGCCGCAAACAAACTGTTGTAAATCGTGTATTTATCTACTACTTCACGCTTAAATTGAGCAACACCCTGGTTTTTTATTTCCTCCATAGTTTAAGTATACTGGTAATTGGCAAACAGCTATTTATTGGTGATTTATAACTTTCAAAAACACCAATTGCCACGAAAATGGAACCGCAATTAAAATAAAGTATAATATTAAATTTACTAATTAAAAAGGGTTAAACCTATATTTTTAGCAAAAAAATATATTTTATATTATGAAATTAATAATTAAACAGGATTATCCGCAATTAAGCCAGGGCTTAAACTAGGTTTGAATTATTGCGAATCTTAGACAACTGCCGACTGCCCATAGACCACAGCTCCCCTAAATAAACCTCAATCCTTTTTTTATTTCTTTACTGGTGAAAAAGTGATTAATCGACCCTCAAAAATGTATTAAGCCGATAAAAAAGCCCCTAGGCTTCAAGGAAGAAAGACTAGGGGCTTTAAGTCGTTCCATTTATTTTTATTCCACTGAACTAAAGACCATTTGTCTAAATTTCCAACCGGTCTGGTCCCCATTGCCCGCACCAGAAGTTTGCTTAAAAATCAATCCAATAATCTTATGATTGGGATCTGCAAAATACTGGGTATTGAAGTACCCACCCCAGTCAAAAGTGCCTTTGGATCCCATCCCACCCAAGGCTACCCCCCGATCATTTACTACACCAAAAGCCAAACCATAATACCGATCCCAATTCCAAAGATCACCCACCTGATTTTGCATAGCCATAGCAATAGTAACCGGACTCAACAGGCGGAATCCGTCGTAAATCCCTCCATTCAGGTACATTTGCAAAAATTTGGCATAATCTTCGGTTGTACTGGATAGGCCCGCACCTCCAGAAAAGAACGATTTAGCACCTGTTTTGGGGTAGTCAGGATCATAAAAAGTAGTTGGGTAGGTAATCCAATTTCCTCCTTGATACGTATGCACATCGACTAAGCGAGTCCCTTGTGCTTCATTGAGGTAAAAACGTGTATCATGCATACCAAGTGGATCAAAAATTCGCTCTTTCAAGAACACATCAAATGGCTTTCCAGAGACAATCTCCACCAAATACCCCAACACATCCAACCCTTCGCTGTAGGTGTATTTGGTGCCAGGCTCGTGGTGCAATGGCAATTTGGCTAACCGCTTCACACTTTCGCCAATGGTAACTTCGTCCGTGGTAAACAAATCAACCACACCTGCTTTGTGGTAAATCATTTTCATACGTTCATCTCCATCAATCACCCCATAACCTAGGCCTGAGGTATGTGTGAGTAGGTGCCGTATCGTGATGACCTGGGCACTTGGCTTGCTAGTGTAACTGCTATCAGCATAGCGAAAAGAAGCCAAAACCTGAGGATTGGCAAATTCTGGAATATACTTGGAAATGGGATCGTCCAAACGAATTTTTCCCTCCTCGTACAATAGTAAAATTGCCGTCGAAGTGATTGCCTTGGTTTGGGATGCAATCCGGAAGATGGAGTTTTTCTCCATTTTTTTACCCTCCGCTACATCGGCAAAGCCTTTGGCTGAATGATAGACAACCTTTCCATCTTTGACAATCATAGCCACCAAACCCGGTACCTGTTCGGACTGAATTGCCCTCTCCAGCATTTCATCTACCTTGGCAATTCGCTCTTTTGAAATTCCAGAAACAGGGAGATTGCCTGCCGAACTGATTGTTTGTGCAAAAACTGAAGCCCCTAAACCAAGGTAGAGCAAACAATAACTAAGGATTTTTTTCATAGCGATTTTGGATTTGAGAAATAAAAAGTAAGCAAATTCAGAAACAAAAAAAACCGGATTTCTCCGGTTTAATTTGATATTCCATTTTGAAAGTAAATTAATTACTCTGGTTTGACTTCAAAGTAGTATTCAGTACCATCTGGGAACATGCCCAAGACCACGATTTCTTGTCCTTTGGAATCTTCCAAGAAGTCAATCATTTCTTGAGCGCTACTTACCCGCTTTCTTCCCTTATCTGAAATCACCGACGTAATAATAAATCCATTCCGAGCACCAGCTGCTCTCCAAGATTCGTTGGCATTGGATTTGATCACTGCTCCTCCTGCAATTTTCAATTGTTCCTTCGTTTGTTCCTTGACATCCTCCAATTGAAGACCTTCAAAAGACAAAACTTTAGGGGCTACTTTCTTGACAATTTTGGTATCTCCAGAGAAGTTTTTGAGGGTAGCAGTTACCTTTTGTGCTTTTCCTTCTCTAAGGTAACTCACCTCAACTTTATCCCCTGGTCGTTTTCTAGCAACCAATTCCTGCAGGTTGGCCACCGTATTTACCGATTTGCCGTCAATGCCTACAATGATGTCGCCTTCCTTGAGTCCAGCCTCTTTACCGGCAGAATTATCATTGACCCCACCGACATAGACTCCTTGTTCCACAGGGAATTTCTTTCCCAAAAAATCTGCTAACTCAGGGCTCACATCCTGTATTTGCACGCCAAGAAGTCCACGCTGCACTGCTCCATGATTCAATAAGTCATCCATTACCTTTTTTACCAAGGAACTAGGAACTGCAAAGGAATACCCATTGAATGTGCCTGTACTGGAAGCAATAGCTGTATTGATTCCGATCAATTCCCCCGCCAAATTCACCAAAGCACCCCCAGAGTTACCGGGATTGACTACGGCATCGGTTTGGAGGAAGGATTCAATCTGTAGGTTATTTTCCACCCCACGAAGAATACCAATATTTCTCGCCTTAGCAGAAATGATACCGGCAGTAACAGTAGAGTTTAAATCAAAAGGATTGCCTACTGCAAGAACCCATTCTCCAATTTTGGTTTGATCTGAATCCCCAAACTTGATAAAAGGAAAATTTTCACCTTCAATTTTCAATAAGGCCAAATCAGTAGTGGGATCGGTTCCCACCACAGTGGCTTCGTAGCGCTTGTTGTTATCCAAGGAAATATCCACCCGTGTAGCTCCTTCAATCACGTGATTGTTAGTGACGATGTATCCATCTGCAGAGATGATTACACCAGACCCTGAACTAATAGGCATGTCACCTCCTGGATTTCTTGGCCCTGCTTCGGGCTGAGGGAATCCGAAAAACTCTTGAAATGGATCCCTTTGCGTACGCGAACGAGGGGAAAAAGACACCTGGCTTTTCACGTGTACCACTGCAGGAGTTACCAACTCAGCTGAGGCTATGAAGTTGATCCCGTCAGGAACTGTAAAATTGTCTGCCCCTAAAAGGTTGACGAAACTTGTTTTCTGTTTGTCATCAAAGGTACCGGCATTCTGCGGTCTAGCTAAAAAACCTACTCCTGCTACTGCCACGATTCCACCTACCAAAGCGGCCACTAGGACCCCAAGAAAGAATTGTTTTTTACTCATTTTTTTATCGCTTTTTAACCTATAAACATTTTTTATTTACAGCAATTCTAACGCCGATTTCACCAAAAAGTAAGCGGGATTAACAAGAATTAACTGTAATTTTTACCTTAAGTTAGTTAACAAAATAAACTCTTAGAAGTTCGTTAACATGACTTGTTAGTTTCTAAATCCCGTATTCAGCATCCAAATCACTTGCTGAAACCTAACTGATAAAAGCATAAAAAAAATCCTCCAATTTTGCTTTGGAGGATTGATTGACTCAAGCTAAGAACTTGAACCTTAGGCCTTTTTCACGTTGATTGCGTTGGGTCCTTTTTTACCCTCCTTAACTTCGTAAGTAACTTTGTCGTTTTGAGCAACTTTGTCTACTAAGCCTGTAGCGTGCAAAAACACGTCGTTTTGGGTTTCGTCATCGACGATAAATCCGAACCCCTTGGCTTCATTGTAAAATTTTACTGTCCCGGTAAACATAATAAATTGTGATAAATTGGAA
>JANQWS010000091.1 GCA_030729785.1 Algoriphagus sp. | reverse complement strand
TATCCGCAGGAATTCAAAACAATTTTTTTTAGCTATTGGTAAGATTGCGGATAATGGGATAACTTAATTCTCGACTTGTAAATTTGGGTAACCCATACTAAAAAAAGTGCCTCCAGAATTTCTGAAGGCACTTTTTAGTGAATCCTACACGCTTGTATCAGTTGCTCAACTCGTACTTGAGTGTCCTTCCTTTCTCTATTGCTGGCAAGCCTTCTGTCATCCAAAGTGGTGCAGGAGCACCTTTTAAGTAATGATCAAAGAACTGACTCAATCGAATAGAAAGATCTTTGGAATTTTTCCGCTGAACCAAATTGTGATCTTCTCCATTGTATTGAAGTAGCCAAGCAGGCTTATTTAGTCGCTTTAGGCCCATAAACATTTCGATCCCTTGATACCAAGGTACTGCTCCATCTGCATCATTATGCATAATCAGCACAGGTGTCTTTACGCGATCCAAGGTAAACAAAGGAGAATTTTCAAGGTAATACAAGGGCTTTTCCCAAAGTGTTCCACCAATTCGAGACTGTGTTTGCTCGTATTGAAACATTCGGCTCATGCCCGTTCCCCAGCGAATACCCCCGTAGGCTGAGGTCATGTTTACCACAGGTGCACCAGCACCTGCTGCTTTGAAAAGATTCGTTCTAGTAATCAAATACGCGACTTGATAGCCACCCCAACTTTGTCCTTGAATAGCCATATTTTCAGCATCCACTCCACCTTGAGCAAGTACCGCCTGTACTCCAGGCAAAATGCAATCGTAAGCACTTGGTCCTGGAAGACCTAAATCGTATTTGATGTCTGGCACAAATACCACGTAATCGTTGCTGACAAAATAGGGAATATTGATCGTAGATCTGCTTGGCGCAGGGGCACGGTAGTTGTGTAAGGTTTCGCTATTTCGTTCGTAGAAATACACCATCATCGGGAATTTCTTTACTCCATCAAATCCCTCTGGAGTAAATAAAAGTCCTTGCAAAGGGGTCCCATCTTGAGTCAAATAAGATACTAATTTGACATTCCCCCACTTGATGTGGGCCTGTTGCGGATTTAAAGAAGAGGCTTTTAGCAAGGAAGAGAAACTTAAATCTCCTAAGTAAAGGTCTGGGTTATCTTGGTAGGTGGACCTTCTTACAAGAATTTGGTTGGTATTTTCTGCTTTTTTTAGACCTATATAGCGGTGATCTGTAAGCAATAGCTGCTTGGGAAGTTTCTTTCCTAGGTAGTCTCCAAGATAATACCCACTCTGCATCTTAATTTCTTCAAATACTGAGAGGATCAGCACATCTTTGGGATCAATGGACTCCTCATCCAACTTCAAGCGTTCCCTGCGGAAGATCATTTTATTTTTCCTTCCCTCCCCTAAGGTAATGTTCTGTGCATTTTCTGGGTGATGTGGATCAATCTTCCACAGATCATACCGGTCATTTACTAGAAAAGCCTCATCTCCTGCCAGCCAGCCGGCAGCGCCATAACTGCTCGGAAGCGAGGGAGAGTCGTGCAACTCGTCATAAAAAGCTACTGGTAAATTTTTAGTTAAACTAATTTTCACTTTTGACTTTAGATCAAATGCCACCCAAGCACTATCTCTTCCATCGTACCAATACACATAATTAGAGGCAGGTGAAATTCTTGGTGATCCGGATGCATTCTTCTCGATGAGTTGCTTCGAGCCCGTAACCAAATCAATGAGATACAAATCTCTTCCCAATTGAATGTCCCAGCTATAACTCCGTCTGTAAGGTGCATCGGTCCAAGCCAACACCTTATCTTTTATAATCTTACTTTCCAATTGCACCTCATCAACTTCAGGAGTACCCAATTGAAAAACCTTTAAATCATTCAGAGAAAGAACAGCTAAATAACTTTTTTTCTCTTCCTGCGATCTTTTCTTTAATTGCATAGGTTGAATCTCCGCATCCTGCCAGCCCCAAATATCTAGACTTACTCTTTGTTCATCCAGTAATGTACTGTCATTTTCATAGGCAAAATCTTGATATTCCTGGGCTACTCCAAAAAATAAGCGAGACTCATCTTCCGAAAAACGAAGCGAAGCGTCTGGACTAATTCGACTATTTTCGAGTTTAAGTTCAGATTTATCGATTTCAACAGCCATGGTCTGCTTCTTGATATCGTATACCAACAGTTTGTGGCTAGGCTTTTTAGCTTTTAGGGAATCATCACTAATTACAAAGGATAAGTAGGCAGACTGAGGAGAAAATGCCATTCGAGTATAGGTAGTCATCTTTTCATGGACCAAATGCTGTTCTCCTGATGCCAATTCAAGCACATACAGGGCTGTATTGTCTTCCTTTTCTTCTTCTGCAAGCAAGTAGTATAAATAGTCACCATTGGGCGAAAAGCTATAGGATTTTACGCGGTCAAGCTCCCAAGCCAATTTGCCATCCAGAGACCTAACTAGTAGTTTAGTTCCCTCTGTTTTCTTGGGCTTTTCTACCTTAATGGTCGAATCTGCTGCAGCGGTATCCTTAGGCACCAGCTCTTTTTCAAAGTGAATGGCTACCCAACTTCCTTTTTCACTAGGGGAAGCAAAGGACTTCACTCGTGCAAGCTTCTCTAAATTACCAGAAGCCAAATTCAGTAGAAAGAGACTGTCCTTCGGGAGCTCGTCTCCCTTTTTCTTTTTTAACTTTAGAGCATGAATAGAGTCCTTTTGAGCAACTATTCTCCCTAAGGCAAAGGTGTCATCTGCCGTAAAAACCAACCCCGTACCTCGAGGGATACTTATTTTTTGATTGGGAGATTTGAAAGGAAAGATTTCTACCCGGCCATCCCCATCTTGAGGGGAAATTTGGTAACCTACAAATTTTCCGTTTTTAGTTATTTTCTCGGCAGATAAACTTTCCCAGCCATCGTAATCTGCATGGGTCAGTGATCTTTTTTGCTGTGCCAAAGCAGATTGGGAGAAAAGCAAAATAGCCACGGCCCATCTAAAAACACTTAAAATAGTTCGCATACTGGAGATTTAATTGGTTAACGTAAATTCTTTTTCAATGAGTCCACCACGAGTAGATGAAAGCCTGATTTTTCCTTTAATTGGGGCATCACCTTTGACTTTTACCACAAAAGTGGCCGTCTTTTTCTCCCCAACTCCAGTGTAGCCCGCATAGATGGTTTTATCGTATAGGCTCGGCGTCACAATACGCACAGGAGCCTCTAGACCCCCTTTTAACAATTCCTTATCGAAATCCAAAGACACCCGATCTTCTTGTACAATTTTGACTAGTTTCGCTTGTTCCAAAGCAACAGGCAGCTTGCCCGTATTGGTCCATGTAAGGCTCACCTGGTATTCTCCGGCACCTATTTTTTTCACATTTATCTCATTCACCGATAATTGTGGCAATCTCTTTGCCATGGCAAGGTTGAAAAGTGCTTGTTTTTTGGCCCAGCCCTCTAACTGCCAAGGAGGGCCATTTTGACCAAAGAATTTAGGATGGAAACCACCTAATTCTACCTCGCCCAAGACTGGGTGTAAAAAAGGAGTCCAAACCTTAAACCCTTTACTTCCATTCGCCTCGTCATCCCACATCAATCCATCGTAGTCATCGTAGATTCCATTTCCATCGTAATCTTTCATGGCACCATTATTCCACAATTCATCCCCATACCAGATACTGCCGTAATAAAAATAGCCAAAGTCTGGGCCGTGACCGAAAAGTGGTTCTGGCTTGAGTGGGTCACCTGTCATGGAGTTGACTTTATATCGAGTCGCATAGGTTTCATACACATCTCCAGCCCAAGGATAGGCTGTGAAGGAAAGGCCTAACTGGTCCATTTCCTTATAAATTGCCAAATCTTGAGGATACATACGTTCCTCACTTTTTGAAGTTGAAGGTGGACGTAAGTGCATTGGAACGCGTGTATCCATGGAATTCACCACTGAAATATTGGGGTGGCTCATCATCCACAAAACAGTTGCCCTGGACTCTACCTCGCTGAGAGGATACTCACCAGCACCAAACTGCGTATACCCTCTTCCTGTTAAATCTCCGCCCGAATTTGGCCTCCAGTTTTCTGGGTAATTTCGATGTAAATCCAAGCCACCAATCCCATCTTCATTGTATTGACCATCTCCATCGTTGTCAATCCCTTCACTGTAAATCAAATATTCTCCTTGTCCAGGAAATGTTCGCTTCATGAGTCTCCCCTTAGGATCGCGAGGATCTAGGATAAAGTTTGCTTTTTCTTTTTCTTCAAGGGTCACAGCCTTTTTGCGCATTTGATACAAAATACCATCCCCATCCAAATCCTCTTCAGGATCCTCATCCACTAATCCATCACGATCTGTATCGTGAGGCTTCACTGTACTTCGATTTCGCTGTGCCGAAAACAAGTACAAATTGGATCCATCAGGATTGTTTTGAGGACGCAAGTAAATCACCTTTGTATCCAAAAGAGCAGTGATTTCAGGGTCTTTGCCGTAATTTTCAAGCAAGTGCTGTGTTAGCCATAGAATGGACTCACTCGAGGTGATTTCCCCTGAGTGACGCCCCCCTTCAAAATAGGCAGCAGGCTTGTCTGTATCCTTGCCCGTATGCTTGTTCGTGAGCGTCATTTGATAAATAGGACGACCCTCAAAAGATTCTGCGATTACATACAAATCAACCAATTCAGGAAACTGCTGAGCCCAGATCTCGTACCAATGATACATCACGTCTACCGTGTGGTACTTTGTAAAATCAAGGGTAGTTCCTGGACGGTATTCCACTTCTGGGAATTCGTATTTTTTAAAAAAAGAACTCCCATGTCGCTCACCTGAAACAAGGTAATGATTACTTTTTTCGTTTTTTTCAGGAAATACAGCAACAGACTTGAATGGCCTAACTTGGCCGTTTGAAATCGATGCGAATAAACTAAGGACCAGAACAAGAAAATGTTTTTTCATAAATAACAGTGTTGATCCAATAAAAATAGGGAAGACTTTACAGAAATTGTTGCCGCTCAAAAAAATAAAGCCAGCTTTTTTCCAAAAAACAAAAAGGTCTTGCCACAGACAAGACCCTTTTCAGAATATAAACCCAAATATAACTTTAGAGATTAAAAGTTCTTTTTAATTATCAATTCTTTGGTTTAAACCTACAAGACATGTGAATTCTAATTTTTAAACTCAAAAATCAAAATTTTCAATGGCACCAAGAAGCGAAACCCAAAGGAAATGTATTTTTAATAAAATTGCAAATTGAAAAAAAAATTTTGTAATATTTTAAACAATCTATAATTTCAAACATCCTTTATTAAAAATCATCTAAATCAGCAACCAAAAAATGGAGAAAATTTTAGATATCGATAATGTTGACCTAAAGATTATCTCTTTACTCAACGAAGATGCCAAGACCCCATACACCGAAATAGCAAAAAAAGTATTCGTTTCTTCTGGAACTGTCCACGTACGAATGAAGAAACTAGAGGACATGGGCGTCGTAAAGAGTGCCACTTTAACCATTGATTTTTCCAAATTAGGCTACGACATCTCTGCTTTTTTAGGCATTTATCTAGAGAAAAGTTCGTTGTACGATTCCGTCATTGAAAAATTAAAAGGAATTTCTGAAGTGGTAAGTGCCTACTACACCACCGGCAATTACTCCATCTTTGCCAAAATTATCTGTCGAGACACCAATCATCTTCGGCTCGTTTTGGACAAAATCCAAAAGGTAGAAGGAATTGATCGAACCGAAACTTTAATTGTTTTGGAAGAAAGTATCAATAGACCTATTCAGTTTTTTGAGAAAGAGAAATAATCTATTTAGATTAAATCTGAATAAAAAAGTTATTATTTATTTGGGAGCAGAAAAAAAATGTGAAGAAATTTCTTCACATTTTTTTTTATTCATATTAAATTGATTATCAACATTTTGAATGTTTACATCAAAAAAACGCTAAGGGTATAGCAGGTTTTTTGATGGGCTTGCGAACATATTTTTTTGTTTGAATGTTGTACTTTTACGATCAAAATATAATTAGTCTAAACAACTCAGTACATGAGCAAAGACAACCAGATTTTAGAGGACCTTAACTCCAAGGAATACGAGCATGGATGGTCCGTTGATTTCGAAACAGATGAGGCCCCTATTGGTCTGAATGAAGATATTATTCGTTGGATCTCTACTAAAAAAGAAGAGCCCAGCTGGTTACTAGATTGGAGATTGAAGGCATTCAAAATCTGGCAAGGGATGAGCGAGCCTGCCTGGGCCAATGTAAATTATCCAAAAATGGATTTACAGGCCTTGAGATATTATTCTGCTCCCAAGCAAAGTAATAAGCCAAAAAACATCAATGAGGTAGATCCTGAATTAATTGCTATTTACGAAAGGTTAGGGATTTCGCTAAACGAACAAAAAAGACTTCAAGGGATTGCAATAGATGTAGTACTTGATTCGGTATCCGTTGCTACCACGTTTAAAGAAACCTTAGGCAAGCTTGGTATTATTTTTTGCTCCTTTAGTGAGGCTGTAAAAGAACATCCAGACTTGGTCCAAAAATACTTAGGCTCAGTAGTTCCGATGACAGACAATTACTATGCTGCCTTGAATGCTGCTGTTTTTTCCGATGGCTCTTTTTGCTACATCCCCAAAGGAGTACGTTGCCCAATGGAATTATCTACCTATTTCCGAATCAATGCCGCCAATACTGGACAATTTGAACGTACACTCATTGTAGCAGATGATTCTTCGTATGTGTCCTATCTAGAAGGTTGTACCGCTCCACAGCGAGATGAAAACCAACTTCATGCCGCTGTAGTGGAAATTTATGCTGGCGCACATGCGGAAGTAAAATACTCAACCGTTCAAAACTGGTATCCAGGTGACAAGGAAGGAAAAGGTGGGATTTATAATTTTGTAACCAAGCGTGGAATTTGTGCCGGTGACCACTCCAAAATTTCTTGGACCCAAGTGGAAACAGGTTCTGCTGTCACTTGGAAATACCCTTCTTGCATTCTAAAAGGAGATCATTCCATTGGTGAATTTTACTCTGTTGCCGTTACAAATAATTACCAGCAAGCGGACACAGGTACAAAAATGATCCATATCGGGAAAAACACAAAATCCCGAATTGTATCCAAAGGAATTTCTGCAGGCAAATCTCAAAACTCTTACCGAGGGCAGGTGCAAGTAATGAAACGTGCACACAATGCGCGTAATTTTTCCCAGTGCGACTCACTATTAATGGGAAATCAATGTGGAGCACATACCTTTCCGTACATAGATATCGCAAATCCTTCAGCCAAAGTAGAGCACGAGGCCACTACCTCAAAAATTGGCGAAGATCAAATCTTCTATTGCAACCAGCGAGGCATTGCCACCGAAGATGCAGTAGCCCTGATCGTAAATGGCTATGCCAAGGAGGTTTTGAATCAACTTCCTATGGAGTTTGCCGTAGAAGCTCAAAAATTGTTAGCACTTACCCTTGAGGGTTCCGTAGGTTAACCTACCTCGGTAGGTTAATTCTACAGTAAATCAAACGCGTACCTTAGAATAACTAGATCATGCTATCTATAAAAAATTTACATGCCTCCATTGAAGGCACTCCTATCCTTAGAGGAATCAATTTAGAAGTAAAAGCTGGTGAAGTTCACGCCATCATGGGACCTAATGGTTCTGGCAAATCTACACTAGCCTCTGTACTTGCAGGCCGTGAAGAATACGAAGTGACGGAAGGGGAAGTACTTTTTCAAGGAAAAGAACTTCTTGAACTTTCGCCTGAAGACCGTGCGCGCGAAGGTGTATTTTTGGCTTTTCAATACCCCATAGAAATTCCAGGTGTATCTACTACCAATTTCTTAAGAACTGCACTCAACCAAGTTCGTGAATACAGAGGTCTAGAGCCTTTGGACGCAGTAAAGTTTCTTTCGCTCATGAAGGAAAAAATGGCTCTAGTAGAGATTGATCAAAAATTATTGAGTAGATCTTTGAACGAAGGCTTTTCTGGAGGAGAAAAAAAGCGAAATGAAATCTTTCAAATGGCCATGTTAGAGCCGGTGCTTTCTATTTTAGATGAAACAGACTCCGGTCTTGATATCGATGCACTTCGAATTGTATCCAATGGAGTCAATAAATTGAAGTCGGAAAATACGGCCACCATCGTAGTGACCCACTACCAACGATTGTTGGACTACATCGTTCCTGATTTTGTGCATGTGCTGTACAAAGGAAGGATCGTGAAGTCCGGTACCAAAGAACTTGCTCTAGAACTAGAAGAAAAAGGCTACGATTGGATCAAAGAAGAAGTTGATTCTACAGCCACAGTTTGATTTCAACCGAAATATCCATGTCTACCTTGACCAAATCCACATTTGTTTCTGGACTTTTTGAAGCTTTACCGAACACCTTCCCTTCCTTACGCCAAATGGGAAAAGAAAATTTCTATGTGCAAGGATTTCCTAGCCTGAAAGACGAGGAATATAAATTTACTCCGATTGCTAAAAAATTGGAGACTAGCCTGACTAATTTTTCTTCTGCAAATCCGGTGATAATTAGTGCAGAACAAATAAATAAAGCTGTTCCAGCTGGTTTTGAAGGAGTAGTGCTCGCCTTTTCAAATGGAAAGTACTTGCCTGAGCTTTCTACTTCCGTGGAAGGGCTTACTGTAAATTTTCTTTCTAAAAATGAATCTACCCCGATAGGAAGTATTGCTAAGGCAGAAAATGACCCCTTTATTGCATTAAACCAAGCCACATTCACAGATGGTCTCTGTATTTCAATTGAAAAAAAGAAGGAGATTACCCTCCCAATTTTATTACTACAGTTTCATCAAGCGAAAGAAGGACAAGTAATTTCTCCAAGGATTTGGATCGAAGCAGGCGATTTTGCAAAAGCAAGCTTCATTGATTATAGTATCTCCTTAGATGATGCTCCTTACTTTGTTAATAAGGTGGTAGAAATTAAAGGAGGTATACACACGGACCTAACCTACCACAGTTTACAGGAAGAAAATAATCAAGTGATCCAAGTCAATGCCTTGGTAACGGATATCCAACAAGATTCCCAGTTTACTTCTACTCAGATCACCCTCTCTGGTGACCTAGTTCGAAATAACCTGACGCTCAATTTATTAGGAAGCAATGCTGTAGGCAATATGTTTGGTATTTATTTGCTAAACGGAAAAACCCATGTGGACAACCATACCAATGTAGATCATACTTTTCCGCATGCAGAATCCAATGAACTATACAAAGGAATTTTAGCCGATCAAAGCCGCGGTGTATTTAATGGTAAAATTTTCGTTCGGCAAGCAGCCCAGAAGACGAATGCCTTCCAGCAAAACAACAACATCCTCCTATCGGAAGATGCAATTATCAATACCAAGCCACAACTCGAAATTTGGGCGGACGATGTAAAGTGTTCTCACGGTTGTACTGTTGGCCAATTAGACGAAGAAGCACTATTCTATTTACAAGCTAGAGGTATTGACAAAACTACTGCTCGAGGTTTACTGCTTTATGCATTTGCCGGGGAAGTCCTTGAAAAAATAGAACTAGAATCCCTTCGAACTTTTATTACCACCAAAATCCAAGAGCGTCTAGGAAGTAAATTTTAATCTATGCCGATTGATGTCAATTTTATCAGGAATCAATTCCCACTACTTCATCAGGAGGTAAATGGAAATCCCTTGATTTATTTTGACAATGCTGCCACCACACAAAAACCAAAAGTGGTACTGGATGCAATTCAACGGTATTACGAAATAGACAACTCCAATATTCATCGAGGAGCCCACACCTTAGCGGATCGTGCAACGCAACACTATGAAGAAACTCGCGAAAGTATTCGCGCATTTATTGGGGCGAGAGAATCTGCAGAGATTATTTTCACCAGAGGAACTACCGAAGGGATCAATTTGGTGGCAAAAACCTTTGGATCCACCTTTATTCAAAAGGGCGATGAAATTATTATTTCTACCCTAGAGCACCACAGCAACATTGTCCCCTGGCAGATGCTCTGTGAGCAAAATGGAGCCGTTCTCCGAGTCATTCCAATTAATGATGCAGGAGAACTTGTTCTGGAAGAATTTGAAAAGCTGCTCAGTCCAAAAACCAAGTTGGTTAGTATAGTGCAAGCCTCCAATGCTCTTGGCACAATCAATCCCGTAAAACGGATAATCGATGCGGCTCATGCTGTAGGTGCAAAGGTACTAGTGGACGGAGCACAGTCCGCTTCTCATTTGGAGGTAGATGTTCTGAACCTGGATTGTGATTTTCTTGTATTTTCCGCACACAAACTCTATGGTCCTACTGGACTAGGGGTTTTGTATGGCAAACGAGAGCTCCTAGAAGCCATGCCTCCCTTTCTTGGAGGGGGAGAAATGATTCAAGAAGTAACGTTTGAAAAAACAACCTACACAAACATTCCCTTCAAATTTGAAGCGGGTACACCCAGTATTGCAGAGGTAATCGCATTTAAGCCTGCGTTAGATTTTATTACATCCACTGGAAAGGCTACCATTCATCGACACGAGCATGACCTACTGAAGTACACAGTCGAATTGCTTCAGGATGTCAAAGGAATCATTCCTGTGGGTACTGCTACTGAAAAAATAGGCGTCTTCTCCTTCAACATTCAGTCCATGCATCCCTTTGATGTAGGACAATTATTGGATGCCAAGGGCATTGCAGTTCGTACTGGACACCATTGTACCCAACCTTTACTAAAGCGATTGGGTTTAGAAGGTACTGTTCGTGCATCTTTTGCAGTGTACAACACCCAAGCTGAAGTGGAAGTTTTTGCTGAAGCTGTCACTAAAATTGCTAAACTGAAGAATAAATGAGCACGATTACAGACATACAGAATGAAATCGTAGCTGAATTTGAGATTTTGGGAGATGACCGAGAATCCACGATTTTTTACATTATGGAGTTAGGTGGAAATCTTAAACCCTATCCAGAAGACTTTCGTAAGGACGAATACATTATCAAAGGGTGCCAATCAACAGTTTGGTTACTTGCAGAAGAGAAAGAAGGAAAGGTACATTACCAAGCAGATAGCAATACAGACATTACGAAAGGGTTGATATCTCTATTAATTCGGGTTTTGAATCAGCGTAGCCCAAAAGAAATTTTGGAGGCTGATTTAAATTTTATTCCTCGTATCGGGATGGGGAATATCCTAGGAAGTCAGCGATCCAATGGATTAGTGGCTATGATGAATCAAATGAAGCGCTATGCCTTAGCCTTTCAAACCAAGCAAAACGCCTAACATGCAAGTGGACGAAACTTCTGAAAATACCATTCAAATTGAAAACCTTCGCGACAAGGTGGTCACAGCCATTAAGTTAGTCTTCGATCCTGAAATTCCTGTAGATGTATACGAGTTGGGATTAATCTACGAGATTAGTGTTTATCCAGTCAATAATGTTTTTGTGTTGATGACACTTACCTCTCCGAATTGTCCTTCTGCAGAATTTATTCCGTCCGAAGTAAAAGAAAAAATACAACAAATTCAGGGCGTAAATCATGTTGAAGTTGAGGTTACCTTTGATCCTCCCTATACCCAAGACATGATGTCTGAAGTTGCCAAATTAGAATTAGGATTTCTTTAAAATGAAACTATAACTACGTACTCCTATGTATCCTGAAGAATTAATTGCCCCTATGCGAACTGAATTATCCGCAGTTGGATTTGAAGAATTTCGTACAGCCGAACAGGTAGCCGCTCACCTAGGTCCTGATCACAAAGGAACTACTTTCATTGTTGTCAATTCCGTTTGTGGCTGCGCAGCTGGTGCAGCACGACCAGGAGTTCGAATGGCACTTGAACAAGCCTCCAAAAAGCCAAGTACACTAGCTACCGTTTTTGCAGGTAACGATCGCGATGCTGTTGCAAAAGTCCGTGAATTGGTGCTACCCTATCCTCCCTCCTCTCCAGCAATGGCCTTATTTAAAGATGGGGAACTGGTACATTTTATTGAAAGGCACCATATTGAAGGTAGAAACGCAAAAATGATTGGCGAGCATTTGGTGGAGGTCTTTGACCATTTTTGCGAGTAATCGGAAGTCCTTCGGGACTTTTTTGTTTCAGGCTACAACTTCTCTTATGCCTAGTATAAGTTGTATTTATTATCAGTGAGAAAAAAAGCAACTGATTATCAGCCTATTGTAAAAAAAATTCAAAAATTGAATTTTATCTAAGTACCAATCGAATAATTTCTTTTAAAAACAGCCGATTTTAGTAACTTGAGGCCGATTTTAGAGTTAAATATCCCAAGTAAGCTACAAACCATTATATTATGTCCGATTCTGCCAAACTGTTCTACAAAGGACAAGAATTTGAATTTCCAATTATAGTAGGAACTGAAAATGAACCTGCAATTGACATTGCAAAGCTGAGAAGTGCAACAGGTTTGATCACCTTGGACTCCGGATTTAAAAATACGGGTTCAACAACCAGTTCCATCACTTTTTTGGATGGGGAAGAAGGCATCCTACGGTACCGAGGGTATAAAATCGAAGACTTGGCCGAAAAATCAAGCTTTATGGAAGTGGCTTACTTGCTTATCTATGGCGAGCTACCTACACAAGAACAATTTGATGATTTCAGAAAACAAATCACCTACCATACTTTAGTTCATGAGGACATCAAAAAAATACTAGATGGTTTCCCATCTAACGCACATCCAATGGGCGTATTGTCTTCTTTAATATGCTCTTTATCAGCTTTTTATCCTGATTCACTCAATCCAAATAGCACTCCAGAAGAAGTCAATTTAAGTATGATTCGCTTGTTGGCTAAGATGCCCACTTTTGCAGCTTGGTCTTACAAAAACAAGATGGGGCATCCTGTAAACTATCCTGATAACTCCTTGGACTATTGTTCCAATTTCTTAAAAATGATGTTTGCCCTACCAGCAGAACACTACGAGGTGGATCCTGTGGTTGCAAAAGCATTGGATTCGCTTTTGATTCTTCACGCAGACCATGAGCAAAACTGCTCTACTTCTACGGTGCGCATCGTGGGCTCTTCCCAGGGACCTATTTATGCTTCCATCTCTGCTGGAATTAATGCCCTTTGGGGACCTTTACATGGAGGTGCGAATCAGTCGGTCATTGAAATGCTTGAAGCCATCAAAGCAGATGGAGGAAACACCCAGAAATACATAGATAAAGCCAAAGATAAAAACGATCCTTTCCGTCTCATGGGCTTTGGTCACCGTGTCTACAAAAACTTTGACCCAAGAGCCAAAATCATCAAAAAAGCAGCAGATGATGTTTTAGCCAAACTAGGGGTAAAAGATCCAATTCTTGATATTGCCAAGGAACTTGAGTTTGCGGCCTTGAATGATCCCTACTTCGTAGAGAAGAAACTTTATCCAAATGTGGACTTCTATTCGGGCATCATCTACCGTGCCCTGGGTATACCAACAGACATGTTTACCGTGATGTTTGCTTTGGGCCGACTACCAGGCTGGATTGCTCAGTGGAAGGAAATGACTGAAAAGGGAGAGCCAATCGGCAGACCTCGCCAAGTCTACAACGGTGCTACAGAAAGAGACTACGTAGCCATGCACAATCGGTGATCTAACTGACTCTAATCAAACACCTAATTTTATCCAATCGATGCATCCGACTACCCTAGAAGAAGCAGTTGCACTTACTCAAAAGTTCACTTCCAGACCTTCTAATGAGGAATTGCTGCGACTTTACGGATTATACAAACAAGCCACGGAAGGAGATAATGAAGAAGAGCGCCCCGGTGGATTTGATTTTAAAGCTGCCGCCAAGTATTCAGCCTGGCTTACCCTAAAAGGAAAATCAAAAGAAGAGGCAAGCAGTACCTACATCGCATTGGTTACCGAACTATCCGGAAAATACCTCTAAAATTCACTAAGCCCTGAAGTATTTCAGGGCTTCTTTTTTTCAAAATATTTGGCCAAAATACTCCCCAAGATTAGCTGCTGCAAGTGGTACAACATCACAGGGAGTAAAACAAGTCCTAGGAGAGCAGCGCTTGGAAACAATACTTTTCCCATGGCAACACCGTGAACTAAAGATTTGGTGGACCCACAAAATAAGGCAACTAATTGATCTTCCTTTGGAAAGGAAAGCATCCTACCGAGTAAAAATAAAATTGCCGCCACCAAAAGGAGTAGGATCCCCATCAATAAGGCCAAACCTCCTAAAACTTTCCATGAAAAAGAAACAAAAATATTTTGAGAAAAAGACTCCGAAAAGGTGGTGAAAACAATAGATAGAATCACCGTTTGATCTAAGTATTTAAGCCGATTCAGGTAGGGTTTGATCTTTGGAAACAAGTATCTATGCAAAATAAGCCCCAAAAGAACCGGGAGGACCACCTTAAAAGATAAATCCACGATTGAAACCCAAAGATCAAGTTGCCCCGATACCTCCCCTCCTGCAAATTGCATCCATAAGGGAGTTAAAACTACTCCCAACAAACTCGAAATACTGGCATTAAAGATGGCAGAGGCTACATTTCCACCCGCAATGGATACCAAGACTACCGATGCACTAACCGTAGAAGGCAAGGCACCCAAGTACTGAATACCCAGAATGAAATTTGGATTTAATCCAGGAATGAAGGAAACTGTACCCATCACGAGCAAAGGGAAAACTAAAAATGTGGTAAGTTGAACTACTGTGTGGAGTCTCCAATTGCTCAGTCCAACTCGAAGTTGGTTCGGATCTAATTTTAGCCCATAAAAAAAGAATAGAAAAGCTATTCCTACCTGAATAAATGGCTTCCAAGGTATCCCCGATCCTGCTGATCCAAAATCCGGAAAAACCGAAGCCAGCCCAATAGCCCCGAAAATCCCCAATAAAAATCCATTGAGGCCCACCCGAGCCAATAGATTGCCTATTTTTGTTTTCATGAATGCAAGAGCCTTTTGAAATTATCACACATAATCGCAGATGCAATGGCTACATTAAGTGATTCTGCTCCACCAAAACTCGGAATAGTAACTTTATTCGTGACAAATTTTTCTACCTCTTTAGAAATTCCTTGAGATTCATTTCCCAAGAGAAGTATCCCTGGTTCCGGATTGCTTAACTCGTGGACTGATGTCCCTTCCAAAAAAGCTCCATAAACGGGCAGCTTCCAGGTTTGGAAAGATGCCACTAGATCCCCATAAAAAAATTGAACCCGCGTAAAAGATCCCATAGAAGCTTGAATTACCTTGGGATTGTAAAAGTCAGCAGTATGCGTTGAAAAAATCAATTTTTGAATTCCGTACCAATCTGCAATCCGCAGGATAGTACCCAAGTTTCCCGGATCTCGAACCGCATCTAAAGCAAGAATAAGCTCTCCTTTATTGGGTTGAAAGGCATGATTTGGCTTCATTTCAACTACTGCCAAAGCGGCATCATTACTTTGGTATTGTCCAACCTGCTCGAGTTGATTCGGTGTCGCCTGGATCACCTCTACCCCAAGCTCATGGATTAGAGAAGCATACTTGAGCGAAAACTCTGGTGTAACCAAAAGTAAGTGTACCTTGAAATCAGACTGAAGAACTTCAATCACACTTTTCTCTCCTTCTACAAAGAATTTACCCGACTCTGTTCGGTATTTTTTTTGATGTAAGGATTTTATAAACTTAACCGTATTTTTGCTTAGCATTCCTCTTCCAATTCAATCTTGAAATCCTCCAAATATATACTTTTTCTCAGTCTACTATGGCTTTGCCTAGGCTGCTCTCTGACGAGAAATTTGGAGGAAGGTAAATTTGTTGTTTATGACAACGTCCTACTTGGCATAAATAAAGCAGATGAAGACGCGCTACAGCAACTCCTCGAGCAAGAACCAAACACCCGGATTTTAGGGAGTTCATTCGGCGTCTCCTTGTTTCGATTGGGCGAACATTTTTTTGACAGTAGTAAAATCGCTAAAAAAAGACTCCAGACCTATGAACAGTTGCGCGAACTTCAGCAAACAAAGGAAAGTCAAGGAGAAGCACTGAGCTATAAACGAAAAGAGGAAAAACTAAGGAACAAACTCGAAAGCTTTGACATTATTCTTGAATACGGAAATGCATTCATGAGAACTGGAAATCCTGCTGTCCTCCTGGATAGTATGTTGGTAGAAAAGTCTGCAAAGAACATGAAAGGCTATTTAATCAATCATGGTTTTTTTGACGCCAAAGTTGATTACAACGTGGCAACAAAGAATAAAAAAGCATTTGTGACCTATAGAATCGATGAAAGTGATGCTTACGTGTTAGATTCCGTCTTGACACGTACGGACAACCCAGAAATTAAAAAACTACTCACGACGTATTCGGCTAACGCTTTTTTAAAAAAAGGACAGATTTACAACCAAGACAACATCGCTGCTGAACGGAATCGTTTGGAAGAATTATTGAAAAACAAAGGCTACTACATGTTTTCAAAGTCCTATGTCAATTACATTGCCTACCAAGATACTTCCTCCAAAACTATCCGATTAGAGCAGGTAATTCAAAAGCCTACTTTTTCAGAGAGTCATCGCGTGTACACCCTTGATACCATTCGGTTGCGAATCAATCCTCCTACGGATGAATTTGCAGATCGCCAAATTCAAACACACTACGAGGGAGTGGATTTTTCCTTTTATAGAGATCGTTATTCAGCAAAAACCCTTGCTTCAAGGATTCAAATGAAGAAAGGAAGCCCTTACAATAGAACAGATGCTTTGGAAACGCAGCGGCTTATCAATAGCTTGGATTTATTCCGCTTTGTCAACATTACTTTTGATACGTTGGGTACCTCGCTGACTGCATCCATATTTACCCAACCCAATCAAAAGTACCAGTTGACCAATCAATTGGGAATGACCATTACCGAACAGCTTCCAGGTCCTTTTTTTAGTACCGCGATTCGAAATAGAAATCTATTTCGAGCAGGGGAGGTATTGGAACTTAATTTTAGAGCAGGATTGGAAGGAGTAGCATCCGCTACAGGTCAAGGGGTATATCAAAGCAGTGAAGTCAATACTTCAGTGTCTGTGATTTTTCCTCGTTTCTTAATTCCATTTGCACCTAGTTCGCTCCAAAAATACGGGAAATACAATCCAAACACCCGAGTTCAATTTGGCTACTTAAGCACCAATCGCCCCGAATACAACCGAAATGCAATCAATGGGCAATTGGGATATACTTGGTCTACACGAAATAATCGACAATCGTTCACCGTCAATGCTGCAGATATCAGCTATATACGTACCCCATTTATACAAGATGAGTTTTTAACTATTCTTGAAAATCTGCAAACGAATGGCAACAACTTAATTTGGTCCTTCCTTCCCTCTTTAATCAGTAGCTTTTCTGGACAAACGCTCATTAACTTTAACCGATATGGGGACTTTTCCGCACGAAAAGCATCCCTACTTCGGATTTTTGGTGAAAGTGGTGGTACCACCCTTAATTTCACCAATGTTCGAAGAAATGATTCTCCAGAGATCAGCTATGCCAATTTCCAATGGCTTAAAGGTCAAATTGATTATAGACGGTATTATCCAATTTCCAAAAAGCAAACCCTAGCATACCGACTCAATTTTGGCATGGCCCGCCCTTATGGAGTCAGTGCAGGCATTTTACCTTATGAAAAGTATTTCTTCGCCGGAGGAGGAACTAGTATTCGAGCTTGGCAAGCGAGAAGACTTGGACCTGGTAGTTATACCCCACTGACAGGTTCGGGTGGAAGCTACGATTATACGAATGAACAACCTGCTGAAATGATTCTAGAAAGCATGTTGGAATACCGTAAAAAACTAGTTAGTTACTTCGACATGGCTCTATTCTTGGATGCCGGCAATTCCTGGATGATTGGTAGAGACGATGCTCGCCCTGGTGCAGATTTTAGATACGATCGATTTTACAAAGAAATTGCAATTGGTACAGGGATAGGTCTCCGCATGGATTTTGATTTTTTAGTCATTCGTCTTGACCTTGCTACCAAAGCTGTGGATCCAGCTCGACCGGAAGGAGAACGTTGGATCTTAGACAACCTTCGTTTCAACAAACCCTTTGGTGAAAAAGGGCAAACTGTATTTAATTTTGGGATTGGATACCCATTTTAAGTTTAATTCACTTATGCCAAGAAAATCAAAAGAAGAAATTGCAGCGCTTTACAAGCAAATGCAAGAATACATTTGTCAAGGACTTGAAGCAGGAGATGGGAAAGGAACCTTCAAAGAAGACGCTTGGATACGTGAAGAGGGAGGAGGAGGCCAAACCCGTATTTTTCAACAGGGCTTAATCATAGAAAAAGGAGGGGTAGCCTACTCCGCTGTACATGGACCTACACCAAAAAAAATTGCTGATAAGTTGGCATTGGAATCAGGTAATTTCTTTGCCACAGGTGTTTCTATAGTTTTACATCCCTTCAGCCCTTTGGTACCTATCATCCACATGAATATCCGGTATTTTGAAATGGAAGACGGCACCCATTGGTTTGGAGGTGGAATAGACCTCACCCCACATTACATTGTTCCTGAAGATGCCGCCTATTTCCATCAACGCTTAAAGGAAACCTGTGATTTGTTTGACAGCACATATTACCCCAAATTTAAAAATTGGGCAGATGATTACTTTTTTCTAAAGCATCGTCAAGAAACCCGAGGAATTGGAGGTATATTCTACGATCGTCTAAGTGCTACCTCGGATGATCAATTTCAAGAAATCTTGGACTTTAGTCTTGCCTTGGGGAGATTATTCCCTGAGGTATATTCCTTTTTTATGAAAAAGAATGCCCTCCTACCTTTTGGAACCGAACAAAAAGCCTGGCAGGCACTCCGTCGCGGACGTTATGTGGAATTTAATTTGGTTTGGGATGCTGGGACCAAATTTGGCTTAGATACCAATGGACGGACCGAAAGCATCCTTATGAGTATGCCTCCCCAAGCTGAATGGGCCTACCAACACGAACCACAACCAGGAAGCCCAGAGGCATTCACGCAAGCACACCTTAAAAAAGAAATCGATTGGCTTACTTACAACCCATGCTAGAGCGGATCAAAAATTGGGACGAGGAAGCGTTTCTTTGGCTAAACTCTTTCCACTCGGAGGCCTTGGATCCAATATTCTTGCAACTCACACAAACAATTACTTGGATCCCCTTATACCTCTTACTCCTTTACCTAATTTACCGGACAGACCCCAAAAATAGTGCTTGGGTAATTGGGGGATTAATGCTTACCATTTTGCTAGCAGATCAATTGAGTTCTGGATTAATGAAACCCTATTTTGAACGGCTTAGGCCTTGCCACGACCCAAGGTGGGAAGAGTTAGTACACCTTTATGGGCGATGTGGAGGATTGTATGGATTTGTCTCTTCCCATGCTGCCAATACCTTTGGATTGGCGACTTTCCTTACACTCAAATTAGGAAAACAAAAAAAAGCGATTGCTTGGTTATTTCTTTATTCCCTCCTAGTCAGTTATACACGGATTTACCTAGGGGTACACTATCCACTTGATGTATTTTTTGGGGCATTAGTTGGAGTACTAGCTGCCTATTTCTCTTGGTTGTTAGTGGTAGTCGTAAAAAGAAAAATTATTCAAAAAATACTTGAATAAAGGTAATTGAAGGTAATTCAGACTTTTCTTTCAAGAAAACTTATGCGGGTGTTTCCCAAGTATTTTCTTTCAGGTATTGGATAGTACCTTGAATTACTTGCAATGGAGAGCCTAAATTATTGTGGTACAATTGGCCAGTTCCCAAACCTTGAGGCAAACTTGGACGGTAGTGGGATGCAAGCTGTGAGATGGCATTGAGCCCAATCGAACTTTCTAAGGCAGAAGTCATCCACCAACCAATTTCCATACTTTCAGCCAGTTGAATCCATTCCCGGGTTTCTGCTATTCCTCCCAATAAGCTGGGCTTTAGGATGATAAACTGAGGTTTTATGAACTGCAATACTTCCTCCTTGTTAGATCGACCAATCAATTCCTCATCCAAAGCAATAGGGACGGGGCTTTGAAGGGCTAATTCACGCATCGCTTTCCACTGTCCTGCTCGGATAGGTTGCTCAATACTGTGCAACTGACACTCCCGCAACTGCTCCAATTTTGAAAGTACTTCTGCCGTAGAAAAAGCACCGTTGGCATCTACCCGCAAGGTAAGTTCACTTGCGCTTTTCTTTTGCCGAATGTAGTGAAGTAATTCAAGTTCCTGCTCAAAGTCAATTGCTCCTATTTTCATTTTCAAACAAGAAAACCCTGCGCTCAACTTTTGGCTGATCTGCTGAAGCATAAATTCCTTCGTACCCATCCAAATTAGACCATTGATTGGAATGGGGATTCCTTGATCAAAAAAAGCATTGGGTAGTATCCGCTTTATGCCCCCATGTACTAAATCGAGAAGGGCTGTTTCTAGTCCAAACCGAATAGAAGGCAGTGAAAAAGGGACCAATTCTTTTACCTGCTTAAGCGTGGCTTCTTCTTCTAAATCCCAGAATCTATTCCTCGCTTGAAGTAAAACAGCACTTAATTGATTCTCAAAATCGGGCCCAAAATCTGGACTCAGTCCCGCTAATGGAGCTGCTTCACCCCATCCTACATGACCTAAGTTCCCTTTTCCTTGCACCTTGATCCAATACACATCACGGGTATGCAGCACCCCACGGGAAGTACCTGCCTCAAATTGAAAAAGGAGTGTTCTTTTAAAATACGAAAATTCTAGACTCGCAGGTAAACTCATGAATGTGTAACCAAAAGTAGGTGAAAAGGGTTAAACCAGTTGATTATATTTGTTGACCAAACGCCCAACTAATGGAAATCCAGAGCATTGATCTTAAAAACTACGAATATAATTTACCAGAAGAACGAATTGCTAAATTTCCCCTCGAAAAACGAGATCGCTCCCAACTATTAGAGTACAAAAAGGGGGCAATCCACCATCGTCATTTTTTTAACCTCCCAGAACTTTTAGAAGCCGATAGCCTATTGGTGTACAACAATACCAAAGTAATTCCTGCTAGACTGATTTTTCAAAGACAGACTGGAGCACGCATCGAAGTGTTTTTACTACAACCTGTAGCACCTACTCGGGTAATGTCAGAAATCATGACCTCGAAAAAACCGGTGATTTGGGAAACGCTTATTGGAAACCTCAAAAAGTGGAAAGTAACTGAGTCACTTCAAGGCATAATTACAATTGGAAAACAAGAAATTGTACTTACCGCTCGACTTGTAAACCAGGAATTAAAGCAAGTTGAGTTCTCTTGGGATAATTCAGAAATCGCTTTTGTAGATTTGGTGGAAGCTTGTGGAGAAACACCCCTCCCCCCTTATTTGAATCGAAAGGCACTAGAAGAAGATAAATCACGGTACCAAACGGTCTATTCTGAAAAAGAAGGTGCAGTAGCTGCGCCCACTGCAGGTCTACATTTTACAGAGGAAATTTTTACATCCTTACGAAAAAAAGGAATCCAAGAAGCGGCCTTGACCCTTCATGTGAGTGCAGGAACTTTTCAGCCAATCAAGGTAAAGTCGGTCCAAGAGCATCCCATGCACAGTGAACAGATGGAAATCAAAAAAGAAACCATCGAAAAACTCCTCTCCCATGCAGGAAAGGTGATAGCAGTTGGCACTACCTCGGTGAGAACACTAGAGAGTCTGTATTGGTTTGGGGTTCAATTGATTGAAAACAGAGGAAGCCAATTTGAAATAGAAAAATTAGCCCCCTATACCAACAGACCCTTTCTTCCATCCCGAAAGGAGGCACTGCAAGCGATTAAAAAAGACATGGAACATCGTGGTTTAGACACCCTTTTTGGAACTACCTCTATATTTATTTTTCCTGGGTATCAATTCCAAGTGGTCGATGGGGTAATCACTAATTTTCATCAACCAGGGTCCACCTTGGTTTTATTAATTGCTGCCCTCGTCGGAGAAGACTGGAGGAAAATTTATCAGGAGGCACTAGACTCAAATTACCGCTTCCTGAGCTATGGGGATAGTAGTTTGCTGTGGGTTTAGTCCCCAAAACTTCCTAATTTTCTAATTCCACTCAATAGTTGGTGGTAGAAAGTCCTCCCTACTGGCACTAGATCATTACCGACCTTCACTTCTTTGGTATTGATAGAAAGGATTTCTGAGACTTGAACAATGTAACTTTTATGAATTCTTAAAAATTGGTTGGGCGGGAGTACTGCCTCAAAATCTTTTAAAATATTTCGAACTGAAAAAACTGCGCTTTTTGTAATCAAAGTGGTGTAGTTTCCATCTCCTTTTAACCAAAGTACATCGTCAAACTTTACTTTTACCAAACTCCCCTCGTGCCGCACAAATACTGCATCTTTCACCAATAGCTTCGGATCTTGAAAAAGGATTTTTTTATCAATTTTTCCATTTCCATTCGTCTTTTTTAGTTCAAGGAGCTCTTTCATAGACCGGGGTTTGGAGTAGTAACTAACTGAAACTAACTATTGTTTGAAAAAAATTATTCATTAGAGTTTCCCCCATAGTAAATCTTGTCAAACCCAACTAATTCAAAACAAAAAATCCCTGAAGTGAGAGAATACTTCAAGGATTTTTTGATGAACTAGAACTAATTGGCTGGAGTTTAGCGCATTCTTTTGTATGCATTAATCAATCCATTGGTAGAGCTATCGTGGGAGTTTACAGGTTCATCGCCGGCAAGTTCCGGCAAAATACCATTGGCCAAAACCTTCCCTAATTCCACTCCCCACTGGTCAAAGCTGAAAATATTCCAAATCATTCCTTGAGTAGCAATCTTATGTTCGTAAAGCGCAATCAATTGTCCCAACGTATACGGGGTAATTTGCTTGACCAAAATAGAGTTGGTAGGTCTATTGCCTTCAAATACCCGATGTGGCGCTATGCGCTGAATTTCTTCTTTTGATTTGCCCGCCTTCTTCATTTCTTCTTCTACGGCTGCTAGATTTTTTCCATTCATCAAGGCTTCCGTTTGTGCAAAAAAATTGGACAGTAACTTGATATGGTGGTCTCCCAATGGATTATGCGACTGGGCTGGTGCGATAAAATCACAAGGGATGAGGTGCGTACCTTGGTGGATCAATTGGTAAAAAGCATGTTGTCCATTGGTACCTGGCTCACCCCAGATGATTGGACCCGTCGAGTAATTTACTTTTTTACCATCTCTACCTACATATTTCCCGTTACTTTCCATGTTGCCTTGTTGGAAATAAGCAGCAAAACGGTGTAGGTATTGATCGTAGGGAAGGATTGCTTCGGATGTAGCCCCTAAGAAATTGGTGTTCCAAATTCCTATCAAGGCTAAAATCACAGGAATATTTTGATTCAATGGGCTGTTCCTAAAATGTCGATCCATCGAATGCGCGCCAGAGAGGAGCTCTTCGAATCGGTCAAACCCAACTGCACAAGCAATTGGAAGTCCTATTGCCGACCATAGCGAGTACCTACCCCCTACCCAATCCCAGAATGTAAACATATTTTGAGGATCAATTCCAAACTCACTAACTAACTTGGAATTGGTAGAAAGAGCCACGAAGTGCTTGGCAATCGCATGTTCGTCATGGGCATGCTCCATAAACCAAGATCGAGCAGAATGGGCATTGGTCATCGTTTCCTGTGTAGTAAAGGTTTTGGAAGCGATAAAGAAAAGAGTAGTTTCCGGATCTACATGTTTTAAGGTTTCTGCAACATGCGTACCGTCCACATTCGACACGAAATACAGCTTCAAATTGGAATTTTGATAGGCTTTCAAAGCTTCTGTGACCATTACTGGCCCAAGATCAGAACCTCCAATACCAATATTAACTAGTGCCGTAATGGGCTTTCCGGTATAGCCTAGCCAAGTTCCTTGGTGAATCTGAGTCGCAAAGGCCTTCATTTGTGAGAGCACCTGATTGATCTCAGGCATCACATCCTTCCCATCCACCAAAATCGGGGTGTTGGAACGGTTTCGTAAGGCTGTATGCAACACAGCACGATTTTCTGTTTGATTGATTGCTTGCCCCACAAACATGCTTTCGATTGCCTTTGGCAAAGCTGCTTCCTGTGCCAATTGAAGAAGGGCTTCAAAAACATCATCTGGAAGACGGTTCTTCGAAAAGTCAACCAAAAGATCTTCAAATTCTAAGCTGTATTTTTCGAATCTGTCTTTTTGATCAAAAAGTTCAGTGATGGTCAGGTGCTGATAGTTCTGCGCTAGGTCAACTAGCTTACTCCAGGCTGCGGTGCTGGTAGGATTGATGGCTTGCATAAAATTGAAAGCAAATAAAATGTACTAAAACGGGTAAATACAACTAGAAGAATAAGGGGGAGCAGGAAAGCGTTAAAAATTAAGGCCTTTAGGGGAATAATCCGTAACACAACCTCAGGGAAGAGACTGTTAATTTCCTCCTTCCGCTTTTGCTTTTCTCTTGAACCCCTTATTAAAAGGCCAAGTATATTCAAGAGCTTCCATCCCTTTGTTTAAGTTGTAGGAAGCTGAATCTGCATTTTCCATTGTTTTTTTCAAAGATTTCGCAAAATCAGGGTCATTCAAAAGTAACCCTAGGGAATTGTCAGAAGAGTTGAGTTTGTCAGTAATCGTTGAAAATTCCTTCGACAAAACTTGGGCATTTTCCACCGTTAGTCGAAGTCCTTCGAGGGTAGCTTTTAAATCCGGTACAATGGATGTATCTGTTACCAAATCATTGGCCAAAGTACCTTCCTGATTCAATTTATTGCTAAAATCTGCCAAGTCAGCGAGCATATTATTACTATTAGTAGAGGCTCTCTCCAGATTGCTCAAAATAGTTCTGAAATTTACCCCTAGGGTAGAATCTGTCATTACCGCACCGACGATGCCCTCACCAGCTGCAATTTTACCAGTAAGTACCTTCAAATCATTGGTGATATCTACTAAATTCTTATTGTTTTCTTGAAGTGTCTCCATCATTTTATCGGTATCTAAAGGCATGACCGCTTCCAAACGATCTCCTTCTTCTACCGAAGGATAGTCTGTTGTACCACCATAAATGACAATAATCTTATTCCCAATCAAACCATCTGAACTGATTGTCGCTTTGGAATTTTTGCGAATAAACTCAACCACTTTCTCTTCCACATTCATTTCCACTTCCACTTGAGAATCTCCGAAGAAGTTAATTTTCCGAACAGTGCCAATCTTCACTCCTGAAAACCAAATGTTATTTCCTGGTTGAAGTCCACCAATATCATCAAATACCGCAGTGACATGAATTGCTTTGACAAACTTTTTCTGCTGCCCACCCAAGGTCATGATGCCTAGGACTAGTATGATTATCCCGATCAAGACAAACAGGCCTACTAGTATGGATCGTTTATTTTCTTGGTTCATGAGTTGATAAAATTATAATCGTAAAATGATTTGATTCGTTCATCGGAAGCATGAGGAAACACTTCCTCAAAGGAGCCAATCGCATTAAATTGTCCCTCCAACAACACTGCCATACGATCCCCAGTTTGCTTGGCGCAAGAAAGATCATGCGTAATGACGATGGAAGTGGTTTTGTATCGTTCCCGTACCTCGTTAATTAAGTTGTTGATATCTACGCAAGTAATTGGATCCAAGCCAGCAGTAGGCTCATCGTACAACATGATTTCAGGATTGAGCACCAAAGTTCGAGCTACACCGATCCTTTTTTTCTGACCTCCGGATAACTCAGAAGGCATCTGATTGATGGTTTGTGGAAGTCCAACCGCATCTAATAATTCCTCAATCCGTAGGTTGATTTCTTTTTTAGTCAAATTCTTTACGTTACGCACCAGGGGAAATTCCATATTTTCACGCACAGTCATGGAATCATATAAAGCAGAATTTTGAAAAGAAAACCCAATCTTTAAACGCAAAGAATTTAGCTCTTGGATACCCAGGGTTGAAATTTCCTTACCAAGGACTTGCATACTCCCACTATCCTGTTGCAGTAAACCCACCATGATTTTGATCAAAACAGACTTACCTGTACCTGATCGACCCAAAACAACTAGATTTTCTTCTCGGTACAAATCCAAATTGACCCCTTTCAAAACCTCCAAATCTCCAAAGGCTTTGAATAAATTCCGTACCACAACTACTTTCTCCCGATTATCCATGGCTACTTGATCCGAAATAGATTGATGATTTGAAGAGAAAGTAATTCTTCGATAAATATCAAGAACATTGAAATCACGACAGCTGCATTGGCTGCCCTACCCACCCCCTCTGTTCCTTTGGAAGAGGTATACCCTTTGTAGCAGCCTACCATTCCAATCGTAAAACCAAAAAATAATGATTTAATAATGGAAGAAAATATATCAAGGAAGGTAACTGAACTAAAAACCTGAGCAAAAAAGGTAGAAATACTGACTAATTCATTTGCATTCACATTGATAAAGGCACCCATCAAGGCAACAAAATCCGTGTACATCACGAGGACAGGAATCATGAAGGTAGTCGCCAGCACTCGGGACACCACCAAAAATTTGTAAGGGTTGGTAGCAGATACTTCCATAGCATCGATCTGCTCAGTTACTTTCATCGAGGCAATCTCAGCACCTATCCCTGATCCTACCTTTCCCGCGGCAATTAATGCCGTAACTAAAGGCCCCATTGCGCGAACAATCGCTATTGCAATCAAAGATGGAAGCCAAGACGTAGCTCCAAATTCAGATAGCGAGGGACGTGATTGATTGGTAAATACAATGCCTACTATAAAACCAGTCAATGAAATCAATGGCAACGACTCCACCCCAATGCGGTAACATTGATGAATCACTTCTTTGAACTCATAGGGGGGAACGAACACCTCTTGGAAAAATCGTCGAACAAAATTCCAAGCATCTGCTAACCCTTTAAAGAAGGTGTCAATTTTTTTTGAGAAGATATACTTTCGCATTCCGGAGGGTCCTGCCATGGTTGTAATCAGAGTTTCAAAAATAAGGAATAAAATTTAAAGGATGCCCGAACCAAGCAGTTTTGATCTAGGAAAAATAAGGCAAAATTCCGCCTTAAGGTTTAGCGTGAGACCCCCTGATTTCTTTAACCAATCCTACAGACTCTAGGTACCAAAACCTCAATTTTTAAACCTACAAAAACTAAGAAAATCGTAACGGGATTTCCAAAGGAAAGAGACTTTCAACTGCTAATCATTAAGTTAAATTAACAGTCGGTCTCCTCCCCTTGGTGATGCCATCGGGATTTTTTTTTTAGACCAATCGTTTAAAAGAATCTATCCAATTTCCTGTCCAGATTTCATCGACCCGATAGCGCCATTTCATTCACGTCAAGAAACCGAGGTCGAAAGGCAACAACTCTTCAAAAAAAGGCGGATTATTGGTTTTATATTTTATTTAGTTAGTTCTAAATTTTTTTGTCTTGTCTAATTTAGATATATATAAATTAAATATAATTAACTTAAAATCAATTATTTAAACAATTTAAATTAAACTTATTTTTAATAGTTAAAAAAGAGAGTGTTTGCCAATTCTTCTTTTTCTATTCCCACTGCTAGATTTACTAGTACTTTCAAAAAAAATCAATAATCAGGTGCTCCCCCTTTAACAATAAGAGCCGAAACTAGCACTTATAATCACTGCGATTAAACTAAACAACTCGCCCAATTTAGTTTTTTTTTCCTTGCTTACTTGTTCAAATCCTTTACGCTCTATCTGCCACTCCCCTACCCCTAACAAGAAGTTACGCTTGATGAATTGGGACCTCATTTAGCGAAAAAAAAATCACCTTCCACACAATTCTTTATAGGCACAGTAAGTACATTTTTTCTTGTCCTCCGTTTGATCAAAAGGGATCAAAGGATCAACGATTTCCTCTAGCAGTCCACGAAGGCCTTGCTCAAATTCGGCTGCAAAAACTCGGTAATCATTGACCTCAGCATCATTCAATTGGAGGTAGGGAGAAAAGTCTGGAGAATAGATTTCTTTGATGTTGATGATCCCAGGTTTTAAAGGAAGCTGGGTTTCAGGAAACTCGTAATGATGGAAAAAGGCATAGAGGAAAGTTTGCATCGCAGCCTTGTTTCTTTTCGTGTTTTCTCTATCAAATAGAGAACCGATGGAAGCAATCTTTTTGGTATCCTTTCCAGTTTTGTAATCCAACAGACGGACCACAGCATCTTTGATATCCATTCGGTCAATCACCCCTCCAAGAGCTACTTCTTGCTCCCCTTCCTCGGTTTTAATGGATAGATATGCCCGATGTTCTTTTTCCAAACCAACTACCTTAAAATCTCCATTCCGCTGATCATAGGCAAGAATGGCTTGAATGTACTTGGTCAATACCTCTCGAGCAATTTGCAATTGCCCCGTCAGCAAGAGTTCCTCTCCCTCCTCTTTTTTGTACAGTTCTCGAAAAGCTTGCTCCACCGCTTTTGGTACTTGTGGCAAGAGGCGATTGATTTCATGACTTGTGATTTCACGAAACTCCTCACCTTCGGGAATCTGATAAAGAATTTCCACTCCCCTATGCAGTAATGTGCCAAAAGTCATGGGGTCAATTGTTTTGACTACTACTTCTTTCTCTTTTAGCTCAGCTACATAGCGCAAGTAAAAACGTAATCGGCAATCCAAGTACATGTTGAGTGCAGAGGCAGAAAATCGCTTTTCTGCTTCTCCTTCCCCTTTGGGCTTAAAATACCGAGCCAAGCGAGCAAGCATGGCTGGGCTCTTGGTAAGCGTAATGGCTTGATTTGGAGTAAGATTTACCGGCACTAAAACCGATTCTGGGGCTGAAATAGGCAACTCCACTCGCATCTGCTGTATAAAACGACTCATCTCGCTGGATTTACCCTGCTCCCCTGCTGTGGTATAAATCAAATGCACCTCTTCTGCACGATGCAACAAGCGGTAAAAGGTGTAGGCATAGATGGCATCGTTTTGTTCCTGTACTGGCAAACGAAAGGCCTTTCGAAGATTCATTGGAATCATCGATTGGATCCCTCCTCCTGGAGGAAAACTGCCTTCATTCAAATCACAAATAATTACACGCCTAAAATCAAGATTTCGAGATTCCAATACTCCCATCACTTGTAAACCTTGGAGGGGCTCCCCTTCAAAGGGCAACTTAAGATCCCGAAAAAGCTTACGAAACAAACTCAAAAGAAATTCGACTTTTAGCCCTTTACTGCCCGTTGAATTGAATATTTCTTTAACCCGATTCAATTGCTTAAAAGCTTGAAATAAATAACTTTTCTGTGTAAGATCCTCTTGAAGTTCTTTTGCCAAATAATCAATTAGGGCAATCAAATACTCGATTAATACGTCACTGGAAATTTTTTGGAAAACCAAATCAAAAAGGGCGTTTTTCTTGGTCAATAGCTCCTCGGGAACATCTACCCAGTTCTCTTCTTGTATTTTTTGGGCTATTTGAGAAGCTAACGAGCCATTCGCTGCTTGCAAATAGGGATAAGCCAACAGATCTAAAACAGATTTATGGTAGAAAGTCACCTGTCCATCCTTCCGCTTAGCATGTCGCTGCAAATCTAATACTGCATCCAAAAAAGCATATATAGGCGCATTGCGCATAGGATATCCCATGGTCACATTGAGTTTGGTGATCCCCTCTGGAAGTTGGTACAACACAGGGAATAGCAACTGCTCATCCGGAAGAATAATGACCGTTTCTTCTAATTGGTCTTCTAGCTTTACTCCCTCCAGTAATTTGCCCACCAAATTAGCTTGATTGGTTTTTAAGGGAATAGCGTGGGTATGAATTTGAGATCCCTTTTTCTGGATTCGAGCAGGAAGTTGTTTGGAAAATGTTTGACCAAATACTGCGTTTTTTCTGTATTCCCTGAAAAATAACCCCGCCTCCTGAAGGGGATCATCCAAGTAATAGGCATCCACATCCCAATAAACCTCCGCAGCAAATGCCTGAATGAAATGGGTAATAATCTTCTCTTCGGCACCCGTAAACGCGTTGAAACCAATAAAAATAAGGTGTTTGTCTGGTTTTGGTATCGAATCGGTCGTGGACGCTACCTGCCGATACAATTGTCCTCCATAAGCCAATCCAGATTTTTGAAGTCGCTCTTGAAATCCTTCGTAAAGAGCACCTAGAATTTGCCAAAACTTGAGAAAACGGGCTTTTTCAGTTTCATTTTGACGTTCAAAAGCCTTCCAAAACTGTGCAATTAACGCCCATTGATCTTCAGTAAGGAAACTTAGATCCGATTCAAATTCCTTAATTTCTGCCAGGTGAGCATAAACCTGCTTTACTGGAGCCAAGAATTGATCCAAATCATTGAAATCTTTTAAAATCAGCTCCCCCCAATGAAAGAATCGATCAAAGGGTTCCGCATCTTTTTGTAAGGTTCGGTAGGTTTCGTAGAGCTCAAAGACTAAGGTAAGGTCGTCCGTAGGTGTGTTTCCTGCCAGCTGGTACACCAGCTGCTCTATGGTTATCACCTCAGGCATCCAAACAGGTTGTTCGATCAGTTCACCTAGGTACTTGGTAAAAAAAAGTCCTGCTCGACGATTGGGCAATACCACACGAAGGTCTTTCAAATCTTGACCAGAATCTAAAAGCTGTTGAGCGGTTTCTTTTAAAAAAGGGGTCATAGGGCGATAATTTCAGTTGGTTCTAAATAACACAGATATCCTTTGACCGGGACCTGTGTCAAGGCCTTGACCAATGTCATGTATTCCTGGACTTGGTGGGCATGGGATTCGCGCTTAACTCCAGTTTTAAAATCAATCACAAGTGCTTCGTCTTTTCCAATTAAAATTCGATCCGGACGCTTTTGTACTCCTCCTGGTAATAAAATCCCTTGTTCAGTCAAGGTGGGTAAATCCGGATCAAACCATCCCTTTACTTGAGGCAAGGCAAAAAGTTGGGCTAACTTTTGATTAATTTCGAAAGCAGTATTTTCTTCCCATCTCCCCTCAAACGTGTACTGCTTGACAAGCTGAATTGCATCCTCAAAGCCCTTAGCTTCAGCTAAAATGGCGTGAATGATTATCCCAAAATCACGCTGCTCTCGTGCGCGAATGCCCTCCGAAGAAAAATCCCAAGGGTAGGCTTTGGTTTGTAATTTGGATTTCCAATCCATGCAATCCCAACGAAGGGGGGGGGCTTCCCCAACTTCACTTTTATCGGTTGTGATCACAGTAGGCCAATTTCCCCAATCGAAAGTATGTGTCTCTGAATCCCAAGAGGAAGTTGCTTCTTCTTCCAACTGAAATCCTCCTGAAAACAGCGTATACAGGAGATTGCCTGTACGGGTGGGCGAAATTTCTTTTTTAGTTTTGGAGATTGAATACGTACCAAAACCAAAAAGTGCTTCCTCCGCACGTGTATAGGCTACATACAGCATATTGAGCGAATCCAAATAGGATAAGCGAACTTCCTCGTTGTAAGCCCCTGCAAAATGGCTGGTTTTCAGAAGGGTTTGGTGGGTCAAAGGGACCACTGTCTGTATTCCGTTTTCTGATTCAAATGGAGCCCATAGGATAGACGCTTGCAGACCTGAGGAAACAATTCCCCAATCCATAAAGGGTAAGATCACTACCTTAAATTGGAGCCCTTTGGACTTATGGATGGTCAATATCCGCATCGCATCGTGGTCCTCTGGAATTTTCACAGTCCGCTTTTTCTTGTTCAGCTCCCACCAATCTAAAAAGCCAAGTAAGTCCGCTCGATTCTTTTTTACGTAATCCAAAACAGCCTCTTTAAATCCAGAGACGTAGCTTAGATCCTGCTGCTTTTGAGTTAATCCAAGAAAAGTAAGCCCCTGCTCTACCAATTCAATCAAAGGCATCTGTTGGAAATTTGCTTGCCTCGTTTGCAACTCTTGTTCCTTCTCTTGCAATTCATTTGGCAATCCATCCACAAAAAATAACTCGTGGCTCAAGGGAATTCCGTGTACCAAAGCGTAGAATTGCCAAAGAGTTTTGAATGCTACTTGATTTGAAGGATCACTCAAATAGGTTAAAAATCCAACCACGCATTTCACTGCGATGGATTTATCGATAAACAAGGACTCTTCGGAAAGGACATCAAAGCGATAGTTCGAACTTGTCGATTGTCGCTGCACTTCCATGAATTTATCTGCCAAAATAGCCCCCTCCCCATTTTTTCGCACCAAAAAGGCAATGTCCTTTAATGCATATCCTCTATCCTGCAACTGTCTTACCAAATCAGGAAGTTTTTCCAAGGCTCCCAGTTCCACTGCCTCCTCCTCGATATCATCCTCCTGCGTCCTTTCACCACTGCTTTTTTCAATAAATTCCATGCGGATTTTTCCTTGGAACAAAACCTTTTCTTTAGTTTCTGGAACCTCCTGTGCCACGCCCTCAAAAGCAAGAGAGAGCTTGTTTTCTGAATCTAATGCGTAATGGGCTTCCATACCCCGCTCCATTATTCTTGGTAATTGCTGGAAGACGGTATTATTGAAGGCGATAATACCTGGCAAACTCCTGTAGTTGACACTTAGGTTCTTAACTTCCACAAAATCGGAATGAATCTGCTCTTGCACTTCAGACAGCAATAATTCTAATTTCCCTCCACGCCAGCGGTAAATAGATTGCTTTACATCGCCTACCAATAGATTGGTATTTCCCGATGCCAAAGAATTTTCCAACAAAGGCTTAAAACTTGCCCATTGAAATTCGGAGGTGTCCTGAAATTCATCTATCAAAAAGTGTTGGTACTGATTTCCAATTTTTTCGTACAAAAAAGGGGCTTCGTTCTCCCGAGTAATCTCAGCCAAAAAATCATTCACATCCGAAATCAATAAAATCCCTTCCTCATCTTTTAGGTCTCGCAATTCTAAAATCAAATTTCTAAACACTCCAAAAGCATTTAAATTTTTCTGCAAGGCCGAAAAGGTGTTCCATTCCTTGAGTTTTTCAGGCCAAGAAAACAGTAAATCTCCCAATCCTGCCTCGAAAGCTTGACGAATCGCCAACTCCTGTCTAGATTTATTAGCAAACCAATTATTCACCTCGGGCAAATCCCGTAGCATGGGAACGGTAAGCTCTGGAAAAGGCATTTTTGGATTGCCTAGGACTCCAAACCGCTTGGCAAAACTATTACTTCCTCCTTTGAAATCTGTCCATTCCAATCCAAATTGAATCCGAATATCCTCTGCCTGCTGGGCCTGAATTTTGCCTTCTGCAATCAAGGATTGACGAACGCGAGAAATCTGACCTTTGAGCTCGGGTAAAAAACCTTCTTGCCCCACACTTTCTTGAAAAATTGCTCGGAAGGACTTGAATTGTTCCTGGAAAATTTCCTTCCCAAGCCCTTTAATTCCCATCCGAATGTCCCAAGATTTTCCATCCAATAGCTGCTCCTCGGCATAGTCTACCAACCAATTTCGTAGAACGGGATCTTCAGCAACTTTTTCAACAATTCGGTCCACCAACTTATCCAAAACCGCATCGGTATCCATTTCCAAGTCAAACTTGGCTTGCAAATCCATTTCTCTTGCAAAAGAACGAATCACCTTTTGGAAAAAGGAGTCGATCGTGCTTACCGCAAAATGACCATAGCCATGCAAAACATACAAGAGCGTTGCCCGAGCTCGTTGCATCAACTGCTCCTTATCCAATTTTAAAAAATCCATAAGCTCCCTATCTAAGGGGTTACTGGGATTTACCGAGTGACTCAACCGCTCTAGCACAGAGATAATTCGCTCCTTCATCTCTGTAGTAGCCTTATTGGTAAACGTCACTGCCAGAATTTGCCGATAACCAGATTGAGGATTTCTCAATGCAAGCTTGAGATATTCCAAGGTGAGGGTATAGGTCTTCCCAGATCCCGCTGAAGATCGGTAGAGTAAGAATGGTTTTGCCATAGAAAAAAAGTTCTCCTCGAATATAAAGAACTCAAAATGCAATCCACTCTAACACCCACTAAATTGACAGTAATTGTCGATTTATAAAAAACATAAGTAGGTTTAAGATTTACTGTCTACCGGTTCAAAGCATCCCACAAAATCTCTATCGGATGCAATGCCTTTCTTCCCGTACCATCAGCAATCTGATGCCTACAAGAAGTACCTGGAGCAGCAATCAATGTGTCCGCTTCAGCCTTTCGAACAGCTGGAAAAAGCACTAATTCCCCCACCTGCTGCGATACTTGGTAATGTTCTGCTTCGTATCCGAAGGAACCTGCCATACCACAACAGCCACTAGGTATTGGCTCTACCACATAATTGACTGGAAGGGAGAGGATTTTTTGAGTCCAAGAAAGCGAAGAAAGTGCTTTTTGATGGCAGTGTCCATGCAATTTGATTTTTTCTGCACGTTTGGTAAACTCACTTGGCTTGATATTTCCGGCAGCAATCTCTTTACCCAAAAATTCATCGATCAATTGCGCGTGAAACTTGAGTTTCTTCGCTCCCTCCACCCACTCTGGACCAACGATCCGTGGGTATTCGTCCCGGAAACTTAGAATTGCAGATGGTTCCAAACCAATCAACGGGGTGTTTCCATCGATCAACTTTTCAAAAATACGGATATTGGCTTCCGCATGCTTTTTTGCTTTCAAGAGCAATCCTTTGGATAGCGCAGAGCGCCCACTCTCCTCATGGTCAACCACCTTCACCTCATAGCCCAACTTTTTAAGTAAAGAAATGGCCTTGATTCCGATTTGGGTATCGTTGTAGTTGGTAAACTCATCTACAAAAAAATACACCGACTTAATCATCTTGACGGGAGCAGGGAGGAGGGTATAGTTCTTTTTGTACCAAGCCCTTAGACTAACAGCACTGATCTCTGGAAGATTTCGATTTGGAGCTACCCCTAAAAATGATTTAAGTAAACCTCCAGTGATGGAATTGGTCAAGAAAAAGTTAGAAACAACAGGGATCAATGACCCCAAGCGATTCAGCTCATTGATGTAGGCAAATGCCCGAGACCGCAAAGGTACCCCGTGGGTCTTTTGGTATTGGTACAGAAATTCAGCTTTCATGCTGGACATGTCTACATTGGATGGGCACTCAGCCGTACATCCTTTGCAGCTCAAACACAAATCCAAAGCTTCTTTGATCTCTGGATGATCAAAGGCATTTTCTTTTTTATCCAGCGTCAGAAACTCTCTCAGGGTATTTGCGCGTCCACGTACCGAATCCCGCTCGTTGCGTGTAGCCATAAAGGAAGGACACATCGTCCCGCCTGAACCTGGAAGCTTGCGACAATCTCCCGAACCATTGCATTTCTCCGCTAACCGTAGTATCCCTCCCACTCCTGAAAAATCTAGGACTGTCTCAGGCTCCGGTGTTTGCATACCGACTTCATAGCGTAGAAACTGGTTCATCGGTGCAGCATCTACGATTTTTCCAGGATTAAAAATATTCGAAGGATCCCAGGTGAATTTGATGCGGCGAAAGAGTTCGTAATTTTTTTCTCCCACCATCAGCGGGATAAAGGTAGCACGAACGCGTCCATCTCCATGCTCTCCAGAAAGGGAGCCTTGGTATTTTTTGACCAATTTGGCGGAAGCAAGAGAAATCTGGTAAAAATCCTCCACGTCTTCCGCCTTCTTTAAATCAAGAATAGGCCGCATGTGAATTTCTCCTGCTCCTGCATGCGCATAATGAACTGGACTTTGGTTGAAGGCTTCCAAAATCTCGTCTAACTCATCGATGTAATCTGCCAAATCTTCAATATCCACCGCAGTATCCTCTATGCAGGCTACCGCTTTTGGGTCACCTGGGATATTCCCCAGAAGACCTAGCCCTGCTGCCCGTAGCGCCCAGGCAGAAGCCACTTTCTCAGGTTCAATAATCGGATAGGCATAGCCATATCCAGCCCCCTTCAAGTCGGCCACTAGCGCCTCCCCTTTTGCCGTTGCCTCTTCCAAGGTTTTTCCTCGAAATTCAATCATCAAAATCGCTTTGGGATCTCCCTCCACGAAGTAGCGATTTTTAGAGTATTCAATGCTTTCCTTGGTACAGTCTAAGATGATTTTATCCATCAACTCCACTGCCGTCACGGGATGCTTCATCGCCACTTGGGCAGACTTCATGCTTTCGTGGATTGATTCAAAATGGGCAGCTACCACAATCTCGACTGGATCTGGAAGTGGGTCTACCCTCAATTTGATCTCCGTAGTAAAGGCTAGAGTACCTTCAGAACCAGTCAGGAGTTTGCAAAAATTAAAATTTTCTGTTCCCTCAAACTGGGAAGCCTGAAGCAATTCGTCGACCGCATAACCCGTATTGCGTCTGTGTATGGACTTTTTAGGAAACTGCGCATGAATTTCTGCTCTTGTCTCGGGCTGACCAAGCTCCTCCCAGACCTGACGGTAAAGGTTTCCTTCCAAATCTTTCTGCCCGCACTTGCGCTTAAAATCTTCTGCCGAAAGTTCTCGGAACACCACCTTTTTTCCGTCGCTTAAAATGGTATGGAGAGAAATCACCTTGTCTCGGGTAACTCCGTACACAATCGAAGTAGTGCCCGAGGAATTGTTACCGACCATTCCCCCAATCATCGCTCGATTAGCAGTAGAGGTGATGGGAGAGAAAAATAAGCCATGGGGCTTTAAAAAGCGGTTTAATTCATCGCGGACCACCCCTGGCTGCACACGTACCCATCGCTCCTCTTTATTAAACTCGAGGATTTGTGTAAAATGAGTAGCAACATCTACTACAATACCATTGCCCACACATTGCCCAGCAAGCGAAGTGCCTGCAGTCCTTGGAATTAGCGAGGTTCCCTTTTCATTTGCAAAATGAATCAACTTTTGAATGTCTTTTTCTGTCTTGGGAAATGCCACCGCGAGAGGAATCTCCCGGTACACCGATGCATCGGTTGCATAGAGGGTTTTGGTGAGGGTATCCCATTGGAGAGTCCCTTCCAATTGGGTAGCTAATTCATTTAAAAATGGAATTAAGTTGGGATGATCTGAAGGCATGCTCAAAATTAACTTTATGACGCAATTTTTTACGAACAAAAAGTAAAAATATGCACCTTTGAAAGGTAAAAATCTTGGAAAAGGAACGTTTGATTTTTCCTGACTTCCGATTTCAAGAATTCTTTGTTTTTCAATTCAATTCTGCTTTACCATGTTTTTCTACCTCTCCCAGTTCCTCAGTTTTTTGGCCATGCCACTCACCTTGGTTATCCTGGTTCTGCTGGCCGCTTTCTTCTACATCCCAAAATCTAAAGGAAGGAAAATCCTAGGGATTGGAATTGTGCTCCTGCTCTTATTTTCGAATCCCTTCCTGTCCAACCTGGCGCTATTGGCCTGGGAACCCCCTTACAAATCCTTTGACGAAATTCCTTCCTCTGAAATCGGTATAGTCCTCACAGGGGTGACTAATCTTAACAAAACAGCAACGGATCGAACCTTCTTCGGAAGAGGGGCTGACCGAATAACCCAAGCCTTACAACTCTACCGCATAGGCAAAATCAAGAAAATCCTCATTACTGGAGGCCAAGGATTGAATCCCACCAACACCTATTCTGAAGCGGAATTACTCAAGCGTTTTTTGATGATGACGGGCATGCCGGAAGCGGATATTCTGATTGAGGAGAAAAGCGTAAACACGCGAGAAAATGCACTTTTCACCAAAGAATTTTTAGAAAAAGAGGGAATTGCTACCCAGCAGGAATTTGTATTGATTACTTCAGCATTTCACATGCCTCGATCGAAAAAATGCTTTGACAAAGTAGGGCTCAATACCATCCCCTTTCCAGTCGATTATTACAGCCATGATGTGAAGTACGATCTCCCCTCTCTCCTTTATCCAGGTCCATGGGCGATATTCAGTTGGCAACTTTTGGTGAAAGAATGGATTGGTCTAGTAGTCTACCGACTTGTAGGCTACAATTGACAGCTGCTACCTACAATTAGTTGAATGGGGAATCTTTCTCTTTGGCCATTTGATTGTATACGATGCCGTCCAGGATTCCTGGAATCCATTTGTTTAAAAACACGGCCAACTTTCCTTGAGTAGTCAATACCAAATCCCGTTTTCTACGGGTCGTAGCCTCTAGAATGCGAGTGGCCACTTCTTCCGAAGTCATCATCTTGGATTCATCGCGCGGGGATTCTCCTTGGGAACTTCCATCTGCAGTCAGCGCTGTATTACGAATATTAGAGGAGGTGAAGCCTGGTGCTACGACCAAAACATGCACCCCTTTTTTCATCACCTCGGTACGCAAGGATTCAAAAAATCCATTCATCGCATACTTACTTGCCGTATAGGCCGTACGCGCAGGCGTTCCCCGATAACCATTGATCGAAGAGATTCCAATAATGGAACCCTTGCTCTCCAAAATGGCGGGTAAGCAGAACTTGGTCGCATAGACAGTTCCCCAAAAATTGGTATCCATCACCTTGCGAAATACCTCCAAATCCAAGTCCTGAAACAAGGCTCTCATGGAGATGCCTGCATTGTTGATCAAAATATCGATTCGCCCAAATCGAGCAATGGCTTCTTCCGCCATGCGCTTGTTGTCGGCTTCAGAACCAGCATCAGCAAGAAGGGGAAGCACCGTGAGATTCATCGCCTGAAGTTTGGCCGCAGTAGCCTCCAACTTCTGCGCATTCCTTCCTGTGATCACCAGTTGGGCCCCAGCGGCTCCAAATACCGCTGCGCATGCTTCTCCAATTCCTGAGGTGGCACCCGTAATGACTACCACTTTATTCGTATAGTTCATATCCGACATTTACCTGTAAAGATAGAAAAATGACAAGAAACAATGCGGATTGAGAAAGTATTGAGAAAAGAGATCCCTCCACGTGTAACCGGGTAGTCCAAATCCCTGCGTTTTTCCTAATTTTACGGCCATGTCCCGAAAAATGAAACACAAGGTCATCACTCAGTTGACCATTGAACGCATCGCTACCGAAGGCAAATGCCTAGGGTACCACGAAGGCAAGGTAGTATTTGTATCCAATGTCGCTCCAGGCGATGTGGTCGATGTACGAATCACCAAAGGCAAAAGTTCCTTCATGGAAGGGGAAGCCGTTCATTTTCACAATTACTCCAAAGACCGAATCGAGCCCTTCTGCGCACACTTTGGCACCTGTGGGGGCTGCAAGTGGCAGCACATCACTTACGATCTCCAACAAGAGTACAAGCGGCAACAGGTAGTAGATCAATTTCAGCGGATCGCAAAAGTTCCCATTCCGGAAGTGGCTCCCCTACTTGCCTCTGCCAATACCCAATACTACCGCAACAAACTAGACTTTACCTTTTCGAATTCCCGCTGGTTGACCCGCGAGGAAATCGACTCCGAGCAAGAGTTTGAACGAAATGCCTTGGGCTTTCACATCCCCAAGATGTTTGACAAAATCATCGACATCGAACATTGCTACCTCCAAGGGGGAATTTCCAATGACGTACGAAATGAATTGCGCCAATTTGCCCGACAAGAAGGATTAAGTTTCTATGCCATTCGGAACCAGATTGGATTGCTGCGCAACTTGATCATCCGCACCACAAGCACCCAGCAAACGATGGTCATCGTCCAATTTGGAGAAAATGACCCAGAGTCAATTTTTAAAGTAATGGACTTTTTGAAGAGTCGTTTCCCTGAAATTACCTCCCTACTCTACGTCATCAACACCAAGGGCAATGAAACCTTCCACGATTTGGAATTGGTGACCTATTCGGGATTGCCCTACATCGAGGAGCAAATGGAGGGTCTTCGGTTCCGCATTGGACCGAAATCCTTTTACCAAACCAATTCCGCCCAAGCTTATGAATTGTACAAGGTAGTTCGTGATCAGGCCCAACTGAAAGGAAACGAGGTAGTCTATGACTTGTACACGGGCACAGGCACCATTGCCAATTTTGTGGCCAAACAAGCCAAACAAGTGATTGGGGTAGAATATGTGGAAGCGGCCATTGAGGACGCCAAACTCAATTCCCAGTTGAACGGCATCGAAAACACGCTTTTCTATGCGGGAGACATGAAGGATATTCTAAACGATGAATTTATGGCAACCCACCCCAAGCCAGACTTGATCATCACCGACCCTCCACGTGCAGGAATGGACGAAAAGGTCATCCAGATGCTGCTCCGAATTGCTGCTCCTGTGATTGTATACGTTTCTTGCAATCCTGCCACGCAGGCTCGAGACCTGGGTTTGCTGGCAGAACTCTACCAGGTAGATCTGGTGCAGCCTGTGGACATGTTTCCACAAACCTACCATGTTGAAAATGTTGTACGCTTAAGCCTCAAGCAATGATATCAGATTTTAATGACCCCGAATTAAGCGGCAAATACCTCGGTACCATTACCACGGACTTTATCAAAATTTGTGATGTCCTGAAAGAAGCTTCCTACCAGGTTCGTTCCAAAGGCTTCTCAGCCTACCCTATTTTTCCCATCTCGAAAGAAATGCAACCCATTGGAAAAATCTTTATTGGCAAAGCGGAGAAGGAATTGGATTGGAACTACTTTATCACCTACATCGACGAGTTTGTGCAGCGGGGATTGATCGCTGAAGAAGCAGTAGAAGAATTCACGCAAGCCTACAAAGACCCAGATGAATTTTGTTGCTTATTCGTGATGGACGGAGCCTTTACCAGTTTTGTCTTTATTCCTTACCCCATAGATTAAATTTACTTGATTTAAGTCTATTTTAATACTTGTTAATCAATTTATTATATTAAATTCTTTCGAGTGGTTTAGCACCAATCAAGTCGCTCCAAAGCACCGAATTTGACTTGTAAATTGTACCTGTTTTTATCCTTCATGTCCAACCCAATTCTCATCCAACTAACCGATGCACAGGTTCATTTTCAAGGGGCAACTCTTGGGGAGAAACTCCAGTTCACTTGGAAGCGAGGGGAACATTGGGCGGTGTATGGAGATTCAGGAAAGTCCTTAACCGGGCTATTGGAAACCCTCCTTGGGAAAACTTTGCTGCAGCAAGGAAGTTTAGAAACTCCCTTTGCGAGAGACTATACTGCGCAACAAAGTCAAGCAGGCCAAGTACACAGTTTCCGAGACTTGATCGCACTAGTCTCCCAAGATTATCCCATCCGAAATAAGGCAGGCCTACAGAACTTCTACTACCAACAGCGCTTCAATAGTGCCGATGTCCACGATACCATCACTGTGGGAAATTACCTCCAATCCATTCCAGCCACGCGGAAAGGACCCTGGACCACAGAAAAGGTAGCCCAACTTCTGCGACTAAATCACCTCCTCGATGCCTCCCTATTGATGCTATCCAATGGGGAAACGCGTAGGCTCTCTCTAGCCGCAGGTCTTTTGCGGCAGCCCCTGCTCTACTTGATGGATCAGCCCCTCACTGGATTGGATCAGGAAAGCCGAGCGGCCTTTGGGGATTTCTTAGCTGCTTGCATCCAGGCCAATATCCACGTACTACTCACGACCACCTCGGCAGAGATTCTCCCTCAGATTACCCATATTGCCTATTTGAAGGATTATAAAGGCCTACAAACCTGGGAGCGCAGCGAATATGATCCACAGACTAGGCCTAGCCCAATCCATTCCTGGGACCTAACTCCTGTCCTCCCCATACTATCCTCCTATCCCATCTATTCTGGTGAGGTAGTAGTCTTGAAGGAGGTTTCGATCCGCTATGGTCAGACCCTTATCCTAGATCGGCTCAATTGGAACATTCAATCCGGAGAACGCTGGCGATTGAGGGGAAAAAATGGAAGTGGGAAATCAACCTTAATCAGCCTCCTTATCGGAGAAAATCCTCAAGCCTATTCCCAGAATTTCTCTCTATTTGGTAAAAAAAGGGGTTCGGGAGAGAGCATCTGGGAACTCAAAAAGCCCATCGGATTTGTAGCACCTGAGCTCAGCCGCTACTTTCCTAGAAACCAGAGCCTGAGAAAGGTGATCCTATCCGGGCTTTTCGATACCCTAGGGCTATTCAAATCAGTTACCCAAGAACAAGAGGCCCTGGCACAAACATGGATGGAAGCCTTTCAATTTCAAGACTTGAAGGAAACCTACTTTTTTGAACTTTCGCTGGCCCAGCAACGCTGGGCCTTGCTTGCTCGCGCATTGATCAAAAAACCGCAACTCTTGATCCTAGACGAGGCTTCTCAGGGCTTAGACGAACAACAACGGGAACTGTTTAAAAACACGCTACAGGATCTCCTACTCCGACTTCCTACTGCTGTCATCTACGTGAGTCATTACGAAGAGGATGTGCCTCCTTGTGTCAACTTGGAATTGACTCTATCCTAAATCCTTGGGAGACCACCACCAAACTGGGAATCCCCACCAACAATGGAAAAAGTATCGGGATCCCAGCATTTTTTCCTATTTTTCTTCTAAATGCGATCGTTATGGCAAGCAGAAGAACTTTTCTCCATCACCTTGGGCTAGGATTAAGCCTTCCTGGATTGGCAGCATTTGGCCTTCCCAATCCCTCAAAAACACCCTTCCCCTCCCCTAAGCTAGAAGAGGAAACCTATTGGAAAGCCATTCGTCAGCAGTTTCCCCTGAAGAATAACCGGATCTACCTTAACAACGGCACCTTTGGTCCTGCACCCTACTCGGTGCTTGATACAGTCCAAAAAAGCAGTTTAGATATCAATACAAGCGGCGAGTACGGAAACTCGGATGCAGAACGCGTGCAGTTGGCTCAATTTTTTGGCATCAAAACCACCGAATTCTCCATCACCCACAACACCACCGAGGGTATCAATATCATGGCTTGGGGCATCCCGCTACAGGCAGGTGATGAAGTGATCCTCACCACTCACGAGCACGCAGGTAATGCTCTCCCTTGGCTCAATCGGGCCAAATACGACGGAATTGTGCTCCGAACCTTTGAGCCCAAAGCAACACAAGTTGAAAATTTGAACGAGATTCAAAAATTAATCAACTCCAAAACTAAGGTGATTGCTATCCCTCATGTGACCTGCACTACGGGCTTGGTATTTCCCATTGCCGAAATATGTAGCCTAGCCAAATCACGAGGGATACTTACCGCCATCGATGGAGCACATGGAGCAGGTACCTTTAACCTAGATCTGACTGCTCTAGGTTGTGATTTTTATGCAGGATGCTTCCACAAATGGATGTTGGGACCTAGTGGTACTGCCTTTCTCTATGTACGCGAGGAATCCCTAGAAAAACTACGTCCTATCATGATAGGTGGGCATTCAGATACGGGCTGGGACTTATCCTCCAATCCCCCAACCCTCGCAGGTTACGTGCCCTCGGCTCGACGCTTTGATTACGGGACACAGAGTAAGGCACTGGCCGTAGGCATGGTGGCTGCCACGGAGTTTCATACACAGATTGGCAAGGGCCGCATAGAAACTCGCTTGCAAACCCTCAATCAGTACTTGCTGGATGGGCTTTTGGAACTGAACAGTAAACTTGATATCCTTACTCCGCTGGAAAAAGAATCCCGAATAGCACTCCTCACCTTCCGTCCAAAAAATATGACCTACCAGGTTTGTGGAAATGAATTAGGAAAAGCCGGATTTCGGATTCGACAGGTCCCTGAAGGAAAAGTAAATGCGATTCGTGTGTCCACCCACGTATACAACACCAAAGAGGAGGTAGACGCGTTTCTAGTCGCCTTAACTCGAATTCTTACTTGAGTTTTTCTTCTTCTTTGCAGCTGCCCGTTCTACGGCCTCCTGGGCACGAAACTGCGCAATGTCACGGATAAGTTGCTCCGGAAGTTCTTGGTTGTACGGGAATTGAATGGCTCCTTTGGAAGTCACGTATCCCGCCAATTCCTCCTTAAAATTAATCACCCCTGAAGCGGTAGGGTAATACCCCATATGGCTCTTGGCTGCCGCATAGTACACCAATACTTCTGAAGTCTTGAAGGCTGGCATGTGGTAACTAATCACTTCTTCTGCTTCGGGTACTGCTTGGCGCAGGATTTCACGCATTTGCTGTAACTTGGCTTGAATTTCTGGCGGAAACCAAGAAAAGTATTCTTGGATTGAATTAGGTTTGGGATTCATAAACTAGGAGGCACTATAGTTGAAAGCGGTTTGAACTTATGGAAAAAAATGAACTTACGCTCAATGAAGCACAAAAATTAGTTGACCACTGGATCAAGACGGTGGGCGTACGCTACTTCAATGAATTGACCAACATGTCACTCTTGATGGAAGAAGTGGGGGAATTGGCGCGTATCATGGCCCGCACTTATGGAGAGCAATCCTTCAAAGAATCGGATAAAGGACGTGCACTCGACGATGAAATGGCCGATGTACTTTGGGTACTGATTTGCTTGGCCAACCAAACTGGCGTGAACTTAACAGACGCTTTGCAAAAGAACCTGGAAAAGAAAAATACCCGCGATTCAACGCGTCACCAGGAAAACGAAAAGTTGCGGTAAGCGAATTAAGGCCTTAGCCTTTAATTACGCGTAAGGCTCCATCTACATCCTGTCCTATTACTTGCTCGTACCGATTGAGCGTCAAGCAAAAATCAATATCTGCCTCGATACCATGATTTTGTAGGCGCTTGGCATGCGAAGCCTGAGCTAGGTAAATCGCCAAATTGTTGCCCTCCTGGGCAAATAAGGAGCCCATCGCTAGTGCCCCATCCTCTTGGTTGGCATGGCTTTCGCTAAGCGCTTGCACTAAGGCCCCTGCATAAAGGGAATCCTCTAGATTAAATCGACCCTTCCAGCCCGCACAGTGAATCAACACATCCAAATTTTGCGATTGGATGTAGCTTGCCGTGACTTTAAGATTCGGGAAAGCCCCAATCAAGATCTGCCCTGCACCTTTTGATTTTTCAATGGCCACAGTGCCATTTGTGGTGGTCATTGCAAGTTTCTGCCTTGCATACCTTCCCCCTACGAAAGCCACAGGAGAATTGCCCAGTTCAAACCCCGGGGCGATCAAGCCATCTCGCTCTCCTGCAATCAGGTAGCCTTGCGCTTGCATAGCCTTACACGATTCAAGGTCTGCAAAAGGAAGGATTTCCGTGACGCCATGGGCTAAAGCCGCCACCATGGTTGAGGTGGCTCTAAAAATATCCACAACAACCACCAGCTTTCCCTTCACCTCATGGAAGTGAATCAGCTCTGGACTGAAGCAAACTTCAATCGAATTCATTGCCCTTTGTATAGAGGGAGTTTTTCCACTTGCGCCTTCAGGTTTTTGTTTCGAATCTGAACGTAGATTTCAGTTCCCACCTTGCTGAAGGCAGTTTGTACGTAACCCATCCCAATGCCTACTCCCATGCTTGGGGATTGAGTACCTGAGGAAACCTCACCAATTACCTCTCCCGAGGCATCCACGATGGGGTAGTGCCCTCTTGGAATACCACGCTCCTGCATGATGAAGCCGACCAACTTACGAGAAACGCCAGCCTCTTTTTGTTGCTTCAAGGCTTCGGAATTGGTAAATCCCTTGGTGAATTTGGTAATCCAACCTAGGCCTGCCTCAATAGGCGAAGTGGTATCCGTGATGTCATTGCCATACAAGCAATAGCCCATCTCTAGACGCAAGGTATCGCGAGCACCCAATCCAATCGGCTTGATATCGTAGGCGGCTCCCGCCTTAAAAATCTGCTCCCACACACGAGCTGCATCTGCATTTTTTACATAGATTTCAAATCCTCCCGCACCGGTGTAGCCTGTTCCTGAGATGATGACATCCTGTACCCCTGCAAATTCCCCCACTGTGAAGTGATAAAATTTGATGGCGGCCAAGTCTACTGGCGTGATGGATTGCATGGCAGTGGATGCTTTAGGTCCCTGCACGGCAAAAAGGCAATACTCGTCAGAAGCATTCGTTAGCGTAGCTCCCATCGTATTGTGACTTGAAATCCAAGCCCAATCCTTGTCGATATTGGAGGCATTGACCACCAACATGTACTTTTCCTCCCCCATCTTGTATACGATCAAATCGTCTACAATTCCTCCGGTTGCATTTGGCAAACAGGAGTATTGTGCTTGCCCAATCACCAAAGTAGACGCATCATTGGAAGTTACTTTTTGAATCAATGCCAAGGCTTGTGGACCCTCCACAAAAAATTCACCCATGTGAGATACATCAAATACACCTACTCCTTGCCTGACACATAGGTGTTCTTCCATATCTGAACTGTAGCGTACGGGCATCATAAAGCCTGCGAATGGCACCATTTTGCCACCAAGTGCTGCATGTAGATCATTTAAAGGAATGGTTTTGATGGGTGCTTCCATTGGGTTGTCGTTTTTTTAGTCGGTAGCAAAGGTAACCAATGCCAAAAAAAATGGTTTAGCCCTAAGGATTTATTTTAACCCAAGTCCATAAAAAAAGCAGCTCGTTAAAGCTGCTTACAGTATGCTAATTTGGGTCGCTTATACAGAGAAGCTTTCCCCACATCCACAGGTTCGACTCGCATTTGGGTTGACAAATTGAAATCCTTTGCCATTCAACCCATCAGAGAATTCAAGGGTAGTGCCCGCCAAATACAACAAGCTTTTTCGATCAACCAAGATTTTGACGCCCTTATCTTCAAATACATGGTCTGTATCTACTACTTGGGCATCGAAACCCAATTCGTACATCAAACCCGAGCAACCTCCTCCTTTCACAGAAACGCGAATGTTTTCCTGCTCCTCTCTCCCCTCTTCTTTTTTCAATTCGATAATTCTCTCTTTGGCTTTGTCAGAAACGGTGATCATATCTTTATATCTTTACACTTGGTTTGTCAATTCTTCTGTCTTAACAGCAGACTTCAGAAAAAGATTCAGGACAAAGATACAAATTAATGGCATGAGGAAAATCGAACATCTTGGAATTGCGGTCGCTGACCTAAAAAAATCCAACGAGCTCTTCCAGCGTCTCCTTGGAAACGCTCCCTACAAGTCTGAAACGGTTGTTTCTGAAGGGGTTGAAACAAGTTTCTTTCAAGTAGGCGACACTAAAATCGAATTACTTCAAGCAAGTACCGAAGAAAGCCCCATCGCCAAGTTTATCTCCAAAAAATCAGAGGGCATTCACCACATTGCTTTTGATGTGGTCGACATCTATGCCGAAATGGATCGCCTAAAAGCAGCAGGATTTGAAATCCTAAATGAAATCCCAAAAAAAGGGGCTGACCGCAAAATCATCGTATTTTTACATCCCAAAAGTACCAATGGAGTGCTCGTAGAACTGTGCCAAGAAGATCCCAGCGCAGAAACCCTGTAACGAAATAAAAGCACTAATTTGAATTGAACTTACCCTATTAACCACAACCACATGTCTGAGAAAAGAACCGAAATCAGTGAATTGGGAGAATTTGGACTAATCGATCAACTAGCCAAAGGCGCACAAATCAAAAACCCTTCCACCATCCAAGGAATTGGGGATGATGCCGCAGTACTTGACTCAGGCGAATTAGTAACCGTAGTCAGCACGGACTTATTGTTGGAAGGGGTTCACTTTGACCTTTCCTATACTCCACTACCCCACTTAGGATTCAAAGCGGTAGCAGTCAATGTTTCCGATATCGCAGCCATGAATGCAATTCCTACCCAGATTACGGTCAGTATTGCACTTTCCAATCGCTTCTCTGTAGAAGCAGTCAATGCACTTTACGAGGGAATTTATGCAGCTTGTGAACAATATGGGGTGGATTTGGTGGGAGGAGATACTACCTCTTCTCGTTCGGGACTCATTATTTCCGTGACGGCGATGGGTCAAGCCAAGAAAGAACAACTCTCCTACCGCTCTGGTGCCAAGGAAAATGATATACTTTGTGTAACTGGAGACCTAGGATCTGCCTTGGTCGGCCTGCAAATTCTGGAGCGAGAAAAGCAGGTGTACCTCTCCAATCCGGATATGAAGCCTGAATTAGAAAAATATACGGTAGTCACTGCACGGCAACTGCGTCCTGATGCCCGGATGGACATCATCCATGAGCTCCGAGAACTTCAGGTTGTCCCTACGAGTATGATCGATATTTCGGATGGATTAGCTTCTGAGATTTTTCACCTCTGCAAAGCTTCTGGCGTAGGCGCTACCATCTACGAAGACAAACTTCCTATTGACAAGCAAACCTTCGATACCGCTGTGGAACTCAACCTAGACCCCATTACCTGTGTGCTCAACGGGGGTGAGGATTACGAATTGCTCTTCACGATTGACCAAAAGGATTTTGCCAAACTGGAAAAGCACCCCGATGTGCATTTTATTGGTCACATCACCAAGGCTGCTGAAGGAAAATACTTAGTCACCAAAAGTGGAACTGCAGTGCAACTCAAAGCCCAAGGCTGGAAGCATTTTTAAGCCAAATGACTCCTAATTAGTTTACAATAGGAACGATCCCTTTGAAAAATTACCAAAGAAAGGAGTAGTTTATCTTAGAAGAACTGCCTGTGGACTGTGGTCCGTCGACCGTGAACAACTTGACCTTGCCTGGAATTGGTTGAATTAATCTGAAAGGATTATACCTTGTTTTTGGTGTCCATGATCAGTGTAACCGGTCCGTCATTGACTAGACTCACCTTCATGTCTGCCCCAAAAGTACCCGTTCCGATGGATTTACCCAACTCCAATTCAAGGGCAGTAATTGCCTGTTCGTACAGTGGCAGCGCAATTTCTGGCCGTGCTGCTTTGATGTAGGAAGGTCGATTGCCCTTTTTGGTGCTTGCATGTAGTGTAAACTGGGAAACCAATAAGAGTTCACCGTTGATTTCAAGCAAGCTTTTATTCATTACCCCTTGTTCGTCCGGGAAAATACGCAGGTTAACTATCTTTTTGGTGAGCCATTCCAAGTCTTCTTTCCCGTCTGACTCTTCAATTCCCAAAAGGACCAAAAGTCCTATTCCTATGTTGGATTTGAGTTTCCCCTCAATGGTCACTGCTGATTCCAATACGCGTTGAATAACTGCTATCATGCTCCTAATTCTTGCATTTGTCCAGATAAAAAAACTTCCACATGAGTTAAATTTTCCCTGAGAGCTACCTGTACCAAGGACTTGGCAACTACATGATCTCGAATGGGTCGAATATTTCCACCCAACTTCATCCACGTCAACGGTGCCATGAAAATCATGGCCACCTGTTCGCCAAAACGGAACTCATGCCGAGTCCCCAATAATAAAGAAGGACGGAATAAGCCCAAAAAAGCGAATCCCATCTCCTTTAAATCTTCTTCTGTCCGACCTTTGACCCGATTGTAATAAATCGAGGATGTCGGATTAGCGCCCATGGCAGAAACGTAGAGAAACTTGGATGCACCCAATTGCTTGGCCCAGCCAGCAAATTCAAGGACCAAATCATGATCTACTGCAAAAAACTGCTCCTTCGAGCCTGCCTGCTTGATGGTAGTACCCAAACTAGAAAAGGCGTGGATGGTTACTTTTTGCTCCGAGATGGCTGCTACCAGCGGCTGATAGGCTCCTCCCAAAGATTGAGCATTGATTTGATTGGCCCAGTCCCATTTGCTTAATGCATGTAAATCCCCTTCCAACTGGATCAATTTTTCATGTTTTAAGGCCAACACCCTGCGGCCTACACTGATCACATAGGTATAGGCAGCATCGCGAAGAAGTTGATGCAAAAGCTGCATCCCTACCAATCCAGAGGTCCCTGATAATAAGGCTATAGTCATGGAATCAAAGTTGAAGAAATTAACGGATACATTTCACTTTCCAGATCTTTCTGTTTGTTTTTAGCATACCAAAGATGGATCTGCTCTTTAAATTTCTGATAGGAAAGCCCCTCGGAATTTTGCTTGTAGGCCGCATGCTGATCTAGCAAGTACTGGGGCTTAGGTCCCCAGGTAAATAATTCCTGCTGCAAGTCTGCAGAGATTGCGATGAGTTTAGGGATGGATCTGGCTCCATTCGTTAAGTAGGCATCCATCAACTCTGGATGTTCGTCCCGGAGGATAATTTTTAAGGAAATAAGTGGATTGAGCGCTGCAAGTTTGGCCCAATGAGGAATGGATTGAGCACCATCCCCACACCAAGCTTCGGTAATCAGGAGCCAGACTTGTGGCTTATTGATTTTGTGCATCAGCAGCTCTAGGGGGCCTGACACCTTGCTCGTCTTGTTCCACCGCCCCATGCGCTGCAGATTCAATCGCGTATAGCCCAGATACTCCTCACTTTGATTAGCGCCTGTAGTCCGGTTTTCTTGAACAAGCTGTTCAGTAAACTGAACAAATTCAGGGTAGGTAAACCCTCCGTCTACCAGAGCTGATGTAATGGGAAAACTCAGGGATTTCATGGATTCAAATTTGACTAGGACAACCTAGACCAGGGAAATTTGGTTCAGAAAGGAAGGATTTTCAGAGAAAAGGTGATGCTCTACTTCAGCCGACTGAAATGCTTCTGTCCAATCAAAAATAAAGACTTACTTCTGCTTTTACCTTGTGAATAGCCAAGGCAATGGGATCATTTTTCCGGTCAAATGCTTGGGATAAAATGACTTTCGCCAAGTCTATGCCCGTAGCTGAATCGTTGACTTGCTGCCGGCTTACATTGATTCGAGAGATCACCTCCTCGACTGCAATTCGCACTGCATCCCA
>JANQWS010000090.1 GCA_030729785.1 Algoriphagus sp. | reverse complement strand
TTGGCTACGTATACGAGTGGCCGATGCTACAGAGCTACCTGCTACCCAACCAAACCCATGAGTTTATGGTGAGCATGCGATTGTTTGGGGGAGAATCGGCTATTTGGTAGGGAATGAAGTTGGAAGTACGATTGACGAAATACGGACTGAAACCTAATGTCGAACACCGAACGCTGAGTGAAGAATTTTGAATGGGGAAACAAGCTGCTATGCCAGCAGAATCTAGTCTAATTTCTTGTTTCTTGTTTCTCGCCTCTACTTCAAAATCCCCTTCAAATCCGCCGGCGAATATCCCACTGACTTCAAAGTCTTGTGATCCCCCTCGCGGAAGACCAAATACAAATCCCCTTCTTTTTCGTAGAAACAAGGTGTGCCCTTGGCCTCATAATGAGCTACCGTCGCCTTAGCTTCCTCCTCTGTTTTGCAGGCCTTGCTCATGTTGGAGCGCTGCACCTCGTCAAAAAGTGCCTTAAACTTTTCCCCTAAGCCAAATTCTAAGATGGCGCCGGAAAGCACGTACTGTAAATCACACAGCGCATCCGCAATCTCCACCAAGTCTTTGTTTTCAATGGCCTCTTCCAGTTCCTTCAACTCCTCGGCGAGCAAGGATACGCGCAAGGCGCAGCGGGTCTCCGAAGGAATGGTGGGCTCAGGTAAAACAGGGTGCTTGAAGGTCTCGTGAAAGAGGGCAACGGAACTAAGGGACTTGGGATCTTGCATGGGAAAGGATATCGTAGGGAGATGAAAATTAATGTAGTTTGTTTATCCGCAATGATGCACGGGGATTAGATTGCGGCGAAAATGTCCACAGACGATAGACCGCGGTCTACAGGCGGTCAACGGTCCACAGCAATTACCAATTGGATGAATGAGTTGAATCATTTAGATATCTGTAGTTTACTAATTATACCTATTAGGTAGTCGCTGCCGCAAAGCGAGCCGCTACCGCCTTCCAGTTGACTACCTTCCAAAAGGCAGCTACGTAATCGGGACGACGGTTTTGGTAATGCAGGTAATAGGCGTGCTCCCACACATCCAACCCTAAAATAGGGGTTCCCTGCACCTCTGCAATGTCCATGAGTGGATTATCCTGGTTGGCAGTAGAACTTACAACAAGATGCCCGTTGGCATCTACAAGAAGCCAAGCCCAGCCCGAACCAAATCGAGTCTTGGCAGCAGCCTCAAACTGAGCAACAAAGGCTTCAAAACTTCCAAAGGAACTGTTTATAGCAGACAATAATGCCCCCTCAGGCACCGCACCGCCCATGGGCTGAAGTATACTCCAAAATAGCTCGTGGTTGTAATGCCCCCCTCCATTGTTACGCATCTTGGTGCTGTACTTGGAAATGGATCCGAGCACCTGTTCCAAAGGAAGCGTCGTATCTACGCCTTCCTCCTTGGCAGCATCCCGAAGGTTGCTCGCATAAGCAGCCGCATGCTTGGTGAAGTGAATTTCCATGGTTCGCGCATCAATATGCGGTTCCAAGGCGTCAAAGCCATAAGCCAGGGGCTGCTGGGTATATGCTGTAGAAAATGTCGATGAACTCTCTTTTCCGAAAATATCAGAAATACCGGTTCCCAGAAGGCCTACCGTCAGCCCTGCCTTGGCAGAGTTGGCAAGGAAAGTTCTTCGGCTTGAATTGCTTGGATTTGTCTTCATGGTATTTTGCGTTGGATAGACGAATCTACAGCATTTTGTCAAAAATCTGGACTAGAAATTGATTTTCCCTTTCAAAAAGAAAGAACTTGCTTTCGGTACAAATGCGTAAGTTTGTTCTTCAGTTGGGAACACTTTCCCCTAAACCCCACCTACGGATGGCTCTAATACAGGACATACGGTTTTACAAGTACCAGGGTACTGGCAACGACTTTGTACTGATGGATGATCGGCAGGCCCACTGGGACCTTGCCAATCTCCCCCTTATTCAAGCGCTTTGTAATCGTAAGTTTGGAATAGGTGCGGATGGGCTGATCTTGATCCGTTCCCATGCAGACTACGATTTTGAAGTGGTTTATTTCAATGCCGATGGCAGCCAAAGTTTCTGTGGAAACGGGGCCCGCTGTGCAGTTGCCTTTGCGGCCTACCTTGAAATAATTGACCAAAAAACCCGGTTTTTAGCAATCGACGGGCCTCACGAAGCCTACCTAGACCAGGGTCTGGTGGCACTCAAAATGGGGGACGTATCAGAAATCTCTGAAAGTCTCGGCGATGCATTTGTCCATACTGGCTCCCCTCATCACGTGCGCTGGGTGGAGCAACTGGATGACTATCCGGTGCTGGAGCAAGGACAATTGCTTCGTCACGATCCCTGCTATGCTCCTGGAGGCAGCAACGTTAACTTTGTCGAAAAGATCAGGGACAACGAAATTTTCGTCCGCACCTTTGAGCGTGGAGTAGAAAACGAAACACTCTCTTGCGGCACGGGTGTCACGGCAGCAGCCCTGGTTTGTGGAGCCCTTACCCAACAAAAAGACATCCAAATCCGTACTCTTGGAGGGGATTTGCGGGTGACTTTTGAGGGAAATGCCCACATAGGATTTACAAACATTTGGTTAATCGGACCTGCACAGCAAGTTTTCTCCGGGCAGTTCTGCTTAGAAGACTTTCACTAAGCCCAGCGAATTACCCGGCCCGAAGGAGTACCAATTCTAAAAAAAGGACGTATTTTTAAGTCCCCAAAAAGGGAAGACATCAGACCATGCTAGATTTTATTGCAAAAGGATTAGCCAAGATTTTTGGAACTAAATCCGACAGAGATATCAAAGATTTGTTACCGAAAGTAACAGAAATCAACCAGATTTTTTCAGGCTTGGCCGGACTATCCGATGACCAACTTCGGGAAAAAACCCAGACCCTTCGCACTCAAATTCAAGAGCACCTCAAAGGCATTGATGCTAGAATTGCCGATACCAAAGTAAAAATTGAAGAACTTCCTGCCGATGCGGTTCATCAAAAGGACGAACTATTTAACCAGATTGATGCACTAGAAAAGGAGCGAGATACGGAGTTGGAAAAAGTGTTGGAGGAAGTTATGCCTACAGCTTTTGCGATTGTAAAGGAAACCGCCAGAAGATTTAAAGAGGTTGGAAAACTGGAGGTTACTGCCACTGCTCGTGATCGGGAGCTTGCTGCATCCAAGTCCAATGTACAGATTCAAGGAGAGCTCGCTACCTGGCACAACAAATGGTTGGCAGCAGGAACCGAAGTGATCTGGGACATGGTACATTACGACGTACAATTGATCGGGGGCATGGTACTGCATCAGGGAAAAATTTCCGAAATGGCCACTGGGGAAGGAAAAACCCTAGTTTCTACCCTACCTGCATTTTTGAATGCGTTGTCTGGTCGTGGTGTGCACCTGGTGACGGTCAATGACTACCTGGCCAAGCGAGATTCCGAGTGGAATGCACCCTTATTTGAATTTCATGGGCTGACGGTAGACTGTATTGACAAGTACCAGCCCAATTCCCCCGCGCGAAAGCGTGCTTACGAATGCGATATTGTCTACGGTACCAACAACGAGTTTGGCTTCGATTACCTGCGAGACAATATGGCCAGAGAATCCGAAGACCTAGTACAAGGCAAGCACCACTTTGCTATGGTCGATGAGGTGGACTCCGTCTTGATTGACGATGCGCGTACCCCCTTGATTATCTCAGGACCGGTGCCTCGTGGTGATGTGCATGAATTTGATCAGATGAAGCCTCGCGTAGCCACCTTGGTAGACGAGCAGCGGAAGCTAGTGCAAGGATTTTTGACTTCAGCAAAGAAGTTGATTGCCGATGGAAACGACAAAGAAGGAGGCTTAGCCTTGTTTCGGGCTTACCGAGGCATGCCCAAATACAAGCCTTTGATTAAATACCTTTCTGAACCAGGAATTCGAGTAATTCTTCAGAAATCAGAGAACTATTACCTCCAGGACAACAAGCGCAACATGCCGGAAGCAGACGAGCCACTGTTGTTTACCATTGAGGAAAAAACAAATGGAATCGAACTCACAGATCGTGGGATTGAAACCATGACTTCCAAAAACGAAGACCCTAATTTCTTTATTCTACCAGATATCGGAATCGCTCTGGATGTTCTGGAAAAAGACAGCGCTTTGGACGACACCGAAAAATTGGAGCGTAAGGAAGAAGTAATTAAGGAATATGGGGTAAAGGCGCAACGAATCCACACGGTTAACCAATTGCTCAAGGCGTATTGCATGTTTGAGCGAGATACGGAGTACATCCTAGTAGACGGAAAAGTGAAGATTGTGGACGAGCAAACAGGCCGTGTGATGGAAGGAAGACGCTACTCAGACGGATTACACCAAGCCATTGAAGCCAAGGAAAATGTGAAGGTGGAGGATGCTACCCAGACCTATGCGACCATTACCCTTCAAAACTATTTCCGTATGTACCACAAGCTGGCAGGCATGACGGGAACAGCAGAAACGGAGGCAGGCGAATTTTGGGAGATTTACAAGTTGGATGTGGTGGTCATACCTACCAACAAGGGAATCATCCGACAAGATCGAGAAGATAAGGTGTACAAAACAGTACGCGAAAAATTTAACGCGGTGACGGATGAAATCAACGAGCTCGTTGCTCTGGGAAGACCGGTGCTCGTAGGGACTACATCGGTAGAAATCTCCGAGGTACTCAGCCGCATGCTCACCTTGAAGAAAATACCGCATCAAGTATTGAATGCAAAGCAGCACGCTCGTGAAGCAGAAATCGTAGCGGAAGCGGGAAAGCCAGGCACAGTGACCATCGCCACCAACATGGCGGGTAGAGGTACGGATATTAAATTGACTGCCGAATCTCGAAAGGCAGGAGGTTTGGCCATCATCGGTACCGAGCGTCACGAATCTCGACGTGTAGACAGGCAGTTGCGGGGTCGATCAGGTCGTCAAGGCGATGTGGGATCTTCCCAGTTTTTTGTTTCCCTGGAAGACAGTTTGATGCGTCTTTTTGGATCGGACCGGATCGCCAAACTCATGGACCGCATGGGATTGGAAGAAGGGGAAGTGATCCAGCACAGCATGATCACCAAGTCCATTGAACGGGCGCAGAAAAAGGTGGAAGAAAACAACTTCGGTACACGCAAGCGCTTGCTCGAATACGATGACGTAATGAACTCCCAACGCGAAGTGGTCTACAAGCGAAGAAAAAACGCCTTAAAAGGAGATCGTTTGGAGCTCGATATTCTCAACATTCTTTTTGATGTATGTGAGAACCTCGTGGAGATGGGTAAATCTTCTTTAAATGCGGAAGATATGCGGATGAATGTGTTCACCAACTTAGGATTAGATTTTGCAGTAACCGATGCCGACTTGAAAATCAAGGATGCTCAAAAGCTAACACAGGAGTTGTATGCGCAAGCATTTGCCTACTACCAAAGGAAGAATACACAAATTGCAGAGACGGCCTTGCCGGTGTTCAAAAAAGTGCAAGAAGAGCGTGGAGCTACAGTAAAAGACATTTTGGTTCCGATTACAGATGGGGTCAAGCAAATTGGGGTAGTATGTAATCTCGAAAAAACACTACAGAATAACGGACAAGAATTGGTGCGTTCCATTGAAAAGAATGTGTCCTTGGCTATCATTGATCAAAATTGGAAGGAGCATTTGCGCGATATGGATGATTTGAAACAGTCTGTGCAGAATGCAGTATACGAGCAAAAGGACCCGTTGTTGATTTATAAGTTTGAGGCATTTGAATTGTTCAAGCGTTTCATTGGCAAGCTAAATGAAGACATGACGACCTTCCTCACGCGAGCGGACCTGCCCAAACAGGATGCTTCTCAAGTTCAACAAGCACAACCCCGGCGCTCGGCGGAACCGAAAGTACAAGCGTCAAAAGCGGAGGTAGGAAATACTCTGAATCCTGGAGCTAATCTTGCCGCCACTGCAGCAGCAAATGCGGGAAGACCTGCCCCTCCTCCCCTTGCTCCGCGGAAGGTAGAAAAGGCTTACGGTAGAAACGATAAAGTCTCTGTGAAGTACAGAGATGGAAGTACAAAAGTTGACGTGAAGTACAAAAGCGTAGAACAGGACATTGAACAAGGCAATTGTGTGATCATAGAAGGTTGAAAAGAATGAAAAATTTCTGGATAGTTGGATTGGTACTTGTTGCTCTAGGATGCTCCTCCTCTAAAGGAGTGCCCAAGGGAGAGGCAAGTAGGTATTCAGACTACGATGAAAACATTTCCTCTTCCCTTCCTGATTTTCCTGATTTCAAGCAGGCTTTAGACAGCTTAAATACAGCCCCAACTTCTTCCTCACAAGAGGTAGATGCAGCACTTTCGGAACAAGTACAAAAGAACTACGATAAGGCAAAGTTAGCCCCGTACTTTAGTGGCTTTACGGTATTGGTGTATTCTGGGGTGGACCGAAATGCCGCCTTCAAGGTCCTGGAAGAATTGACTCTTTTGTTTCCAGATAGCAATCCCGAGATGCAGTACCAGCAACCTAGGTACCTTATAAAAGTAGGTCGCTTTGGCTACAAAATAGAAGCGCAACCGGTGTTCAATGCATTGAAGAAACAGTTTCCAACGACCCGAATTATTCAGGATAGATTTTTACGGAAGGAGTATGTACTTCCTAGTTCAACAGACATCGATGCTACAGGACAAAATTAAATCGCTAGCAAGTGCCTATAAGGAAGAGGTAATTTCTTTTCGTAGGCATCTTCATGCCCACCCAGAGCTTTCGTTTAAAGAGTTTGAAACAGCCACTTTTGTAGCAAACAAATTAAAAGAATTTGGGATCACTGAGATTGAATCCAAGGCAACTACGGGGTGGTCAGCACTGATCAAAGGAAAAAATCCGGAGAAGAGAGTCGTGGCGCTTCGTGCAGACATGGATGCTTTACCGATTATTGAAGCCAATGAAGTGCCTTACAAATCCCAAAACCCAGGGGTGATGCATGCCTGTGGGCACGATGCGCACACCGCATCCTTGTTGGGAGCAGCAAAAATCTTGAATGAAGTTCGGGATCAATTTGAGGGCACCATCAAGTTGATTTTTCAGCCGGGTGAGGAAATAATTCCTGGAGGCGCTTCGCTCATGATTCAAGACAAAGTATTGGAAAATCCTCGTCCCCAAGCAATTTTGGGCCAGCATGTGATGCCATTTATTCCAGCAGGCAAGGTGGGTTTCCGATCTGGATTGTACATGGCCAGCACGGATGAATTGTACTTGACCATCACTGGAAAAGGGGGACATGGAGCGATGCCTGAAACCTTCATTGACCCCGTGTTAATTTCTGCACATTTGCTGGTGGCTTTGCAACAAATCGTCAGCCGTGTGGCCAATCCAAAGATTCCATCTGTACTTTCTTTTGGACGAGTGGAAGCGCTAGGAGCCACCAACATCATTCCCAATGAGGTGAAGATTCAAGGCACTTTCCGTACTTTGGACGAAGCTTGGAGAGCGAAGGCACATCAAAAAATGCGTCAAATCGCTGAAGGGATTGTAGAGGGAATGGGCGGAAAATTGGACTTTGAAATCAGAAAAGGATATCCCTTTTTAAAAAATGAACCCGCTTTGACGGCACGCGCAATGGAGGCCGCTCGTGCCTATCTGGGAGCGGAAAATGTCCTTGACCTAGATATCTGGATGGCAGCCGAAGACTTTGCCTTCTTCTCACAAGAGGTGGATGGCTGCTTTTACCGATTGGGTACGCGTAACGAAGCGCGAGGCATCACGTCTGGGGTACATACGCCTACCTTTGATATTGAAGAAGAGGCCTTGGAGATCGGTGCAGGCTTAATGGCCTGGTTGGCGGTATCCGAACTGGCCTCCACCTAAAGAATTTCCTGCTATGAAAAGAATCTATTCCTTCGTCCTTACCCTTGCATTCACCTTGCTGGTTTCTCAAGCCTTTGCTTGGGGTCAATTGGGACATTACTTGATTGGCTACCTTGCCGAAAAGCAACTCAAGAAGTCTACGTTGAAGAAGGTGGAGGGATTGATTTACCCTACTTCACTCAGTAAAAGTGGGACGTGGATGGATGATATCCGTTCGGATAAAAGTTACGATTACGCGACTACCTGGCATTACTTGAACAGTAAGAATGGGGAATACGATCCGAGCACACAAGAAAAAACGGGGGATGCCTACGAGGCCATTCAGCGAATCAAGGCGGAATTAATAAAAGGAGGCTTGGATCCAAAAACAGAGGCGGAAAAGTTAAAAATGCTCATCCACATGATCGAGGATATACACCAGCCTCTGCATGTCGGTACGGGCACTGATCGAGGAGGGAATGATGTTAGGTTGGAGTTTTTTGGGCAGCCCACCAATTTGCACGCCCTTTGGGATAGTGGGATGATCGATCGCCAAGGGATGAGTTACACGGAGTTGGCAGAAGAACTGTACCGCCGCATGACTCCTCAAATGCAGGCTTCTTACCGCGCTGGGACCATGCAGGATTGGTTAAAGGAGGCAGTAAGCTACCGCCCACAGGTATACAACCTACCAGAGAATAAGCGAATCAGCTACCCCTACCTCTACGAGAATTTCAGTATCGCTGAGGAGCGCTTGATTGCTGCTAGCGTGCGTCTGGCCCAGGTTTTGGAGGAGATTTATCCGTGATTACTAGGAGTGTTAAAAGGAGTATTTGTAAAATTCTCAGCGTTTTTAAAGGAAATTATTTTTCAATTTTAAGAGCATTTTCTCCTTGAAATAAGCGTATTGTTTTTAAACTTTTCCGATGTCTAATTAATTAAAGACAAATTAGACTCTACTTCGATTAGATAATTTGAAAAAATTTTTGGAAGCTGGATGAATTTAACATCTTGTCAACTTGTGTATGTCTAATTGAATATAATAATTAGTATAATTAATATAATTATTTTTTTGCCGATAGATTTACATTAAAGTTTAGAATCAACTTTCTTTATTGATTAATTAAAAATCAATTAGTATTTTCATGAACATTAATACTAATAGAGTTTACAAATAATTTAGGATTAGCTAGAATCAGCTTAATTTAAAGGATACGATCAATTATTTCTAGCTGATAAACCTAGATTCCCCTAAAATCCATCCAATAATATTAGAAAAAGCAATACATAAATGTTGGTGAAATTTAATGTTAAGGATTAATAATCAACTATTTAAATTAAATTTTTGGAGAAAAAATTTCAAAAAAACAAAAAAATAATAAATTTAATTAGCTTAATTATTTATAATAATTTAAACATTTAATTATGAAAAAGGTAGAAAAGTTGGTTTTAGTAGTTCTTTTATTGTCTGTATTTGCTTGTTCTAAAGAAAAGGTAGACATAAATGTAGAAGGAAATTATACGTTATCTAGCCAAGAATTTTATTTGGGAGATAGCTTAGCTTCTGATTTGGCGGTTGCAAAACAAATAAAAATTTTTACAAATCAGCATTGGATGTTTATAGGGTTTAGAGGAGATAGTACTGTGGCGTTTTCTGCTGGGACTTATTCAATTAATGAGGATATGCTAACAGAACAAACACTGACGAGCAATCCTGACTCGGCAGGAAGTGATTTTATGCTTAGAATAGAAATGACCGATAACGGATACAGGCAGATTATTGATGAGATGGTATTAGCTGATGGTGAAGTTTGGAAGCTTGACGAAGCGTATGAAAGAAATAAAGTTAATGAAGCGAGTGATTTGGACGGTCTTTATCGATTGACAAAATCAGTGAATATTGCCGAGGGTGATACTTCTGAAACTACGTATCATGAATTTAAGATGATTTCAAAAGGTGAATTTTTGTGGGGAGCTCAATCCATAAGTCAGGATGGATCCGTTAACAATTACGTCGGTCAAGGTAAAATTACGGTTAATGGTGATGAAGTTACTGAGGTATTGGAGGACTCAAATATGGAGGGAATAACCGGTATTTATCCTATTACGATAGAACGCACAGATTCAGGGTTTACTCAGACGATTACTAATAGCACTACCAATGAAATAAATAAAAAAACGTATACCAAAATTCAAAAATAAATTTCCCTCCCCATTTACCTAAAAGCACTCATTTCTATTTAGAAACGAGTGCTTTCTTTTTTTCTAGGGATATAATTAATCAGAGTCCAATTTTTGAATGGTGTGTCTTTGGGTCCCCACTGTTGTATCGAAATTAAAAACAACCTACTAATAAGGTAAAAACGAAGCCAAGGAAAATAGATTTAGTAGGGTTTTTCAGTTTTGAACTTAGCTCTGGCCTCATCTAAAAAATCCACAAATGCAGCAATGTCTGTATTATAGCCTCTAGGGGTGGCTAGCAATTGCTCTTGGTGGTCCAAGATGACATAATACGGCTGGGCATTGTTGTTGAACCGGGTGATCTGGAAGTCGGCGTTTTGCTTTCCTAGGGTCTTTTTCTCCTTGCCGTCGTAGCTGGAGGTATACCATTTGCTCTCGGGGAGTTCCAGTCGCTCGTCGATGTACAAGGCCACCATTACATAGTCCTCTTTTAGTCGTTTCAATACTTGGGGATCCACCCATACATTTTCCTCCATCTTACGGCAGTTGACACAGCCATGTCCTGTAAAGTCAATCAAAAGCGGTTTCCCCTCTCGTTTGGCAGCGGCAAGGGCTTGCTCGTAGTCGAAGTACCCAGGGATGCCGTGGGGGATTTTGAGTAAGTCACCGTAAAGGACGGTCTCTGTGGAAGTGGAGGTAGTATCACTTGCCCCGGCCCCATTGAAGCGAAACTGTTGGGTAGTCAGGGGCGGCAAATAGCCGCTCAACAATTTGAGCGGTGCTCCCCAAAGTCCTGGGATCATGTAGACGACAAAGACAAAGGTAAGCAACGCCAACAGCAAGCGAGGTACGCCCAAATGCTCCATTTTGGAGTCGTGCGGAAGTATGATTTTTCCCAAGAGGTACAGTCCCAAGGCGGAGAAAATTACGATCCAAATCGCCAAGAACACGTCTCGATCCAAGATTCCCCAGTGGTAGACGAGGTCGGCAATGGAAAGGAATTTGAAGGCCAAGGCCAATTCCAGAAAGCCCAACACCACTTTTACCGTATTCAGCCAGCCCCCAGATTTGGGGAGGCGTTGCATCCATTCGGGGAAAATGGCAAATAGGGTAAATGGAATGGCGAAGGCCAAGCCAAAAGAAAACATGCCCAAGACAGGTTTCACGAGTTCTCCTCCTGCAGAAGAAATCAGGATAGAACCTACAATGGGACCTGTACACGAAAAAGAGACCAACACCAAGGTAAAGGCCATAAAGAAGACTCCTCCAAGCCCTCCTTTTTCTGCTTTTGCATCTATTTTATTTACAAAACTCGAGGGTAGAGTCAGTTCAAACATCCCCAAAAAAGCCAAGGCAAATACCACAAATATGCCAAAGAAAAACACATTCGGTACCCAGTGAGTGGCTAGCCAGTTGGCAAACTCTGGCCCCTGGATGGCTGCAACAGCAGTGCCTGCAACGGTGTAAATACCGATAATCGAAATGCCGTAGATAAATGCCTGGCGAATGCCTTCAGATCGTGTTTTGGATCTTCCGGTAAAAAAGCTCACCGTCATTGGGATCATTGGAAAGACGCAAGGCGTCAGCAGCGCGGCTAGACCAGCTAAGAAGGCCAGCACCATAAAGCCCCAAAGTGAAGCCGTTTCTTCATCCCCAGCAAACATATTCGTGGTGGGGACCTCTTCAGGAGCGGCTACTTTTGCAATTGTTTCTTCTGGAATAATTTCTTCACTAGTGGAGGTGTTGGGAAGCAGGTCCTTTTCAAGTAAACTAGTATCTCTGGAGCTTGCTTCTTTTTGAAGGTCTTCCTCCACGATGGCTGGACTTTCTGTTGCCGTAAATGGCAATTCGATGTCTAACTCGTAATTGATGCATTGCCCGGTCAGGTCCGAGCACATTTGGTATTCCAAGGAGCCAGTAACTTTTCCTGCGGTACTGAGCAATTTGACGGGCTGCTCAAAGCGCCCTTTGCCTATAAAAAAGGTCACATCTCCTTCCCAAACCTCGTCGTATTTCTTTTTGGGTTGGATCGCTCGAAGCTTTCCCGCCACCGAAAAATCTGTCGAGGGGGCAGGAATAAATTCGGTCAACAAGGGCCCTAGGCTTTTATCGAAATCGTTGGAATACACATACCATCCCAAGGGAATCTGCGCTTCCAATACGACAGTTGCTTCGTCCCCAACACGCAAACTGTTGTCTTCAAGGCGGATGTTCCATACCGGCGGCTTGACCAACTGCGCCTTTGCCGAAGTGCTGAGCAATAGCACAAGTGCAAGGAGTAGAAAACTATTTTTTTGGAAGCGATTCATAAACTACTGGGTTTGCCTGGGGTAACAGAAAATAGGTTGGTAAGGTTTCCTTTTCTTCATCGTAGAAAAATGAAATCAACGTCCATGTAGGGTGCTAAAGTGCCTAAAAAAGGCAGCAATGGTTTCGATACCAATCAGGTAGTTTTTTACCCCATAGTGCTCATTGGGAGAGTGCAAAGCATCTGTGTCAAGTCCAAAACCAAATAGGATCGGATCAGAACCCAACTCTTTTTGAAAGAGGGCTACGATCGGAATGGAGCCCCCTTCTCGGGTAGGAATTGGTCTTTTGCCGAAGGTTTCCTCCATGGCCGCTTCTGCTGCTTGGTAGCCTAGGGAAGAATCGGAGACCACTGCTGGTGCGCCACCGTGGTGTGCTTTTACCTTGACGCTCACTGATGCAGGAGCAATGGCCTTGAAATGATTTTCAAAAAGGGTGGCGATTTCGTGCCAATCTTGATCAGGAACCAAGCGCATGGAAATCTTGGCAAAAGCCTTGGAAGGAAGGACGGTCTTAGCGCCTTCCCCGGTGTAGCCTCCCCAAATCCCATTGACATCTAGCGTAGGACGGATACCCACTCGCTCGATGGTCGTGTAGCCTTTTTCTCCATGAACTTCTTGAATGTCCAACTTCCCTTTGTACTCGGAAAGATCAAAAGGGGCTTCGTTGAGGCGCTGACGTTGAGCCGCACTAAGCTCTTGCACTTTTTCATAAAAGCCAGGGAGGGTGATGTGCTCGTTTTCGTCCTTAAGCGAAGCAATCATTTTGCAAAGCACATTGATTGGGTTGGCTACTGCACCCCCATAAGTACCGGAGTGCAGGTCACGGTTGGAGCCAGTCACCTCCACCTCCATGTAGGCCATGCCGCGCAGACCCACTGTGATGGAGGGATCTTGCATACCGATCATATGGGTATCCGAAATCAAGATGACGTCTGCCTTGAGCCGCTCCTTGTTGGCCAGCACAAATTTGTCCAGGTTGTCTGAGCCAATTTCCTCTTCTCCTTCGATCATAAACTTGACATTGCAGGGAAGATCGCTGGTAGCCATCATCGACTCGAAAGCCTTGATGTGCATGTAGAACTGCCCCTTATCGTCTGCTGCGCCTCGGGCAAAAATAGCTCCCTCAGGGTGGATGGCCGTTTTCTTCAAGATTGGCTCGAAAGGGGGTGAGTCCCAGAGTTCGTAGGGATCTGCAGGCTGTACATCGTAGTGGCCGTAGACCAATACAGTAGGCAGTGCGGGGTCGATTATTTTTTCTCCGTAGACGATTGGAAAGCCTGGGGTTTCACAAATTTCAACTAGATCTGCACCTGCTTTTTCCAAGGAATTTTTGACAAAATTGGCTGCTGCGACCACCTCTCCCTTGAATTTTGGGTCCGCGCTCACCGAAGGGATGCGGAGAAGGTCAATCAGTTCTTGCAAAAAGCGGTCTTTATTTTTTTCTAGGTAGGAGGCTACAGACATAGAAGAAAGTCTTAGGGGTGAATTCATCTCAAAATTATCCCTTTCGAGCCGATTTTCCTTCTTTTTTCCTTCTTTTGTGTTTACACGCCTTCGGCAAAAATAAAGCTCCATGAAAGCAGTTCTTTGTACCCAATTTGGACTTCCCGACACCTTGCAGGTGCACGAGGTTGCCAACCCTGTAGTGGGGCCCAAGCAGGTAGTCATCAGCGTAGCAGCCTGTGGGGTAAATTTTCCAGATGTGCTAATTATTCAGAATAAGTACCAGTTTAAACCCCAACTCCCTTTTTCACCCGGAGGAGAGGTGGCTGGGATCATCAGTGAAATTGGCCATGAGGTTGAAGGACTGGCAGTGGGACAATCTGTTTTGGCACTTTGTGGCTGGGGAGGATTTGCCGAACAAGTGGCGGTAGATGTGGATCGGGTATTTCCCTTGCCGGAAGGAATTTCTCCTGAGGTAGCGGCAACCACCTTGTATACTTATGGCACTTCGTACCATGCCTTGAAAGATCGTGCCCAGCTACAAGCAGGTGAAACCCTCCTGGTTTTGGGGGCAGCAGGCGGAGTGGGCTTGGCAGCGGTGGAGCTAGGTACTTTGATGGGGGCTCGGGTGATTGCGGCAGCGTCTACGGAAGAAAAACTAGCCCTTTGCCGAGAGAAGGGGGCGGTGGAAACAATCAATTACGAAACGGAGGACCTGAAAACGCGAATCAAAGAGTTGACCGGAGGACGGGGAGTGGATGTGGTCTACGATCCGGTTGGGGGAAAATTTTCGGATGCCGCTTTGCGTGGAATGGCCTGGAAAGGGCGCTATTTGGTAGTTGGCTTTGCGAATGGGGAAATCCCGCAGCTCCCGATGAATCTTCCCCTTTTGAAGGGCTGTTCGGTGGTGGGGGTGTTTTGGGGGCAGTTTGCCAAGCTAGAGCCCAAGGCCAGTCTTCAAAATACCCGGCAGCTGCTTGCTTGGATTCAGGAGGGCAAGATTCGGCAGCATGTGGGAAAACGCTACACGCTAGCTGAGGCTCCCCAGGCCTTGCAGGATCTGATGGATCGGAAAATGTTGGGGAAGGGAGTGGTACTTTTAGTAGCAAGTATCAAGTAGCAAGTATCAAGGTTGTACGAAGTACCAAGTACAATGTACCAAGATCCTTAAATAGCAGAATTGTAGTTTAATTCGAATCCTTACATTGTACTTGGTACATAGTACTTCGTACAACCTTCTATAAATACATTCCCGTAAAATTCCCCTTCTCCTTAGCCAAGTCTTCAGGAGTACCTGCAAAGGTCAGTTGACCGCCTTTATTTCCTCCCTCAGGACCCAAGTCAATTACCCAATCTGCACATTTGATCACCTCGGTATTGTGTTCGATGATGAGTACGGAGTGACCCTGGTCAATGAGGGCATTGATACTGTGTAAAAGCTTGCTGATGTCGTGAAAATGCAATCCCGTGGTAGGCTCATCAAAGATAAAGAGGATATGATCGCCTGATTTGGTTCCCCCTTTGCCAAGGAAGGAAGCCAGCTTTACCCGCTGTGCCTCGCCACCTGAGAGGGTATTCGAGCTCTGACCCATGCCAATGTAGCCCAATCCCACCTCCTGTAGCGGAAGCAGGCGATTGATCAACTGGGCCTTTTCTTTGAAAAATTCGATCGCTTCATCAATGGTCATGCCCAGCACCTCTGAGATATTTTTGTCTTTGTAGGTGACTTCCAAGATTTCATTCTTGAAGCGCTTCCCCTTGCAGGATTCGCAGGTGAGGTGGATGTCCGCCATAAACTGCATTTCTACCGTCACAATTCCCTCTCCCTGGCAGGCCTCACAGCGGCCTCCATCTACATTGAAGGAGAAGAAAGCAGGCTTGTAGCCTCTTTGTTTTGAAAGGGCTTGCTCTGAAAAGAGGGTTCGAATGACGTCGTAGGCCTTTACGTAAGTGACAGGGTTGGAGCGCGAAGATTTTCCGATAGGGTTTTGGTCGACAAATTCGACTTGCGTGACCTTTTTGAAATCCCCTTCCAACTTATCATACTTGCCCGTTTCCTCTAGGACCGTTCCCAAAACCTTTCCTAATGCCGGATAAAGAATTTTTTTGACCAAGGTAGACTTCCCTGATCCGGAAACGCCAGTTATAACGGTGAGGGTATTTAAAGGGAATTGTACCGATAGGTTTTTCAAGTTGTTTTCGCGCGCACCCTTGATCCAGATGGCGTCTTTCCAGGCACGATTGCCGGTCTTGGTAAATATTTTTTCCTCTCCACGCAGGTATTTCGCTGTGTAAGTCGTGCCATTCGCAATAAGTGCTTCAATACTCCCTTGAAACAGCAATTCTCCGCCTTTTATGCCTGCCTCGGGACCAATGTCTATGATTTGGTCAGCGGCTCGCATTACTTTTTCCTCGTGCTCAACCACAATGACGGTGTTACCCAGAGCTTTAAGAGCCTTCAATACCTCAATCAGTCGATCCGTATCCCGTGGATGTAGTCCAATGCTGGGCTCGTCCAAAATATACATGGAGCCTACCAAAGCAGATCCTAGGGAGGTAGCCAATCGGATTCGCTGGTATTCTCCTCCTGAAAGGCTGGAACTAAGTCGGTTGAGGGTCAGGTAGCCTAGGCCTACTTGGTGCATAAACTCCAAACGACTGGTGATTTCCTTCAGTAGGCGATTGGCTAATTTCGCCTCGTGCGCAGCGAGTTGTATTGTTTGGAAGAAGTGGAGGGCATCTTCAATGGGCATCAATACCAAGTCGGTAATGGATTTGCCCCCAAACTGCACGTAAGAGGCGTCTTTTCGCAATCGTGTCCCTCGGCAATCCGGGCAGGCAGTACGTCCCCGAAATCGAGAAAGCATGACGCGGTATTGGATTTTGTAAGTCTTGGTCTCCAGGTCTTCAAAGAAATCATGGAGTCCCCGGAAATACGAATTTCCTGTCCAAAGTAGGGATTTTTCTTTCTCGCTAAGGTCCTGGTAGGCCCGGTGAATGGGGAAATCAAAATCAATTCCTTTTTTCAAGAGCGGTTCCAACCAGCCTTTTCCACTTTCTCCTCTCCAGGGAGCAATCGCACCTTCGTATACCGACAGTTCCTTGTCGGGAATGACTAGGTCTTGGTCGATGCCCAAGACGGTTCCAAAGCCCTCACAGCGCTTACAGGCTCCGTAGGGATTGTTGAAGGAGAAGAAATTGACAGAGGGAAGTTCAAAGGACATTCCATCCAATTCAAATCGGTCCGAAAATGAACGTGTTTCTTGACCAGGAAGGATGATTTTACAGTTTCCATGCCCTTCAAAAAGAGCAGTTTGGATGGAATCGGCCATCCGAAATTGGTTGTCCTCTACTTCTTTTTGTACCGTCAAGCGGTCGATTAGTATTTCATAGCTTCCTTTTTCGATTTTTGGCTGAGCCAAAATCTCTTCTAGAACCAGCACCTCTCCGTTTCTCAAAACGCGGGTATAGCCTTTTTGCAGTAAGAGCTCGAGTTCCTTTTCAAGTTTGCGCTCTCCAGAAGGTTGGAGCGGACAAGAAATCATCACTTTGGACCCTTCCTCAAAGGAATGGACAAAATCAACGATGTCGCTCACGGTATGGTGCTTGACCTCTTTTCCAGAAACGGGAGAAAAGGTTTTACCGACACGAGCAAAGAGGAGTTTCAGGTAATCGTAGATTTCGGTGGTTGTACCGACTGTTGAGCGGGGGTTTTTGGTACTTACTTTTTGCTGGATGGCAATGGCCGGAGCTACCCCTTTGATGTACTCCACCTCGGGCTTTTCCATTCTTCCCAAAAACTGCCGTGCATAGGAGCTCAAGCTCTCCACATACATCCGTTGCCCCTCTGCAAAAAGTGTATCAAAGGCCAAGGAGGACTTTCCTGAACCTGACAAACCCGTGATGACCACAAAGGCATTTCTAGGTATGGCCACGCTGAGGTGCTTCAGGTTGTTGACCTGTGCATTCTTGATCAAAATAAAGTTCTTCGGATCGAGTGAATCTATGTCCTGGGTGACCGGGGTACTGGGCAATGTCATAGGGTGCAATTTAGCAATCAAACCTGGCAACTGCAGGAAAAGTTACTTCTTTGCCACAAATTTGAGGGGAAGTAACGGAAATTAACAGCGGGTTAAGGTTTTCGCTCTCAAAAATATCCTTTTCTTCGCATCATGGATTTCGAACTACTCCGTACCGGATTGGCAGAAGGGCTGCAGCAACTCAGTTGGTTGGAGGGGGTAGCGGTGTTGATGGGAATTGTATCCGTGTATTTTTCTGCAAAGCAGCATATTTGGGTGTATCCTACCGGGATTGTATCGGTACTCATTTACGTATGGATCTGTTTTGATTATGGGCTCTATGCAGACATGGGGATCAATGCCTATTACTTTGGGATGTCTGTCTTTGGCTGGTACCTCTGGACCCATCCCCAAGAAAAGCAAGACACGCTTCCTGTCACCTGGCTCAATGAAAAGGGATGGTTTTATGCATTTCTTATTTTTTTAATTGCATTCCCTGCTTTGGTGGGTGTATTGTCGGAGTTTACAGATAGTACCGTCCCCTATTGGGACTCCTTCACCACTGCTTCTGCCTTTGTGGCCATGTGGTTGATGGCGAAAAAAAAGGTGGAAAGCTGGATTTTTTGGATTTTAACCGACCTGGTTTCTATCCCTCTTTATTTTCACAAAGGGCTTTTGCTGACCTCATTTCAATATTTATTTTTTACCGCCTTGGCGATAGCAGGGCTTTTATCCTGGATTAAAGCTACCCAATCCCATGCAAAAGCCTAAACGGATCGCAATCTTAGGCCCAGAGTCTACCGGCAAAAGCACCTTAGCTGCTGCTTTGGCAGCTTATTTTCAGGAGCCTTGGGTGCCCGAAGTGGCTAGGGAGTACTTGGAAAAACTCCACCGTCCCTATGCTTTTGAGGATCTCCTAAAAATCGGCAGGCAACAAATGCAGTTGGAGGATGAACTTGCTGGCGAAGCAAAAAGCTATCTCTTCTGTGATACCGACTTGCGCGTGATTCAGGTCTGGTCTCTCCATCGTTTTGGAAAGATTGATCCTTGGGTGCTAAAGGAATTGGAGCGGAGAAGCTACGATTTGATCCTCTTATGTGCTACTGATTTGCCCTGGCAGGCAGATCCTTTGCGAGAACATCCCGAATTGGAGATCCGGGAGCAATTATTTGAACAGTACCTGCAATTAGCTAAGCGTAGTGGTTTCTCGTATCAGATTATTGCTGGTGATACCTCAGAGCGGCTAAGGGCTGCGATTGAGGCGGTTGAATACATAGACGATAGGGATTATTTTCGTGGTACTAGAGGCTTGTAATGGGGGCTTGCGGCTATTGCTAAAAATTAAAAAAAGGGACGACAGACCTTGGTTCAAAGGATATCCATAGTCCACAGCCAATCTCCATGAACTTCAACCCTTGTTTTTCTTTGTGTTACTGGTAAAAAAAGCGGATCATCAACTTGACGACTAAACAAATGCGAACCAGATACTTATTTTTCTTTGTTTTCACCCTGCTTTTCTGGGGACAACCTGCGTTTGCTCAACAGAATAAAATAGTCTTTCTCATTTTGGATGGAATTCCTGCCCAAGACCTGGAAAGGGTGGCTACTCCCAACTTGGATCAAATAGCCAGCCAGGGAGGGTATTCGCGTGCTTACACAGGGGGTTTGGCGGGAGGATACTCCGAATCTCCGACTATTTCTGCAGTCGGCTACAATACACTTTTAACAGGCACTTGGGCACACAAACACCAAGTCTGGGGGAATGGAATCAAAGCCCCCAACTACCAGTACTGGACCATTTTCCGGTACCTAAGAGAAGTCCGTCCCGATGCGAAGGTGGCTATTTTTTCCACCTGGCAGGACAACCGGACCAAGCTTCTGGGAGATAATCTTCCCCAAACCAACTTCCTCCGCTTGAATCAATCTCTGGATGGCTTGGAACTGGATACGCTGCGCTACCCCCACGATTCTCAGTCGGACTATATTCACCGGATTGACCAACGCGTGGCAGAGGAGGCAGCGGATTACCTCAGAAATCAGGGCCCAGACCTTACCTGGGTATATCTTCAATACACGGATGACATGGGGCATCGGCATGGTAGAAGTTCCGAACTCGATGCCGCCATCGAAAAAGCCGATGCGCAAGTGGGATTGATTTGGCAAGCCGTTCAGGAGCGGCAGCAAAAAGGGGAGGACTGGCAATTGTGGATAACTACCGATCATGGGCGTAAGGAACCTGATGGAAAAGGTCACGGAGGTCAAAGTGATGCCGAACGAGAAATCTGGATCAGCACCAATGCCAAGGACCTCAATGCACGGTTTTATTCGGGGCAGGCCGCCATGGTAGATCTGCTTCCTTCGATGATCCGCTTCTTTAATTTGGTGGTGTCGGAGCGCCAGGAACGCGAATTGGATGGGGTCCCACTCATAGGGCCACTTTCACTTAGTGATTTAACGCTAAAGGAAAGAGATATGGACCAAGTGCTTACCTGGACTCCAGGCATACAATCCGAACCCCTTTCTGTCTACTGGAGTCCGACAGACCACTTTAGGGAAGGGGACCAGGACGAGTATTTTTTGTTAGGAGAGGTGCCTTCTGGTGCAAAGCAGTATGTGCTTCCAAGGGAGTTGGGAAATAAGCCTTTTTTCAAAGTGCTGGTGGTGGGGAAATACAATTCGGCAAATACGTGGAGGGTGTCGGGGAAGCCCCAACAGAAAAATTAGTAGGGAATCCCCCTTACCCCCTTAAGAAGGGGGAGTCGCCCAAATAGGTTTTCAACCAACTACTTTTAATTCAAAAATTTCACTCCATAATTAATCTTTAAAGGGTGCAGTGATGTGATTCCCCCTTACAAGGGGCTAGGGGGATTTAGAAGAATTGAAAAACCTATAAAGAAAGAACACAAAAAAAGGCTGTCCCTGATCAGGACAGCCTTTTTTTTACTGTGTATGTTTCTCCACTTTTTTACCTTTTCACCACAAAAATTAAGCATTGATGTTCAAGAAATTTGCAGTTGACTGTGGACGGTTAGCAGAGGGCGTTTTTAATTTACCCCTCCTTTTCGGTTAGGTGATCGCTGGGCAGGCCAAGTCGTTGCTTCCCCTGTTCTTGGGTTGATTGGAATGCGTTGCTCACGTGATACCATGTTTTCTTCTTCGCAGGCCATGTACACCAAGATGGCAGTGAGGATTACATTTTGGCGCACGTCGTCAAAAACAATCTTATCGTAGGTATCCAAATTAGTATGCCAGGTATAGTTGAAATAGTTCCATGGCAAGGCACTCAAGTTGAAGGCTGGGACACCTGCTGCCACAAAAGATACGTGGTCTGTCCCTCCTGAGCCTGGGTTGCCTGGAAACTCGGTTTTTAAGTCTTGGGTGATGTTTCGAGGCACCTTATTGAGCCAGCGGCCCAAGTACTCGTAGCTTTCTACATAGCCTTGACCAGAGATATTGGCAATACGTCCCGTACCATTGTCCTGGTTGAATAGGGCTTGAATCTTGTCGATCATTTCAGGATGGTCTTCTACATAAGCGCGCGAACCATTTAGTCCCTGCTCCTCAGATCCCCAGTGCCCAACTAAGATGGTACGCTTAGGGTGGGGATACACTTGCTTTAACACACGCATCACTTCCATCATCAGGATGGTGCCTGTGCCGTTGTCTGTAGCACCTGTGCCCCCATCCCAAGAGTCAAAGTGTGCGGAAAGCATCACGTATTCATCTGCTTTTGTGGTCCCCTTGATTTCGGCTAGGGTATTGTAGGTCGGCTGCATGCCTGTTTCTTTGGACTGCGCATTGAGGTGTAGCTGTGGCGCCTTGCCGCTTTCTACCAGACGATAGAGTAGGCCATAGTCTTCTAGTGAAATATCTACTGTGGGCACTTTTTTGGTGGAGGCAGAGAAAATCTTGTTGGCCCCAAAACCATTGGACCAGTACGAGGTAAGGATACCGGCTGCGCCCGCATTTTCCAGTGCAAGGGGAAGTTGATTGCGGCTTTTCCCTGTTGCCTGCAGGCGCTTGGACCAGGATGCATTGAGGGAGGTCCGCTCGGCCTTCATTTTTTCAATGGACGCTGGTTTTCCATGTTCTTCCCAATTGTAGTCCGGGCGTCCAGTAGGCTGAGGCATGGAAATCATTACGTATTTGCCTTTTACGGAGGGCAGCCACTTTTGAAATGCAAGGGAATCGGTAAATTCTGGAAGAATCACTACCTCTCCTTTTACACCTCCTTGAGGAGAGGATGGGCTCCAGGCCAATTGTGTACCGGCCAAAGACTTGGTCCAAGGAGCAATCAAGTCGATGTGGGTGATGCCTCTTTCCCAGCCTCTCCATTCCCCCCACTTTTCGTTGCGGGCAGGAATGCCCCAACTCTGGTAGGTAGTGACGGCCAAGTCATGGGCCTTTTGCATCTGTGGGGAGCCGACCAAGCGAGGACCTACTCCATCCATGATTTCATGAGCAAGTACCTCTAGTTTAGAGTTTTCGGTTGCTTCTTTGATAATGGCATCGATGACTTGGTTTTGTGCCTGTACTTGGATAGCAACAAAAAACACAAGACCTAAGTACCAATTATTACGTATTTTCATAGCAAGTGTATTTAATTCCTAAAACTAGGGATTAACTTCAATTTTCCTGAAACCGCTGGTGGATAATTAAACAGTCAACAGCTAACAGTCCACGGTCGACAGCCAGTTGGTTTTAGGGATAAGGAGGGTGGTTACTGAATACATCTTTTTAAGTGCTAACTAAAGAAAATAAGGCTTGAAGTTCGATTCGATGAGCTGTCGTCTGTTAACCGTCGACTGTTGACCAACTTTTTTTCCTCCATTTGTCTAAAATGGGATGGATTTTTCTTCTGGTTCGAGTTTCTTTACATAGAAGTTTGGTAAATCTATCTCCCCATGGCAACAGCTCCGATTCAAGAAGTATTAAAAAAGACCTTAGAAGCAAATGCGGAACCCGCTTCCATCACTTGGTTGGCGGAGCAAGCCGAAAAAATTAAATTCGCCAGTTCCCCGAATCCCTTCTTTCTTGCCTTTTCCCGTGCCTCTCGGTATTTTAAAAAAGAGGGAGTTTCCTGGACGGAGGGAGCAACTATATCTCTTCCTGAGGGAGTAGATCCAACTGCCTGGGATAGTCTTCAAGTGGCTCGGATTTATCTAGTACTTCAGTTGCCCTTCCAGCATGAAGCTTGGCTGGCCATTCTGCAGCAACTCTTTGAAACAGGAGATATGTACGAACAACAGGCCCTATATGCTGCTTTGCCACTCATGCCCAATGCAGAAGGCCTATTGCCTCGAGCCATTGAAGGCTGCCGCACAAATATGTCAGTGGTCTTTGATGCCATTGCGCTGCGCAATCCCTACCCAGCACGTTATTTCCCTGAGGCCAACTGGAACCAGCTGGTTCTCAAAGCCATCTTTATGCAGCGCCCGCTCTACCTTATCCAAGACCTAGACCATCGACGCAATGCGGCACTTGCTGCCATGGCCACCGATTTTGCCCATGAGCGTTGGGCAGCCGGAAGGGCAGTGATGCCAGAAGTTTGGCGGCTGCTCGTCCCATTTATGGGTTCCCAGTATCTGGAAGATCTGAAAAAGGTGCTGGCATCTTCGGATCGGACGGAGCAAAAAGCGGGCGCTTTGGCTGCGTACCAGAGTGACTATGCTCCTGCTCTAGAACTCTTGACTGCCTATCCCTTGCTTCAGGAAGCCTGTGCCACTGAAGCGTACTGCTGGGAAGACCTAGGAATAGAATTTCAAAAAAATCGAGTTTAATCACTTATCAACCGTTAAATTCACCCACTTACCTCTGCATCTACTCATGGAAATGTACATAGATCCCCATATTCACCTGGTTTCCAGGACTACTGACGACTACGAAGCCATGCGCAAAGCGGGAATTGTCGCTACAATCGAACCCGCATTTTGGCTGGGGCAGCCTCGAACCGAAGTGGGTTCTTTTAAAGACTATTTCTCCACATTAGTAGGCTGGGAGAGATTTCGCGCAAGCCAGTTTGGCATCGTCCACTACTGCACCATGGGCCTCAATTCCAAGGAGGCCAATAATGTGGCTTTGGCAGAACAGGTGATGGAACTTCTACCGCTCTATGCGGGTAAGGAAGGGGTAGTCGCGATCGGGGAAATTGGCTACGACGACCAAACGGAAGCGGAGGATCGTTTTTACCGCCTCCAACTCGAGCTAGCCAAGGAAGTAGAGCTGCCTGTGTTGATCCATACCCCTCATCGCGATAAAAAGAAGGGCACGACCCGTTCCATGGATGTAGCGGTAGAGCACGGCATGAACCCTTATTGGGTGGTAGTCGATCACAACAACGAGGAAACAGTCAAAGAGGTGCTGGATCGGGGCTTTTGGGCAGCATTTACCATTTATCCACATACCAAAATGGGTTCTGAGCGAATGGTGGAAATCGTCAAGCAGTATGGTCCCGAGCGAATCATTGTGAACTCTGCGGCAGATTGGGGGATTTCGGATCCAATTGCTGTGCCGAAGACCGCCGCTTTGATGCGCAAAATGGGGGTGCCGGAAGAGCATGTTCGCTTGACGACCTACCAAAATGCACTCACTGTATTTGGTTTGAGTGGGCAAATGCATGAGGATGATTGGCTCAAGGCAGCGCCGATTGATCAAACCAAAAAACTGGGAGGTAACTCCGTGCTTCGTGGCGGTCAGGTTCCCCGCGTGGAGGGTCCTGATGACCGCGTAGAAAACTAACCCATGGCGAGTAAGCTTTTTTCTTATCTCCAACTCACTCGTCCCGCCAATGTGGTGACGGCGATAGCGGATATCTGGGCAGGTTTTGCCATCGCCGGAGCTTGGGATGGGATGGCGACCAATTGGATTTATGGAGATCAAACGTACTGGTGGAACCTACTTTGGCTTTCGCTAAGCACCATTGGCTTGTATGGTGGAGGGGTTGCGTTTAATGATATCGCTGATGCAGAGCTGGATGCGATCGAGCGTCCCGAGCGCCCGATCCCAAGTGGACGAGTATCCAAAAAAGGGGCGATTGCAATGGCCTCACTTCTACTTTTAGCCGGGATTGTCTGTGCGTTTCAAGTCAACCCGCTTGCTGGAAGTCTTGCCATTGGCGTGGCGGGATGTGCCTTGCTGTACGATTACTGGGGCAAGCATCAGGTCTTTTTTGGACCCATCAATATGGGTTTGTGTCGGACAGGGAATCTTCTCTTGGGTATCGCTGTAATGCCGGTCTTGCTAGATAGCAACTGGTACTTAGGGCTACTTCCACTAGTCTATGTGGCAGCCATTACGTTAATTAGTAGAGGGGAAGTTCATGGAAAAAATCGCAGCGCACTATTCCTCGGAGGAGCGATGTATGCGGCTATTTTCGTAGCCCTTTTTCTTTTGGCCTACCAAAAAAGCCCAGGATACCTTCAAATTTTGCCCTTTTTAGCATTTTTGGGTTACCGTTTATTTCCACCCCTTTTGAAAGCGATTCGAACTCAAGAACCGCGCTACATCGGCAAGTCAGTTAAAGCGGCGGTTCTTTCCTTGATTTTGGTGAATGCTACCTTGGCTACCGCCTTTTCAGGTTGGCCTATTGGGTTGTTTGTCTTGCTACTTCTACCCATTTCTTTGAGCTTGGCCAAAAAATTTGCTGTAACCTAAGCAAAAAAAATTCAATTTCTTTTACATCTTGCTTACGTAGAAAAATTACCCCCTCCCCTAATGCTTACGATTTTACAACAATCTTTCTCGGTACCCTTTCGTTATCCGGTTGCGTTTACAGAGAATTTGTTTGCTACAAGTCAACCCTTGTTTGTTGAGACTTTTCCAGAAGGTCAGCTTGCTCGGGTATTTTTTGTGTTGGATTCAGGCGTAGTGGCGCATCATCCTGAATTAATTTCCCAAATCAAAGTCTATGTAGCTGCCCAATCCTCCCGGTTAGCCTTGGTAGGCGAGCCGCTGGTGGTAGCTGGGGGTGAAGCCTGTAAAAACAACCCGGAAGCCTATCAGCAAGTAGTGGAAGCAACCAACAGTTTTGGAATAGACCGTCATTCTTACCTGGTGGCTTTGGGAGGTGGGGCAGTCCTCGACATGGTGGGCTTTGCAGCAGCGATTTCTCATCGGGGGATTCGACTGGTCCGTATCCCTACGACGGTATTATCCCAAAATGATTCTGCTGTAGGGGTCAAAAATAGTATCAATGCTTTCGGAAAGAAAAATTACCTGGGGACCTTTACCCCTCCCTTTGCGGTGCTTAATGACTTTACCTTTTTGGAAAGTTTGGAAGACCGAGATTGGAGATCCGGGGTTTCGGAGGCAGTCAAAGTAGCACTGATAAAGGATCTGGATTTTTTTGAGTGGTTAGAAAAAGAAGCTGCAGCGCTTGCAAGGCGAGAGATGGAACCCATGAAAACGCATATTATCCGTAGTGCACAGCACCACATGACGCATATTGCTGGCGCAGATCCCTTTGAGTTTGGCTCAAGTAGGCCCTTGGATTTTGGACATTGGGCAGCGCACAAATTGGAGAAACTAAGTGACTTTCGAATACGACATGGAGAAGCGGTAGCCATAGGAATAGCCCTGGATTCAGCGTACTCCTATTTGCAGGGACGAATAGATAAAGCAGATTTAATTCGTATTTTTAAATTGTTTCATACTTTGGGCCTTGCCTTGTATGCATCCGAACTTCATGAGGAGGCCTTGCTTCAGGGGCTTAAGGAATTTCAGGAGCATTTGGGCGGAAGGCTCACGATTATGGTACTAGATAAGTTAGGAAAAGGAGTGGAAGTGCATGAAATGGATCCGGAATTGATTGGGAAAGCACTACAACTTTTACAATTCTGGGAAGAACAAAAAACCATTTAAAATCAAGCCGGAGGTTGCCTATGAAGATCAAAAACCTACATCTAAGCTATTGCAGCAACATCCATGCAGGAGAAAGCTGGGAAGCAACTTTTTGGAACCTGAAAATATATATACCTGAAGTTAAGAAGCGCTTAGACCACAACGAGCCATTTGGAATAGGCCTTAGACTATCCCATGAGGCTTCTTTAGTATTGGAGCGCCCAAGTTGTATGCAAGAATTTCAGGAATGGTTGAAAAGAAGCAATGCTTACGTTTATACCTTGAATTGCTTTCCTTATGGTGGATTTCACCGCACCAAGGTAAAGGAACAGGTCCACGCCCCAGATTGGACGACCAAAGAGCGGTTGGAGTATACAAGTCGTTGTTTTCGGATTTTAGCTCAACTTCTTCCTGAAGGGATGGATGGAGGAATCTCTACTTCCCCCTTGTCGTATAGGTACTGGTTTGATTCAGAGCTGGAGAAACAAGAAGCCCGTGAAAAAGCAACCCTACACCTGATGGATATGGTAGAAGAGTTGGTACGTCTCCGTCGTGAAACGGGTAAATTTCTTCACTTAGATCTAGAGCCAGAACCGGATGGGCTAATTGAAAATTCAGAAGAGGTGATTCATTATTTTAAAAAAGAGCTGGTTGCAAAAGGAAAAAAAATACTTGCAAAACGACTGTTTCCGCAGGATAGTATCAGTCATTTAAAGTGGCGCGAAGCAAAAGGATTGATCCTAGAACATTTGCAAGTTTGCTACGACGTATGTCATTTTGCTATTGGTTACGAAAATCCCAAGACCACTTTTCAAAAGTTAAAAAAAGCAGGGATTGGAATTGGAAAAATTCAGCTTTCTGCAGCACTAAAATTGATGATTCCCGATTCCCCAAACGAGCGCTTCAGTATTGAAAAAAGGTTGGAGGAATTTGCGGACATTACCTACCTTCACCAGGTGGTTGGACGAACGAAGGAAAAAGGATTGATCTCTTATCCAGACTTACCTCAAGCCCTCTCTCAGCTTCATTCGACTAAGGATTTGGAATGGCGAGTACATTTTCACGTACCGATCTTTCTTGATAATTACGGGACCTTCCAATCCACCCAGGAAGATATCGTGGAAGTTTTGAAATTAGTTAACGCAGATTCAAGTATCACCAATCACCTTGAAGTGGAAACCTACACTTGGGAGGTCCTTCCAGAAGATACACACCTTACCCTTGGGGAGGCTATTTCACAAGAGCTGGGATGGGTTAAAGAGCAACTCCTGTAAATGAAGGAGGTAATTTTCTGGTTATCCTCTTGGTCACTAGGACTAAATGCAAATAAGGTTTGAGGATCAAGTAAGTGTGCTGTGGACAGTAGACCGCCTGTGTACCGAGGGCCATCGCCCGTCGACAATTTGACCGCATTAATTCAAACAGATAGTAAGCTACTAGTAAGATTGCGGAGAATCATTTTCCTTTTTAGCCCATGAAAAAAACCGTCGTCCTCGATATTGTTGCCCTCTCTCCAAGAGTGATCGGAGAGCATACCCCATTTTTAAAACAATGGATAGCATCAAAGCATCAAGCAGTGGTTGAGCCCGTACTTCCTGCTGTAACTTGCTCTGCACAGTCCGTATATTTGACGGGAAAATGGCCTTCAGATAATGGTGTTGTCGGTAACGGGTGGTACTTTGAGGAGGAGTGTGAAATCAAATTTTGGCGGCAGTCCAACAAGTTAGTCCAAGGAGACAAAGTATGGGATTTACTACGAAAAGAAGATCCGAGTTTTACGGTGGCCAACCTATTTTGGTGGTACAATATGTATACTACTGCTGATTTTGCCGTGACCCCAAGGCCTTTATATCCTTCAGATGGGCGTAAATTGCCCGATTGCCATACCCAACCCATGGAATTGCGGGATCGTCTGCAAGCCGAGTTGGGAACTTTTCCACTCTTTAGTTTTTGGGGACCTGCGACGACCATCGCATCTAGTCGTTGGATAGCCGAAGCGGCCAAAAAGGTAGACCAATGGCATTCCCCGACACTCAACTTGATCTACTTGCCCCACCTGGATTATGCCTTGCAAAAGTATGGGATTGACTTTGCCAAGATTGGGAAAGACCTGCGGGAAATAGATGATCTGGCAAAGGACCTGATTACCTATTTTGAAAGCCAAGGAACACAAGTGTTGCTGCTTTCCGAGTATGGCATTACCACCGTATCCCGGCCGATCCACCTCAACCGAGTTTTCCGGGAGAAGGGTTGGATTCAAGTGAAAAATGAACTGGGCCTAGAAACCCTCGATGCAGGGACCTCGAAAGTGTTTGCCGTAGCAGATCACCAGGTAGCCCATGTGCACGTGCAGGATCAGTCCTTACTTGCCGAGGTGAAAGCCCTCCTCGAAGCACTGCCAGGTGTGGAAAAGGTGCTGGATGCTCAAGGGAAAAAAGGCGCACATTTGGATCATGCCCGTTCAGGGGATTTGGTAGTCGTAGCGGATGCCGATTCCTGGTTTACCTACTACTTCTGGCTCGACGATGCCAAAGCCCCTGACTATGCCCGCTGTGTGGATATCCACCGCAAACCGGGTTATGATCCTGTAGAACTGATTATGGATCCTGCCATTCCCATTCCTTTGCTGAAAGTGGGCTCCAAACTCATCAAGAAAAAGATTGGCTTTCGCTATTTGATGGATGTGATCCCCTTAGATGCCACCTTGGTCAAGGGAGCCCATGGGCGTATCCCAGAATCGGACTTGGACAAGCCGCTATTGGTTTGTGAGGCGTCACTTTCTAGTGCCGAACGCGTTGCTCCCACCACCGTATTTGACTTGATTGTGAAGGCGGTACAGGGGAAAAAGGACTAAAGTGAGAAGATCTTAACCGATTTTCTCCATCAAAAACACCCCCATTTCCCGTTGCCCATAGACAAGTACCGTCTTGGGGGCTTCAAGAAATCGGAATCCTATGCGTTCCAGTTCCTGCAGCCCTTCAGGAAGCAATACATAGCGTTCGGATCCGTCCGGTAAGGCGTATCTGCCTTCTCCTAAGTCCTGACTTTCTTCGAGCATGTTGCCAAAACCAGTACACATCCGCATCCAGAAAATCCCTCCTGGCTGGAGTATTCTGTGGATTTCAGTAATCATCTTCCAAAAATGGGCATGCCCCTCGGCAAAGTGGAGCACGGCCGAACTGATGACTGCATCAAATGCAGCAGCATGAAAAGGGATCGCTGCCCCATCGCCGATTTGAAAGCGGTGAATGTCTGTTTGGGGATTTATAGTTTTGGCCAAGTATCGGCAATACTGAACAGCGACTTCATTCGGATCGAGGCCAAAAATAGAATAGTTTTTTTGAAGGAAATACACGGCATTGCGCCCTTCACCACAGCCCACATCTAAGATCTTCATGTCCTTGTTAAATCTCCCTTTGAGGAGTTGATCCAAAAGGTAGTTATCCACATTTCCTAGGAGTCGGTTGAGTTCGTCAATTTCCATTTTCTAGTAGGTCTAATGCAGCTGAAGCTTTAATTCGGCCAATTTCAATCAATTCCGCAGCACGGTGAAACTCCAGTGTTCCGCATTGCTTTCTCGCAATTTTGATTTGGGCATCCACTGGATAGTTTTCCAAAAGTAATTGGCAATACCGATCCTGCAGCAGGTCAAAGGAGCGAGTGACGAGTTCCAAGGCGGAATAGGTTCGAACAGATTCTACTTTCTGTTCCTCAGGAAAATAGGTCATCATTTTGGTTTGGTATTCTTTTACCCAGGCAGGAAGTATCCCTTGCGATTTTGTGGTTGGTTTGCTAGGAAGGGCATGGTAATGATCCTCTAATGCATTGGTGTCTACCACGACAATGTGATGTGCATGAGGATCAGAAAGGAGTGATATGGGGACAGGATTTAATACTCCTCCATCAATAAAATGCTGCTTATCTAGCTTTGCAGGGATAAAAACGGAGGGGATGCTACCTGAGGCTCGAATTGCTTTGTACAAGCTTCCTTGGGTAAATACATGTTCCTTTCCTGAATTGACATCTACAGCATTGCAGGCAAATCGCAGGGGTAAATCTTCAATTTTTTGGTCTGGAACGACTTTTTTTAGGGCTTGGTATACTTTCTCTCCCTTTATAAATCCGCGGCTTGAAAAAGTGAAATCCATTAAAGAAAATACATCCAATCGGTCCAGATTACAGATCCAATCCTTGAATTCGGAGAGCTTGCCCGCAGCATACATGCCGCCAACAAGGGCTCCAGCAGAGCAGCCTGCAATCTCTGCAATGGTGTAGCCTCTACGTTCTAATTCTTCAATTACCCCTACGTGCGCTAAACCCCTTGCGCCACCACTACTCAAAACCAGTGAAACTGTTTTATTTTTTGCCATATATTTAGGGTACAATTAACTTTCAGTCCCTGAACACATCACCCCCCGAAACTACGCATTATGTCTGACTTTAAACCGTTCCACCTCGCTTTTCCGATCCGTGACATCGAAGAAACTCGCCAATTTTATGGAGGCCTGCTGGGCTGTGATATTGGCCGAAGTACCGATAAATGGATTGATTTTAACTTCTTTGGTCACCAACTTTCGGCACACATCAAGCCAGATGAACTCGCCAACGTCAAAACTAACGAGGTAGATGGAAAAAATGTTCCAGTCCGTCACTTTGGAGCTATCCTCGGTTGGGAGGAATGGCATGACCTTGCAAAAAAACTCAAAGCCCACGGTATGGAATTTGTCATTGAACCCTATATTCGATTCGAGGGTGAGGTAGGAGAACAAGCTACTATGTTTTTTTTGGATCCTTGTGGGAATGCCCTTGAGTTTAAGTCATTCCAAGATCCATCCCAGATTTTTGCCAAATAATAGCAGGTTGAAGACTACTTTTCTTAATCAGTCTCTAGGCCCGGTAGTCCGTATTGGAAAGAAGGACTATCTTTTTTTTAGTGGAACTTCCTACCTAGGGATGGAGGCGGATAGGCATTATGAAGCAGTACTTCAAGATTGTATCCGTCAATATGGGGCAAACCATGGTTTGAGTCGTATCAATAACGTGCGGCTGAAAGTATTCGATGAGTTTGAGAAGTTTTTCGCAAAAAATGCAAAGGCCGAGGCTGCTGCAGTGATGAGTTCTGGGTTTTTGGCAGGAATTGCCGCTTCCCAATGGCTTTTCCCAAAGGCAGATAGCTGTTGGGCTGCGCCGGATACCCATCCTGCAATCCTTCCTTTGGGGCTACAAATAGATACTCAGGCAAATTTTGAGACCTGGAAGAAAAAGTGTTTGGAGCTGTCTGAGCAACTTTCTTCCAGAAAAATTTTGATTCTGGGAAATTCGGTAGATCCACTACACGCAGCCATTCACGAGTACTCTTGGGTAAAGGAAATTGCAAAAAAACATGCGGTTACTTTACTATTAGATGAGAGTCATGCTTTTGGGGTATTGGGAAAAACATTATTTGGAAGGTATGCGGACCTGCAACATCCTCAATTAAATCTAGTGGTTTCCGGATCCTTGGGAAAGGGGTTGGCCATGCCGGCAGGTATTATTTTGGGGAAAGAAGAAGTCATCGAGGGAATAAAAAGCCAATCGATTTTTATAGGAGCATCCCCTGGTTCCCCAGCCAATTTGCAGGCGTTTTTAGAGACACAAGATATTTATAAGGCTCAAAGTCAAAAAATTCGAGACTTTTCTGGAATTTTCAACCAAGAAACAAAGGACTTATCCACATTGGTAGGATCCCCCAAATTTCCAGTGTTTATCCTCAAGAATCCAAACTGGTCCAAAGATTTAGAGAGAATGGGATTTATTACTTCCTCTTTTTCTTATCCCACAGCGGATAGTCCTACCATCAGCCGTATCGTCCTTTCTGCCTTTCATTCGCTTTGGGATTTGATGGCGTTAAATGAAGCGTTGCACTACCTTTCTAGCAAATAATCATGAAGCAACTTCTTTTCCTTTTAGCGGTTTCTTTTTTTCTCTTCTCCTGTCAACCCAAGACTGGTGTTCCTTTCGTGGACGGATTAGAAGACTACCCAACTTTGCAAAAGGTGCTTGGGGATACCGCAAAGTACCAGGTACAAATCGTCTATACACAGATTGACCGCAACGAGCATGGCAATCCCTTGTTTACTACCTACCCTTTCAACGTAAATGATTCCCGCTACTTCTATCCAGCATCCACGGTAAAGCTGCCAATTGCGCTGCTGGCTTTGGAATGGTTGGAGGAGCAGCAATTTGAAGGGTTGAACCTGGAGACCATCATGCTGAACGATTCGGTTCGGCCTTCCCAGCTGCCTGCATGGAGTGATTCGAGTGCTGAAAATGGCCTGCCCAGCATCGGGCACTACATAAAAAAAATCCTGCTTGTATCCGATAACGATGCCTCCAACCGATTGTATGAATTGCTAGGGACAGATTATATCAATACAAAGTTGAGGGAAAAAGGACTAACAAATACCGTAGTTACGCAGCGTTTGAGTTTTCCTATATCTCCTGAAGAAAACAGACATTTTAATCCAATTCGATTTGTGGATAAGTCTGGGAAAATCCTTTTGGAAATTCCTGCTCGACAAGCGGATAGCGCGTATGCGGTACCAGGTTTTCCCAAGTTGGGCCAAGCGTATTACAAAAACGATACCTTGATCCAGGGAGGAATGGATTTTTCTTACAAGAACAAGTTTTCCCTTTCGGATTTACATGGGGTGGTGCAGCGCACTATTTTTCCCGAGGCCTTTGTTGGGATTGAACGATTTAATTTGAATGAGGAACACCGGAACTTTGTACTCAAGTACATGAGTATGGTACCTCGAGAAAGTAGGTTTCCTACCTATGATACCACTGAATTTTACGATAGCTACTCCAAGTTTTTCAAGTTTGGAACAGACAGATCACCAATTCCAGCCCGTTTCCGCCTGTTTAATAAGACCGGCTGGTCCTATGGACATCTGATTGAAGGAGGGTATTTTGTAGACTTTGAAGCTGGGGTAGAGTTTTTTGTGTCTGCAATCGTTTATGTCAATGAAGACCAAATTCTCAACGACGACCAGTACGAAACAGATGAAATTGGATTGCCTTTCTTTGCCGAATTAGGACAGTACCTGTACCAAAGGGAATTGAAAAGAGAGAAACAAATCTTACCTGATTTGAGTAGGTTTAAGCTGAGCTACTAAGTGTGCTATCATCTTCCTGACGCCAGGAATATGGTTCGATCCGCCTTCGGGGATCGGGAAAATCCATCTAACTTTCTACCACGGGTTGCACCCGCGGCTATTCAGAGTTCGATCCGCTGCAGCGGATCATAAAAAGAGAAAATGGCAGCATGTACGTGCTGCCATTTTTCAATAAGTTTTTTCCAATGCAGGGATTTTACCCATTGCTTGTGGATAACTATGTCCCAATTGAATTTTTAGGGCACGTAAATCGGATGTGGATAACTCCCAAGGCTGGTGGATGTCAAAGCCTTGGATTTCCTGGAGTTCAGGTATCCAAAGGCGTACAAAATCTCCTTTTCTGTCGTAGGTATTCGCTTGACGAAGGATGTTGAAGTAGCGGTTTTCTCTGGGATCATTTCCTACACCACCCACATACATCCAGTTCCCCCAGTTGGAGCATACATCGTAATCCACGAGTTGACTTTCAAAGTAGCTGGCTCCCCAGGTCCAGTTGATTTCGAGGTCATTAACCAGGAAGCTTGCAACGATCTGTCGCCCTCGGTTGGACATAAATCCGGTTGCATTCAGCTCCCGCATGTTGGCATCCACAAATGGAACTCCTGTCTTCCCCTCTGCCCAGCGAATAAATTGTGCCTTGTCCCTTCGCCAGGAGTCCACTTGATTTCGGATGCCGCTTACTTGAAAGAGTTTCGTTCCGTGTTTTTTGGCAATAAATCGGAAATAATCTCTCCAGATTAATTCAAAAATCAGCCAGTAGGTACTTTCATTTTTAATGCGTTCTTTTTCGTATCGTTTTACTTCTGTGTAGATGGTACGAGGAGAAATACAACCTAAGGCTAGCCAAGAAGATAGCTTGGAGCTGTAGTCCATGCCAATCAAACCGTTGCGCGTTTCCTTATATCTTTTTAGTAGGTCTTTTTCCCAAAAATAGGACTGAAGTTGCCCTAGCGCGGATGACTCTCCCCCACGTATCTTCAACCACGAGTGTTCCTCTCGCTTAGGCTTCTCCAGTCCATAATCTGTCCACTGGGGGGGCAGTCCTGCATCAGGAATTAGCGCTTCTCCAGGGTAATTTATTGCAGTAGGTAGAGGAAAAGGAGCACGGATTTTACTTTGCTTTTCTACCTCTTTGCGGAATTGTGTAAATACTTCAGGCGTTTGTTTGATTGGAAAAGGCAGGTCATCCTTATGGTAGAGGGTGCTCTGCCAGAAGCTTTCACAGGCGATTTTGTTTGAAAAAGCATTTTCCTCAAGGGCTTTATCCACATGACGCTCTTCTGAAGTAACTTCTTTAGAAAAAAAGATTGCGGAAGCCTGAATCTGTTTGGCAAAATCTACCACTACTTGTTCTGGTTTCCCTTGTAAGAAAACCAAATTGCCTCCTAGTTGAATCAGTGATTTTCGAAGATCCTCAAGACTTTCTAGTAGAAATTGCGCACGAAAAGCCCCAGTTTTTGGAAGCCCCAGTTTTGTTTTTCCAACTAGTCTTGGATCATTGCAGTAAATTGGGATTATTTCTTTCCCTTGTTGTATTGCCCTTGTCAGTGTCTCGTTGTCTGAGAGACGAAGGTCATTACGAAACCATACCACAATCCTATTGTACTTCATTGCTGGCTAACAGACTGTTGAAGTAAAGTGTTTGAGGCTCTTGACTAAATTTTTTTTAGGATACTTATTTCTACCAGATAGAATGCGTTTAGGTTGAATCTTAGCGGATAGTATAGTTAGCGGTTGAATTTTTCAATTTATTTTTCTGCTTTTCCACCAGAAACTACAGAAAAATAAGGCTTGAAGGTCATTTTAATGCGCTTTTGGGCCGCCTGCAGACCGCGGTCCATCGACGATTATCCGAAGCAATTCAAAATTTTTAGCTACTAGTAAGAGGGAGGATAATCGTTTAAACTAATTACAAATTCAACCAATAGTTCAACTTAAACACCAGCGAGCGCTGTTTGGGCAGGAAGTCTCCTGGAAAATAGTTATCTGTATACACCAAGAAAAAGTCGGAGACTGGAGCATAGCGCCATTGAATTCGCGTATTGATGTTAAGGTTGTCTATCTGGTTGTTGTACTGCACAAAAGTGGTCCAGAATAAATCTTTCGTAAGTGTCAAGTCAATTCGCGGCCCAACAAGAATCAAATCAGCATCTTGCTGAGGTTTTGGCAAGCGGATACGCGCATAGTTGAAGTTCATGGAAATGTTTGCAAGATACCCCAAACGAAGGCCTGTTTGTGTAGTAATCCGTTGAATTGACCCGGTGAAATACTCTCCAAACTCCCCCATTAAGCTTAGATTTAGCTTTTTGCGTGGATTACTTCTGAACTCTACTTGTATATTTTGGTAGGAATAATCTGTACCTGCAGCTAGAGGTTCTCCACCAGATCGGGTAGGGTCAAAATCACCAAATAAATAAACGTAACGATTGCTATGTGAGACCTCCAATTGTGCAAGGGAATTGAAGCGCACCAAATATCCTAGGTTAATGTCGCGGTCCGTAGTCCCCAAAGTTTCATTCCAAAATGACTCAAACTCTACAGAGGGTCCATGGCGATTGATGAATTTGGATTTGGGATAAAATAGGTAGGCGAGATCAGGGTTAATACGTTTAAAATCAGATCTAGGTAAAAAACCCACTTCAGGATTGAATGATTTGCCCACATCTTGAACACTAAATACCCCCCTCCAATGCAAATCGGTGTACAATACATAGGCATTGAAAGAATAGGGCTTTTCTACCTCTATGGATTCAAATGTACGGTGGTAAAATACCTTTCCCGTCCACTTCCCATTCGACGAGTTGAGGTTGTAATCGATTCCCAACAAGCGATTGTATGCTGTGGGATCAAATACCTGCTGGTATTCATCTAGCGCTAGGGACTCTTTGTTAACGTATATAAGGCCGATGTTTGAGCGTTCAAATACTTTTCTTTGGAGGGCAAACACGGTAAAATTTTTCCCTACAATGCCTGCATTTTCATCGTTGGCAGTTTGCATATTCATCGCCCCTACACGCCAATTATCATTTAATTTTCCACTCAATCGTGCCCCATAAATGATTTTACTTTGTACGTTTTGTCCAGTGGCGGAGTCAATGTCTACACCAATTCTTCTGGAAAAGAAAGGACGGGATCGGGGATGTCCAAAGCTATCAAAGAGGTCTCCATTCTCTAGGAAAAACTGTCTTCGCTCAGGAAAAAAGATTTCGAATCGGTCCAAATTGGTCACCTGCTGATCGACTTCTACCTGTGAAAAATCTGGATTGAAGGTGAGGTCTAGGTTCATGGCTGGTCCAATGCCTATTTTGGCATCTCCGCCTACAGCTGGGGTAAGCGATTCACTGCTGTTTTCTAGGAAATTTCTGGAGGTACGTCCAGCTACATAAGGGATTAGCGAAATATTGGCTCCCTTTTTTTGAAGGGGCTCCTCAAAAATTAATTTTCGTAGAAATGCGGTGGATATGATTGAATTATTTCTTGGAATAGGCGCCCAAGTGGATCTTTCCCCTGTATGGCTATCGATTCGGTAAAAATTCACATTCCAGTTTTGTGTTCCTTCCTTAAACCGGATCGTGGAAAGGGGAATGATCACTTCAACTTGCCAGTGGTTCTCCATAATCTTTGCTTCAGAATACCACTTGTTATCCCAAGCCAAGCTGAGGTCATCTGAGCGCGAACCTCCATTGGCAAGTAGGGCTTCTCGCTGAACTCCATAGGGGTTTACGCCAAATTGGAATGCATTGGTTCTGTCATTGAAGGTGTCAAAAATAAAGCTAATCCCATCGTTTTGTTCCCCACGGTAGTCGCGGCGCAGGGAGGTGGACACATAGTTACGCGGGCCTTTATTTTCCATGATAGCAGCCAAATACAAATTCGTATCATCAAATGCTACTTTCACTCGTGTAGGGAGTATACTTAATGAGGTGTCTGAGGGAAAGTATTGCATAAAATCTCGATTCCACCCCTCAGCATCCTTCCAAATGTCCTCATCCAAAATCCCATCCAAGGTGATAGGTTCCTTTAGTTTAAAAGCAAAAGCATTTTGTTGAGAAGTGGTCTGTGCCTCAACTTGGAGACAGAATACCAATCCGAAGACTAAAAAAAATACAAACAGGCGGTTCATAACATACTTACTCATTACACAAACTTAGAAGATTTTCCTAGGACAGAGTCGTGGATTTTTACCAATGGTCAAGTGATGGTTCTCAATGGATTATTTGGTTCCATATGCTGTAAGTAGAAGATTTCTTGGTCCGCCTTCGTGACGAAATTCGCACAGGTAAATTCCCTGCCAAAGTCCTAGTGCTAACTTTCCTTGACGAATAGGTAGGCTAAGATTGACTCCAAAAAAAGCACTTTTCAAATGTGCAGGCATGTCGTCTGAACCCTCGTAATTGTGTACAAATCGAGGATAATTTTCAGGAATTAGCTCGTTTACGAAGGTTTTAAAATCTTTTCTTACTGTTGGATCTGCATTTTCATTGATGCAAAGTCCCGCGGAAGTATGTTGAAGAAATACCTGCAAAATTCCAATTTGAAGAACTTCTATTTCTTGAATAGATTGTTCTATATAGGAGGTAATCAAGTGATACCCCTGTGGAAAAGCAGGTAGCTGAACTGATTTTTGAAAAAAATCTGACATCCCTAAACTGTTCCTACTCCATTTTGAAGGGTACCAATTCCTTCAATCGTGATAGCTACTTGATCCCCATTGACTAAGGAGAAATCGTCAGGTACAATTCCTGTACCCGTCATCAAGAAACAACCTATTGGAAAGGAATTTCCTCGAAAAAGCCAACTTGCCAGTTCCTCCGGACTTCGCTTCAATTGTGCTAAGTTAGTTTCTCCTGATGCAGCAAGTTTTCCATTTCGATACACTTCCAAGCCGATGCTGGTTGTTTGGGGAAGGGCATCCTCTTGAATCAGCAAGCAGGGACCCAAGGAGGCACAGCCTTGGTATACCTTAGCTTGAGGAAGATAAAGCGGATTTTCACCTTCAATACTACGACTACTCATATCGTTTCCAATAGTATAGCCTTGAATTTTTCCAGATGGAGAGAGGAGAAGCGTCAACTCAGGTTCAGGAACATCCCAACTGGAATCTTTTCGAATTTTTACCAAATCTCCTGGATTCGATACCCGGCTGGCAGTAGCTTTAAAGAATAGTTCCGGTCGCTCGGCTACGTAAACTTTATCGTAAAAGGTGGCTCCGCCCGAATCGCTAGATTCTTCCATTCGAGCAGTTCTGCTCCGGTAGTAGGTTACACCTGCTGCCCAAATTTCTTGGGTGCCCATGGGAGCCAATAATCCTTCTTTGATATGTTCTTCAGCTTTTTCTAAACTTATTTTTTCCCAATGACTCGCTTCAGAAGCAAGCAATTTGGGTAGTTGCTCTCTGCCAAGCAACTGATCCCAATCGAGTTCAGGACCTAAATAATGAGTTCCATTTACTTCTAAGAGGGTTCCCGAAATTAATTTGTAAAGGCGCATAGGTGTAGAGCTTGGGGGAAGCCTTGAATTTATAAAAAAGTAGGGAAGAATGGTTTTTTGGAAAATAACTTTTCCCATCTAACTTTGAACACAGATCATAAGGGGTGCCTTAAATACAACGGGCTGAGATCATACCCATACTACCTGATCCGGGTAATGCCGGCGAAGGGAAATGAACATGCGGAGTTATAAAACTGAACCCATTCAAGGAAGTGCTAGCCTTCCTAGGATTTGTTTTTATGCATCGCAACCGGGTAAACAATCACGGAAAACCTCCCCTAGGTTTTCTTCTGTTTCACTCAAACACCCGAAAGGGGAAAATTATGAAAAAGTTAGTACTTCTAGGACTGTGTGTACTATTCAGTCTACACGCCTGGGCACAATCTAGCCTAAGCGGGAGAATTTACGATGCCAAAACAACGGCTCCCTTGGTAGGGGCTTCTGTATGGATCGAAAGTTTGGGAAAAGGTGCCGTCACGGATATTGACGGAAATTTTACTTTGGCACGGGTGCCCAATGGAAAGCAGGAAATCCGAGTTTCCTACGTGGGCTACGAAACCGTACGCAAGTCGGTGGAAGTTCCTTTAGTAGTCTCCTTAGAGTTAGGTTTGGAATTCAGGGATTTCTTGAGCGAGGAGTTTATTGTCTCTGCCACCCGCGCATCGGAGAGCACGCCAAGCACCTTTACTACAGTGGATAAGTCGGAAATCGCCAAGCGAAATTTGGGACAAGATATACCTATCCTCCTCAACTTTTCCCCTTCCGTAGTCAGCCACTCCGACGCAGGAGCTGGGGTGGGTTACACTGGGATCCGAATCCGAGGCACCGACCAAACGCGCATCAATGCCACCATCAACGGCATCCCGCTCAACGATGCGGAGTCGCATGGGGTCTTTTGGGTCAACATGCCGGATTTTGCCTCCTCGGTGGAAAATATCCAAATTCAGCGGGGTGTAGGGACCTCTACCAATGGAGCAGCAGCCTTTGGTGCCAGCCTCAACTTTCAGACCGACACCCGACGCGACGAGGCCTATGCCGAAATTGACAATGGATTCGGTTCCTTCAATACCTGGAGACATACCGTCAAGGCGGGAACAGGCCTACTCAACAACCGCTTCACCGTAGATGCACGGCTCTCCAAGATTACCTCCGATGGCTTTGTGGACCGAGCTTTTTCGGACCTAGGCAGTTGGTTTGTGTCGGGGGGATACTACGGGGAAAAGAGTGTCATCAAATTGATTGCCTTCTCTGGAAAAGAACAAACCTACCAAAGCTGGTGGGGACTTCCTGAAGACAAGCTAAAAACCGATCGCACCTGGAATTACTATACCTACGACAACGAAACGGACAACTACCAGCAAGATCACTACCAGTTGATTTACACAGGGAAAGTGGGGTCCAACTGGAAAACTAACTTGGCATTGCACTACACCTACGGACGGGGATACTACGAACAGTTTCGCCCTGAGGACGATTTTGCCACCTATGCCTTAGCTCCGGTGATAATCGGGGATCAAGTGATTGAAAGCACGGATTTTATCCGTCGTCGATGGCTAGACAATGATTTCTATGGTTTTGTAGGCTCGGTCAACTATATCTCTACAGATGGCAAACTCGATTGGATTATCGGTGGGGGTGCCAATCGCTACGATGGAGGACACTTTGGAGAGATCATCTGGGCAAGAATTGCCGGCCCAAGTAACATTCGGGATCGCTACTACGACAACAATGCCATCAAGGATGACCGAAACATGTATACCAAAGCCACTTACGAGATCAAGCCAGGACTAACTCTCTTCGGTGACCTGCAGCTGCGCGGCATCTCCTACTCCTTCAATGGAGTGAATGACGACTTACGTATCGTCGATGGTTTAGCTAATTACACCTTCTTCAATCCAAAGTTTGGCTTCTCTTACGAAAAAGGAAAACAAACTTGGTATGCGAGCTATGCAGTGGCCAACCGGGAACCAACCCGCTCGGACTTTACCGACAATCCCATCACCGAAGTACCCAGACCGGAGCGCCTCAACAATGTGGAGGCGGGTGTACGATCCAAATCTGGCAACTTCAGTTACAATGCCAATTTCTACTACATGGGTTACAAAGACCAGTTGATCCTCACTGGGCAGATCAATGATGTAGGGGCTTACATTCGAGAAAATGTGGAATCCTCCTACCGTGCAGGCATTGAATTGGATGGGGCCTATATCCTTTCCAAGACCTGGACTTTGGGGGGTAACTTGGCACTGAGTCAAAATAAAATTCGTGGATTTACCGAGTACATCGACGACTACAGTGTGGACGAGTTCCGTCAAGAAAAGATCACCTATTCCAATACGGACATTGCCTTCTCTCCAAATGTGGTGAGCTCGGCGATCATCGAGTACAAACCAAGCAAAAACCTTTCCCTGAACTGGTTGACCAAGTACGTAGGCAGACAGTTTTTGGACAATACAGCTAATGAGGCTCGGTCCTTGGACGCCTTCTTCACGAATGACTTGCGTATCAGTTATTCCGCAACCCCTCGCTTCTTCAAGGGGCTGGAAGTAAATCTACTCATCAACAACCTCTTCAATGAGCTATACGAGCCCAATGGCTATACCTTCAGCTACTTTGTGCCCGGAGGAAATGGACGAGAATTGGTAACCGAAAACTTCTTCTATCCTCAGGCCGGCACGAACTTCTTGATGGGATTGAAGATGAAGTTTTAAGGTATTGTACGAGGTACGAGGAGGAAATACGAAGTTAGAAATACGAAGTACGGAATCTAAGTTAGTGTCGAAGGTTGAAGTGGGAATTTGTGAATCAGACGAAACACGTCCCACAACGAGTCTCGTTTCTTGCCTGCCCGCCTGGCTACGGCAGGTAGGCCGCAGTGGGTAATATCGAATGTCCAACGCTGATTGAAGAATATCGAAAAAAAATTGTACAATGTATCAGGTACCCGCCGCGGCGGACAGGCCAAGTACGAAGTAGGGATTTCAATCAGGCCCTGAATTCGCATTACTTGGTACATTGTACTTTGTACTTCGTACAAATTATTACTTCCTACTCATCAGCGCAAATAGTTTTTCATTCACATAATAATTCCCAGTACCCAGTCTTTCTTTTCGCAGTACTCCGTCGGCAGCTAATTGATTGAGGTAGTTGGCGGCTGTGATGCGGGAGACGCCAAGATCGCGCACGAGAAATTCAATTTTGGTGTAAGGATGCTCAAAGAGATTGTTGAGCAATTCTTGGGAATAGAATTTATATCGAGTACGAAGCACAACTTGCATCTCAGCGATCAGGACTTTAAGTTCCTCGATCAGAAGTATGGTTTCTCTAGCGGTGTTTTCCACACCTTGGATCATGTAGCTGATCCAACTTTCCCAGTCTCCATTTTCTCTTACCCCCTGCAGCAATCGGTAGTAATCCGGCTTATTTCGGATGATGTGGCTGCTCAGGTAAAGAATGGGAAGCTTTTGTAGACCGGTCAAAACCAGATAGAGAATGTTCAGAATCCTTCCTGTCCGTCCGTTTCCATCGTAGAAGGGGTGGATGCTTTCAAACTGGTAGTGAATGATGGCCATCTTCACAAGTGGATCGTAGTCGCTCAGCTCTGAATTGTTGATAAACTGCTCCAGATTGCCCATCAGGCTGCCGATTTCAGTAGGGTCTTGTGGTGGGAGGTAGACGATTTCTCCGGTTTGGGTATTTTTTAGTGTTGTGCCAGGAAGCCTTCTAAACCCAGCGTTGTTGCCTTCCAAGATCTCTTGAATCTTTAGGATAGTCTGATTGGTGAGCAGACCCTGAGTCTGCACCAACTCAAATCCCCGCTTCATCGCAGCTACGTAGTTTTGTACTTCTTTGATAGCTGGAGAGGTGTTGACTTCAAAGTCAAGGTTGGCTTTGTACAAGTCGTCGTGGGTCGTGATGATGTTTTCGACGGAGGAACTGTCTTTTGCTTCCTGAATTCCCAATGTGTTGAGCAGGATGATCTGATTGGGGATCGATCGAACGATTCCCTTCAATTCTGCCATGGCAGCATGTGCGGCAGGCAGCTGCTTGAGGATGGATTTGGTTTCCAAATCTTCGGCATAGGGTAAGGGGACTAGTTTCCAGACCATTATATGTAAAGAAAAATTGATTTTCTTTACAAAGGTATTCTCTTATGTAAAGAAAACAAGCATTTTCTTTACATATATATCTCCATATGTAAAGATTTGTCGATTTTGTTTACAGTGGGGAAATACCCGCCACGGCGGGCAGGCGAAATAAGATTGAAATACCCGCCTGCCTACGGCAGGCAGGTTTCTGCGCCTTTGGGTGAATAATCTCTCGCAAAGGCGCGAAGCCGCAAAGAAGGCATGTCTCTTAGTTCTTGGCCTTCCAGTCTACCCGCCGCCGCGGGCAGGATACTTTCTACTAAATACTCTTTTCAAATGCTGAACGCCAAGTGAAGAATGAAGAAGTGGGAATTCGTGAATCATACGAATCTCGTATCACCACGAATAAAGTCTTGATACTAGCTACTTGATACCTGATACTACACCTTGGTGCTTCGTACAACTACTCTGGAAATAGCGTCTTATCCAATCTAGGAACAATCCTCAGCGCATTTTTGTAATACACCTTTTTCAAGACTTCGTCTGAAAGGCCCAAGCCATACATGCTCCAAAAGGCATGGTATTTTTTGTAATAAGGAAAATACTCATCCTCGGTTTCCAGTACGCGGAAGTAGGTGTAAAACTCCTCCTTGTTGTAGGCATCTTTGCCAAATAGAATTCGATCCTGGTACTTGGTGAAAAATTCCTTGGCCCGTCGGGGCTGTCTTCCAAACTCTGCGATCACTGCGCCAATGCCAAAATTAACATTGGGATAGCGATCCAAATGGGCCCCAGCAGCATCCAGATCGTTGGCCATCCAACCCATATGCGCATTGATAAAAGTGGTCTTGGGATGCTTTGCAAATATGCGGTGCTGCTCGGCGATGATCTGCTCAAAAGGCGCAGGGTCGGTTGCAGATCGGCGGCGATTGGGATGGAGTTTTAGTTCCAACCAGCGCTCATTCGTAGAATCCATCGCTTGCCAAAATTGTGCGGGGTCTGCAGAGTGAATAATTACTGGAATCCCAAGCTCCCCAGCCTTCGCCCAAACTGGATCCAAATCGGGATGATCCACGGGAATTCGCTTTCCGCTATTGTCCTTGGTGTTTAATCCTAAACTCTTGTAAATCTTCAATCCCACAGCTCCTGCGGCCACGTCCTCTTCCAGTTCCTTCACGGCCAAAGCAGACCATTCTGGCGTGCCAAATCCGTTAAAATTTAGGTTGGTAAACACCATAAACCTGCCAGGGGCATGGGTTTTAAATTCCTGCATCATGCCCTTGATGTATTCCTGCTGTGCATTGCTATTGCCTTGTCCAAAGCCCCGGCCACTCAGGTTGATCATGATGCCCATGTTCAACTCATCCATTTCACTCCGAAGTTGGTCAATTTTTGACTTGTTGACACCTCCTTGGTGGCTGTGGATATCTATAAAGGGAAACTTTGATCGTGTCACCGGATGTTGTGGCACCTTGAGCGTCGAAGGAGGATTGTAGGACTCAAAACTCATTTCTTGCGCGAAAACAGCGCCTCCCCCCATGAGCAAAGCGAAAAGAAACAGACTAATTTTTTTCATAAACTCTAAGAATAGCATCAGGATTAGAAAAGAAAATCCCAGCACTGAGCTGGGATTTGGGGTTTATCGTGCAGTTCCTCCATCAATCACTTGTCCAAAGAAAATGGAATTGATAAACAGCTTGTTGGTACCAAACCAGAAGGCACGGAAGTTAGGGTTGTCTGCAAAGCCTACAATTCGACCTCTTCCTTGTCCAGATACACGGATCACGGCAGTCTCTTGTACTCCAGGCAGATTGCTTGGATGCAGGTAGCCCGAAGCCAAAGGATCCTTCGTATAAACGAGTGGGTTGGCGTAGGGATTGGCAGAAGGTTCAAGGAAGAAATTGTCATTTCTAAAAGTGAAGAGCTCCCTGCTTACGTAACCAAACCCAATTGGATGGCTGGTGTCTAAAGTAGATTTGAAGATGGCTCCAAAAGTTTGCTTCGCTCCAGTAGCATTATCAAAGTCCGCATAGCTTTTCTGCAAACCTTTCTCTGCATTATCTACTTTACGGAAGGTGAAATTTCCGATTTCATTTTGAGCCAAAAAACGAAGTGCGCCTCCTTTAGCGACCAAGGTATTGCCTTTGCTTACCCAAGTTTTGAGTGCCGCAGCACCGGACTGGCCTAGTGACCCGTAGCTGCCATCTGCCATGAGGATAACCGAGTAGCGGTCCAAATTGGTGCTGCTTACAGATCCTAAGGGCAATAGGGTCACTGGCATTTGCATGCGTTGGTCTAATAGATGCCAGATCTCCCCTGCTTCTCCGCTATCCACACCCCCATCCACTAATAAGGCAATACTTGGTGTTTTCAGAGGAAGGATGAAGGTTGATCCCAGATTGGCTCCTTGGGTGTATCCTGTTGTCAATGCATGGATATCTACATGTGCAAATTGGGCGACCTCTTCTAGCTTCTTGAAGAAGGCTTGCGCATCAAGCCCACTTTCTCCTTCATCAATCAATACCGTTCCTCTACCAAAGGTTTTCCCTTCCGCGGTGGAAAATTCTTTGGTGGCTACACGTACCAAAAATCCAGCCTTAAGCAACTGATAGGCCGCCTTTGGCGCATAGTAATCGGTCCACTCCATGGCATATTGATAGGCCCCTGCGGAGCCGATTACCTTGCCAGGAGCTTGCGCAAAATTAGACTTATCCACAGGGCTGACACTGGCCAAGTTGACAATGCGGCTATTCAAAGCCATATAGTCTACTCCAAAAGCCATGGGGTAGGTCCAAGCAGAGATGTCGTAAAACAAGCTGTCTTGGAACGTAGTACGCGTTTCAAACATCGCCTTGATCAAGCGGTACTGCGGCTGATCTGCAGGGACAATGTAGGAGTTTCCTTTTTTAAACTGCTTCCCGTTGATAACCAAATCCTCCTTAAGGGAAAAGAGTTTGATGTCGTGCTGAAGAATCAAATCCGCCAGGTGATAGCTCCGTGCATCTTCCTCAGGGGCACCAAAAATATAGGCCTTGTTGATGTCGGCATCGGTTTCCTTTTTGATGTCCGTGTAGAAATCCTTCATCCACTGGTTGAGTTCCACCCGCATTTCTTTGGTGGCCTGGTAGGAGGATAGGTTGGCGGTAAATTGGTTGCGGATCGTAAATGGAAAGCTGAGCATTCCATTGTCCGTTTCTTGGAGGTGTCCTCTAGAGCTTGCCTGCTCAAACAAGATACCTATCGATCCTTGTACGTCCGGATAGGTGGATCCCTTTCCGTAATAAAAGTCGTCGTAGTTTTCCTGGTTGTAGTACAAGGAGCCTATTTGGTCCAAGGCTTTGGCATGGTAGGTGCCAATTTTCTCAGTGAGCTCAAAGTTTTTCTTTGGGGTCAAAGGGTGGACGCGAGAAGGGACGCCGGGCTGAAAAAAGAAGGTGCTGTTGGAGCCCATCTCATGGAAGTCCAAGTGCACGTTCGGAAGCCAACTTTGGAACACGCGTACGCGATTTCTGGATTCTGGATGCTGCACAGGCAGCCAGTCGCGGTTGAGGTCAAACCAGTAGTGGTTGGTACGTCCTCGAGGCCAGGCCTCATTGAGTTCGCGCTGCGCTGGATCCCCGTTCATGACGTAGGCCTTGTGTGAATTGACCCAGGAAGCAAAGCGGTTGAGACCGTCCGGGTTGATGGCCGGATCCAAAAGGAGTACCATGTCCTTGAGGTCTGCTTCGATTTCATTGGCGGCAGCAAAGTGATAGGCTGCTAGTAGTGCTGCATTGGCTCCACTCGGTTCGTTTCCATGAACGGAGTAACCCATGAATAGGACTGCAGGCATGTTCGCAATGTTGACTGTAGCTGCAGGGTCTCGAAGTTTGGCGCGCTCTGCTTTTATCTGGTCCAGTTTGGCCAGGTTGACAGGAGCACTGATGGTCAGCAAGGTCTGTGGTCGCTTTTCGTAGGACCTGCCGGTTTCTTCAAAGAGAACACGGTCGGATGCTGCCGCCACAGCCTTCATGTACATGACTAGCTGGTCGTGGGTCACATGCCATTCGCCTACTTCATAGCCCAGTACCTGCTTGGGAGTAGGAACTTTCGGGTTGTAGGTATAGCCTTTGGGCAGGTAGTAGCTTAGGTCTTGGGCAAAGCCAAATTGACTGATTAGTGCTAGCAGTAGCACAGCGATGATATTTTTCATACTTCAGGTGTAAATCTTTCCCTAAAGTCCTTATTCCTGAGATTAAAAAAAACATTTTAGGACTGATGGTTAAAAAAAAACGCCAGGAGCACTAATCAATGAATAGGCGAAATGGAAAATTCAACTCGAATAAATGGACTTTAATGCCTGCTTCAACTCTGGAAATTCAAATTCAAAGCCTGCTTTTTGAATCTTTTGGCTAGACACGCGATTGCCGCCAAGGACCATGGCGGCCATTTCTCCCAAGACCAACCTCAGTGCAAATCCAGGCACCCCGATTCCTAGATAGGTTTTGCCCTTGGCCGCCGCCGCTTCCTGGGTCAGTTGCTGGTTGGTGGCGGGATTAGGTCCCACTGCATTGTATATTCCCTGTAGTGTGGTTTTTTCAAGGGCAAAAACAAATAGGCGCACCAAGTCTTCCACATGTATCCAACTCATCCACTGCGCACCCGAACCCAAAGGGGCAGCCATAGGGGGTTTGAGCATTTCGGCTAAGGCTCCTCCCTTGGCATCCAAGACGATGCCAATTCGGAGGACCACACATCGGAGGGGTAAGGCTTCTATCTTTTTGACCTCTTTTTCCCAGGCCAGCACCACTTCTGCCAAAAAATCGGTGCCCGAAGCACTGCCCTCATCCACAAGAGCAGCGCCGGTATCAAATCCATAATAGCCCACTGCTGAGGCAGAAATAAAGGTGCTTGGCTTAACCGTTGCCTGCTGTATCGCTCGATGCAATAGTGCCGTGCTTTCTGTTCGTGAGCGAAGGATGGACTCCTTTCGTTCCGCCGTCCAGCGCTTTTCTGCGACCCCTTCCCCAGCCAAATGCACCACTGCATCTGCCCATTCCAGGGCTATTGGATCTATTTCCTGACGGGCTACATCCCAGAGAAAATGGGTCTGCCGCTGTGGTTTTCGACTAAGCCAAGCCACTTCATACCCTTTTTGTTCCAATAAGGTAGTAAGTTGCTTCCCGACCAATCCTGATCCTCCAGTAATGAGAATGTTTTTCATGAACGCGTATTTTGTGGATAACTCATTTACTTGGCAATTGGTTGCTCCGTGAAGGACTTAAGTCCTAAATTGATGAAGTGCAGTTAGAAAAATGCGTTCCTTGTCCCTAGAAATCTCCTAAATCCCCCTTTCTTTGTATCAAAAGGTCCCTCAATCTCCGATTATCTTGCTGAAATACCTTCTTTTTTGGATAGCCATTGGTACCGGAATCGGAATATTTTCGGGTTCCGCCTCTGCCATTTTTTTGCTTTCCTTGGATTGGGTGGGTGGGGTTAGGGATGCCCATTTATGGCTTTTAGGAGGCTTACCCATAGCAGGATTTGTAATTGGCTACTGCTACCACCATTACGGGGATGGTCTTGAAAAAGGGAACAATTTAATCTTAGCTGGGATCTATACTCCCCAGCCGACTCTGCCCTGGCGAATGGCACCTTTTGTTTTATTCGGCACCTTAATCACCCACCTTTTTGGGGGCTCCGCGGGAAGGGAAGGTACAGCAGTTCAAATGGGAGCTTCCTTAGCTGCCCAGTTGGGCAAGCGATGGACCCTAGATAAGAATACCGGCAGGATCTTGTTGATTTGTGGAGTAGCAGGGGGATTTGCCTCGGTATTTGGTACGCCTTTGGCAGGAGCGGTATTTTCTCTAGAATGGTTGTTTCGTAGAAAGATAGACCCCAGCTCCATTTTTCCGGCTTTCTGGGCTGCGTTTATAGCTTATTGGATTTGCGAATGGGTTTGGGGCATTGGACATACGACCTATGTTATTCCTGAGATTACTCCCCATACCCTGAACAACTTGGCATGGATGATTCCCGCAGGAATAGCCTTTGGCCTGGCAGCGCGACTATTTGTGGAGGCAGGTCATGGGGTAAATAGACTCTTCAGTGGCATTGCCTATCCTCCATTTCGGCCTTTCGTGGGTGGACTGCTAGTTGCAGGGATCGTGTACCTCACGGGTGCTTACACTTACATAGGCTTGGGTGTTCCGAGGATACTCGAGGCTTTTGAAACCCCCCTGCCCTGGTATGATTTTTTGGCGAAAACAGGCTTAACAGCTTTGACACTCGGCTCTGGTTTTAAAGGCGGGGAGGTCACCCCACTTTTCTTTACAGGGGCCACGCTAGGCAATGCGCTGGCTGCCTATATCCCTCTTCCATTAGCACTTTTGGCAGGGTGTGGATTTGTGGGCGTATTTGCCGGAGCTACGAATACGCCTTTGGCCTGTACCTTGATGGGGATGGAATTATTTGGTCTGGAAGCAGGAGTCTACCTGGGAATTTCCTGTTTGTTTGCCTTTATTTTTAGTGGAAAAGGAAGCATTTATGCTTTACAAGACCTGGGCTGGAAGAGGTCACTGCCCTAAATCTGCTCCAACTTTCAATCCAAGTAATACACGCGCTTGACGCGTCCACTGATATTGGTGAGTAACTCGTAAGGGATGGTACCAATACAATCGGCAAGCTCTTTCAGTGAAATTTCCTCCCCATACACGATGGCTTCGTCCCCTGCTTTGACTCCAGGGATAGCGCTCACATCCACCATCACCATATCCATGCAGACATTGCCGATCACGGGAGCCTTTTTGCTATCAATTAGTACATATCCCTTTCCTTGGGAAAATCTACGGTCGTATCCATCTGCATAGCCGAGGGCCAAGGTGGCGATTCGCCCCCCTTCGGGCAAACTCCCCTTTCTGGAATAGCCCACCGTAGCTCCAGCAGCTAGGGTTTTGACTTGGGAAATGGTGGTTTTTAAGGTACTTACCGCCTTCAAAGAGCGGTCGTGCTTGCCTGTCACTTCTACCCCATACAGACCGATACCTAGGCGCACCATGTCCAGCTGGAAGTCTGGATACCGCACAATCCCCGCCGAGTTGAGCGCATGACGCAGGGGCTTATAGGAAAGAATAGAACAGATAGATTCGCTCATTTCTTGAAATTGCTGCAGCTGATGCAGCGAAAAATCATCATGTACTTCTTCGTCTGCTCCCACCAAGTGGGTGTACACACTTGCCAATTGCAGTTGAGGATACTGTTGGATCAAGTCCATTAGTTCTACTAGCTGCTCCTGCTCAAAGCCCAAGCGATTCATCCCGGTATCCAGATCCAAATGGATGGATAATTGCAGGGATTGATGCTGTACATAAGCCCCCAATTTCCTGAAAAATTCGGGACTAAACACCACGGGCTCAAGCTGGTATTGAGACAGTAAATCGAAGGATTCTTCTACCGGATTGAGCACCATAATGGGGAGTTGAATCCCCTGTTTGCGTAGGCTTACCCCCTCATCGGTGTAGGCTACTGCCAGGTAATCGGCCCCCAAGGTCTGCAGATGATTGGCGATTTCTGCAGCTCCTCCTCCGTAGGCAAAAGCCTTGACCATCACCATGACCCGCGTGCTTGGTGCAAGCTGCCGTTTGTAAAAATTAAAATTATGGGTCAGCGCATTCAAATTGATCTCCAAGGTGGTGCCATGAATGCGCTGTTGAAGTCGATTGACCACTCGTTCAAAGGTATATTCTCTTGCCCCAGTGATGAGAATGAGATCATTTTGAAATTGCTCTGGCTGTAGTTCCAACAAGAGTTGCTCGGTGTTGGAAAATGTGCGGACCCCTTTTCCGAGTAAGGTTTCTAGGTGTTGAATCTGGGTACCCACTCCGATTACTTGATCAATCCCATAGGATTGAATTAAATCGGCAACTTCTTTGTATACTTTCTCGGGGAGGCCTTGTTGGAGGAGGTCTGAAATAATTAGGATTTTGGAGCGTTTAGGGCGCTGTTGACTTAAAAATTCAAGTGCCACCTTGAGCCCAGCCAGGTCGTTGTTGTAGGTGTCATCGATTAGAAGTGAGTCATTGAGGCCTGGCTTGAGCGTAAGCCGCATGTCTACAGGCATCAGATGACTCAGCCCTTCTTGTATACTCTTGACTTCCTGACCCAAACTCAGCGAAGCAAGGATTACATGGGTGACGTTTTCTAGAGAAGCTTGATCGGTAAAAGGGACTTGAAAAGTGAAGGTTTGTCCATCGCTTTTCATCACAACAATTCGGGAATGAGTTTCTTGGTTTTTCCAAGATACGAGGTACTCTGCCCCAGCTTTTTTGGACCAGGAAATACGTTTTTCAGTGGGGAGTTGTTGCTCAATTTCTTGGGCGAGCAGGTCATGATCCTTGCAATACAAAAGAAAGTTTACGCCTGCAAAGAGCTTGAGTTTCTCGGCGATCTTCTCCTTTATATCTGGAAATCCTTCCTCATGAGCAGAGCCAATGTTGGTGAAAATTCCCAACCCAGGCTGGATTATTTTGGCCAAGGTATCCATGTCTCCTGTTTTGGAAACCCCTGCCTCCAAGAGGGCTACTTGGTGATAGGATTGAATCCCGAAGATCGATAGGGGCACACCCACCTGAGAATTGTAGCTTTTTGGACTTTTAGCTACCGCAAACTGTTGGCTGAGTACCTGACCAAGCCATTCCTTGACGATGGTTTTGCCATTGCTTCCCGTGATTCCTACTACGGGTTTTGTGAATTGAACCCTTTGGTAGGTGGCCAATGACTGAAGTGCGATTCGCGTATCCTTCACTTGAATAAAATAACCCCTGTCCAGCCAGGAGGAAGGAATGCTTGTTTGATCGTCTACCAAAAAATAGCTCACTCCCAAGTTCAAGAGTTCGGGCACAAAGGAAATTCCATCTGCCTTTGCCCCTTTTAAGGCGACAAACAAATTTTGTTGAGGATGAAGGACCTGTCTCGAATCAATGCTGATTTGAGCAATCGCTTGGCCAGGATCCTTTCCTAGGCCCGCGCCTCCGGTAATTTTTTCTAAAAGGGATGGGGTAAAGGAAATCAACATTTAATTTTCCTCCTTTTTCTTCTTGAAAAATACCTGGCGAATCCAGCGAGGGAGAAAAATTGCTCCTAATATCAAGTAAGGGTAGTAGGAGAAAAGTCTCCATACGATGCTGGTAACAAAGGTGTATTTGCCAAGAAATTGTTGGAAAAATTGGCCATAGAAAAATTCGGCCGTACCACTACTTCCCGGGGTAGGGGAGATCATCATGACTATCCACATGATTACTTGCCGTGCAAACACGACGATGTGTTCAATAAAATCTAGGGGCACAAAGGCAGAGATCAGCGCATTGAGCATCAAATATCTGGAAGACCAAACAAACAAGGTTGCCCCGATGATTGGAAGCCAATACCGATAGTTTTTTCCAGATAATTGCTTGGAAGCCTCAATAATTTGATCCCCATATTCTTGGGCATCGTGCTTCCATTTACGAAGAAATTTGATTGAAAAAAGTTTGATTAAAACCCATTTGAAGACCCTAGGTCTATAAAATAGCGCTGCAGCCATTACCAAACTATACGATGCGTAGAGGGCATAGCTAATCCAAAATATGGCCTGGAGACTGTTGCCCAACTGTGATTCCAAGAGCTTGCTTTCAGGAAAAATATTTCCTTTGGCAAAGAAGAGAATGATAGGGGCCCCAATCACGAAAAATAGGTTGTCCAAAATAGCAGTTACCATTACAAAGGCGATGGCTTTGCCCATTTTAATCCCCTCTTTATTGAGAATAAAAATAGCAACTGCCGTACCCCCTACAACAGATGGAGTAACTGCTGAAGCAAACTCCCACAGAATAATGACATAAATCGCACGGGTCCAAGTAAGGTGTCTATCGGTGATTTCACGAATTCGGTAGACATAGCCCAAGTCCCTAAAAAAGATAACGACAAGGGATAAAAAAATAAAAAATGGGGAGGCGTCCACGACCACTTTTAGGTTGTCGGAAGTCAAATTAGGATCCAAATAAAACATCGTAAACACGATGGCAAGACCAATTAATACGGGCACCCAAACTCGATTTGGATTGAGTGTTTCGAAAATTTTTTTATTGTCTAGCTTCATGCTTCGGTAGCGACAGGTTCAATTTTCTCCACCCAAAAATTATTGTATCCTTCTCCCAAAACAAGGGTAAGCTTGGCAAGCTGAAGCAATTCTAGAATCGCTAGAAATGTATAAATAACAAAAATCTTTTCCGGTTTGTATTCGATCAGCTCAGTAAATGGAACTTGCCTCTTGGAACTTATTTTTTCAAGCACAAACTCTTTTTGTTGCTCAATGGTGTAGGGATACTGGATCACCGTATGCGTTGGCGCATCCACTCTGGTGGCCATGCGCGTCATGCACTTTTGGAATACATGAAGTAATTTGTACAAGTCTAAATGCTGTAATTCCCCCTCTACATCTTCCAACTTACTAAGCCCTTGTAGTTCTTTGACGAGATTTCCACGCTTTTCCTTTGCCAAGCGATTTTGCTCCAGCATTGAAAGTTCTTCAACTACTGATTTGTATTTTTTGTATTCAAGTAGGTTTCGTACCAATTCCTCCCGGGGATCCACGACTTCGCCCTGCTCGTTTAGCTCAGGCCTTGGTAATAACATCCTTGATTTTATCTTCATTAAAGTAGCTGCAAATAGGATGAATTCACTGGCTACCTCCATTTCTAATGTCTCTAACTGCTGGATATACTCCAAAAAATCGGTCGTAATCTTGAAGATGGGAATGTCATAAATATCCAATTCGTCCCGCTCAATAAAAAAGAGCATGAGGTCAAAAGGACCTTCGAACAGGGGTAATTTGATTTCGAAACTCACCGGATATTTAATTTATTGGATTAATTTTGCATATTCCTAGCCAAAGATATTCAATTCAAGAATTCTATGGCCCAGAAATTAGAAAGAGTCACTTCAAATGTGAGGTATTTTTCAAACAAACAGACCCTGTAAAAGTTATTCTTTTTTGTCAATCGCCCCTTGCCAATGCAAATCCTACCAGGACCTTTACTAGCTCAAATCAACAACCCAGCTGATTTGAAGAATTTTTCAAAGGATACTTTAGTTCAAGTATGCCAAGAACTCCGTCAATTTATTATTGATAATGTGTCTGTTTATGGAGGTCATTTTGGAGCGAGCTTGGGTGTGGTAGAGCTCACTGTAGCACTACATTACGTGCTCAATACTCCTCAGGATCAATTGGTCTGGGATGTGGGTCACCAAGCCTATGGCCATAAAATACTAACAGGGAGACGGGATGTATTTCATACCAATCGTATTTATGGAGGCATGTCAGGTTTTCCAAAACGAAAGGAAAGCGAATACGATACTTTTGGGGTAGGTCACTCAAGTACGTCAATTTCTGCAGCTTTGGGCATGGCTATGGCCTCCAAATACAAGGGAGCTCCCCTGCAACATGTTGCAGTAATTGGAGATGGTTCCTTGACAGGAGGAATGGCCTTTGAGGCTTTAAACCATGCGGGAGTGAGTGGCACTAACTTGCTCATTATCCTCAATGACAACTGCATGTCCATTGATCCCAATGTAGGCGCATTGAAAGATTATTTGACAGATATCACTACCTCTCACACCTACAATAAGGTAAAAGACGAAGTATGGAACGTGCTTGGTAAACTCAGTAAGTTTGGAAGTAGTGCACAAGAAATTATATCCAAAGTAGAAGGGGCAATTAAGTCAGCAGTACTCAAACAAAGTAATCTATTTGAATCGCTCAACCTTCGCTATTTTGGACCAGTCGACGGCCATGACGTGGACCACCTCGTAGAGATTCTTAGAGATCTTAAAGATATTCCAGGTCCTAAGATCCTTCATTGCATTACCGTCAAAGGCAAGGGATATGGCCCTGCAGAAAAGGGAAATAAGACTACTTGGCATGCTCCCGGTACCTTTGACAAGGTTACGGGTGAAATCTATAAAAAAACCCCAAGTACTCCTCAAGCACCCAAATACCAAGACGTTTTTGGACATACCTTAATCGAACTTGCTGAAAACGATGCGCGCATCATGGGGGTAACTCCCGCCATGCCCTCAGGCTCTTCCATGAATTTGATGATGGCTGCCATGCCAGACCGGGCCTTTGATGTGGGTATCGCCGAGCAGCATGCAGTTACTTTTTCAGCTGGAATGGCAACACAAGGACTGGTTCCTTTCTGCAACATTTACTCTTCCTTTATGCAACGCGCCTACGATCAGGTAGTCCATGACGTATGCCTTCAAAATTTGCCTGTAGTATTTTGTTTAGATCGCGCAGGCTTTGCCGGAGCAGATGGCCCCACCCACCATGGGGCTTACGACATTGCCTATTTCCGTTGCGTACCCAACTTGGTGGTTTCATCGCCGATGAATGAGGAAGAATTGCGCAACCTGATGTATACAGGCTCCAACCATGGAGGGCCATTTTCTATTCGTTACCCGAGAGGCAATGGGGTGATGCCCAATTGGAAAACACCTTTGCAAGCCATTCCGGTAGGTCAAGGCAGATGCATCAAGTCAGGGGAAGAAGTGGCTATCTTGACGCTTGGGCACATCGGTAACTATGCCGTGGAGGCCTGTACAGCCCTTTCTAAAGAAGGGTTGAACCCTGCACATTACGACATGCGCTTTGTAAAGCCTTTGGATGAGCAGTTATTGCATGAGATCTTCAGCACCTTCAAAAAGGTAATCACCGTAGAAGACGGTTGCTTGATGGGTGGATTTGGATCTGCGGTCCTAGAATGGATGGTTGACCAAGGCTATCAAGCTCAAGTAAAGCGTTTGGGTATTCCAGATGACGTGATCGAACATGGAGAGCAATTGGAATTGCATCGCGACTGTGGCTTCGATCCTCAGGGCATTGCCAATGCAGTAAAGGCATTGACCGAGCAAGAACAATTCGCCTAAAACCAGCACTTCCATGCTGCATTTTTTTGAAAAAGGTCACGGTCATCCTCTGCTCTTCCTTCATGGGTTTTGCGAATCTGGAGAAATGTGGAGACACCTTGCTGATTCCTTAGCCTCTCAGTACCGGGTTATTTGCCCTGATTTTCCAGGCTTTGGCAATTCTCCCCTAAGTCAACCCATACAACGTATCGAAGAAGTGGCTGAGCAGTTGGAAGACTGGGTAGAAGCCTTGCAAATCAAAAATCCCATTGTAATGGGCCATTCCTTGGGGGGCTATGTGGCTTTGGCACTACTCGAACGAATGGGTGAAAGGATCAAAGCAATTGGCCTTCTTCATTCCACAGCTTTTGCGGATGACCAGGAAAAGATAGAAATTCGCAACCGCACCCTTACCTTTTTGAAAAAGCACGGCGCAGCCAAATTCGTCTCTTCCTTTGTGCCTATGCTATTCCCTGAACACCGCCGAATTGAGCTGGCCGAAGCCATGGAACAAGCCATTGAAGATGGCAAGCGCTCCAGCCTCGAGGGTTTACTGGCCTATACGGTAGCGATGCGTGACCGCAAAGACAGACAAGCGGTACTTGAGCAGTTTGTAGGCCCCAAGCTCTTGCTAGCAGGTACTTTAGATGGGGCTGTAAAAATTGATGCTAGCCGTGCACAGCAAGCTGCATTCACTCACTACATCGAACTGGAAGGCGTGGGGCATCTGGGCATGGTGGAGGAAAAAGAGAAAACTTTGGCCGTAATTCAAGACTTTGTATGCGAAGTGCTTAAGAAGTTCTAGTTTTTTCAAGAATACCCATCATATCCTCCAAGTAGCGCTGGTCTACTGCATCAAAATCATCCAATCGATCGCTATCCACATCCAAGACGAGAAATACTTCTCCGTTTTGAAATGCAGGAACGACGATTTCAGATTTGGAAGCTGAACTGCAGGCGATGTGTCCTGGAAAAGCCTCCACATCGGGGACTAATTGGGTTTTCTGTTCCTTCCAGGCCGCGCCGCAGACGCCCCTCCCGTATGCAATTCGGGTGCAGGCAATTGGGCCTTGAAAAGGACCGAGCACCAATTCCTGGCCTTGAACCACATAAAACCCTACCCAAAAAAACCCAAAAGCTTCCCGAAGCGCAGCAGCGATATTGGCCAGGTTGGCTACCAAATCTTGCTCACCAGAGATTAATGCCTCCACTTGAGGAAGGAGCGCTTGGTAAATTTCTTCTTTGCTCCCCGCTTGAGGAAGGAATAGGTTTTCAGCCATGGAAATAAATTTCTAGTTGATCCTTCCCAATCGCATGCGATTCAGAAGGAGCTTGTGTGAGTTGGGGTGCAGCAATACCGCATTCAAATTCAATAGGAGCAGTAAATACCCGGGCTTCGTCCCAAAGTCCCGCTTTCAAAAACTGATTGATCGTTTGACTTCCCCCTTCAATCAGGACACTTTGAATTTGACGGGCATGCAAGTTGGCCAGTAGGGCTTCAAGAAAATTCCCTTCCGATAATTTGATCCTTTCCAAGTTGGGAAGGGATTCGTTTTTTAGCGTATTGTAACAAAGCGTTGGAATCTGCTGGTCAAATAGGTTCAGGTTGGCGGGAAGTTCCAACCGAGAATCCAGCACTATGCGTAGGGGATTAGTTCCGCTCCAGTCCCGTACATTCAATCGAGGATTATCGAAGAGAGCGGTATTTTTTCCCACTAGGATGGCCTGCTCGGCTGCCCGCCATTGGTGGACGAGCTGCCTGCTTTGAGAGCAACTGATCCATTTGGAGTCAAAATTTTCCCTGGCAATAAACCCATCCTGAGTTTGGGCCCACTTCAGAATCAGGTAGGGTCGTTGTTTTTCCTGTTGGCAAAAAAAGCGGCGATTCTGCCATCGTGCCTCTCGCTCCAAAAGTCCCACCTGTACAGGTATTCCCGCTTCTTCAAGCAATTTTACTCCCTTTCCAGCCACTAATGGGTTGGGATCTAAGGTGGCCACCACCACTGATTTAATTCCTTTTTCGACCAATAAGTTGGCACAAGGAGGAGTTTTCCCATAGTGGGAGCACGGTTCCAAACTAACATAAGCCGTAGCGTCTGCTAGTAATTGGGGGTCAGTGACCGAGGCAATCGCATTGACTTCTGCATGGGATCCCCCATACTGGGCATGGTATCCTTCACCGATAATTTTCCCCGCATGCACGAGTACGCATCCCACCAAAGGGTTGGGGTGTACGGACCCTTTTCCTCGTTCGGCGAGGTCAAGTGCACGTTGCATGAAAAGCGAAGGATTCATGGGTTCAAATTTAGTTCAATTCTTGTCATTCTCAGCAAGTAAGTGCTTGCCTTGACCCAATCTGCATGGATCAAGGATGAAATTTTACTTCCTGTAAAAGGATTCTTTGCTTCAGACACCAGAAAAGTCTAGCGCTCGATGTACTTTTGTGTATGATGAATTGGGAAAAATTACTCGCCTTTGTGCGTTTTGGAGAGCAGGCAAAAGGAACAAACATGGACTCTGCACGTTCTGAATTTGAAGTGGATTACGACCGCATTATTTTTTCTGCCCCCTTTCGAAATCTTCAAGATAAAACCCAAGTTTTCCCCCTACCCGAACAGGCCTTTGTGCACACCCGCTTGACACACAGTCTGGAAGTATCCTCCGTCGGTCGCTCCCTAGGAAAAGCGGCAGGGGAAAAAATACTTGAAAAATACCCCAAACTTAGTTCCAAAGGAATCACCGCAGCAGGAATTGGTTCGATAGTAGCAGCAGCAGCGCTCACTCACGACATTGGCAACCCTCCTTTTGGCCATGCAGGGGAAGTGGCAATTTCTGATTTTTTCAGGCTTCAGCCCTATGGCACCAGTTGGAAACAGCATGTTCAGGAGGATCAGTGGACTGATCTGATCAACTTTGAAGGCAATGCACAGGGATTCCGGATGTTGGTTTCCAAGCAAAATGGGTTGAAATTAACCTATGCGACCCTAGCGGCATTTACCAAGTATCCCCGTCCCAGTTTGATTGTACAGCGGGATTTGGCTAGAAAGAGTCAAAAAAAATATGGTTTCTTTATCAACCAACTTCAGGATTTTGAGCGAATGGCTCAGGAACTGGGTTTGGAAAAAGTAGGAAACGATTGCTGGGCTCGCCATCCACTTGCCTTTTTGGTGGAGGCGGCAGATGACATCTGTTACAACATTATCGACTTAGAAGATGGCTGTACCCTGGGTCTAGTCACTTTTGAGGATACACTTTCCTTGTTGAAACCTATTTTGGGAGAGAAGTTTGATCCAGAGAAACTAAAGGGGCGTACCCAATCACAAAATTTGGGAGCCCTTCGAGCCCTAGCCATAGGACAGTTAATTCGAGAAACGGTAGAAGCCTTCATTATTTATGAGGAGAGCATGCGAAAGGGCAATTTTGACAAGGCGCTTACAGACATCATTCCCTCTGCCAAGGCCTTGGCAGAGATCTCCCAGCGGTCTGTACAGCAGATTTACCGTGCTCAGGTCGTGTTAGAAAAAGAAGCGGTGGGATTTCAAGTACTAAATGGCTTACTCGAAGTATTTAGCCAAGCCTTATACCATCATTGCTATGCGCCCGAGCGTGCATCAGGTCAGGACAAAAGTTTACTTAGGCTTCTTCCGGAGGATTTTCCACTCAAAGGTTTTGGAACCGAATCAAATGCCTATCCCCTGCTCCGTGCGTTGATTGACTTTATCTCAGGCATGACCGACAAGTATGCACTGAATCTGTATCGACGGGTAAAGGGAATCTCCCTTCCAGGGGCTTGATTGTAGACTCTTAGGAAGAAGGTTACTGCTCTTCTTCCCAGTTTTCTCCCCAGTCTACCACCTGATCTTCTAGGTAGTGCGGGTACAGTTTGCGGTGTTGTTTTTTCACCTCTTGTACCAAAGCTTCGCGGAAGCCTTCCACATTGTCACCTAGGGATGCTGCCATAAACACAGGGCTGATGCCGTTTTTCTTCTCAAAAGCCTCGGAGAGTGCCTTGAAATCGAGGTAGCGGGTTTCTTGTAGTTCGTGCTCAGAGATGAGCAACAATTCCTCTTGGGTGGGCATTAGCTGCACTAGATCTACCTTATTAAAAACAAGTAAGACGGGCTTGTCTCCTGCCTTAATCTCTTGAAGTGTTTGGGTGACGACTTCAATATGGTCCTCAAAAGCATGGTGTGATAAGTCGACCACATGCACCAAGAGGTCTGCTTCTCGAATTTCATCGAGGGTGGACTTGAAGGATTCAATTAGGTGAGTGGGCAATTTGCGGATAAAACCCACCGTATCGGAAAGCAAGAAAGGAATATTTTCCAAAACCACTTTCCGTACCGTAGCATCCACGGTAGCAAAGAGTTTGTTTTCAGCTAGAATATCTGTTTTCGTAATCAAGTTCATCAGGGTGGATTTTCCCACGTTGGTGTAGCCGACTAGCGCTACACGCACAATTCCTTTTCTGCCTTTTCGTTGGGTAATCCCTTGCTTTTCTATTTCTTGAAGTTTTTCTTTGAGTAAGGAGATTTTTGCACGAATGTCTCGCTTATCAGTTTCAATCTCCTTTTCACCGGATCCCCCTCGAGTACCAGTACCTCCGCGCTGCCGCTCCAAGTGGGTCCACATGTTGGTCAATCTGGGCAATAGGTATTGAAAACGTGCCAGCTCTACCTGGGTTTTGGCCTGTGCCGACTGGGCGCGCTTTAAAAAGATATCCAGGATCAGTAGGGAGCGATCGTAGATTTTAACTTTGAGTTCATTCTCCAAATTTCGCATTTGGGAAGGGCTCAAGTCGTCGTCAAAGATGACCATGTCCACCGCAAAATGTTCCACATAGGTTTGGATCTCCTCCAATTTTCCCTTCCCCACAAAGGTGCGGATGTCGGGCTTTTCCATTTTTTGTTTAAAACGGTACACTGTTTTTGCGCCGAGTGTCTCTGTTAGGAAGGCCAATTCATCCAGATGCTCTTCCACTTCCTGTTCCGGTTGATATTGGCGCACCAAGGTGACTAAGACGGCAGTTTCCTGTCGAGGGGCGGTATCGTGTAGTTTTTGGAGTTTTCTTGAAAATTTACTCATGTACTGGGGTAGATTGATCTCGTCTGCAATGTCTATGGAAGAGCTTCTTTTCCCATGACTTGGTGATTGCTTCCCCAAATTTGAGCATAATTCCTTAGATTAGATTAGGATACTCTCTTTGGGTATGGTTATTTTGCTTTCGAAAGCAAAATATAACGCCCCAATGGCAGAAATTAAGCAAACTTCCCTCTCGGGTGTCTTTGAGATTTTTCCCCGCGTCTTCCCAGACAGTAGGGGTTATTTTTTTGAATCCTTCCGGGGTGATTGGTTGGAGCAGGTTGGCGTGCAGGAATCATGGGTGCAGGACAACCAATCTTTTTCACAGAAGGGGACGGTTCGTGGAATTCATTTTCAGCGAGGAGAACATGCACAAGCCAAGTTGGTCCGGGTCATTTCTGGAAAAGTACGCGATTTCGCTGTGGATTTGAGAAAGGGCTCTGTCACTTTTGGGCAGGTGTATACCACGATTTTGGATACGGAGAAAAACAACCTCCTTTACGTTCCTGCTGGCTTTGGCCATGGCTTTTCGGTCTTGGAAGATGCAGTATTTGTTTACAAGTGCTCTAACTATTACCACAAGGCTTCCGAGGGAGGAGTACTTTGGTCCGATCCAGCTTTAGGTATTGACTGGGGGGTAGCCGAACCGATTGTATCCGAAAAAGACATGCTTTTACCCAGTCTTTCGGAGTTTGTAGCAGCAACTCAAGGGGGATTATAATTGGATAGGGGAAAGTAGGCCCCACAGAAATCAACTATGAATATTTTAATCACCGGAGTAACTGGATTATTTGGGAGGGAACTTGCGAAGACCTTTTCCTCGCTGGGAACTATTCATGGCCTGAGGCGTTCAAATTCTTCCTTCACGGATCCTGATTTGGCAGGGGTGACTATTCAATGGCATGAAGGGGATATTTTGGATTTTAGTTCCCTATTAGAGGCAGTAGCTGGAATGGATATAGTGATTCATGCTGCCGGAAAAGTATCCTTCTTGCCACAGGACGACAAGGAGGTTTATAAAGTTAACCACGAAGGGACAACCCATGTAGTCAATGCCTTATTGGCGACAGGGGTACCCAAACTTGTTTACGTAAGCTCAGTTGCAGCTTTGGGACAGATTCCAGACCAGGAAGATTACGACGAGAAATCCACATGGGTGGATGCTGCCGATCAAACTTCCTATGCCATTTCAAAATACATGGCAGAGTTGGAAGTTTGGCGAGGCGAACAAGAGGGTTTGCAAGTGTTGGTGGTGAATCCAGCAGTACTATTAGGGAAAATTTCCTACACGCGAAGCTCTGGAGTACTCTACCAAGCAATCCGTAAAGGCCTTCCATTTTTTCCTGCTGGAAATCTCAATTACATCGACGTACGTGATGCTGCAGCGATTACGCAGGCTTTGGTGTCTGCTCAAGCTTGGGGAGAGCGTTTTATTTTGACCAAGGAAAGCATTCCTTATCAGGCGTTTTTTCAGAAAGTTACTCAAGTTATTGGTGGGATAGCACCCACAAGGGTAGTCCCCAATTGGGGGATTAATTGGGGTTTTCCCTTGCTAAAAATGGTTTCCCTGCTCTTTGGAAAGAAATTGCCACTGTCTGCTGCAATGGCTCGAAATGCGCAACAAAAAACGCGGTATCGAAATCAAAAGGTAGAAGCATATCTACAGTTTCGCTACCGGGATTTGCAAGAAACCTTAAGCTGGGCAAATACCCCCGGATAAACTTATTTTCCATTGCTAGTGTTGGAAAGGGGAAATGAAAAAAAGACTCAGAAAAATAAAATTTTCGGAGTACGAAAAATTCAGGAAAAAATCATAGTTGGATTTTAGAAAAACCAAAATTTTGGTATCTTAAAACAATCTTATCACTACCGAATGACTGGAGATCACGACCACGACTGGGAAGAAGACAAAAAGCTTGTTGAGCGTTTTGAAAATTCCCTGAAGTCCAACATGGACCTATATTTCGAAGAAGAAGAATTGGAGGATATTATCCGGTTTTACTTTGATCAGCAAAAATTTTTAAAGGCGCTCCGTGCCTCCGAATATGCCCTAGAAAAATTTCCTTTTTCTGTGGAAATCCGCCTCCAAAAAGCACAGTGCCTTATTTTCAATGACGAGTTGGATGAGGGATTGGAGATTTTGGAGCAGCTCAACAACCTTTCTCCCAACAACGAGGATATTGTATTGGCTTTAGCCAATGCACAGATTTTGGCGGGCAATTTTCAAGAAGGCATTGATTTGCTAGAGAATTACCTTCCCATGGCCGAGGACAAGGCAGAGGTGTATTATTCGTTGGGGAATTTGTTTCGTGCCAAAGGAGATAATTCCAAGGCTAGTCATTATTTCAAAGAAGCAGTAAAAAACCGGATCAACCACGAGGATGCCTTATTTCAGTTGGCAATGATCACTGAAGAAGAAGGGTCATTCGATGAGATTTTGGATTTTTACCAAGAGTTTATTGATCAGGACCCCTATTCTGCTGGGGCTTGGTACAATCTTGGGGTGGTTTACAATCGTCTCGGGAGATTTGAGGAGGCTATAAAAGCCTATGAATATGCCTTAATTATAGACGATGCATTTGCTTCGGCCCACTTCAACATGGGGAATTCCTTGATGAATACCCAGGATTTTAAGGGAGCCTTGGAAGCGTATCAAAATACGATTAATTGCGAAGGTGCCAATGCAGAAAACTGCTGCTACATGGGCGCTGCCTATGAAAAATTGGGAAAAATCGATGAGGCCTTTACCTATTTTAAAAAGTCTGCCAAGTTGGACGAAGAGTACGACGATGCTTGGTTTGGATTGGGGATGTGTATGCTGAAAAAAGAAAAATTTTTTGAAGCGATTCATTACTTTAAGAAAGCCATACATCTCAACAAAGATAATGCAACCTACTGGGTAGGTTTGGCAGATGCAGAGTTTAATCTCGGCAATATGCAGTCCAGTTCCGATGCCTACGAAGAAGCCATTAACTTGGAGCCAGGAATCATGGAGGCTTATGTGAACTTATCTATAATTTATTTTGAGCAGAATAGATTTGAGGAATCCATAGATGTCATCCGTGAAGGAATCGAAGAATTGCCCGAGGAAGCGGAGTTGTATTACCGACTTGTGGTCTACTTGATCAAAATGGGTAAATACAAGGAAGGCTTCACATATTTGGAAAATGCATTAACTTTGGACTTTGATAGGCATGCCCTCCTGTATGAATTGATGCCAGAATTGCAAAAGCAAAAGGCCGTATACAAGATCATTGCCCAGTTTCGGGATGAAAATCCCCGCTCAACATCATAATACTTAGCGAATGAATTACGTGCTGAAGAATCTCCCTGTACGGACTGCAAAGCCTCGTAACACGGGATTTACCATGGCGATGGACAAAGGACTTAGCTTACGCGAAACGGAAGACTTTGTGGATAGTTGTGCGGATTACGTGGATATTGTAAAGTTTGGATGGGCAACTTCCTATGTGACCAACCGATTGAAAGAAAAAATCGCAGTATATAAAGCTGCAGGCATCCCAGTTTATTTTGGGGGTACCTTGTTTGAAGCCTTTATTGTTCGTGGTCAATTTGAAGATTATAGAAGAGTTTTAGACACCTTTGGATTGGAATATGCCGAAGTTTCTGACGGCTCAATCTCTCTCAATCACGATAAAAAATGTACTTACATTCATGAGCTTTCCAAGCAGGTGACTGTGCTTTCTGAAGTTGGATCCAAGGATGCAGCCAAAATCATTCCCCCTTACAAGTGGATTGAACAGATGCAGACCGAATTGGGAGCTGGGGCATGGAAGGTAATCGGAGAGGCTCGTGAAGGAGGGAATGTAGGTTTATTTAGAGATTCAGGAGAAGTACGGCAAGGGCTGGTGGAGGAGATTTTGACGCAAGTGCCTGAAGATAAAATCATTTGGGAAGCTCCTCAAAAATCACAACAAGTATGGTTTATTAAATTACTTGGAGCCAATGTCAATCTTGGAAATATCAGTCCTGCTGAAGTAATTCCATTGGAAACCATCCGACTAGGCCTTCGTGGAGATACTTTTGACCATTTTCTTGGTGAAATCAAACTTTAATTCCACTTTAACTTAGGCTGATCATTCCCTTGATCAGCCTTTCTTTTTGAAAATGAATTCCCTAAAAAAATACGGACTAAATTACCTCAAAGGGATGGCAATGGGCGCAGCAGATATTGTTCCTGGCGTTTCCGGAGGATCGATTGCCCTTATCGCAGGAATTTATCAGCAGCTACTCGATAGCATCAATTCCTTCCACATAGAAAATTTGCTTTTGTTGAAAGCTTTCCAAATCAAGGAATTCTATGCCCGTGTAAATGGTAATTTTTTGCTTAGCTTATTGCTAGGGATTTTAACGAGCATTTTTGCTCTTTCTCGGGTGATTACCTTTCTGATGGATGAGTATCCTATACCGCTCTGGTCATTTTTCTGTGGCTTGATTTTGGTCAGTGCTTTTTTAATTTTAAAAAATATCAAGCGTTGGTCCGGAGGAGTAGTTTTAGCACTTGCCTCGGGAACAGTTTTTGCCTGGCTGGTGACCAATCTACCTCCTATGACCACCACTGATGCACATTGGTTTACTTTTGTTGCTGGTGCTATAGCCATCTGTGCCATGATTTTACCTGGGATTAGTGGAAGTTTTATACTATTAATCTTGGGCAAATACGAAACCATTTTAATGGCGGTCTCCCAGAAAGATATTTTTACTCTTGGATTATTTGCGGCTGGATGCTTGGTTGGACTAGTATCATTTAGTCGTGTCGTTGCTTTCTTGTTGAGGAGGTATTATAGCAGTACCATTGGGTTATTGTCTGGATTTATGTTGGGTTCGATCAATAAGCTTTGGCCTTGGAAGCTGGTGACCGCTTGGAGAATGTCTTCTAAAGGCCATCAAACCCCATTTCTTACAGAAAATATCCTGCCTGGGACGTATTTAGAAAAGGTTGGTCAGCAACCTCATATTGCCTGGGCAATGGGAGCATTTCTCTTAGGAATCCTGATTGTTCTATTTATTGAGTGGTTAGCAAATAAGTTACAAGAAGTATGAGAAAATTTGGCTTGATCGGCTTTCCTTTAGGGCACTCCTTTTCAAAAAAATATTTTACAGAAAAATTTGCCCGAGAAAATCGTAGCGACTGCGGATTTGAATTGTATGAATTTCCCCATGTGGAAAACTTCCGTGCGGTAATTGAACAAGAAAAAGAATTGGAAGGTCTTTCCGTGACCATACCGTACAAAGAGCAAATTATCCCCTACCTTGACGCCTTAGATCCTGCTTGTGAACGAATTGGAGCAGTCAATTGCATTCGAATCCGCGAAGGTAAAAAAACAGGATTTAACACGGATTACCTAGGCTTTAAACAATCCTTAACCACTTGGCTGGGTGATACTATCCCAAATGCCTTGGTATTAGGTACGGGAGGAGCCTCAAAAGCAGTGCAGCAAGCACTGCGGGATCTTAACGTATCATTTTTGCTAGTTTCAAGAAGCAAGCAAGGCGAACAACTTACCTACCAAGATTTAAAGGAGAATACTACGTGGATGCAAGATTATCCCTTACTGATTAATGCAACTCCCTTGGGAACTTTCCCTCAGGTGGAAGGAATGCCAGAGTTGCCTTTGGAACAAATGGATAACCGGCATCTTGTTTATGATTTGGTATACAATCCTGCTCGTACTCGGCTGATGCAGGAATGTGTATCTCGAGGGGGAAGAGTAAAAAATGGGCAAGATATGCTTGAATTGCAAGCAGAGGCCGCTTGGAAAATTTGGAATAAGGCCTAGAATGTAGGTTCAAAATTACTTGTTGAATTTTTCGTTAAGTTTTAAAAAAAAATAATTCCCGAATCCTTTTTTGCACTTGTTTGTGGATTACTACTAGAGAGGCTCAAATTATGGATACTATTCAAAAAACACGTTGCCCGTGGTGCCTAGGGTTTTCGGAATACATTACCTACCATGACGAAGAATGGGGCGTACCAGTATACGAGGATCGAGTCCACTTCGAATTTTTGGTATTGGAGAGCGCACAAGCAGGGCTCAGCTGGGCCACTGTTTTAAAAAAGCGGGCCGGTTATAAAAAGGCCTTTGCAAACTTTGATTACAAGGAAGTGGCTTTATTTCCAGAATCCTATGTGCAAGAATTACTCCAAGACAAGGGAATCATTCGCAATGGTATGAAAATTCGTGCTGCCATCAACAATGCGCAGCGTTTTCAGGAAGTACAAAAGGATTTTGGAACCTTCTCCAATTACATCTGGGGATTTGTTGGAGGAAAACCCATTCGAAATTCCATCGCTCCTGGAGCACCTTATCCCGCCACTTCTCTGGAGTCTGATTTGCTAGCAAAGGACATGAAGAAAAGAGGATTTAAGTTTTTAGGCAGCACAGTGCTCTATGCACATATGCAAGCTACCGGTTTGGTAAACGACCATTTGGATACCTGTTTTCGGAAGCAAGAAATCCAATAAGCATAAAAAAAGGGAGGCTTAGCCTCCCTTTTTGATGTTGATTTAGGTTTGATTCTTACAATTGGGCCATAAGAAGGTAGACTGCTGCTCCAGCAAAATAACCAAGTGCGGCAAGAAAAGAAACACGCTTCAAATACCAGCCAAATTCGATTTTTTCCATACCCATAGCTGCTACACCAGCGGCAGAACCAATAATCAAGATACTTCCTCCTGTACCGGCACAGTAAGCGAGATAAGTCCAAATAAAGTCATCCATAGGATATACTTCCATACTGTACATGCCCATACTGGCAGCTACTAAAGGCACATTATCCACAATAGCGGAAAGCACTCCAATAAGCGTGATAATGATTCGGTTATCACCGATGGTATCGTTGAGGTAGCTGGCAAAGTTTGCAAGGGTGCCCATGGATTGTAAGGATCCTACAGCAAGCAAAATGCCTAAGAAAAACAAGACGCTAGGCATGTCGATTTTGGTCAATGCATGACCAGCTGTGTAATGCTTTCGTTCTGCCTCATCCAAATGTGGATTAATTAATTCGGATACCACCCAAAGTACACCCAGGCCAAGTAGCATGCCCATGTAAGGAGGGAGGTGGGTAACGGTTTTAAAGATTGGAACAGAAATCAACGCTCCTACACCAATCGCAAGCATGAGGTTACCACTAGTTACTTTTGATCCTTCAGTATTCTTACTTTCCTTAAATTCTCCCAAAGTTCCTTTCAAGGTAAAGGTAAGGTAGATCAACGGCACAACCGCACAAACAATACTTGGGATAAGTATACTTTGCATGATAGAAGCGGCAGAGATTTGACCACCAATCCACAGCATGGTAGTCGTTACGTCACCAATTGGAGACCATGCACCACCGGCATTCGCAGAAATGACGATCATACCTGCAAAGAAGAGTCGCATTTGCTTGTCAGGAATCATCTTCCGTATCAAGGATACCATGACAATAGTAGTGGTCAAATTGTCCAACACGGCAGACAAGAAAAAGGCCACACCACAAACGACCCACAATAGGACGATTGGATTTTTGGTTTTGATGCGGTCGGTGATGAATTTAAATCCATGGTGTGCATCTACCAATTCCACGATAGTCATGGCGCCCATCAAAAAGAAAAGGATTTGGGATATTTCATTGAGGTGGTGCCCCAATTGTTCGATAACATATTCTAAATGGAGTTCACCGGCAGACAGGCTGGCCGCTTTTTCTCCCAACACATGGATAAAATGGAGGTATCGTTCACTTGTTAATAGGGTTTCAGGGGCTCCTGAAACGGTGAAAATAGTCCAACAAATTACTGCAGTAAGCAATGCAGAAGCAGTTTTGTTGATCTTGATGGGGTGCTCTAGGGCAATTGCCAAGTAGCCGACCACAAAGATAATAATGATTAATAACTCCATTTTTTAGGTTTTTTGGTTGATAAATTAGGTTTAATCTAGGGCTTGATTCGTTCTATTTAGCGATTCTAGTTTCTTTATCCCTAAATTCCTAACTCTTGAAGAAGAATTTGAGTTAAGAATTTTGATTTTATCCATAAGGTGGGATTAAGGATCTCGCTCTATTTGTAGAAATGACGAATCTATTCGCTCCTATTATTTTTCTGTTATTAATTTACATGAGCTGTGCTAAAGCTATTTTATAGGGAGTTTGGGTAATTTTTGTGCGTATTGAATTTAGCATACCTTTTTTTTAGCCATAGACTGTACCCCCAGAAGAGTTTTGACTAGCGCCTGTTACCGATGCGAGGGTATTCACCTCTCCCCGGAGTTTTAGTAGGCCAAGAAAAGCAAATACGAGGGCTTCTTTAAATTCAATTAGTGCATTACCTGCTTCCACTTGGATCCAATGCTGGTCCAGATGATGGGCTAATCGTTCAACAAAATAGCAGTTATATGCGCCTCCACCGGTGAGTAGAATCCGAGGAGGAAGAGGTGTGGAGTAGGTTCGAATGACTGAGGCGATTTGAATTGCAAAATGTTCCACTAAAGTATGTAAAGAATCTTTAGGTGACAGGTTAGCTTTTTCTAATCGGGGGATAAAAAATTGTTCCAACGATTCTCTTCCCAAGGATTTAGCTCCAGCAAGGGAATAAAAAGGAAGTGCATTTAATTGGTTTAAAAGTGGAGTATCAAGGCTCCCCTCTCGGGCCCAATCTCCATTTTTATCGTAGGGACTACCTAGTTTTTGGGCTTCACGATTGAGAAGTAGATTAAATGGGCTGCAATCAAAGGCAAGCCGTTCCCCATTTTTTTCCAAGGAGAGATTTGAAATTCCTCCCAAGTTGATACAAAAGTCTATTTCAGGAAAGAGCAAACGGTCTCCAATAGGCACTAATGGCGCCCCTTGCCCACCAAGCTGTACATCAAGCATCCGAAAATCGTTTATTATTTTTTTCCCTGAAGCTAGGTGAAGTGCCCACCCATTGCCAATCTGTAAGCTGATTCCTTTTTCAGGTTGGTGAAAAACGGTATGTCCATGGGAAGCAACAGCCATGGGGTTAAGCTGGTGCTCCAAACAAAATGCGTTTACTTGTTCCCCCATCCATTTCCCAAATGCTACATCCAATAACGAAAGTTCATACCCGGGGAGTAAGTGACTATTTGCCAGTGCTTTCCCTAGAGTTGGGGGAAATGGACAGGTAAGGGTCTGGCCTAGTTGGTAGGTCCATTTTCCGTTTAGAAACTCAAAATGGCAATATGCCAAATCGAGTCCGTCTCCAGAGGTGCCTGACATCAAACCAATCAACGAGTATCTTTCTGGAAGCATGGGTTAAATAATGTTAAGTAAACGGGGACAAAGAGCAGCAAAATTTAGGCTATAAAAAAGTTTTTCTTGTTGGGGCCAATTTCACCTCTCTAATGAAAATTTACTTCCTAAATTAATAAATACCGCATTAAGTCAATCTAGTTTGGCTAAAAGAGGGCTAGATTTCGTTGATGGAAGCATAATTTTAACAAAAAGTAAAGGCATGCAGTAGACAATGCACGGAATCCTTTTGCGTTAAATTTTCAGAAATAGTTAGATATCTACCTAGTGCGGAATTCAAATCTTTTGATTCATTGCTAAAAGACCACATATTTGTAGTCCTAAATTTAGTGCCCTTTGGACTAAATTGAATTCTAAACCATGATGTTGCGTAAACTAGCGTTGGGTGTCCTTTGCACCTTTGTTGTATTTTCAGAAGGCTTCGGTCAAAATAGTGCTTCCACCTACAGTGCCCTTGGTATTGGAGAATTTAACTATGGAGGTCAGGTTCAAAACCAAGGCATGGGGGGGTTAGGAATAAGTTTTGGTACAGGTTGGGGGGCAAATGTGGTCAATCCTGCTCTTTCTACACGGAATACCATCTTTAACTTTCAAGCATCGCTGAACTACAAGAGAATAGCTGTTTCCAATGAAACAGAGAATTCAACAGTAGATGGGGGCGGACTATCTTATTTGGCTTTGTCGCTTCCAGTCAAAACAGGCAAATTAACCACAGGACTTGGTTTGGGTCAGATTTCAAGTATTAATTACCGACTCAAGGTGGATAGCCCAGTCAATAACTCAGATTTGAGTGCAAGCAATTATCTTGAGGGAGACGGAGGTATTTCTGAAGCCTATCTTAATTTCGGGTACTTGGTAACCAAAAATCTTAGTATTGGGGTCCATGGATCCTATCTTTTTGGGTCTTCGATTCGTTCCAATCAATTACTAATTTTTGATCCCAATGGTGTTGAAGTAGGTCGACCTTCTGAATACTACGAGCGGATGACGGTCTCAGATGTGGCTCTAAAGCTTGGGGCACATTACTTTTTAAAAGCTTCTGAGAAGAGCAACCTTCATTTTGGAGCCATTTATCAGAAATTTGGCAATGTTAATGGAACAGCATTTGCAAAACTGGCACCAATTGGCCAAGCTAGTAGTGTAAAAACTGACGGATACCTCATTGCTAATAATGACAGAGGAGCCATTTACATCCCTGATCGTTTGGGGTTTGGGATGAGCTACGAAAAAATTAATAAATTCGTCATTGGACTAGAAGGTCAATACCAAGATTTTGCGGATTATCGAAACTTCTTTGGAGAGACCTTGAGTTTGCAATCAGCTCAAAAAGTAGGGCTTGGATTTCAGGTGGTACCAGATTTTATGGATTTTGACAATCTATTCAATCGAGCTACCTACCGAATGGGACTGGAGTGGTTGAGAACGCCTTATTTTATTAATCAGACTACAATTAATGACATTGGCATCAACTTTGGTACTTCTATTCCTGTAAATCAGTTGTCCTTGGTAAATTTTGCAGTTAAGGTGGGAAGAAGAGGAACTTTGGACAATGGATTGATTCGTGAGGGGTATGTGAATTTTACCTTTGGCCTTTCCTTAAATGACAACAGCTGGTTTTACAAGCGTGTCTTTGAATAAAAATTAAAACAATTAACCCGATTGGGGATTTACTTTAGCGTCAACCACTGATTAAACCTTTAAGATTATGAAAATTAAATCAACCCTTCTAATCCTTGTAGCGTTGCTCACTTCTGGGATTACCTTTGCGCAGGACGGTTGGAACTGGCCTTCAGATCCTGCAGAAGAAGCAAAAGCGCGCGAATACAATGCTGCTTATTTTGATTACATGAAAGCAGAGCAGTTTGTGGAGGCGACCAAACCATTAAACTGGCTTTTGGTAAACGTACCCGATTTGAATGAGTCTATCTACATTCAAGGAGTGACCGTGTACAAGGGTGCTGCTGACAAGACCGAAGATGCTGTTCAAAAAAGAGTTTATCAAGACAGTGTGATGGCTATTTACGACAAGAGAGGAGAATTGTATAACAACGCTGTCAAGTGGATAGAGACAAAAGGCTATTATGGATACCTTTTCTACAGAGGCGATAAAGCTAAAATCCCTGGTGTAATTGCGGATTTTGAGAAAGCAGTAGAATTAAAAGGAGCTATTAATTATCAATTTGTTCCAGCTTACTTTGACCTGGTTGAGAAGAATTACACCTTGAATAAGGCCTATTCCCCAGAACAAGTATTGACCATCTACGATAAGTCAAACAAATTATTGGATGCAGCCGGGGCTACAGGCAAAGACGTGAGTGGATCTAAGGCCACGCTCGAAACGCTCTTGGTTAAGATGAAGTTAATTGATTGTGATTTCATTGAAAATACAATGGGACCAAAACTTGCCGCGGATCCCACAAATGAGGAGCTTGCCGAACAGATTTTTACCTACTCCCTTCAGTACAAGTGTATTTCTACCAAAGCATTTTTGGCTGCTTTAGAATTTAAGGATTCCAAGAATCCAACCTATAAAACCTCACAGGTAAGAGGAATGCTGTACATGTCAGCAAATGATTTTGAGAAGGCAGAGCCTGTATTTGAAAAGGCGTTGACACTTGCTGCTACTGACAAAGAAAAGGCAGAGGTACAAATGGAATTGGCCAAAATTTATGCGAGAGGAGGAAAAAAATCCGCCGCTAGAACTGCCGCAAGAGAGGCTGCTGGACTAGATTCTGAATTAGTTTCTTCTGCCTATGGATTGATTGGAGATTTGTATATGTCCTCGTACAACGATTGCAGAGGGGGTGAAAGCCGTGCAAAAGATTATTCAGTATTCATTGCTGCCTACAATGCTTACCAGCGAGCGGGGGATTCTAAGGGAATGGGAAGTGCTCGTTCAAGATTCCCTTCCAAGGAAGAACTATTCACCGAAGGTTTTCAAGTAGGATCAACCTTAAGTACCGGGTGCTGGGTAGGTGAGACAGTTACCCTTTCAACAAGAGATTAAATTGATTTCAAGTATTCTATAAAGGCAGCCTTCAAGCTGCCTTTATTTTTTTCTTTCCCATTACTTTCCTATTATCTTTGCAAGTAATGAGCAAAAGGGGTTCCTTTTATTTAATTTTTTTTATAGCGAGTAGCGTACTTGCGTGTCGAGAAGGAGTGGATCCAAGCACCCTTCCCAAGTACGAGGGGCCTATAAATTCTGCCCTAGATATTCATATTTTTTACAGCGATTCAGCGGTACTTCGTTCTGAGATTATTGCATCCAAACAGTTGGAATTTGCAAACGGAAATTTAGAATTCCCTGAAGGTATTGCGGTTCAGTTTTTCGATGTAAATGGTCAGTTAGAAACAACCATGCGTGCAGATAGGGGGTTTTTCCTTCGCGATCAAAATCTGTACAAGGGGGAAGGAAATGTACAAGTGAAAAATTTTCCTAAAGATCAAAAATTGCAAACTGAAGAATTGTTTTGGAATCAGTCAGAGCGAAAAATTTACACGGATAAATTTGTCACTATCCAAGAAAAACAGACACTATTCAATGGTACTGGTATGGAGGCAGACGATAGTTTTGCGACCTATCGGCTTCAAAAAGTACGGGATAGTCGAACACTCTTACCTGGCGAAGGACTATGAAATTAATGGATGTTAGTTTGTTGTCTATTGCGCTGGCACTAATAGTAGTTGGGGTCCATCAAACCATGCTTCAGGGCATCGGGTTTTCCTATTCCTTTTTTATGTTTGCCGTAGGGCTATTATTTTGGTTTCAATTAAGAAAAACGAAAGGGCAAGCAAAACCGAAAGAGGGGTTGGACCACTCCAAAAAACCCATAAAGCCTAAACGAAAGTAATTTCTATGGACAGCAGCTACCTTATTTATGTGGGCATTACCTTGGTTTTTTCAGCTTTCTTTTCTGGGATTGAAATTGCTTACATCTCTGCCAATAAGCTTCAAATAGAACTGCAGAAAAAGCAAGGACTTTGGACTGGAAAAATAGTTAGTAAGTTTATCAATAAACCGGGGCAATTTATTGGCACTACGCTGATTGGAAATACAATTATGCTGGTGCTGTATGGCATATTTATGGCCTTTCTTTTGGATGCCCCACTTCGTCGCCTATTGCCTGAGCCTTTAGTCAATGAAGCTGTGATTTTGTTTGCTCAAACCATTCTTTCTACGCTTTTGGTTTTGATTACTGGAGAATTTTTACCCAAAAGTATTTTTTTACTGGATCCAAATCGGATGTTAAACTTTTTTGCCTTGCCCTTCCTAATCATTTACAGCGTCATGTACCCCATTGTATGGTTGATTGTGGGTTTATCCAAAGGATTTATTACTCAGGTATTGCGGCTGGATTACAACGAGGAAAAGCCAGTCTTTACCATTACCGATCTGAATTCCTTTATCAAGGACCAGATGCGCCAAAATCGAAACCCTGGTGATGTGGAGGTTGATTCAAAGATTTTTGATAATGCCATAGAATTCAAAACAGTCAGGGTACGGGAATGCATGATCCCTCGCACGGATATCGTGGCAGTGGAGGTTTCAGATTCCATCGACGAATTAAGAAAAATCTTTGAAGAAAGTGGGCATTCCAAAGTAGTGATCTATCGGGAGTCTATTGACGAGGTAATCGGCTATTGCCATCAATTAGAGCTATTTAAAAAGCCAAAATCTATTGAAGACATCCTCACACCAATCTTAATCGCTCCAGAATCTGCGCTGGCCAACGAACTTTTAATCCAATTTATCCAAGAGCGGAAAAGCCTCGCCTTAGTAGTCGATGAGTTTGGAGGTACCAGTGGTCTGGTATCCATGGAGGACCTCATTGAAGAGATTTTTGGGGAGATTGATGATGAGTACGACAATGAGGCGTTGACCGAGCAAGTTATTGGAGAACAAGAGTTTTTGTTGAGTGCTCGACTAGAAATAGATTATGTTAACGATAAATATGGTTGGGAATTGCCTTATGGAGACTTTGAAACACTCTCTGGTTTTATCCTTTCCCAAACCGAAAATTTACCCAATATAGGCGAAACAATCTCTTATGGTCGGTTTACCTTTACAATAGTCTCCAAACAAGCACATCGAATTGAGACTGTCCGACTGAAAATCAACGATTCAGATAATTTCTAAGGTGTTACATTGTTGGGGCTGAAATTTTGAATTTCGCCCTGAAACATCTTATTTTGCGACACTTTAAAAAAGAGAAGTCACAACCATGGCGTTAATTAAGCAAATTAGACAACGAACAGGTCTCGCAATCGGCGTAATTGCTGGCGGGTTAATTTTATTTCTTTTGGGAGGCGATTTGTTGAGCCCAAATTCTACCCTTCTCAATTCCAATCAGAATATCGTTGGAGAAATTGCAGGGGAAGAAATTACCCTTGAAGAATTTTCGCTAAAAGTAGAAGAGTATAAAGCGGCCTTTCAACAGCGTACCGGTAGAATTCCTGCTGAAGCTGAACTAGTTTCTGTCCGCGAGCAAGCTTGGCAGGCACTAATTGTAGAACGTGTTTTTCAAGAAGAATACGACAAATTAGGCTTGACTATTTCAAGTCAAGAACTAATCGATATGGTTCAGGGGAAAAATATTGTCCCAGAACTTCGAGCCCAATTGATGAACCCGCAAACTGGTCAGTTTGACAAAACGCAGCTAATTACGTTTTTACAATCGCTTGAGACTGCAGATCCAGCTCAGCAAGCAGCCTGGGCGCAACAGGAAAAGTTATTCGCTCAAGCAAGAAGCCGTGTCAAGTACGACAATCTGATTGCTACTACAGAATATGCAACAACCGCAGAAGCAAAATTTGAACATAAATTGGCAAATACCATTGCGGATGCATCAATTCTATTTGTCCCCTATTACGTAATTCCTGACGGAGATATTCAAATCCAAGACAGCGAATTATCGGCTTATTTATCAAAAAATAAAGAGAAATTTAAAGTAGGGAATGCTGCTAACTTGGAATACGTGTCTTTTAGCATCCTACCAAGTGGAGAAGATTCCGCTGCTGTAATTTCTAAAATTACAGCACTAACAGATGAACTAAAGGCGGCAGAAAATGATTCTGCTTTTGTAAGTAAAAACTCAGAACTGCAGCAGCCTTTCCAGACTTTTGCCCCTGGAGATCAACTTCCTGTGGCGCTAACTACCAATGTAGATGTTCCTGCAAAAGGAGAAACTTATGGTCCATTTATAACTGCTAATTCTTCGTATGTAACATACAAAATTACAGACCAGTATCAGGGAACTCCACGAATGAGAGCTTCTCATATTTTGTTTGGCACAGAAGGGATGGATGATTCAGGAAAGGCGGCCGTAAAAACGCAAGCAGAGACGGTTTTAGCAGAAATCAAAGCTTCAGGTAATTTTGAGGTAGCTGCAAGACAATACGGTCAAGATGGTACTGCTCAAAATGGAGGAGACTTAGGCTGGTTTGCAAAAGCTGACTTTGTAGAGCCTTTCGCAAATGCCACCTACGCTGCTAGATCTAAGGGATTGCTTCCAAATCTTGTGGAAACAGAGTATGGCTACCACATCATTCAGGTGACTGAGCTCCCAGCTACTTCCTACACCAAACTAGCGATATTGGAGCTAGAACTCGTTGCTTCTGACCTTACTCGAAACGAAGCATTTAGGAATGCAGATGCATTCGTTGCTGAAAGTGGGAATCGAAATGAGTTTACAGAAAATGCTACCGAAAAAGGGTTTAGAATTATCCAAGCTAATAATGTGGACCCAACGTCTAGAAATTTGAACAACCTCACGGATGCAAGACAGGTGGTAATTTGGGCATTTAGTGAGGCAGCTGTTGGGGAGGTTTCAACGGTCTTTGAATTAAATGATGCCTACCTTGTTGCTTCCTTAGTAAGTAGGAAAGAAGAAGGAGAGGCAAAATTAGAAGACGTGAAAGACCAGGTGAAACAATTGGTGCTGAATGAAAAGAAAGCAGCTCTGATTCAAGAAAAACTGTCTGCTAAAGCTACGCTAGAAGAAATGAAGGGTGTCTTTACAGATGCTGCTATCAATGAGGTTCCAAGTTTGCGTTTGAGTGATGCAGTACTTCCTGGTATAGGTTTTGCGCCTAAGGCAATCGGTACTATTTTTGGTTTACAAGGTAGTGGTCAACTCACTAAGCCGGTTCAGGAGGATATTGGAGTGCTTGTGGGTAGGTTAAATACCCTCACTCCTGCTGCAGAGATCGGTGATTATACGGTATATCAAAGTCAACTGACACAAGGTGCATTCCAGCGAATGACCTATCAAATCATGATGGCGCTTCAAGAATTAGCTAAAGTAAAAGATTACAGGTATAAATACTTCTAAAAGTGAAGTAGTAAAAGGGAACCCATGTTGAAAAGCATGGGTTTTTTTTAGCCATATTCTTCTAATAAAGAAGTAATTTTAAGTATGAAACAGTCTTTCGATAAACTTGCTTTCAAAGAAAAGCTAGAATCCTATGGCACATTTCCAATGGCTTACTTGTTTAAGTTTATTGTTCCGGTTGGGAAGGAGTCTGAAATTTCCGCAATTTTTCTGGGAGACGATGTGGTGATTAAGCCAAGCAGTGGAGGAAAGTACATGAGTACGACTATTCACAAGCAGGTTGACAATGCCGAGCAAGTCATTGACTACTATGAAAAAGCAGCGCTGATTGAGGGAGTTATTTCACTTTAATAAAAATCATATGTGGATAGAAGAATCAAATCAACTGAGAAAGAGTTTTACTTTCTCTGATTTTACAGAGGCTTTTGCATTTATGACTCGGGTAGCCTTTTTGGCAGAGTCTCAGCAGCATCATCCCAATTGGTCGAATGTCTACAATCGAGTGGAGATTGTACTTACTACCCACGATGCTGGGAATGTGGTCACTGATAAGGATTTCAAACTAGCAAAGGCCATAGATCAGCTTTTTGGATGAGTCAGCAGTCACTAATTTCTTTATTCTTGGTTCCAACTCCCATTGGAAACCTCCGAGACATTACCCTTCGGGCTATAGATGTACTGCAAGCTGTAGACGTTATTCTTGCGGAAGATACACGGACAAGTGGGATTCTATTAAAGCACCTTCAGATTTCCAAAAACCTACAAAGCTACCATAGTTTTAACGAGCACAAGGCTGTGGAAAAGCTGGTAGAACGAATGAAGAAAGGAGAGACATTTGCCTTAATTAGTGATGCAGGAACCCCTGCTATTTCAGACCCAGGATTTTTATTGGTGCGTGCCGTCCTGGCAGCAGGACTGGAAGTCCAGTGTTTGCCCGGCCCTACGGCATTTGTCCCGGCCTTGGTGGCCAGTGGACTACCCAATGATCGTTTTGTTTTCGAAGGGTTTCTCCCTCATAAAAAAGGCAGAAAAACACGGATTGACGCGGTAGTGAATGAGCCTCGTACACTCATTTTCTACGAATCCCCTCATCGATTGCTCAAAACATTAGAACAATTGGCAGCCGCTTTTGGTGGAGATAGACAAGCAGCAGTGGCTCGAGAGCTGACCAAATTGCACGAAGAGATAGTTCGGGGTACCTTGATTGAATTGATGGACTACTATCAAGTAAACCCCCTTAAAGGTGAGCTTGTGCTAGTGGTGGCCGGCTGTACTGAACAACGAGAAAGCCGCACTGAAAGGCAGGAAAAAAAGCAATCAGAATGGAAAAAAGAAAATAAATCCCGTAAGGAACTAGAATGAACAACTACGTATGCTAACCTCATCCCAACTCTCCCAACTCTTGGAACAAACTCGCAAAATAGCGGAGGAGGTAGGGACCTTTATTGAAAAAGAACGACTTCATTTTTCCATGGATCGAGTCGAGCATAAGGGATTTAACGACCTGGTCTCTTATGTGGATAAAGAAGCTGAAAAGCAGCTTGTAGCTCAACTACAGGCTATTTTTCCAGAGGCAGGATTCATCACCGAGGAAGGTACCAACACCACTCGAGGGGTGGAGTACGACTGGGTGATCGATCCCCTGGATGGCACCACCAACTTTATCCATGGGTTACCTGTCTTTGCGGTCAGCATTGGCTTGATGGAGCGTGGTGAGGTAGTCCTTGGTGTGGTATATGAGGTGAACCGAAAGGAATGTTTTCATGCATACAAGGGAGGAGGGGCATTTTGCAACGATGCTCGGCTCCAGGTAAGTAAGGCCCCCAAACTAGCTGACTCCCTAATTTCTACGGGCTTCCCTTACTATCAATTTGACTTAATCGACCGTTACCTAGCTACAATGAAATTGGTCATGCAGCGTTCGCATGGATTGAGGAGACTTGGTTCAGCAGCAGTAGATCTGTGTTATGTTGCTGCAGGACGGACAGAAGGCTATTTCGAATACAATTTAAATTCCTACGATGTAGCTGCAGGGGTCCTTTTGGTCCAAGAAGCTGGAGGAAAAGTAACGGACTTTGCTGGGGGCAATGATTTTATTTTTGGCCGTCAGGTAGTAGCTACGAATTTGTTTATTCACGAGGAATTACTAGGCCTTTTGGCATTTAATTGGAATGAATCAGCCTAACAAATAGTACCATACTAGCAAAGTAATCCCTGAAATAGGAATACCAAGACCTGCAAGTAAGGCAGCAAGTCGGGGCTGTAGATTAAATTCCATAGCAATTAATGAACCGGTAATCATCGGTGCCATTCCACTTTCTAAGACGGTCACTTTCAGGTCCAAACTTGAAGTGGGAAAGAAACTTAGGTATATGCCCCAGACTAGGGCAGGCGCAAGCAGGAGCCGGTAACTTAAGCCATACCAGAGGTAGCGAGATTGAATCCATTTGGGATCCAAAGAAATACTTGTGCCGATCACAAATAAAGCTACCGGGGCCATGGTAGTGCCTATCCCTTCAAGTAGGATTAACCAATAGCTGGGAAGGGTGATTTGGGAAAAGCTCAAGAAAAGACCAAGGAGCATAAAAATAAAGGGTGGGAATAGAAACATTTTTTTCAAAATAGTTTGAAGAGTAGGGTTCCCTTGTCCGTATTTTGAACCAATTGCAACTGCTAGGGTACTTACAATTAAAAACGATCCTCCCTGATCAATTAAAAACGCAGTGGCTAATGCTTCCGTACCGTAGGCGGCTGCAACCACAGGAAACCCTAGAAATGAGGTGTTGGCAAGTCCAGCAACCAAAATTAAGCAGCCAGTAAGGCTCTTCTCCCAGTGGTACTTTCTTCCTAAATACTCAAATACTACCCAGGATATCAAAAATGTCAGCCAGGCAGATGAAGGAGCAATAGCCAAATTCCAAGATAGTTTTAAAGGGGGAATGTGGAGTAATGCAAGTGCAGGAAGTACTAGGTAGATCAGGTAAGATTTTCCAATAGCTGCAATTTTTTGCTTTGGAAAAGAAGAAAACAATTGGAGTAAAAAACCCAAAATTAGGCTTAAAAAAGGGATCCAAAGGCCCATAACAAGTACATGAAGTGAAGGTAACTATTGAGTAACCGAAAGATAATGTAATCTACTTGTAACCAAATGATTGTCACTATAGTTTTAGCTAAACCAAAGGGAACAATCATGACCAATCACTTGCCAATTTACATCGAAGGAGAAAAGTGGATTCCACTTACTTATTTTTCTGAACAGGAGAAAAAATCATTTAAGGAATGGCTGCCTAGCTACCGGTTAAAAAGGGTGGAACTTCCTGGGGTAGTTTTGAATGAATGTTTGGATTTTAAAACCTATGCTTGCTGGCTACGCCTGAAAGAGTTGACCTACACCAAATCTCCGATTTTTGATTTTTAGTTTAGGCCGACTTGTTTTCGTTTTTCTTCAAAATAACTTTTTAGTTGGGGATACCAGTCACTGGTAGTTTCTGGAAACCCATCCAACACCAATTCCATATTTCCTTCAAGTCGATCTTGATTGAGTTGCATTCCTTCAATAAGGTAAATTAATTCTTCTAGGCTAAGTGGTTCCTCGCTTGTACTCGGGTAAAGTAGGTAGTCGTTTCCATAAAAATCTACTGCTTCGAAGTGTATTTTTTGGTCCATCGCATGGCCGTAAATGCTAATTTGTTCTCCCCATGTGCTCTCTGGATAGTGTAGCCGCACCAACAAAACGGAGGTAATCCCTTCGGAAAAATAGGTTGGGGGTCTAAACTGAAAATCCATACGCTTTCGTTTTGAAAGGATAAAGTACTGTATTTTCTAGAAAGATTGGGCGTTGTAGATTGATTTTTAAGGTTGAGTTATAAAATTCAATTTTAGTAGGCTTCCTAGCATAGATTGGATTGGATAATCAGGACTTTAGGGTTATTTTTGTATTCCCAATCCGCCAGATAGGGTGGCATAGTTTTCTTACAGTTTCTTCGTGTTTATTTCCCCTTACTTATGAAAAGAGATTTATTAATTTTTGGCCTTATCTCCCAAGAAGAAGACAGACAAAAGCGTGGTATTGAGCTGATAGCTTCCGAGAATTTTACTTCCAAACAAGTAATGGAGGCAGCTGGAAGCGTATTAACCAATAAATATGCAGAAGGTCTTCCTAGCAAGCGGTATTACGGAGGCTGTGAGGTAGTCGATGAGATTGAGCAATTAGCCATAGATCGAGCAAAAAAACTATTTGGGGCGGCCTGGGCAAATGTGCAGCCGCATTCTGGAGCTCAGGCCAATGCAGCAGTAATGCTTGCTTGCTTAAAGCCTGGAGATGCAATTTTGGGTTTTGATTTAGCACATGGAGGTCACCTGACCCATGGATCACCTGTAAATTTTTCTGGGAAATTGTACCAAGCCAATTTTTATGGGGTAGAGGAAGCTACTGGAGTAATTGATTACGATAAAGTAGCGGAAAAAGCACTTGCGGTTCGTCCAAAAATGATTATTTGCGGAGCTTCGGCCTATTCAAGAGATTGGGATTATGCTCGTTTGCGCGAAATCGCCGATGAGGTAGATGCACTGCTTCTTGCTGATATTTCTCACCCTTCCGGGTTAATCGCCCGAGGCTTGCTCAATGACCCATTGGAACATTGTCATATTGTAACTACTACTACCCACAAAACGCTAAGAGGTCCTAGGGGTGGGTTGATTCTTATGCGTGAAGACTTTGATAATCCTTGGGGATTAACCACACCCAAAGGAGAAATCAAAAAAATGTCTTCCTTGTTGGATATGGGAGTATTTCCAGGTACACAAGGGGGGCCATTGGAACATATTATTGCGGCTAAGGCAGTGGCTTTTGAAGAGGCACTTTCAGATGAGTACATGGAGTATGTTGTTCAAGTAAAATTGAATGCTTCGGTGATGGCTGCAGAATTTGTGGCAAGAGGATATCAATTGATCTCCGGAGGTACAGACAATCACTTGATGTTAATTGACCTCCGGAATAAGGAGTTGACAGGAAAGATTGCCGAAGAGACACTTGGTAAAGTGGATATTACTATCAATAAAAATATGGTGCCCTTTGACACCAAATCCCCATTTGTTACTTCGGGAATGCGTGTAGGTACAGCCGCTGTGACTACAAGAGGATTGAAAGAGGAGGACATGAAAAAGATCGTAGGTCTAATTGATCGTGCGCTTCAACACCATCAAGATGATGCAGCTTTGGCAAGCATTAAAGCCGAGGTCAATGCATGGATGGTCAAATTTCCTTTGTACTAATTAGTCAGAAAAAGTGGCTCTAGATCAATACCAGGAAGAAGAGGAAGGGATGTCCTTCTTAGACCATTTGGAAGCGTTGAGGTGGCATATACTTCGAGCGGTTTCAGCGGTTCTCGTATTTTCAGTGGCAGCGTTTATTGCCAAGGATTTTGTTTTTGGAATATTGATTTTAGGTCCATCTAAGGTTGATTTTTTGACGTATCGCCTGCTTTGTGAAGTAGGTAATTATTTGGGGGTAACCGCTTTGTGTATAGATGACCTACCATTTACCATTCAAAGTAGGCAGATGACAGGTCAATTTTCAATGCACATGACTTCGAGTTTTGTAGTTGGAATAATCGCTGCATTTCCCTATCTATTCTGGGAAGTCTGGAGGTTTATTAGTCCAGGTTTGTACTCCAAGGAAAAAAATGCCGCTCGAGGTGCAGTATTTTTTGTAAGCTTTCTGTTCCTTTCAGGGGCTTCATTTGGGTATTATATTTTATCTCCCCTTTCCATCAATTTCTTGGCTAATTACCAGCTTGATCCAAGTATTACCAATGAATTTGATATTACCTCTTATGTTTCTACGCTTTCTATGCTGGTATTGGCATCCGCGATCATGTTTCAATTGCCTGTAGTGGTGTATTTCTTATCGATGTCCGGATTGGTTACCTCTCGTATGTTGAAAGCATACCGTAAACATTCAATTGTGGTAATTCTAGTACTCTCAGCAGTGATTACGCCTCCCGATGTAATTAGTCAATTATTGATTGCAATGCCTATCGTCGTTTTGTACGAGGTGGGGATTGAAATAGCAAAGCGATTGGAAAAAAAGCGTGCGTTAAAGGAAGCAGAATTGGGGACTAAAAACGTAGACGAATGAGAAATATAAAGCGCATCGCTTTGGGAGGAGACCATGCAGGTTTTACCTACAAAAAGGAACTTATTCAGCATTTGAGTAAGCTAGGGTACTTTGTGGAGGATTTTGGCCCAGCTTCTACGGATTCGGTAGATTATCCCGATTACGTGCACCCACTTACTCAGGCAGTCGAGTTGGGAGAATTTGACTTGGGGATTGTAATCTGTGGGAGTGGAAATGGGGTTGCAATCACAGCAAATAAACACCAAGGAATCCGTGCAGCCTTATGCTGGAATGAAGAATTGGCAGCTTTAGCGAGACAGCACAACGACGCAAATGTATTGGCGATACCAGCACGGTTTATTACCTACGAGCTAGCGCAAAAATTAGTGGAGATCTTTATTTCTACCTCATTTGAGGGAGGGAGACATCAAGGTAGGGTGTCAAAAATTTCCTGTTCCTAAAACATAATTAAGGCTCGATTTTATGATCGAGCCTTTTTTTTTAGCTGATTATTCACAGTAATTCAAACAGATTTTATGCTGCTGGGGGGTTTGTGGATAACCTTATTTTTTCACAAATACCCCCGGTTTTGTTTCCAAGTATAATTCAGAAAGGGCAGGTAATTCTTCTAAAAGGGACCTAAATAGTCCCTCCCTATCCAGTATTTGTTCAGGTTGCTGTTTTCGAATCATTTCAAAAATTTGTGTTTTCTGGGACAAGGATTTTTCTTGATTGAGGTAGCTTTTGGATAAGTGAAAGTTTAAAAATGGCCCGCCTAAAGGCCTACCCAAGTAAGGACTGGGATCCTCTTCCAAAACCAACACGCTGCCCTGGGGCATCGGTGCTTGATCCCCTTTTGATTGCACAAAATAAGTAGTATCTACCGGTATACGTGACGTCCAATAGGTAATTGTCCAAAGCGGTAAAATTAAAATCAGTCCTAGAAATGCAGGTTTAATTAGAATTCTCCAACTAAAATGAAGAAAAAAATGACAGATAAAATAGCTTAATCCTGGAAGTAAAATAACGAGCTGGTAGGTGGCAGTATTTTTTATTAGAAAGAATAAACCTGCTGAAAACATTAGCCAAATGACAATTAGTTGACGCTGCTTTTGTTGGTTGATGGTCGCGCCTCTAAAGAAAGTACCGATGAAAAAGCCCGCAAAAGCAATTAATAATGGGAGAAGTCCAGGTAGAAGCCAGCTCAAATAGGGTTGGTAAGCATAGTTGGGATAGGTAAAAACCATCGGCCAAACTTGCAGTGCCTGCATCAGGCCATCGTTCCAAAAATAAAATACCAAAATGAGCAGGATAGGCATTATAAAGCCCATAATAGACAGAAATAACTGTCGTATGGTAAAACCTGAAATCGCTAGGCCTGTGAAGATTAAGAAGGGAAGGAAAAACACGAAATTCCAATGGAAGCCGGTAGCAAGCCCTCCATAAATACCAATCAATAGGGTGGATTCATTACTTTCTTTTTGCAGTACGGTATGGGAGAAAAGTTGCCCAAATGCCAATAATAAAAAGGTGCTACCCAATAAGGTTGGAGATAGGTAGGTCAAGTCAAATGAAAAATGAAAAAGTGCGGCAAGTACAATGGCGGGTAAGTAGGAGTTCTCATCAAAAACACGGTATTTTATTAGGGTATGATTCCAGTAATAGATTTGAAAAAAGGTGAGTACCTTACCTAAAAAAAAGTAGGCGAGTTCACTTCGACCAAACAACAAGTGCAAACCAGTAAATACCCCCGCAGATAAGGGTCCTGTATCGTCAATTACGTCTACATAAAGAAAATAGCCCTCACTGAGTCGTTCACCCAAGACCATCCAGATTAGCATGGGAGTGGTATTTGGAAATGAAAAAAATACCCAAGAAATTACGCTAAATGCAATCAGGTAGATTGCAATTCCAACTAAGCGAAAAGGGTCATTTACTTTAAAAAAGCTAAGCAAGGGAGTGGAGGTAAATTTGGTTTTGACTCGAAATTAAAGCATGCCCAAGTATTTCGCTAAATTTGCATCATAAATACTTCAGATGGAAAGCAAAAGACAATTAAAATACGCCAAGTTAATTCAAAAGGAATTGGGTGATATTTTTCAAAAAGAAGCCAAACAGGTAGTAGGCCCCACCTTGGTGACGATTACCCGAGTTTTGATGAGCCCAGATTTGGGTCTTGCAAAGGCCTACCTAAGTTTTTTGTCTTCTACACCAAAGGTACACTTTGATGGCATTAATGCACATAAAAAGGAAATTCGTCACGCTTTGGCAAGGCGAATTGGGAAGTCAGTTCGTGTGATTCCTGAATTGGCATTTTTCTCAGATGAATCTGCAACCTATGCCCAGCATATGGACAAGGTAATTTCAGATCTGCACATTCCCCCTGCTCCAGAGGAGGAGGAAGAGGAAGATTAAATTGGAGGTGATTCTGTGAATACAAGTTCCTTTATAGCGGGTCGGTATTTTCGTAGTAAGAAGAAACAAAACTTCATCACGATCCTTTCTCTTATCTCGATGGTAGGCGTGTCAATCAGCACCATGGCTTTAGTGGCTGTTATGTCTGTATTTAATGGCCTAGAAGACCTAATTCGCGGACTATTTACCAGTTTTGACTCCGAACTTCAAGTGACAGCAGCTGTGGGGAAAAATTTTGTGGTCAGTGAGGAATGGTTGGAAGCACTAAATCAGGTACAAGGGGTGGAGTTGGTTACAGAAATAATAGAAGACAATGCCTTATTGGAATACAGAGGGAATCAGCAAGTGGCACGAGTCAAGGGAGTATCTCCTAATTATTTTGAACACGAGCGATTTAAAAAAGGCTTTTTTTGGGGAGAGTCTACACTAGGTACGGAGATAAGACCAGCCGCTATTCTTGGAAGAGGGGTGGCCTTTGCTCTTTCGGTTCGTTTGGAAGACATCAATTCCTCACTCAAAATTTACTATCCAAAAGCCCCAAAATCCGCTGCTTCCTTGGATCCAAACCAATTGTATGCTTCTGGGCAAGTTGAACCGAGAGGATTTTTCAGCGTGGAACAGGGGGTGGACAACTCCTACGTGCTAGTCCCATTGAATTTTTTTAAAGAACTGTTGGAATATGGCCAAAAACGAACAGCACTTGAACTCAAAGTAAGTCCAGGATATTCTGTAGAGTCTGTTAAAAAGGCCGTTCAGGAGCATTTGGGAGTAAGATTTAATGTTAAAAATGCGGATGAGCAGCATGCTACATTAATCCGGACGGTTAAACTTGAAAAGCTTTTTGTGTTTTTGACACTCACCTTTATTCTTGGGCTAGCTTCTTTCAATATTTTCTTTTCCTTAAGCATGCTGGCAATTGAAAAGAAAAAAGACCTTGCAGTTCTCAAGGCTATGGGGGCAAAAAACAGATTGATTCAAGGTATATTTTTGAAGCAAGGAGCATTGATAGCATTTTCTGGTGCGGTATTAGGTTTGATTTTGGGCCTGTTATTAGTAGGTGCACAGGATAAATTTGGATTGGTTTCCTTAGGAATTATTTCAGGTGTAGTCGACGCGTATCCAGTACGAGTTCATTGGCCTGATTTAGTGTGGATAAGTTTGGCCGTGGTGGCGATTACATTGGTTGCTTCTTGGCGTCCAGCCTGGATTGCATCACAGGTCAATGCCGCACAAGAATTGTAAGTACCCAACCAAGTATGTATGCACGGTTTTTGCAACTGAGTTCTCTTCAACTTACAGTACGATTTATTGATGAAAGCACCTTTTTTTGATACCGTTGTCGTTGGTCTTGGGGCTGTTGGAAGTGCAGTGCTGTACCAACTTAGTAAGAAAAAAGGATTGGAAATTCTTGGTATCGACCAATATGAACCTCCTCATCAATTGGGGTCTAGTCATGGAGAAACCCGTATTACTCGATTGGCTGTAGGTGAAGGAGAAGATTACGTGAAGTTAGCCAAACGTTCCCATGAAATATGGGAGGAAATAGAGGCAGCGTATGGGGAAAAAATTCGGACAAAGACGGGTGGGATTCTTTTAGATTCTGGACGTAATCCTTGGTCCAAGCATGGAGTAGAGGGTTTTTGGGAGAGGACCCTCCGTTTTGCTAAAAACCAACATGTAGCCTATCGGATTTTTGGGCCAGAAGAGCTTCAACAATCTTACCCAGCCTTTATTCTCCCGTCCACCGGAAAGATTTACTGGGAACAGGAAGCGGGGTATCTTTTTCCCGAACTAGCCCTACAAGCACAGTTGCACCTGGCAAAGAAAAATGGAGCATCTGTGTGGACCTCTTCTAAGGTACAGTCCATTCTCCAAAAAGAGTCTTATTTTCAACTTGAATTGGATGGGAAAGTAGTTCATGCCAGGCAAGTCGTACTCAGTGCTGGTGGATGGGTAAAGGATTTTTTACCCAAAGGGATGCAACCCAAATTGAAGATTTGTCGCCAGGTGTTGTATTGGCTGGCCATAGAGGAGGGGTTTGATGGCTGGGAACGCTATCCGGTATGGATGTGGGGTTTTGGTCCAAATCCAGAAGATTTTATTTATGGGTTTCCTTCTTTGGATGGGAAAACCGTAAAAATGGCTTCTGAATCTTTTTTGGAAGTGACGCATCCTGACCAACTTAATCGGATAGTTTCTGAAGAGGAAAAAGAAATTTTTTGGAGGGAAAAAGTTATGGGCAAGATCAATGGCTTGAAGAAGGAAGTAGTTAAAAGCGCGGTATGCTTTTATACAGTCACCGATGATGCTCGTTTTTTAATTGAACCAATGGAAGGGAATCCTAATTTCTTATGGATTTCTGCTTGTTCAGGCCATGGATTTAAACATTCTGCAGCCTTAGGCGAAGAGATTGTAAAAAGATTGGGATACTGAAGAGCTATTCCTCAGATTCCTTTCAATTTTTCTGATCAATTACGCCTTGAAAACTGTACTTTTGTCCTTTGAATAGCTAAATAGATTATGGCAAAGCAACGAGGGACTGCATTGGAGCCCGAAGAAAAAAGGAAGCTCAATAAGCAGAATCTAAGTAAGTTGAACCAAATTTTCCAGTTTCTGATTCCTTACAAAGGGGCTTTTACTTCAGGTTTAGTTTTTTTATTATTTTCTTCACTTACCCTGCTGAGTTTTCCTTTTGTAGCAGGTAAACTAATAGATACTGCTCAGGGTGAGGTATGGATTTTTTCAGATCTTCATCACATTGCCCTACTACTTTTAGGAATCTTAGCCTTGCAAAGTGTTTTTTCTTTTTTCAGGGTTTGGTTATTTGCTTTAGTTTCAGAAAAGGCCATGCGAGATATTCGTATAGCCGTTTATGGCAGATTGGTGCGGCTTCCGATTCCTTTTTTCGACCAGCGCCGCACAGGAGAGCTATTAAGTCGAATCACTTCAGATGTCGGGTTACTTCAAGATACTTTTTCCACCACACTAGCTGAGCTTTTTCGGCAAGTAGTGACGCTGGTTGCTGGGGTTGCTTTTTTATTAATAAATACGCCAAAGCTTACCGTATTTATGCTTGCCACCTTTCCTGTGCTGGTGCTATTTGCATTGGTTTTTGGAAAATTTATTCGAAAACTCTCTAAAAAAACACAAGACGAGCTTGCAGCTGCTAATGTGATTGTAGAGGAAACCTTGCAGTCGATTACTACCGTCAAATCTTTTGTTGGAGAAGGATATGAAGTGAATCGGTATAGCAAGGGTTTAGATAAGGTAGTTCGGGTAGCCTTGTCCGCAGCCAAATACCGAGGGGCATTTATTTCCTTCATTATTTTTGCGCTGTTTGGAGGGATTGTCGGGGTGATGTGGTATGGAGCAAATTTGGTTGCTTCCGGGGAAATGAGTATTGGGGAATTGGTCTCCTTTGTTTTGTATACCACCTTTATTGGGGGTTCCATTGCTGGATTGGGGGATATTTATAGCCAGCTACAAAAGGCAATTGGAAGCTCAGAGCGAGTGGTGGAATTATTAAAAGAAGAAGAAGAAGTGGAGCAAGGAATAGTCTTGCACGATTGTAAGGGATCTATTGATTTCAAGGGAGTAACATTTAATTACCCGACACGACCTGAGGCGGAAGTATTGCAGGGGGTATCTTTTCAAATTCAACCTGGGGAAAAAATAGCTCTTGTCGGCCCATCTGGGGCTGGAAAATCTACCCTAATTCAATTACTTCTTCGCTTTTATGAAGTTACTACAGGCCAAATTCAAATTGATGGCAAGCCAATAAGCCATTGGTCTTTGGCTAGTTTGCGAAGTAGAATTGGCATTGTGCCTCAAGAAGTTTTGTTGTTTGGGGGTAGTATCCGGGACAACATCGGCTATGCAAAGCCAGGTGCTACTGAGGAAGAGATTATTGGCGCTGCTAAAAAAGCAAATGCTTGGCAGTTTATCGCTCAGTTTCCAGAGGGGTTGGATACGTTGGTGGGGGAGCGAGGAATTAAACTTTCTGGAGGGCAGCGACAGCGAGTGGCCATTGCTAGGGCAATTTTGAAGGATCCTGCAATTTTAGTACTGGATGAAGCTACTTCCTCTTTGGATGCGGAATCAGAGGCCCTAGTTCAAGAAGCGTTAAATGAATTGATGAAGGGAAGGACAACCCTTATAATTGCCCATCGCTTGGCGACCATCCGCAAGGTGGATCGAATATATGTATTGACGGAAGGGAAGATTGCGGAACAAGGTACCCATCAAGAATTAGTTCAAGATGCTGCAGGTGTGTATGCCAACCTTGTTCGTCTTCAATTTGCGGATTAAAAAAGGGTATGGGATGTGAGTGATTTAGTGATTCCCAACACAGTTTCTTTTAGCATTGTTGCCCCTGGAAATAATCCAATCATTTCTTTTTCATGTAGAAGGCGAATTTCTTCCAAGTATTGGTTGGCTTCTTGTTCATTCCAATTTTTCAGCCGGCTCAATTTTGTCCTTATTAAAATAAATCTCAAGATCCCTTTCGGATAAAATTGGGCAAAAGGCAAGGCATAATGCACTTCGATTGGAAAATATTTATTCGGAGTCTGAACAAAGTAATTTTTGCCTACACGTCGGATTTCCAAAGCCATCTTTTGTTGATTCTCAAAGCTGTAAACGTGCTCAATGACTGAATTTGAAAAAACAAGGTCAAAATTTTGTGCGCTAAATTCCTTTAGGTCTGTGGCGTCCCCTTGCACTGCTTGGATGGAAGGATGATTTGTCGCTTCCAAATGTAAGTTAAGCAAGGTGATTCGAATGCCAGGATGGGTAAGTAGTGTGCTATGTTGCCAGAAACTCGCAGTTCCCCCCACATCCAAAATTTCTAGGGATGTTAAGTCTTTAAAATGACTAAAAAATAATTTTTCAAACTCTTGGAGTCGTTTTTTACGAAACTTAAAGCCTAGTGATTGGGGATTATCGGAAGATGCAAAAAAATTAAAAAGTGTGGACATTTACTTTTTGTTTCTTAAAAGACGAGAAATTTATTCAAAATTAATAAGCCTTGAGAATTTCTTTCTTAATTTTACAGGATTTCCTTCCTTAATCTTATCTTTTGTCGAAAAATGCTGACAGGGGAAAGGTTAGCATTTTTATTATTTTTATGAAGAGAAGATTTGATACGTATTTTCCCTGGTTGTTTACAATCAGCGACTTTTTTGCCTCTTTGCTTTCCTTGGCGGTAGCAAACTACTTTTTACAGCGTTTCCATGTTTTAGGGGCAACCGAATTTTCCGCCTTCCTTCCACTTGGGCTAGTATGGATATTGATATCAATACTTCGTAAAGATTATAGAATCAGTCGCACTGATGAGTACGACCAAACCTTGAGTAGCTTTTCGGTTACCTTATTGTGGTTTTTAGGAGTAACGGCTATCCTTTGGACCCCATTGCAAGCGGGGAATTACCGGTGGATCCAAATTTTGGCATTAGGGATCACGATGGGATTCCTAATGGGAATGTTTAGAGTTTCTGTTCAACTCCTCCTCAGAAAATACAGAGCTTCTGGAAAAAATTATCAAAATGCAATTATCGTTGGTAAAGGATCTACTAGCCCTCGATTAGTCGATGTATTTCGAATAAGAAAAGATTTTGGGATTAATTTTTTAGGGTACTTTGACGATTTGTCCAATTGCGATCAAACGCAAGGAGGAATTGCAGATCTTTTTGAAAAAGCACCAAAGATGAACTTGGACCTGATTTATATCAATGAAAAGTTGGAGTCTAGTCTTGTCAAACGTGTCATTGACTTTGCAGATGAGCATTACATCAAGGTGAAGATGATCCCAGGCAAAAGTTTGCAGTTGGAAAAAAGTCTTTCCTTTTCCCGATATGGAGATTTCTTTGTCATTAATGTCAATGAAATTCCTTTAGATCACCCGTTGAATAGTTTTGCAAAACGAATTTTTGACTTAGTTTTTGCAAGTTTTGTAACGGTTTTTATCCTTACCTGGTTAATTCCATTGGTAGGAATTTTGATTAAACTGGAGTCCAGAGGACCTGTATTTTTTATTCAAAAGAGGAATGGCCTAAACAATAAAGTGTTCAATTGTCTCAAGTTTCGGTCTATGACACCGAACGATTATGCCGATTCCCATCAAGCCACTAAAAATGATCCTAGGGTAACCCGAATTGGCTCGTTTTTACGGAATTCTTCCCTGGATGAAATGCCACAATTTTTGAATGTACTTATGGGTAGCATGTCCATTGTGGGTCCTAGGCCACATACTTTACCAATGAATGATGCGTTCCGTCCTCAAATCGAACGTTACAATTCACGACATAAAATAAAGCCGGGGATAACCGGACTTGCACAGGTAAGAGGATACCGGGGAGAAATTGAAAATACCCATCAAATTCGATCAAGAGTTCGTCTAGACTATTTTTACATCAACAATTGGTCATTTATTTTGGATATGGAGATTATGATCAAAACCGTGTACGAGCTATTATTTAATCGCGAAAACGCCTATTGATTTGGAGTATTCCTGTCATTACTGCCATTCAACACGAGGAACAATTTTTTTTGCGACAGAGCGAATGCTCGGACTGGGGGGCGAGTTTCCTTACACATGCTGTAGCAGTTGTGGTTCCCTTCAAATTTTAGAAATCCCTAAAGACTTAAGCGTCTATTATCCTAGCGCATATTATTCTTTTCAACGCCTTCAATTTTCTGGTTATTTAAGAAGGCTGGTTAAATACCTCCGCATGCAGGTCTATTTGACTACTGGGAGTTCATTTTTTTGTCCACCTTTTGGTACAGACTGGCTTCAAAAGTTAAAACTAAAGCGAACAGATCGAATTGCTGATGTAGGCTGTGGTACAGGCCAATTGTTGTACGAATTGAGTGTTTCAGGATTTCAGGATTTGCATGGTTTTGACCCGTATTTGGAAAATTCTCCCTCGCTGCCTGCTGGGCTTCAACTCTGGAAAATGGAGTTTGATCAGACGGATCTTCATTTTGATGTGATTATGTTGCATCATTCTTTTGAGCACGTAGCAGATCCTAAATCCATCCTTACTGCTTGCTTTGACCGGTTAACACCCGGCGGGAGGCTTTTGATTCGTTGTCCAGTGGCAGATGCAGCCGTTTGGCAAGAGAAAGAATCCCTCTGGGTACAACTCGATGCACCTAGGCACCTATCCATACCCAGTACAAATGGCTTTGTGGAGTTAGCTCAACGAATTGGATTTGAGGTAAATGAAATTCTTTTTGATTCCACATCTTTTCAGTTTTGGGGAACCGGATTGTATGAAAACGGAGAAATGCTAGATCGAACTAGGATCCATGCCTATTTTTCTCAGGAGCAAATGAAAACCTGGGAGCAACAAGCCTTAGAATACAACCGACAGGGCAAAGGAGATCAAGCTTGCTTCTTTTGCGTCAAGCCTGCTAAGCTTGTGGAGAAGCAAGCATGAAAGGAATGGGCAAGTATTTTGTAGGGTTGCTTCCTCCTCCTGCGGTCGAGTCTCAATTTAATACGCTTAAACAGGGTATTGCAACCCAGTTTCAGGTAAAATATGCGCTTCAAGCTCCTGCCCACCTTACCCTCAAGATGCCTTTTCGGTACAAGGAAGCGAAAGAAAGAGAGCTAGGAATTCGGCTCAGGACTTTATTGGAGAAACAGGGACCATTTCAACTCCAACTTACGGGTATTGGGCATTTTGGGAATAGAAATATCCACCAAAAAGTTGCGCCTTCTGAACCCTTACTATCCCTTCAAACGAGTTTACGTACCTTTTGTAAAAGATCGTTGCACTTGGTGGAGGAACTCAGTGATCGGAACTTTCAAGCCCACATGACCTTGGCTTACAAGGATTTGAAGCCTAGCAATTTTGAGGAGACACTTGCATATGCGCGAAAAAATGAGTTTACAGCGGAGTTTTTGGTCACTCAAGCCTATTTATTGAAAAAAGTGGAGGGCCGATGGAAGGTGATAGCTCCTTTAGTTTTTGGTCTTAGTTCAGAACTTCCATCGCCAACAGCCCATGAATAACTTCCTTGTAACCTTAATTTTCATGGCTATCTAAACAATTTGCCTTGAAAAACAGATTTATTTCTATCTCTTTTGTTTCATGAAAAAAGCGCTTGTCGTCGGTTCAGGTATTGCAGGCATAGCGGCCTCCATCCGCTTGGCGGTCAAAGGGTATGAGGTGGAGGTTTTTGAAGCCAACGCCTACCCTGGTGGAAAGCTTACGGCGATTGAGGGGAAGGGATATCGCTTTGATGCAGGCCCCTCCTTGTTTACGCTACCCGAACAAGTGGAAGAATTGTTTCTTTTGGCAGGAAAAGACCCAAAGGAACACTTTGAGTATTCCCGTTTGGAGGTGGTCTGTCACTATTTTTGGGAAGACGGCAAGCGGGTGAAAGCATGGGCAGACCCGGAACGTTTTGCTACAGAAGTTGCCACTCAGCTAGGGCTTTCGGATCAAGGAATTAGGGAGGTGTTGCAGCGCTCAGCATTTATTTATGAGCACCTTGCACCCTTATTTATGCACCGTTCCCTTCGTAAAGTTGGAACCTGGCTAAGTTCACAAGCGCTAAAGGCCTATTTGAATTTGGGGAGATTGGGGCTTTTTTCCACCATGCACGCTTCCAATACCAAGTTATTGAAAGATCCTAAGTTGGTACAGCTATTTAATCGATATGCGACCTACAATGGCTCTGATCCCTACCAGACTCCAGCTACGCTGACCATTATTCCCCACCTCGAGTTTAATATGGGAGCTTATTTCCCCAAGCGGGGTATGCATGACATAAGCATGAGTTTGTATCGGTTGGCTTTGTCTTTGGGCGTCCGTTACCATTTCAATGCTCCCGTAGAAGAAGTTTTGGTAGAAAAGGGCCGTGCTTGTGGCTTGCGGGTGAAGGGAGAAAATGTGTCTGCAGATCTTGTAGTCAACAACATGGATATGGTCAATGCGTATAAAACTATCCTCAAAAAGCAGGTACAACCGAAAAAATTATTGGAGCAGCCCAAGTCTAGCTCTGCGCTGATTTTTTACTGGGGCATTACTCAAGTATTTGAGGAAATAGACATGCACAATATCTTTTTTTCAGAAGACTACAAGAAAGAATTTGAATGCATCTTCAAGAAAGGGACTATTTACAAGGACCCCACAGTCTACATCAATTGCACTGCTGTAAGCAAGCCAGACGATGCGCCCTCGGGGTGCATGAATTGGTTTACCATGATCAATGTTCCCAATAACCAAGGTCAAGATTGGGACCAGCTAATAGCCCAAGCAAGAAAAGATATTCTCTCCAAATTGAGCCGGTTGTTGCATGCTGATATTGAAAAACTGATTGAATTTGAAGAGGTTTTAGATCCAAGAAGTATTGAATTTAAAACCTCTTCTGCCCAAGGAGCATTGTATGGCAATAGCTCCAATACGCGGTTTGCTGCATTTTTGAGACATCCCAATGTTTCCTCACAACTCAAAAATCTTTATTTCTGTGGGGGTTCGGTTCATCCAGGGGGTGGCATTCCTTTGGCTTTACTTTCTGCCAAGATTATGTCGGAAGAAATACCAGAATTAAAAAAGTAGTTGATTTCAAAAAAAAGAGCAACCAACGAGGTTGCTCTTATACTATTGTAAATGGGGATTAAAGTACTCGCTCGTATTGGTTGAAGAAGAAGCTGCCTTCGATGGCTGCGTTCTCGTCAGAGTCAGATCCATGTACCGCATTTGCTTCTATGGATTTAGCAAATATTTTTCGGATAGTTCCTTCTGCTGCATTGGCAGGGTTGGTAGCTCCGATTAGTGTACGAAAGTCTTCCACAGCATTTTCCTTTTCAAGGATGGCGGCGATAATTGATCCTGAGGACATGTAAGTACATAGGTCCTTGTAGAAAGGTCTTTCTTGATGTACTTCATAAAATTTTCCTGCTAAAGCCGCCGTTAAACGTGTTGCTTTTAGAGCAACAATTTTAAATCCTGCTTCTTCAATCATTTTTAAAATTGCACCTGCGTTGCCTGCTTCGAATGCATCTGGCTTAATCATGGTGAATGTTCTGTTTCCTGCCATGGGATTTGGAGTTTCATTGGTTTATTTCGGTTGCAAAATTAGCGCTTTTTGATTCATAATTTGAAACGGGAAAAGAAATCTCTCCTAGGTGCTTCAGGATCAGTAAATTTGATACTTTGGGATTTGTCTAAAATTTGCTGACATTTGCTGCCTCCAAAGCCAAATGTGCTGCTGAATCAAATTAATGGAAGCTTTAGGTACGTTTATCCAGAAACTTTCCTTACCAAGGAAAATTATCATTACCACCCACGTAAAGCCGGATGCGGATGCATTGGGCTCTTCTTTGGGGCTTTCCAATTACCTGATCAAGAAAGGGCATGAGGTTACGGTAATTTCTCCATCGGATTACCCTAATTTTTTAACTTGGATGAAAGGCAATGAAAAGGTCTTAGATTTTTCCAAGGAGGCACATAAAAAGCAGGCCTTAAGAAAATTAGAAGAGGCTGAGGTAATTTTTTGTTTAGATTTTTCTGTGTTGAATCGAGTGAATGAATTGGGGGAATTGATTCGACAGTCAAAGGCCTACATTGTCAATATAGACCATCATCAAGACCCGGAGGACTTTGCACAGTTTAGACTGTGGAGTACGGCAGCAGCAGCTACTTGTGAGTTGGTGTACGAATTGATTGTGACTCTTGGCGACAAGGAATTGATCGATAAGTCCATTGCTTCCTGCCTTTATGCGGGGATTTTGACCGATACGGGAGGATTTAGACATCCCAACACCACTAAAAATGTGCATTTGGTCGTAGCGGAATTGTTGGAAGCTGGCGCAAATGCAACAGAAATAGCAAATCTCATTTACGATTCCAATTCCTTAAATCGACTCAAATTTATTGGATTTGCGCTTACGCGACGGCTAGTAGTTCGGGAGGACTTGCATTTGGCGTATTTTGCCATAACTAAAAAAGATCTTAAAAAATATCAAAGCCAGACTGGGGACACCGAAGGATTGGTGAATTATGCTTTATCTTTGGAGGGCGTAAAAATGGCAGCATTATTTTCTGAACGAGAAGATGGAATTAAAATTTCTTTCCGATCCAGCGTAGATGTTGCTGTAAATAAATTTGCTGCTGCCCATTTTGGTGGTGGAGGACACAAAAATGCTGCGGGAGGAAAATCTGGATTAAGTCTTAAAAAAACGCTAGCGCGTTTTGAGGCTTTAGTTCAAGAGCAACAAATAGAATTATTCTCCTCCTAAGCTGTATTGACACTTACCTTTAACGAATTAATTTTGACTCACACTTCTTACTTTATGAAAAATTACAAATCCCTGGTTCTTCTGTTTACCTTGATTACAGGAGTGACTACCCTTTCATCTTGTCAAAAAACTCAACTTACCGAACAGGATGCTATCGAATTTACCTACATCAAAGAAGGAAAAGAAAAGCCTGCAAATGGAGATTTCTTGTTGTACAACTTAGAAATAATGACTGAGTCTGACTCTGTAATTTATAGTACCTTGACGCAGCCATTTCCAGGTTACCTGATGGCAAACGATACTTTAAAGCCGCAGAATGGAATGGATGAGATTTTTTTGGGGTTGAAAGTAGGTGATTCAATAACCTTTGAAGCTGCTGCAAAAATTATTTTTAGTGGGAACCAGCCTGCGCCGATCCAAGAAGATGATTTGATTAAGGTAAGACTTGGTGCGTATGAATCAAAAACGGAAGCCGAAATGCAGGCGTTTTACGAAGAGGCGATGCAGAAGGAACAAGAGAAGTCAGCAGAGCGCGCAAAGGAGCTCTTGGTTGAGGAATCAAAGACCATCGAATCCTATTTGACCAAAAATAATTTACAAGCACAGAAGACAGAAAACGGTCTGTATTACGTGATTGAAAAAGAGGGAACAGGGGAAGCCACTACGCCTGGTACCACGCTTTATGTGAATTACGCTGGATATTTGTTGGATGGAACGCTATTCGATTCCTCTATTCCAGAGGTTGCAAAGGCAAATAATATTTTTAATGAAGGTCGACCTTACGAGCCACTTCCTGTGAATGTAGGAATGGGACAAGTCATCCCTGGATGGGATGAAGGATTAATGCTTTTGAAGAAAGGTTCTAAAGCCAAGTTAATTATCCCTTCGCCTTTGGGATATGGTGAAGCGGGTGCAGGAGCCTTGATTCCAGCCAACTCTATCCTTGTGTTTGACGTAGAAGTAACAGACGTTCAAAAGTAACGGTGTACTTCATCCATTACAGACCCCAAAAACTAACTAATGAAATTTAGATTCCTTTCTTCTATTACGCTACTATTAGGCTCACTATCCTTGTTTTCTTGTGTAGATGCTGATCAGACCCAAGAGGCTATCTTGGAGCGAGACAAGGAGGCGATTGAAAAATACATACAAGAAAATCCAATCACGGGTGTAAAAGAGTATAGTGAGCCTTTTGAAGGGTTTTATATGTTTTGGCAAGTATCTGTGAAGGACGAAAGAAATAGTATTCCAAGGGGTGATACTGTTTCTGTAAATTACGTTGGCAAGACACTCAGCAATAAGATTTTTGATACCTCGATCGAACAAGTAGCCAAGGACAATGGCATCTACAGCTCTAGTAGGCGGTACGAGCCCTTGCGCTATGCCATAGGATATGGATTTACCATTACTGGATTCGAGTTTGCTATTTCAATGATGCATCCTGGTGAAAAAGCTACCGTTATTTTTCCATCCAGACTAGGCTATGGAACACAAAGTAGCGGTGAAATCCCAGCTAATTCTCCGTTGATTTTTGAACTCGAACTAGCACAGATCACCAAGGGCCCGAATTTAAATCCATGATGCGAACCTACCTTCTTCTTCTTTTATTCCTTTTAGTTGGCTTTAGTGCTTGTGAAACGACAAGCCCGTTTGATCAAGGCCCTGCTTATGATTTTGAGGGAAATCTAGCTATAGATCGAAAGAAAATTGACGCCTATTTAGACACCGCCCAAATTGATAGTCTCTACCGGATTCACGATCCAAGCGGAGTGGTGGTCATTGTACAGCAGGAAGGAACTGGCTCTAGACCTACCAACAACACTGTTGTCTACACGGATTACATTGGGAGTTTAATGGAAACGGGGAGTGTTTTTGATACGTCCTACGAATCAGTAGCTCAACTCAATAATATTTTTGTAGAAGGAAGAGTGTATGCCCCTTTAAGTTTTGTCATAGGGGGATCAACTGTGATCACCGGTTGGGACGTGGCTTTCAAACGACTTCGACCTACCTCCAAGGCGCTGATTGTAATACCATCACCTTATGGGTATAGCAGTCAAAATAACAACGACAAAATCCCCGAAAACTCTATTTTAATTTTTGAAGTAGATTTCTTAGGAATAGATTAATGAAGGGGCTTTTAGCCCCTCTTTTTTTGACTACAATAGTTTGTCAAGGCGAAAAAAGACTGTTTACTATTGGCTTCTATTCCCCAGAAATTCTCAAGTTGGGCAGGTAAGTGGTGAATTAAAAAGTTTTAAATTGTAGTAGGAATCTTACTTTTCCTGCTGTTTATTTTCGCAATTGAGGAATACGAAGCATGTATAATTTGATTATCTGCATTGATTCAACCAAGCTCAAACGACAAGTAGGATTGTGGAGTATCCTAATGTAAAACCCAAATGACTAACTTTTATGAAAATTGGAATTATCCGCGAAGGAAAAATCCCAGCTGATCCACGAACTCCATTTACTCCGGAGATTCTGAAATCAGTAGCGGATTCCTTTGCTGACCAACTTGAATGTTGTGTAGAGCAATCCAATCTAAGGGCATTTTCCGATCAGGAATACCTTAACAAAGGGGTGGAAATCGTTGTGGACTTGTCTGATGTTGATGTTTTGTTTGGAGTAAAGGAGGTTCCTATTGAGCAGCTGATTCCAAATAAAACCTATTTTTTCTTTTCTCATACCATAAAAAAGCAAGCTAAAAATAAAGGCTTACTCCAAGCTATTTTGGCAAAATCCATACGCCTAATTGATTACGAATTGTTAAAAAACCCAGCTGGGGAACGTGTCGTTGCATTTGGACGATGGGCCGGCATAGTAGGAGCCTACACGGCTTTTTGGACGTATGGCAAGAAGACTGGATTATTTGACATTCGTCGTGCCATGGCTTTAAAAGATTTGGAAGGATTAAAAGGAGAATTAAAGAAGGTGGTACTCCCCCCCATAAAAATCATCGTTACCGGCAGGGGAAGGGTCGGAAAAGGAGTAGTAGAAATTCTAGAAATCTTGAAAATTAAGGAAATAAACCCCCAAGAATTTCTCCTTCAGCAGTTTGAGGAACCTGTATTTGTAGTCGTCTCTTCCTCGGATTATCTCAAAAGAAAATCAGATGGGGGCTTTGATCAAACCCATTTTTACGCACATCCTGAGGACTATGAAAGCCATTTCTTGCCTTTCGCTGGGGTTGGGGAACTCTTGATAGCAGCCGCCTATTGGGACCCAAAAGCACCTCGATTATTTGAGTTGGAAGCAGTAAAATCCTCTAATTTCTCCATTTCAGTTATTGCTGACATCACCTGCGATCTGAATGGATCGATTCCAACTACCCATCGGACAACCACGATACAAGATCCTATTTATGACGTAGATCGCAAAACCGCACAAGAACTTCCAGCATTTGGCAAGCAGGATAGTATTTCGGTGATGGCCATTGACAATTTACCCTGTGAACTTCCTCGAGAATCTTCCACAGAATTTGCTCAGCAGCTTCGCCAATGGGTTATCCCAGAATTAGGGAAAGCTAATTCCTCCATCTTGGAAAAAGCAACCATTGCCAGAGATGGCGACCTTACTTTGGAATTTAAGTATTTGAGTGATTACGTTGATGATGTTTCCTAATCTAACTCTATGAAATTAAATCGATTTTTAGAATCTACTTTGCTCAAACCTACGATTACCGATCAGGAACTAGACTTATTTCTTGAAGAGGCGATACAAGAGCAGGTTTTGGGGGTTTGTGTTCCCCCCTTTTGGGTCAAGAAAGTCAAAAGGGAGCTGGATGCCCACGACCTGCAAGTAGTCACAGTCATTGGTTTTCCTTTTGGATTTGAATCGACAGCAGCGAAAATTGCTGAAATGGGCGCTGCAATTGAGTCAGGTGCAGATGAGTTGGATGTAGTTTGGTCTCAAACAGCTTTTCATTCTGGAATGTCCTGGCCAAAAATAGAGTTAGCCAAATTGTCGAAACTTTGTCACGAGGGAGAACGAATCCTAAAAGTAATTATTGAAACTGCTTATTTGAGCCCAGCTCAAATTCAAGAAGCTTGTTTGATTTGTCAAGATGCTGGTGCGGATTTTGTAAAAACTTCTACGGGCTTTGCTCCTTATGGAGCAAAAGTGGAAGATGTCAAATTGATGCGTCAAATTCTCCCATCAACCGTGGGAATTAAGGCGAGTGGAGGAATAAAAACCCTACAAACAGCCTTGGCATTACTGGATGCGGGAGCCGACAGATTAGGGACCAGTGCTGCAAAAGCCCTATTACAAGAATGGAGGCAGCGTGAAGCTTAAAGTTTTGAGAAGTAAATCAACAGAAAGGGAATGATAAAAAAGGTAAGAAGTATGTAGGCCAAGCCTACCAAACGATTTTGAAGTGAAATTTTTCCCATGTAATTGGCTATCCAAACAGGAAGGATTCGGATGCTTTGGAACGGTAAGAACAGCAGTGCACCAAAACTATTGAATAAAACATGCACCAAGGCAAGCGCAATTGCAGCCTCTGGTTTGTAGATGGAAGCAAGGACAGCAGTAATGGTGGTGCCTATATTCGTTCCTATAATGAAAGGAAAAGCTTTTGCTAACGTTACTTTTTTATTGGCCACCAAAGGCACTACCAAGGAGGTGGTCACTGTACTCGATTGGACCGCCGCAGTAAAGAAAAGACCATAAAAAAATGCCAGCCCTGTTTTTTCAAAGATGACTTTGTTGATGTCTTGGAATGTATTTTTTACAAAGGAACGATACATGGCTGTGGACAAAAATTTAATTGCCAAAAAAATCAATAAAATAGACAGCAACATGGAAATAAGTGGAATTTGAATTTGGTCTACAAGCCAATCCGTCCAAGACCTAGTAAACATGCGATTGTAAACGATTGGCCCTTCGAAAGAGTTGTCGGCAGCAAACCAGGAAGCAATTTGAATAGCTGTTTTTGAAAGAAAGCCGAAAGAAATTTCTAGTGGAAAAAGTACAAAAACGGTGAGAATATTGAATACATCGTGCGAAATCCCCGCTGACAGGGCACGTCGAAATTCTTTTCGATTCATCAGATAAGAAAGGGATACCAGTGTTGAGGTTAAGGTAGTCCCTATATTTGCTCCTAAAACAAGTGGAACCGCTTGCTGCAAGGTGAGGTTACCCGAAGCTACAATTGCTACGACACTAGCCGTGACCGTGGAGCTGCTTTGGATAAGAGCCGTGACTAATAGACCAATAAACAAACTGATAAATGGATTTTCGGTTGCTTGAAGAAATTCTAACGCAAGACCACTATTGATTCTACCAACTGCAACAGTAAGTAAGTCAATGGCAAAAATAAACAACAACAAGGCAAGAACTACTTGCCCATACCTTAAAAAAATCCATACAGAATTTGGCTTTCGCCCTTCCAAACCTTCCATTTAGTCAATTTACCGGCGGAATTACTCTTAAAATCACCTTCTTTCTAAAGCTAGATGCTTTTTATGGCAGTGTCAAGAAACCCAAAGCACAAAAGTTGGATTTTTTTTGCAGAAATCAATTTGTAGTCCCCCCTCATCCAAAGGTTTTATGCTCTATTAACAATTTAATAACACGTGGTAAGGAATATCTTCTTTAATTTGGCTTCTGAGACCCAACAAGCTTTTATCCAATGGCAAAGAGACAGCCGATTGATCAAAACATCAACCAAGAAAAGCTTTCAAAAAAAACATACCTCATGTTTGATTTTCCCAAAAGTGAGCGACCTTTTTTGATTACTGTTTGTATTCTTTTGGCATTTGCTGGTCTGGTTACTCCATTCACCTATGCAGCCATGTGGTTTGGTTTTGCGTTAGCGGCCTATTCTGCGATTGCTAACGATAGTATTCAGACAATAGGCACATTTATTTCCTCCAATAGCAAACGCCCATGGTGGTTGCTTTGGATTTTTATGGGTGGAATCTGGATTGTCACGGTATTTTACAGTTGGTACACCTTTGATGGGGATGTGAGTTATGGCAGATTGTCTGTTCCAGGCTTGGAAAAGGCTCCTGAAAGCTTTGTCTATCTACAACTTGCTGCGCCAATAGCCCTACTGGTGTTGACTAGAATGCGGATGCCTGTTTCAACTACTTTTCTATTGTTGAATGTGTTTACCTACAAAGCAGGAACAATTTTGGATGTGATGTTCAAAAGCTTTGTGGGGTATATTTTAGCATTTGTTTTGGCTATTATTGTTTGGTTTATCCTGGAGCGGTTTGTTAGAAACTATTTGAAAGGAGAAGCAAAGCCCTATTGGTTGGTGCTTCAATGGATTACTTCCGGAACCTTGTGGTCAGTTTGGATCATGCAGGATGCTGCCAATATCGCGGTTTTTCTCCCGCGCCAATTAGGAACCCTTGAATTTGTGGTTTACTCGGGCTTTGTGTTTTTGGGACTTGGCTTTTTGTTTTTCCAAAAGGGGGATAAAATTCAAGAAATCGTCAATGAAAAATCCAACGTTACCGATGTTCGGGCAGCAACCATTGTTGATTTGGTATATGCAGTGATACTCTTTTATTTTAAACTCTATAATAATGTTCCCATGAGTACCACATGGGTATTTATTGGACTATTGGCAGGAAGAGAATTGGCCATTGCCCTAGGGAAACATGGCAAAGCGAAAAACCGAAATGCATGGATGGCAAGAGCGCTCTCCCTCGCTCGAAAAGATGTTTATAAAGCACTATTTGGATTACTTGTTTCTTTATTATTGGCCATTCTTATCAATAAAGGCGTTCGAGAGGAAATTTTAGCCTTTTTTTAATTTTTGCTCTTTGGAAATTTACAGCCACGAATACTTCATGAATGAAGCCTTTAAACAGGCGAAACTTGCTTTTGAGGAAGGGGAAGTTCCTGTGGGGGCTGTAGTGGTAGCCAAAAATAAGGTGATCGCTCGAGCCTACAATCAAACAGAAAAATTGAATGATGTCACTGCACATGCAGAGGTTCTTGCAATTACAGCAGCGGCAAATTATTTAGGAGGAAAATTTCTGAATGATTGTCGACTCTATGTAACCCTTGAGCCTTGTCCTATGTGTGCAGGGGCCCTTTACTGGGCGCAAGTGGGTGAAATTTACTTTGGCGCCAAGGATCCCAAGAGAGGTTATCGGCAATGCAATACACACATGCTTCACCCTAAAACTAAAGTGACCGAAGGACTACTAGAGAAAGAAGCAACGCAGTTGCTTCTTGACTTCTTCCAAGGTCTTCGAAAAAAGTCTTTGTGATTCAACAGAACTTTTTCAAGAAAAGGCTGGTTTTAAGGACATAATCACCAGAACTACTTAATTTTAACATTCATTAAACCCTATTTGTATGGCTTTTCAACTTCCTGCCCTTCCGTATGCTTTAGATGCATTGGAACCACACATTGATGCCCGCACCATGGAAATACACCATGGAAAGCATCACAATGCGTATGTGACTAATTTAAATGCAGCACTCACAGGTACTGACTTGGAAGGCAAGTCATTGGAAGACTTGATGAAAGTAGCTGGGTCAAATCCTGCTGTTCGAAACAATGGAGGTGGCCACTGGAACCATAGTCTTTTTTGGGAAATTATTTCACCAAATGGTGGAGGTCTTCCTTCAGGGGATTTGGCTACGGCCATAGATGCTAAATTTGGCTCATTTGAATCGTTTAAAGAAGCATTTAATAAAGCAGCCGCTACCCGTTTTGGTTCGGGATGGGCTTGGCTTTGCGTAGATACCAAAAAAGAACTTTGCGTGTGTTCTTCCCCAAACCAAGACAATCCCTTGATGGATGTCTCTGATTGCCCTGGTACGCCAATCCTAGGCCTGGATGTTTGGGAGCATGCCTACTATTTAAACTATCAAAACAGACGCCCGGATTATATCGCAGCGTTTTGGAACCTAGTCAACTGGGATGCGGTGAGCAAACGATACGCTGCTGCCAAGTAAGCTTAAAATCCATCTGAAGTAATCAAACTCCTGAGGCTACGCTTCAGGAGTTTTTTTGTTCCATTCTGAAAAATTACTGTTCGAAAATGAGACAATGACCTGCTCGAAGTCAACTTAAACCCCATTTCTAGTCATTTTTTCGCCTTTTTTTCTATTTGGCACATCCTTTTCTTGGTTTTCTGCATCTATTAGAAAACTAAACCAACTACTTTCTTCATGAAAACCCGTCACTTATTTTTCTTAGCAATTTTTGTGTACCTGCTAGGAATGAGTACGCTTGCCGCTCAACCTAAGGAATCAGCCCTGTTGCGTGGAACTATTACCAATCAAATAGGGGAACCTGTACCGTATGCAAATGTGGCCTTACTATCTCTCCAAGGGGAGCTTCTAGAAGGTGCCATCAGCGATGAAGAGGGGGGATTTTTGATTTCTACAACCAAGACTGCTCAAGTTAGGCTCGTAGTCTCTTCACTAGGATATACTTCTTACTCTTCTGAGGAGTTTGACCTTCATGCGGGGTTGCAAAAGGATTTTGGGACACTTATCCTTGCCGACGAATTGATGGGACTAGATGAAGTGACAGTCAAGGCAAGCCGTCCGCAAATCATTATTGAGCCAGACAAGACCATTGTCAACGTAGAAGGCACCGTGATGGCAGAAGGAGCCAATGCACTGGATGTATTGGGAAGATCACCGGGGGTATTCATATCCTCAGATGGAAGTATCAATCTGAATGGGAGAGCAGGAGTGACCGTGATGATCAACGACCGGCCGATGTACATGAGTGCGGCTGACTTGACAAGTTTTTTACGTTCCATGCCTGCGGACAACATCAAAAGTATTGAAGTAATAACCAGTCCATCTGCACGCTTTGACGCAGAGGGTGCCGCAGGGGTAATCAACATTCAACTTAAGAAAAATACCGTGGATGGGGTATTTGGCAATGTGATGCTTGGAGGTCAATACAATGGGAAAGCAGCGCCTACTACAGGCTTAACTATCAACGTAAAAAAAGGAAAATGGACAAGTAATGGAACGCTGAATTACAATGAATATGTGGAATTGAACGACTTGGAAATCAAACGAAATTTTCAGGTTGAAGGAGGTAAATCAACGTTCTTCCAGGAGTCTCAAATCATTGATCGAAGTAAAACCCCCTCCTTTACTGGAGCAGCGAATTACGAATTGACGCCCAACCAAAATTTGGGAATAAATGTACAGGCATCCACTTCAACAAGTAGCGGACTCAATACCTCCGAAACATTAATTTCCAATCCCGGACAGTCGACTACTACGAATTTCAATTCACTCAATGACTCTGAAGGAGAGCGCAGCCGACTTTTTTCGAACCTACACTACGAGGTAAAGTTGGATACTCTAGGAGGAAAGGTTTCTGCAGACCTAGATTTTACCCTAATGGACATGTCTAGCAATGCCTTATTGAATAATGCGTATTCATCTGGCTTTGCCCAGAACAATGACCGCATTTTGACTGTCAATGACATGTACTACACCATACTTACCTCAAAGGTAGATTGGATCAAACCCTTTAAGGGAGGCAAAGTAGTAGAGACAGGCCTAAAAGGAAGTTGGGTGGAGTCGGACAATGATTTGAAATTGAGCCGAGGAATAAATGAGGGGCCACTTCAGCCTGATCCCAACTCCAATCGCTTTATCTACCAGGAAAATGTCTTGGCTGCCTACAGCTCATTGAAAGGGGATTTTTCGAAGAAATTATCCTATCAGGCGGGCTTACGAATGGAATATTCTGACGTGACCGGGACTTCCAAGACGCTCAACCAAGTCAATCGACAAGAATATATCAACCTTTTTCCCAGTTTGTTTTTGCAACACAAGGTAAGTGACGCTTATCAGGTGATTTACAATTTGAATCGTCGAATTACACGTCCTAACTACCGATTACTCAATCCCTTTATCTATTACATTGATCCTCTGACCTCTGAAAAAGGAAATCCCAGCTTAAGGCCTCAGTATGCTACAAATTTGGAAATGAACCATGTAATTAAAGGCATGTACCAATTTACTTTAGGCTATAGTGTAATACAAGACGCCTTTATGGAGGTTTTTGAACAAGATCAAGAAGCCCGAACGACTACCACCTTTACAGCGAATTTTGACAAGACCAAGAACATCAATTTTCAAGGCGTGGTACCGGTTGAAATTGCCAAATGGTGGAATTCGGCCAACTTGTTACAGGTAAATTACAACCAATTTACTTCTCAATTGGGGGCCGAACTGCTCGATGTGAGTCAAGTATCCTACTTACTTCGAAGTCAACACAACTTTATTTTACCAAAAGGATTTAAACTAGAGCTAGTCGGGCTCTATCTAAGTCCCCAAATCTGGGGTCAAGCTGAAATCAGAGGGTTTGGATGGGTAGATGCAGGGCTAAGTAAATCTTTAATGAAGGATAAATTAGCCTTAGCAATTAACGGAGGAGATCTTTTCCGTTCTCAGCTCATTCGTGCGAAAGTGAATTTTGCAGACATTGATACCAGTTTTCGGCAATATAGAAACAATCAAAATGTACGGATCACGCTCCGCTACAATTTCTCTAAAGGACAAAGTTTCCGGGTGAATTCAAATTCTGGAAGTTCTGAAGAGCGAAAGCGTCTGGATTAATAATAATTAGTTGATGTGTCCCTGCCCCCAACTAAGGATGCCTTATTGGGGGCATTTTTTTTGTTTTGGGCGGTGGATAGCGTTTTCCCCCGAATCGATTTTTGTGAATAGCCGCTTTTTTTCCATTTATGGAAGAAAATAAGGCTTGAAGTTCAATTAAATCCGCTGTGGACCGTGGACTGCTGTCTGTGAACGATTATCCGCAATGGCCCCACTCCAATTTTTGAACTACGGGTAGGATTGCAGATAATTACATTGATTTTTTCGACCTTCGGGAATGCATTGTTGGGATATCCATACACACCAAGCCGGGCGGAACCATTCCATCTATCAGGCAGAAAGCCCTGCTAATGCTGTTGAGGGGGCCTGTTCGCTAGGAATTCACCCTTGGAGAGTAGACTTGGGTTGGGAAGGGGAGATCAAACGTATCGAGGAATGTGCCCAAGGGAATGAACAGGTTTTGGCCATTGGGGAAGTCGGCTTTGATCGGCTGAAGGGGTCAGAAATTCCATTACAAAAAGAAGTATTTTTTGCACAAGCAAACTTAGCAGCTAGGTTAGCAATCCCCTTGATTTTGCATTGTGTGAAATCCCATGACTTGCTCTTGGCATATCTGAAGTCAGCAACTAATCCTCCCAACATCATCTGGCATGGCTGGAATCAAAGGCCCCAGTTGGCAAGCCAGCTACTTCCTTATCCTGTATGTTTCTCTTTTGGTAAACAGGTGGTACACCCAGAAAGTAATTCAGCAAAATGGCTAGCAATATGCCCAATTGACCGTGTTTTTTTTGAAACCGATGATTCTGAGTTGAAGATCGAATCAATTTATCAAGCCGCTTCCCTAATTTTGCAACTTCCAGTGTCGAGACTTGCGGAGCAGGTAATTGTTAATTGGAATGCGATTTCCAAAAGAAAGATCTCATGAATGAATTTGCATGGCTGAGTCGTACCGAATTGATTGTAGGTCGTGAAGGGTTAGAAAAATTGGCAAAAAAGCACGTCTTAGTCGTGGGACTAGGGGGTGTAGGGTCCTTTGCAGCCGAGTTTATCGCTCGCTCTGGTGTGGGAGCAATGACGATCATTGATGGGGATACGGTGGATATTTCCAATGTGAATCGTCAGCTACCTGCAACTCAGCTCAATGTAGGGCAGGCTAAAGCGAGTTGGATGGAAGAGCGGTTATTAGCCATTAACCCAGCGATGAGGTTGGTGGCACTTAAGAAATTTTTAGATCCATCGGAGATGACGGCCTTATTGGAGGCTTACCAATACGACTATGTAGTGGATTGCATCGATAGCTTTACACCCAAGATGCACCTTATCGAAGGTGCAAAAAAGCGTGGGTTTCCTTTGGTCAGTTCCATGGGTGCGGGTGGAAAAGTAGATCCAACACAAATCAAAGTAGTTGATTTTGCAGATACGCACCAATGCAAGCTAGCCAAGATGTTGCGGAAGCGATTGAAAAGAAGGGATATTTCCGGGGGCTTCAAGGCGGTGTTTTCTACGGAGGTAGTAATTAAGGATAGCCTTATGCTTACAGATGGTAAAAATTTCAAGAAATCCGCCTATGGCACCATGTCATTTCTCCCAGCCGCCTTTGGCTGTGCTTGTGCTGCCACAGTTATCAATGACCTGCTTGCTACTTAATTACTCCTTAAAGTGGTACAAAAAGATGAGTAGACCTGCAAAAGCAGGTTTTTTTTGATCTTTAATTTCTAATTTGACTTCCACTTCCGCTTTAATGGTTCCTCGGAGGTTTGTTATATTTTTTAGAAAAGCCACCAAGCGGACCTCGCTATCCACGGTGACGGCTTGAGCAAATCGAAGATTTTCGATTCCGTAATTGATCATCATTTTGAGGTTGTTGACCTGTACGATTTGTTCCCAAAGGAAGGGGACAATGCTGAGTGTGAGGTAGCCATGTGCGATGGTGTTGCCAAATCCTCCTTCAGCCTTTGCTCGGATTGGGTCGGTATGGATCCATTGGTGATCTAAGGTAGCCTCTGCAAAACAATTGATTTGTGTTTGAGTGATTTGAAAATAGTCAGATGCACCAAGTTCTTTGCCCAAATAGGCTTCAAATTCTTCAAAGTTGCTAATAGAGATAGGGTTCATAGGGGGGTGGTTTGAAATAGTAATAAATTCGAAAATAGGAAAAAGTAAGGACCTGAATTTTTGTATCCTCAAAAAAGTTTCATCTTCGTCCTTTCAAGATCCTAGACCTACTTTATTTAGTAAGTATGACCAACTATGTACATGGTTTTGATTCGGAAGAACAGCTTCGATTGACGGAGCAGGCAGCTATTTTGGCTCCGATGGTTTATAAGGAAGTGGATTTCAGTGATTGCAACGAACTTCTTGAAGTAGGAAGTGGTGTAGGAGCACAAACTCGTATTCTCTTAGAAAAATTTCCCAAGCTCAAGATCACTTGTGTGGATTCTTCAGCGGTACAATTAGCCAAAGCCCGGATCAATTTGGCGGGCTTTGAAAATAGAGTTCGATTTGTAGAACAGGATGGCTGTGCACTTCACTTAGAAGAGCGATTTGATGCAGCATTTGTTTGCTGGACTTTAGAGCATGTTTCCTCTCCACTTCAACTTTTGATCAGGCTCAAGGAGCATCTACAACCAGGCGCTCGGGTTTATGCGACAGAAGTATTTAATTCCAGTTTGTATACGACTCCAGGATACGCTCATCTTCAAGAATATGTAGAAGTTATGAGTGCTTTTCAGCGGAAGATTGGAGGCAATCCTGATGTGGGTATTGAATTGGGTAATTTGTTTTCTATGGCGGGGTTTCCCTCCTGTACCACTCGCTTTGATGGCTTTTATCTTGATGCAAGAAGTGGGGAACAAAGAAAAATTGTGGCAGCTTATTGGAAGGGGCTACTAAAAAGTGCGGCGCCTGCCTTAGTTGCTGCGGAAGCCTGTACTCCTTTTGCAGTAGAAAAAATGATAGTTGATCTGGAGAAGTTAGGCAATGATGAAAATGCCATTTTTTTCTACCAATTTGTACAAGCAATAGTTACCCTTTAATTCTCGTTCATGAAAGGTATTCGCTGGATTGGAAAATTTATTTGGAAGTCCACATTGTGGTTTTTTGGACTTTCAATTGGGCTGGTTATCCTGTACCGGTTCTTGCCTGTGCCGATTACCCCCTTGATGGTGATTCGGTTGGTAGAGCAGGGATTCGATCCTGACAAAGAATTACGTTTGGTAAAGGACTGGGTTTCTATTTCAGAGATGTCCAAACATGCGCCACAGGCCGTCTATGCTGCTGAGGATCAAAAATTCATGGATCATCATGGATTTGATATGGAAGCGATGAAAAAAGCTTGGGAAAACAATAAAAAAGGGAAACGCATCAAAGGAGCAAGTACAATTACCCAGCAGACCGTGAAGAATGTGTTTTTGTGGCCATCTAGGAGCTATGTTCGAAAGGGGCTAGAGGCCTACTTTACCGTGCTGGTTGAATTGATTTGGTCCAAGGAACGGATCATGGAGGTGTATCTTAATGTCATTGAAATGGGAAATGGGATTTATGGAATTCAGGCAGCTTCCCAAACTTATTTTGATAGGGATGCTTCCACACTTGCTAAGGGGCAGGCAGCCTTGATTGCTGCGGTATTGCCCAATCCAAGGCGCTGGAATCCAGCTAGACCTACTTCCTACATTCAGGGCCGGAAAACTTGGATCATAAGGCAGATGAGTAACCTTCCTTCCACGGGCTTTGGAAAATAAATGATAGGATTATCCCCAATCGTACCAGTGCGTAAAATCTAGTTGAATTGTTGGAGTTAAATCGTTGATAGAGGACTGCCTACAGACCACAGTTCATGGGATTGAACTACAAACCTTATTTTATTCCTCACCCCGTTACTGTTGAAAAAGTAGACAATAAAAAAATTAAAATATTAAAGGGTAAATTATCACTAAACCTAGTTCAGGCCCAAGATGGGATATTTTCCTAATTTTTTTTGCTCTGTGTTCACAAAATCTTCAAGTCATTTTCCAAATTTTATTTTATTTTTTTATTTGAAATCGTATCTACAACGGGATCTCTTTTTCTAATTTTCTTTCGATAAATTTCATACAAAATGCCCTTAAATGAGAAATTAAAGAGGGTTAAAAAATGCAAGAAAAATTTATCCACAATTTCAATTATTTATCCACACTCATAATTAATTAATATATAAAAAATTGTAAATCAATTAGTTAAGACATTAATTTTTAGCTGATTTTGTGGATAATATTTGCTAACTGTATGATTATCAATTTCAAATGCACTAGTAAAAGTGGATAATTTCAAACACAAAATTTTATTTTAAATGGGTGCTTAATCTTCTTTTTGCCGCTGTAATTTTTTTCGATAAGCATTAAAGATTTTGGCTTTTGACACAAAACCTAAATACTGATTATTGTCCACTACGGGAAGATTCCAGGCTCCAGATCGCTCAAACTTTTCCATTGCAGATTGCATATTTTCTGAAGAAAATAGGATTTCTGGAGGACTATGCATGAGTTGCTTTACCCGAACAATTTTCTGCTTTTCTGCATCAAACATGATGTGACGAATGTCATCCAAAGTCACAATTCCTTGCAATACTTGAGCAGAATCTACCACAGGGAAAATATTCCGCTTAGACAATTTGACTAGTTCAATTAAATCGGTAAGCTGGGCATCTGGATGGATTGGTAATAAATCCTTTTCTATGACTTGCGTGATCGAAATGTTATCCAACAACTCTTCATCTTTGGTTTCTGGTAGGTATTTGCCTTGGGCTTTAAGTTGCAAAGTGTAGACGCTGTGTTTCTGAAAGTAGGTTTTTGTGATGAAAGAGATGGCTGAGACAAACATGAGTGGAACAAATAGTTCATAACCCCCAGTGATTTCTGCAATTAAGAAGATTGCAGATAGTGGTGAATGCTGAACCCCTGCCATTACCCCACACATTGCCACCAATACAAAATGAGCGATCGGTAGGTCTAAGTGAATTCCTAGTAGATTATTGGAATAAGCAAAAACAAAGCCGGTAATACCTCCTACAAAAAGGGAAGGAGCAAAAATTCCCCCACTCCCTCCAGCTCCAATAGTGATTGCTGAAGCAATTGGTTTTAATAAAATAATCCCGATTAGGAATAATAGGAGGGTTTTAGTTTCTCCTAAACTAGAGAAAAAGAGACTTTTCTCTAGAACTTCAGTGGCATTTCCATCAATTAATACATTCAATGTTTGGTATCCCTCCCCATAGATCGGAGGAAACAAAAAGACCATGAATCCTAAAAAAGCGCCACCATAGGTAATCCGCATCCAATGACTTCCTAGAGCTCCCATCAGTCGCTCTGTTGCCACCACCATTTTGCTGAAGTAAAGTGATACCAGCCCTGAAATAATACCTAAAAGCAAGTAATAGGGCATATGGGTTGCCTGAAAACTATCCTTTAAATTGAAGTTGAATAATGAATCTTCCCCAATTAGCAGCATGGAAGTAAGTGAACCAGTCACAGAGGCGATAAGCAAAGGAATAAAGCTTGCGGTACTTATTTCCATCAATATAACTTCAATAGCAAATATTACTGCCCCAATAGGGGCTCCAAAAATTGCAGAAATGGCTCCTGCAGCTCCACAACCAATAAGTAAGGTTCTTTTTTTAGCATTTAAATGCATCAACGCTCCCACGTTCGAACCAATTGCTGATCCTGTCATGACCATGGGAGCCTCTAGCCCTACAGAGCCGCCAAAACCTACCGTGAAGGAGGAAGTAAGCACTCGACTGAAGATTTTTACCCGAGGAAGGAGGCTTGATTTTTTGGAAATGGAAAACAATACATCTGGAATTCCATGGCCCCCGAAGTCCTTCAATACGTATTTTCCAAGCAAAAAGGCAGTTGTGATTCCAATTAAAGGATAAAGGATGTACATAAAATTGGCATACGAAGGATAAAAATCTTCTGTTAAAAAATTTTGAATCGTATGTACCCCTGTTTTCAGAAGGACGGCAGCAATTCCTGAAAATATACCAATGCATCCGCTGAGAATCAGGATAAAAGTCTGATTACTCATGTGCCTCAATCTAAATATGAGGAGGCGGGTGATAAAGTCATTTTTTGCCAAGAGCGTAAAGAGTAATAGCCCAACGAAGTTGAGTTTGTAAGTTTACTATTTTTTGAGGAGTTGATGATCCAATGCAAGCAAAGATTTCAAGATTAACTCCACGGTGGATTTGTAAAATTCAGGATGTATTTTTTCAAAGGAATCACTCGGTTGGTGGTAGTCCACATGGTCTTCCACTCCAAAATACAAATGCGGAACTTTTTTCTCAAAAAAGGCCCCATGATCTGAAGATCTGGTCCAGTCTTCTGCCCCTGTGCCTGGAATGTCGTGGCCAAAGCGAAGAGTTGAACCTGTTCCTTGTGGAATTTTTTCAAGGATGGACTTAAACTCAGGATAATAATGGGTGCCAGATACAAAGACTTCCTTGGCCTCACTCCTTGAGAGCATATCCATATTTACATTCAACACGATTTGTTCCAGGGGATATGGAAAATCATTGACCAAGGCTTTTGCCCCTTGAAGACCCATTTCTTCTGCATCCAAGGCGGCAAATAGCATCCCATGTTCAGGTCGATTTTTTGAAAAATAGGCTGCCAGTTCCAACAAGGCGGCAGTTCCTGAAGCATTGTCATCCGCACCATTGTAAATAGAATCTCCTGATGTATCAGGCCTACCAATCCCTACATGATCGTAATGTGCGGTGACCACAATAACTTTTTTTGAGGTAGACCCTGGAATAAAGGCCACAATATTGCGTGCATCGACCACCATTTTTTTGGATCTGCGATCTTCAAAGGAAAAGGGTTGAATAAAATCAGGATAGAGCGGGGCTACTAGGGGCAAGGAGCTGAGCTCCATTAGAAGGTAATTTTGAGCCATAGTGCTACCTTTACTCAAGGGTTTTCTCCCCTCAAGAGTATCAGAAGACAAGTATTCCAAATGGCGAAGGAGTTTGTTTCCATCAATTTCTTGGGCAAATGAGCCAACATAAGCGGCAAGAACTAAAATTATTGTGCCTAATTTGCGTTGTAGGGAATGCATCGGAATCAATAAAAAGGTGTAATGCTGCCGTAAAAATACAGTGCTTCAGATCAATACCTCCATTATTTTATGAAATATATCTGTAGTCTTCTTTTGTTTGTTGCCTTACCACTCTTCGCGAAAGCCCAGGGAACGCTACCTGCTACTTTTTTCCAAGGAAAGGCTGTGGTACTAGTTTCTAATGATCCTAGTGCTATCCCCTCGATGACTTGGCAGTCACTTTCAGATAGTATCCACCCGTATTTGGTAGGAGCCGGTGGGGATCCAATAGCCTACTACGAGCTGGAGCAAGTGGCCTTGTCTGCCGAGCAACAGGGAGTTTTTGCCAAAGCTTTTTTGCAGCGTCAGGTACAAAACGTAATTCTAATCACCCGTCAAAAAGCACAAACTAGTATCCATGTCGGAAAATTTTCAGAGGACGCAAAACTCATTGCTGAAGAAAACCTTCTTGGGGTATCAGGGATTGATTGGAAATCTGTAGGCCAGCAATTTGCCACTTATGGGGCCATGACCGCTACTCAAAATTTATTAGTTTCAGAGGTAGCAGAATTTCCTGTTCTGCTCGTTCAAGGAGCTAACCCAGGAAGTCAAAAGTTTATTTCTCGAAACCCCTTAAACTTAGAAGTTTTTCGGTTGGGCATTCCGCTTGAAGGAACATCTGCCATCAATGGTCCGATCAATTCCTACCGATATGAGACGTATGGGAAATCTCCTGAAACTCTCCTAGCCGAGCAAAGCGCCCAAAAAATAGGACTTGAGGAAATTTTTTCAAGCAAGTATCCCCATGAAATTGCTTGGCTAGTGGAAACAAAGACCAACCAACAGCTGCTTGCAGATCGAATTCAATTTTTACTCGTCAAAGTAGAAGGTAAGCAAGCTGACCTGATGAAAAGTATGGGGCTTGAACCACTGACAGGTGAGGAGGGAAGCAGAACAGTAGTTAAATACTACATCCGATTTTTGGTTCGTGAAGAGCTTTATCTAGGCCCTACCTGGGATGCTCATCCGAATTGGCAAATTGCTTTGAAGCAATTTTTAGCTAACCTTAAAAAATAAGTTCAGAAATACCCAATCTTTACGAATCCAGATCTTGTGTTGGTTCGGTCAAGATTTATTTATTGGGATACAAGGTTTCATTTAGAAAAGGGATCAATGCCAATACCATCGCTTGTTGGTAATAGGCTTCTCTAGTAACCAGCCCTTGGGTAAGTAGACCCACTGAACCGCCTTTTTGCTTGGAGTTTTTGGCTTGAAAGATGAGGTCATCTGCATGTCCCAATTCCATTCCATCGCGAATCAGCGCCACAACGGGAGGAGGTAAATAAAAAGTTCCGGTCTTGGATTGGCTACATTTTCCTGAATGATGCATTACATAGATCCAGGCAAAAGCATACATCCCTACCGGGTCCTCGGCTACCCCTCCTTCTATGCCTACCCAGAAGTCTGCTTCTGGCAACAAGTTTTTAGCATGGGTAGCTCGATTTCTGGCACCTAGAAGTGTTTCTGACTCTGAGCGTGGTTGGGCAGGAATGTCAGAATGAGCGTCTACCCCTTCTACTCTCCATTCCCCTCCAAAGGCTTGTAAAAATGCCTCTCGGGTACAGCCAACCTTCACTGGGTTTTTGCTGCCTACGACGACTCGCGTGGAAGTGCCCTGGGGGTCTGCCTTTTTGGTCAACACTTAAGCCATGTTGGTAAATACCTGGTTGACATCGTCATCCTCTTCCAAGCGATCAATAAGCTTATTGATGAGTTCTTCCTGCTCTTCAGTCAATTCCGTAAGGGTGGTAGGGAAGCGCTGGAAATCTGCTGAAATAACCTCGATATTGCGGTCTTCCAACGCCTTCTGCATCAATCCAAAATCTTCGAATTCAGTGTAAGCAAAAATTTCACCCTCGTTTTCAGCAATTTCGGTAAGTCCAAAATCAATCAATTCCAATTCGAGTTCTTCCAGGTCGAACGATGCTTTGGCAAAGCGGAATACTGCTTTTCGCTCAAACATAAAGCTTACCGATCCTGAAGTGCCTAACGAACCACCAGCTTTCGAAAAATAGGAGCGTACATTAGCCACAGTGCGGTTGGTATTGTCAGTGGAGGTTTCTACAATGAAAGGAACGCCAAAGGGACCATATCCCTCGTAAACTACTTCTTCGTAATCTTTTTCATCCTTATTGGAAGCACGTTTGATGGCACCTTCAATTCGATCCTTCGGCATTTGAGCACCTTTGGCATTTTGAATCACCGTTCGAAGCTTGGCATTACTGGAAGGATCGGGACCTCCGGCCTTTACGGCCATCACGATTTCTTTCCCTAATCGTGTAAAAACCTTGGACATTTTGTCCCAACGCTTGAACTTTCTTTCTTTTCGGAATTCAAATGCTCTTCCCATGGAGTTGCTGTTTATAGATGACAAAAATAGCATTTTCTTTTCTTGGATAAAGTGCAAATTTTTAAAGTTGAGTTTCCTCTAGGAGGAAAAACTACTCAATTTAATTATCCGCTTTGTCACCAGTAGCCAAAGGAATGTAAGGTTTGAAGCTCATTTTAATGAGCCATGGTCGATTTTCCATAGGGGTTAGTACTCCTATTGAGCCACTGTCATGCCCGTGGGGAATCAGGTCACTCAATTTAAATGAGATGTTGGGTTCAATTAAACCTATCCCCTTGGCTGGAGTCTAATTTTCGAAACAAACCAATTATATCATGAAAAAATGGATTTTAGGAGTAGCCGTATTGATCGGCATGAATTTCGGACTTGCTGCGCAGCAACACAGGAATTTTTCACATCGGGGTCCGGCTGAGCACCCTCAGCTAATGACTCAACGAATGGCAGAAGAACTCAAGTTAACGGATGAACAAAAAAAGCAGGTAGAACAACTCAAGCTTGAAAATGCAACTCATCAAGAAAAACTTTTGAAAAAAAGGGAAACAGAGTTGGAGGCCTTGAAGGAGTTTCGAAAGGGACAAAAACAAAAAATGGACGCAATTCTTACGGAAGAGCAAAAGCAAATTTTGGAAAAACGAAAAGCAGCTAGGGGGCCTAGAGAAAAACACACTTCTTCTGGGGACCACTCTGGAGGTAGGGGACCGAGAAGAGCACACTAAAAAAAGGGCCAGTTTTTCTGGCCCTTTTTTTAGTTTATATACACTTTATAATGATTCTCGTTGTTCTTCAACTTCGTACAAGGAGGCATCTTTTCGAGGAAGGGAGGAGGAGCCCATCAAATACTCGTCTACCATTACAGCAGCCTCTCGGCCTTCAGAGATAGCCCATACAACCAAAGATTGACCCCTTCTCATATCTCCAGCAAGAAATACCTTTGGGTTGGTACTTACATAATTTTTAGATTTTGGGAGTTGGTTTTCTAGTAATTCTACTCCAAAATCAGACAGCAGGTTTTGTTGTCCTGGCCCAACGTAACCGATTGCAAGAAAGGCTAGGTCGCAGGGAAGTGTGCGTTCGGTTCCCTCAATTACTTCATAAGTCATTCGACCCCCTGCCTCTTTCCATTCAATATCTACAAGTACCATCCCCGTTAATTCCCCTTTTTCGTTGCCAACAAATTCTTTTGTCAAAACGGCAAATAAACGTTCTGCACCTTCTTCATGCGAACTTGAAGTGCGTAAGGTCATGGGCCATTCTGGCCAAGGATTTGCGGTAGTTCGCTTTATTGGAGGTTTAGGGAGTAATTCCAACTGGGTTACTTGCGAAGCGCCATGTCTTCTTGAAGTGCCGATACAATCACTTCCTGTATCTCCACCCCCGATCACCAACACCTTCTTTCCTTTTGCTGAAATGGGGTTTGTTGCTGCTTCTCCACCAATCACTTGGTTTTGCTTTCCAAGAAAATCCATGGCAAAATGGACCCCTTTTAAGCTACTTCCTGGAATGTTTAAGGCCCGTGGTTGTTGGGCTCCTATAGACAAGACTACTGCATCGTACTCCTTTAAAATTTCTGCTGCTTGGATGTTTATTCCTATTTCTGTTTGAGGGCTAAAACGGACACCTTCTTCTTCCATCAAGGTAATTCTCCGGTCAATCACCCATTTTTCCAATTTGAAATCCGGAATACCGTATCGGAGAAGTCCACCGATTTTGGCATTTTTTTCAAATAAAGTTACCTCATGACCTGCTTGATTTAATTGATCCGACGTGGCCAAGCCTGCAGGTCCTGAGCCAATTACAGCTACGCGTTTCCCCGTCCGTTTTTTTGGGGGATTAGGGGCAATGAGGCCAAGTTCATACGCTTTTTCAGCAATATTTTTTTCAATTAATTCAATGGTAACAGGGTCTTTGTTGATCCCTAAAACGCAGCTCGCTTCACAAGGGGCAGGACAAATCCTACCTGTAAACTCCGGGAAGTTATTGGTGCTCTTCAAGATGCGGATGGCTTGGGCCCAATTGTTCTCAAAAACCGCTTCATTAAATTCAGGAATCACATTTCCAAGAGGACAGCCGTGGTGGCAAAAGGGAACGCCACAGTCCATGCAACGTGCAGCTTGATTGTGCAATTGCTTGTCTGAAAATGGAGTATAAATCTCCTGGTAGTCTCCTAGGCGATCTTTAGGGTCCCTGCTCGTTGGAGTTTCTCTGCTTAAGTGTAAGAATCCGTCTTTTGTACCCATTTTAAGCAACTGTTTTTTCGTGTTGTAGTAATTTTTTTGCGAGAACCGCCTTGTAGTCTCTTGGAATAACTTTGATAAACCTGGCTTTTGCCTGATCCCAATTATCTAAAAACTGCTTTGCTAAAGCACTTTTTGTCAAGGCATAGTGTCGTTTGAGGTAACTTGAGAGCAAGTCATAATCTTGTTCCTCCAAGGGGTCGATGTCCACTAATTCGGGGTTGATTTCCGTATGATAGTCTTGGAGAATATAGGCAATTCCTCCACTCATTCCTGCCGCAAAGTTTCTTCCAATTTCGCCGAGATTAACTAGCAATCCTCCAGTCATGTATTCGCATCCATGATCGCCTATTCCTTCAATGACTGCTTTTACCCCTGAATTTCGTACACAGAAGCGTTCACCCCCTTTTCCGTTGATAAATGCTTCCCCAGAGGTTGCGCCGTAGAAGGCAACATTGCCAATGAGAATATTTTCTTCCGCTAGGAATCGCGCATTTCTACTAGGATAGACGATAAGTCTTCCTCCAGAAAGACCTTTGCCAAAGTAGTCATTGGCCTCCCCTTCCAATTCAAAATTTACCCCTCTAGCCAAAAATCCACCAAAGGTTTGGCCCGCGGAACCCATAAAATTAAAATGGATGCTGTCCTCCGGAAGTCCTACACTGCCGTAGATTTTTGAAATTTCATTGGAGAGCATTGCTCCAACGGATCGATCTGTATTTTTGATTTCAAAGTGCCCAGTGACCTGTATGGCTTGCTCGAGCGCGGGAGTGGCTGTGGCAATTAATTTACGATCTAAAACATCTTCCAGAGCAACCTCTTGGTCAATTTGCTTGAAGATTCCCACATGGCTTGGGACCTCTACTTTATGGAAGATAGGAGACAGGTCAAGCTTATCCCATTTCCAATGCTTCAGATGTGTACTGGCTTGCAATACTTGACTTTGCCCCACCATCTCGTCAATAGTTCGGAAGCCAAGAGAAGCCATAATTTCACGTAAGTCTTGAACGATAAATTTGAAGTAATTGATAACATGTTCGGGATCTCCTGTAAATAACCTACGTAGCTCAGGGTCTTGTGTTGCAATGCCTACTGGACAGGTATTTAAATGGCATTTACGCATCATGATGCACCCTTCGGCTACCAAAGCTCCAGTAGCAACTCCCCATTCCTCCGCTCCGAGGAGTGTAGCAATGGCCAGGTCCCTCCCTGTACGCAATTGTCCATCTGTTTGAAGGACTACGCGACTTCGTAGGTTGTTTTTAACTAGGGTCTGGTGTGCTTCTGCAAGACCTAGCTCCCAAGGAAGTCCTGCGTGTCGAATAGAACTGAGTGGGGAAGCGCCTGTACCACCATCGGCACCAGAGATCAAGATTACATCTGCCATGGCTTTAGCTACCCCAGCAGCTACGGTACCTACACCTGCTTGAGATACAAGCTTCACATTAATGCGGGCTGTTCGATTTGCGTTTTTAAGATCGTAAATCAGCTGCGCCAAATCTTCAATCGAATAGATGTCATGGTGTGGAGGTGGAGAAATTAATCCTACACCTGGAGTTGCATGTCGCACTCGTCCAATCCAGTCATCGACTTTATGTCCAGGTAGCTGTCCTCCTTCACCCGGTTTGGCTCCTTGTGCCATTTTGATTTGAAGTTCTGCAGCATGCGTTAGGTAATGGGAAGTAACGCCAAATCTCCCGGAGGCTACTTGTTTGATAGCAGATCTTTCCCAGTCTCCATTTTCCTTTCTTTCGTAGCGCACTTCGTCTTCTCCCCCTTCCCCGGAATTACTTTTGGCACCGATCCGGTTCATTGCAATAGCCAGAGTGGTATGAGCTTCATGGGAGATGGAACCAAAGGACATAGCTCCAGTAGCAAAGCGCTTCATGATTTTTTCTGTAGGCTCTACTTCATCAAGCGGTACAGGGATTTGCTTTTTAAATTCAAACAATCCTCTCAAGGTCATTGCATCTTGACGTTGCTCGTTAATTTTCTGAGCAAATTTTCGATACAGCTCATAGTCACCTAAGCGGGTAGATTTTTGAAGTAGGTGGATGGTCTCGGGATTGAACAAGTGCTTTTCACCTCTCCTTTTCCATTGGTATAGTCCTCCTGCCTCCAATACGCCTTCTTGAGGGAGGTAGGCTGCGCGGTGGCGAATCAATACTTCTTCTGCGAGCTCATCAAAGGAAATTCCACTTATTCGAGAAGCAGTTCCTTTAAAACAGCGGTCCATTACCTCTGGACCAAGGCCGATCGCCTCAAAAATCTGAGCACCTTGGTACGATTGTAGTGTAGAGATTCCCATTTTGGAAAGTACTTTGAGTAGCCCTTTTCCAATGCCTTTCTGGTAATTGCTAAGCGCAGTTTTTTCATCTTTTGCCCCTGGGAGATCCCCTTTTCTAAAAAGTTCAACCAGCGATTCTAGTGCTAAATAGGGGTTGATAGCAGATACCCCATACCCAATGGCTGTAGCAAAGTGATGTACTTCACGGATATCTGCTGATTCAAGGACTAGTCCTGCCCGCGTACGGATTTTTTTCTTGACTAGGTGCTGGTGAACAGCCCCAATGGCCAATAGGGAAGGAATCGGAGCGAGCGTGTCACTACTTTCTCTGTCGGAAAGGATCAACACATTCTTTCCTTCCAAGAGGATCGCGTCTTCTGCTTGCTGGCAGAGTAAATCTAAGGCAGCAAGGAGTCTACCTGGCTGATGGTCTGCGATAAAATGACCAAATAAGCGCTTGGAGCGGTAACCTAGGTGTTCCAAACGCGTGATTTTTTCCAAATCCTCATTTAATAAAACGGGCTGGGAAATGTGAATCTGTTTGGTGTGCTGGGGACTTTCCTCCAAAATATTGTGCCCTTCTCCTATTCGAGTAAATAGGGACATTACTAATCGTTCACGAATAGGGTCAATAGGAGGATTGCTTACTTGAGCAAAAAGTTGTTTGAAGTAATTAGAGATATGCTGACTTTGTTTGGAAAGCACCGCCAGTGGCGTATCTGCGCCCATAGACCCAACTGCTTCTTGACCTGCATTCCCAAGGGGACTTAGTACTATTTTCAGTTCCTCAGAAGTATAGCCAAAGATGGTTTGTTGTTTTTGGATTTTTTCAGTGAGGTAAGGGTAACTCAGTTCTTCCGGGGCAGGAACGAGTCGTAATTTGGTCCGCTGTTCGTTTACCCATTTTTCGTAAGGTTGTTGGCTACAGATTTCACCTTTTATTTCTTCGTCTACAAGGACTTTCCCTTTTTCAAGGTCTGCCCAAAGCATACGACCCGGACTAATTCGCCCTTTTTGAGTGATCGTTGCTTCTCGGATTGGAAGAGCTCCTGCTTCTGAAGATAAAATCAGCCGTTGGTCTTTCGTAATGAAATACCGGAGTGGGCGAAGTCCATTGCGATCTAGGGTAGCCCCCACCGATTTACCATCTGTGAATAGAAGAGCGGCTGGTCCATCCCAGGGCTCCACCAAAGAGGCGTGGAATTTATAAAAGGCGGCTCTATCCTTATCCATCACTTCATTGTCCTGCCAAGCCTCAGGAACCAACATCATCATGGCATGTGGAAGACTTCTTCCGCTCAAGGTTAGTAGCTCCACCATAGCGTCCAAGTTAGCTGAATCAGAGTTCAGCTTATTGGTGATTGGCATCAGCATGGCCAACTCTTCCGGCGTAAACAAGGAGGACTTCATTAAAGCCTCCTTGGATTTCATTTTATTCAGGTTACCACGAATGGTATTGATTTCCCCATTGTGAGAGAGGTAACGAAACGGTTGAGCAAGCCTCCAATTTGGGAAAGTGTTGGTCGAGAAGCGGGAGTGAACGATCGCAAAAGCGGATGCAATACGTGGGTTTTGTAGGTCTTTGAAAAAGGGCAATACCTGATCTGTTCGGAGCTGTCCCTTGTATACTAAGGTGAGGGAGCTAAAGCTGGCAAAATAAAAGGCTTGATTTACTCCTGGGATAGACGCATTGATTGTTGAGCTGGCGTAGTTTCGAAGCACGTATAACTTACGTTCTAAGTCAATACCTTGCAGTCCGTTTTTGTGTCGGACAAATACCTGTTCAATGATAGGCATGACCTCTAGGGCACTTGAACCAGGGATAGTTTCGTCCACCGGAACTTTTCGATAGCCAATCAATTCGAAGTTCAGCTCGTCAATTAGTTCGTTTAGAAGGGCTTTTGCTTTGGCATACAGTTGTTTATTGTTTGGAAAAAAAGTCATTCCAAGTCCAAATTCTCCTGGAGGAGGTAATTGGATTTCCGTACGAGCAGTAACATCCTGAAGAAACTGATGAGGGATTTGTATAGATATACCTGCTCCGTCGCCCGTTTTGGGATCAGACCCGCGTCCACCACGGTGTTCCATGTTACTCAACATGTACAAAGCACCACTTATGGTTTCATGGGTAGGCTCATTTGAAAGATCCACTACCGCTCCAATACCACAGGAATCGTGTTCAAACTCCTGCCGATATAACCCTTGCTGCATTCTTAATTGATTTAATAGGTTCAAAAATTTTCAAAATGTACAAAATTTACTTATTTCTTTAAAATATGCGTAATGAAAAAAGCACAAAAATGTCAAAATGTTCAAAAAAATCAACTTTTTTAGAAAAAGCGAAATGTCGATTGAATTTAAATCAAATCAAAAAATTGGGAAAATGATCACTTTTTTAAACAAATGACTTGTGTTTTAAACGTGATTTTTTGAAAATGATGGATTTACCCGCTTTTTGAGTCTGAATTTAAATTCACAATTTATTTTTTAATAAAATGAGGGTATTTATTCCAAAGACCCCAATATTGTTTGGGAATAGCGCTTTGAATGCCAAATAAAAAAGAGGTAGTACTGAAAAATGAGTTAATCTGTAAAAGGAGATGTGCTATCTTTTTCTGGGTTAGAGAGGTGAACTTTCACCTTTTTGATTTTGCGAGCATCTACTGCCAGAATGGTAAATTCAAAGTTTTCGTACCGTATTTTGGCACCGTTCTTTGGAAGTTTTGTATTGAGTTCAAGTAAAAGTCCTCCAAGTGATTCATTTTCTCCTTTTACCTCTTCAAAAAGTTGCGGGTCTAGGTCTAGTTTTTTACAAAAATCATGCAAGGACACCTTTCCTTCAAAAATAAAGGTATCTGCATCAAGTTCTTGAAAAAACAACGTATCTGTATCGTCGAATTCGTCGTTGATTTCACCGATTATCTCTTCGATTAAATCTTCAAAGGTAACCAATCCAGAAGTGCCTCCATATTCATCTACGACAATCGCCATATGCACCCGCATTTTTTGAAAGTCTTTAAGTAAAGTGTCGGCTTTTTTGTTTTCAGGGACGAAGAAACTTTTTCGAATCAAGGTTTTCCAATCGAAAGATTCGTCCTTATCAATGTGTGGGAGTAAGTCTTTGATGTAGAGTATCCCTAATATATGGTCTATAGTTTCTTCGTAGACGGGGATTCGGGAGTATCCGCTCTTATTTACCTTGTCCATTAACTCATGGAAATCAATTTCTACGTCTACTGCAGAAATTTCCATCCTACTTTTCATTACTTGACGTACGCTTAGAGTTCCAAAATTCACGATTCCCCGCAAGATTTCTTTTTCCTCTTCTGGGGTATCTTCGGTAGTTAGTTCTAGTGCTTGATGGAGTTCATCTACGGATAGGGTGTATCCTTTTTGTTGAACTCGTTTTTCTATGACATTGCTAAATACAATCAATAAGCTAGAAAATGGCTTGAGGATCTGGGTAAAGAAAAATAAAGGGGAAGCCAGTGCTTGTGCAAACTGGCCCTTGGCTTGGTTTGCATAGACCTTGGGCACAATTTCACCAAAAAAAACAATAGCAAAAGTGATGCCTACAGTTTGAAAAAGAATGATCACTACGCCTGTGGCATTTGTTCCGAATAAGGTCCAAGTCACAAAGGTAGTGAGCGTAACGATAGCGATATTAATTAGGTTGTTTAGAATCAGAATGGTACTTAGGAGGACTTTTGGCATGGCCAACAGGCTCGTGATGACGCTCCCTTTTTCAGGATTTTTTTGATTCAGTTCGATTAGATCGTCTTTCCCTAAGGAAAAAAATGCCACCTCTGAACCGGAAACTAGAGCTGAGGCGACTAGTAGAAGCAGGAGCGCAAGGCCGTTGACTAAAAAATAAGAGAATGTGTAGGAAGTAACCTGGGCCAACAGAAAGTAACTCGGGTAGGGATCATCCATGTGTTCGTGAAAATAGGTGTTCAAAGGTAATCAAATCCCCTGATTCGTGTACAGGGGATTTGAATTTCCATTAAAAAGGGAGGTCATCGTCTCCCTCGTCAAGGGAAACTTGCGGTGCCGTTGCTAGTGGGGCTGAATTTGCTGCAGGTGCAGCTGCAGGAGGATTACTTGGCATTCCATCTGGTTTGCCTCCAAGCATGGTAAAATTCAAAACTCGGATTTTCATTCGCTTCCGATTTTGCCCTTGTTCATCGGTCCATTTATCTGATTTGATTTTTCCTTCGACGTAAATTTGTGAACCTTTTTTTAAGTATTTCTCCGCGATTTTTGCTTGTTGGTCCCACAATTCTAAATCGTGCCATTCGGTTTGTTCTACTCTATTTCCAGATCTATCCTGGTACGCTTCTGAGGTTGCAAGGCTGAGATTGGCTACAACTTTCTCCCCTTCGAGGTATTTCACTTCAGGGTCAGCACCAAGGTGACCTACTAAAATGACTTTATTTACTCCTGCCATACTGTTTTTGTTTAGATAGTTAAAAAGTTTAGAAAACTGAAAGTAATCAATTCTCTCGATCAGTCAAATAGCGAAGGATCAATTTAGGCTTGGGTAAACCGTCAATTTCTTGTTCAACTACTAGATCAAACCCCTCATTTTGGCACCAATCTCTTAATTTGGGAAGGTTTTCTTCGGAAAGAGAGCATTCCCAAAAGCTGGCAAGTATCCGTTGGTGTGACAGTAGATGTCGGTATTTTTTAGGATATAGGGTTGCTTCTGATTGAATATTTCCCTGCCAAGGGAAGGTTTGAGGAGATTGAGGAAAATCGTACAAGCCTGTCCATATGTCTCCCTCACCTCTTTTATGCACCACCAGATGGCCGGCACAGGTAATGACGAGATAGTTGAGTATTCGTTCCTTGACTTTGGTCTTATTTATTTTTACAGGCAAGGAGTCAATGAGTTCATTTTGATAAGCAAAACAAGAACGGGTTAGTGGACAGGTATCGCAGTTTGGGTTAGTTGGAGTACAACAACGGGAACCAAAATCCATCATGGCCTGATTAAATTCTCCCGGCGCATTCACAGGGATGAGTTGATTGGCGAGTGCTTCAAATTCTTTTTTCCCACTGCTGCTATTAATATCAGTTGCAATGCCAAAATGCCGAGCGAGCACCCGAAATACATTTCCATCTACCACAGCCTGTACTTCTCCAAAAGCAAAGCTAGAGATAGCAGCAGCCGTATAGCTCCCTACTCCTTTGAGTTGGATAAGTGTTGCGTACTGGTCAGGAAATTTTCCATCCAATTTGTCGACGATGTAGTTGGCACAAGCATGCAGGTTGCGTGCCCGGCTGTAATAGCCAAGTCCTTGCCAGAGTCTCAAGACCTCTTCTTCTGGGGCTGCTGCTAGGTGATGTACAGTGGGATAGGCTTTTGAAAAGGCTTCGAAATAAGGCAATCCTTGTGCAACCCGTGTTTGCTGAAGGATGATTTCGGAGAGCCAAATTAGGTAGGGATCTTGGGTTTCTCGCCAAGGCAAATGCCTAGGATTTTCTCGGTACCAAGAAATAATTGAGTTTGAAAACCATTGATTTTCAGGCGATTTACTCTTCATTGGAGCAGGATTAATAAAATACAAACCAAGGTATTTTTTTTGAATATCTTTTTTAATTGCATTGGTTCTTGTACATTTGCAATCCCAAAAATACTTGGTTAATAGGTTGTTAAGCTTATTTCGAAATTTCTAAATTTTAATCACAGTGACCAAAGCAGAAGTAATTACTAAAATTTCCGAAAAGACCGGAATTCAAAAAGACGATGTAACTCAAGCGGTTGAGGCATTTTTCAAGGTAGTGAAAGATTCCATGGCAGATGGAGAAAACATTTATGTCAGAGGATTTGGAAGTTTCATCAACAAAAAAAGAGCAAAGAAAATTGCTCGAAACATTTCAAAGAATACGGCAATAGTTATTGAAGAGCATCACATACCTGCATTTAAGCCTTCCAAGGTATTTGTAGAAAAGATTAAAAACAGTAAGAAAATTAAACAATTGGCAGCTCAAGTATAAGGCTGAGCGTGGAGGATGAAGAAAAAGCAGCTTATTCTAATTGGAGTCGGAGTACTCACAGTGGCTGTCTTGTATCTATTACCTAAAGTAGTAGTAGACAACGAGGCTACTGGAGCTAAAATGGAGTCAGAGGCAACTGCTTCTTCTTCTATTTCCGAATCGCATACGAATGAGTTATCCGCCAAAAATAGAATTCAAGCGAATCAGTTGATTGCCACTTTCCAAACGGCTCCAATCCTAGAGGAGAAAGTGACTGCAGCACAGGTTTTAGCTGGGATTTACAAAGAGGAAGGGATATTTGATAGTGCTGCTTTCTACTGGTCCGAAGCGAGTACCCTTTTGCCAAGCGATTTATTTATTGCCGAGGAAGCGGGAAAGGCAAATTACGATGCTTTTTCTTTTGCCTTGGACAAAGACAAAGTAGAAGCCCTGGCAGACAAAACCAGGAGCTTTCTTGGTAGGGTGTTGGAGAAAGATCCCACCCGTTTGGATTTGAAATCTAAAATAGCGATGACCTATGTCTCTTCGTCGAATCCCATGCAAGGAATTACCTTATTGCGTGAGATTTTGGAAGAAGATCCGAAAAATGAAGAAGGTTTATTTAACATGGGAATTCTTTCCATGCAGTCGGGTCAATACGAACGTGCTATTCTTCGTTTTGAAGAGTTGGTACAGTTCCATCCGCAAAATATCCAAGGGCAATTTTATCTTGGGGTAAGCTATTTTGAGTCCAAAGAAAAAAATAAAGCAAAAGCACAGTTTGAGCTAGTGAAGAACATGACCGAAGATCCTATGATTTTAGGAAGTATTCAAGGCTACTTAGACCAGCTATAACAAATTATCAACACTTTAAATTGTACAACTATGCCTTGCGGTAAGAAAAGAAAAAGACATAAGATCGCTACGCACAAGCGTAAGAAGAGACTTAGAAAAAACAGACACAAGAAGAAGTAATTCCTTCTTTTTGAGCCAGTAGAAGTAAAGTACGTTCATTAACAGTAGTTTAAAGAAAATTTGAGTACGGAATTGTTAATCGATTCTGCTCAAAATGGAAGTCGAATAGCCTTATTGCAAGAAAAGCAGCTGGTGGAGCTCCATTCCGAAGGGATGGATAACCAGTTTAAGGTGGGAGACATTTATTTGGGTACGGTCCGCAAAATTGTCAATGGCCTCAATGCCGCGTTTATCGACGTTGGCTATGAAAAAGATGGCTTCTTGCATTACCAAGACCTTGGTCCAAATAGCAATAGCTTGTTCAAGTTTACCAAAATGGTACGCAACAACAACTATTCAAACCACCTGTTGAAGGGCTTTGAAAACGAACCAGAAATAGAAAAAGTCGGGAAAATCGACAAAATTCTGGCTAAAACCAATCAGGTATTGGTGCAAGTTGTCAAAGAACCCATTTCAACTAAAGGCCCTAGACTATCCTGTGAGCTCTCTCTACCCGGGCGATATCTCGTGCTCGTTCCCTTCTCTGACACCGTCAATGTGTCCAAGAAGATTCGTAGCAACGAAGAGCGCAAAAGGCTGCTCAGACTAATCAATTCGATCAAACCTGCCAACTTTGGAGTAATCATCCGAACCGTGGCCGAAGGACAGTCCGTGACGGAACTGGATAAAGACCTTCGAAATCTTCTCACCAATTGGGAAGAGGGAATGAGCAAATTGCTGAAAGCCAAAAGTCGGGACAAAATCATTGGAGAGATGAGTATGGCTTCCTCACTTGTGAGAGACCTACTCAATGAATCATTCGATGCAATCACCGTAGAAGAAGAATCTACTTACGATCAGATCCGTTCCTACATCAGGTCTATAGCGCCTGAAAAAGAAAAAATTGTCAAACTTTACAACGGTAAAGTCAAGCTATTTGAAAGTTTTGGAATCGAAAAGCAAATCAAAAGCTTGTTTGGACAGTCCGTAAGCCTACCCCAGGGTGGCTATGTGATTATAGAGCACACCGAGGCCCTGCACGTCATTGACGTCAATAGTGGCAACAAGTCCAACCAAGAAAGTGACCAGGAATCTACAGCACTTAAAACCAACCTGGTGGCTGCTAAAGAAATTGCTAGACAGCTCCGCCTCCGTGATATGGGAGGTATCATCGTGGTCGATTTTATCGACATGAAAAAAGCCGAAAACAAAAAGGCGATTTTCGATGCCATGATGCTGGAGATGAAATTTGACAGATCCAAGCATACCGTTTTGCCCTTGAGCAAATTTGGGCTAATGCAAATCACCCGACAGCGCGTGCGTCCTGAAGTCAATATTGTGACCAAGGAAACCTGCCCTGCTTGCAATGGTACCGGCAAAATCCAAGCGTCTATTCTAGTCGCCGATAAGTTGGAAAAGGATTTGGAGCACATGGCTACCATCCAAAACGTGGATAAAATCCACATCGGCTTGCATCCGTATCTGCATGCCTACTTTACCACTGGCCTGATTAGCCAACGTGTAAAGTGGTTTTTTAAATATTACAAATGGATAAAACTGATCAAAGATTCTTCGCTACCCGTGACGGAATACAGATTCCTAGATGAATCTGGAGAAGAAATCGAACTAAAAGTAAAAAGCGAGACTGAGTAAGTCTCGCTTTTTTTTTCCTCAACGCCTTCTTTTTTGAGAGACCTCTTGCGCAGTTGCACGGCCATTTTTTTTCAACAGGTAAACAGTCAGGCCCCAGGTCAGTTTCACCTAAAAAGCAAATTCAAGGACTGATTTTGAAATCCGTTACTCCCATGATTGAAACAGAGAATTTTCAAAAAATTGAAGTTAGTTCCATACAAGAGCTAAGCAATTGGTTGGAAAAAAATCATCACCAAAAGGAAAGTGTATGGTTGGTTACGTTTAAAAAAATTGTTCCTGAAAAGTACCTGTCTACTTCGGACGTACTCGACCTGTTGTTGTGTTACGGTTGGATTGATGGGGTTCGCAGAAAATTGGATGATACACGTACCATGCAGTTAATTTCTCCACGGAGAATAGAACATTGGGCAAAGACGTATAAAGATCGTGCTGAAAGGTTGATTAGCGAAGGGAAAATGCAGGATGCGGGTTTTCTGTCCATTCAACTTTCTAAGGAGCATGAATTATGGGATTTTATGGATGAGGTTGATCGTCTTATTGTTCCCGATGACCTAGAGAAAGAATTGAACCGCTACAATGGAGCAACTGAATTTTTTCATTCGATCAATGACTCGAGCAAGCGTTTTGTTTTGAGATGGATTAAGTTAGCCAAAACAGAAAAAACTAGGATGGCAAGAATAAGTCAACTAGCACTACTATCTGCAAAAGGCGAAAAATTGAAGGGTAGTTAAAAAATTGAAAACGAACTAAAGTAAAAAGCGAGACTGAGTAAGTCTCGCTTTTTTTTTATGGTCTTGTGGACAGGAAATTCGGTTAAAAAGGAAGCTTGTCGTCTTCGGAAGCTTCATAGAAGGTATCTACATCCGGAGGGCCAACTGGCATTCCTCCACCCTGGCTGCGGTCTACCTTGTAGGCTTTTACCTCAGTGTACCAGCGCCCATTGTATTCCCTGCTTTCCACATCTATCCCAAGGGTAACTTGCTCCCCTACTTTCAAGCCAAACTGGTCTATCTTATCCCCCCAGATGGAAACACATACTTTTTTGGGATATTGACCTCCTGTTTCGACAATATATTCTTGCTTGCGCCAAGCATTTCCACTTTTTGAGCTCCCACTCACTTCCGGCAAGAGGGAGGTTACTTTTCCACTTAAATCCATTCTTCTTTTTTCTAATTAAGAGTACGAAGGTAAGCAAAGCCTTTTACTTTTTTCAAACCTTCATTTTCATCTTTTTGGTAGGAGCCTTTCCTGAATTCGCTGCAATTACCCATCTAATCCAAAACCTGAGTCTCCATAACAAATAAAAATACGAAATAAATACAAAAAATAAAATAAAATATAATAAAAAATATAAAAAACAAAATTAAATATCAAAACCTAAAAATAAGTTGCTTGTTTTAATTATTTGGCCTTAGTTTTGATCCCTTTTAAAAAATAATTCCCACGCGTTTACTCATCTTTTCACCTAACCCGATACTATGGCCTAGACTTTTACGTTGTATATAAACCAACTTAAAAATGAGTAAGCAATTAGGTCCAGATGACAGTGTGTTGATCACCCTGTATCGCAATGGCAATGAAGCTGCCTTTAATCAATTAGTAGATCGGTATCAGAGTAAGGTATTTACTACACTCTTTTTGATTGTAAAAGATCAAGATGTAGCAGAAGACTTGTTACAAGATGTTTTTGTTAAGGTAATCCATACCTTGAATTCAGACAAGTACAACGAAGAGGGTAAATTTCAGCCTTGGTTGCTGCGCATTGCACATAACCTCGCCATCGATCACTTTAGAAAGGCAAAAAGATACCCGACCATCCTCTTGGAAGATGGGAGCAATCTGCTTAATTCCCTAAAATTTGCTTCAGCGTCTTCCGAGCAGCAGCAGATCAAGGAAGAAACCTTGGTTTGGGTGAGAAATTTGATTGATGAGCTTCCAGAGGCACAGAAAGAAGTAGTTATTATGCGGCATTACTTAGATTTGAGTTTTCAGGAAATTGCCGAACAAACAGGCGTCAGTATCAATACAGCTTTGGGAAGGATGCGCTATGCGCTCAACCATATTCGAAAAAAAATGAAACAACAAACTAGTGCCTATGCAAAAACAATTTACCCCAAATGACCTGATTAGGTATATCTATCAGGAAATGCCGGAGGTAGAACAAGAACTCTTAATGCAAGCCTTGCACAGCGATAATGCCTTGATGCAAGAATATATTCAACTGCTGAGCACCGTGGAGTTTTTGGAGCAAGTCAACTTGCAACCTTCCGAAAAAGTAGTGAAAGCCATCAAAAAAATGGCTCAGTCTACGAGACTTCCACAAGTCTGAACTAAGGTAACCCCGCATTTCGGCGGGGTTTTCTTTTGCTAGGCTTACCTAGCATTTTTTCACTTGAGACCCCAGTTAATTTTTTTTGAGTAGCCACTTTTTTACAAGCATCCAAAAAAGCAAAGGTTTGAAGTCCAATTACCTGAGCCGTTGACTGGAGTCTGTCGTCTGTCGACCAATTAAAACCACTTCATCATTGTAGCAATCAACTTCTTAACACGAATGCCGTATGGCGGACGCAATAAGGTAACGTTATTGAATCCTATACGCTGTTTCAATACGCCCTTTTCATTGCTAAAGGCCAAAAAACCGTACTTGCCGTGAGACTTACCAATCCCACTGTTATTGACCCCTCCAAAAGGGAGTTCACTATGCAGAAAATGAAGCACGCAATCGTTGATAACCACATTTCCGGAGCTAGTCTCTGTCATTACCCGCTTTGCTTGCATCTCGTCTTTGCCAAAAAAGTAGAGTGCCAATGGCTTGGGTTGGGATTGGATCAGTGCTAGGGCATCGTTGAGATGATTATACGTGAGAATTGGTAGGATAGGACCAAAAATTTCCTCCTTGAAGACGAGCATGTCTTCGCGAATAGTTGAAATCAAGGTAGGTGCCACATACCTGGATTCTTCATCCAACTCTCCACCTGCTTCTACCTGAGCACCTTTTTGAAGTGCATCTTCCAATAACTCCCGAATTCGTTCAAAATGTCTTGCATTGATCAAACGAGCATAGTCCTGGCTCTGCATGATTCCCTTTCCATTGGTATCGTAGTAGCGAGTCAACACCTCGCACGCATGGCCAATAAAGAGTTCCTTCTTGTCTTCAGGCACTAGGATGTAATCTGGAGCAATGCAGGTTTGCCCACAGTTAACAAACTTCCCCCAGATCAATTTTTCTGCAGCATCTTTTAGGTCAGCCGAAGTATCTAGAATTACGGGAGATTTACCTCCTAATTCCAGGGTCACCGAACTCAAATGCTGTGCAGCAGCACGCATCACAATTTTTCCAATCGTCGGGCTCCCGGTAAAGAAAATATGGTCAAAAGGCAAAGACAGTAGTTCTGAGGCCACTTCTTTTTCTCCCAAGCAAACTGCTACCTCATGAGGCGCAAAGAGTTCGCTCACAAGGTCCTGAACTAGCTGGGCAGTATGTGGTGCGTGTTCTGAGGGTTTCAGAATGGCTGTACAACCTGCTGCTAGTGCAGCTACCAAAGGCCCAATGGCAAGGTTAAAGGGAAAGTTCCAAGGAGAGATCAACAAGGCTCTCCCTTTGGGTTCAGCTACGACAAAAGCAGAGGTTCCAAGCATCGACAATGGGGTCGGCTGAGATTGTGGTTTCATCCATGTTGCCAAGTTTTTTAGGCAATATTTAATTTCTGCCGTGACGGGAAAGATTTCATTGAGATCAACTTCTGGCGCTGGTTTGTTGAAATCCAGCCAGAGTGCCTCCCGAATAGCTTCTTGGTGGG
>JANQWS010000089.1:10137-12145 GCA_030729785.1 Algoriphagus sp. | reverse complement strand
ACCGAATACTACACTGCCATGGGCAAGCGCCCAGTGATGTCTATCATCAAGCAGTCTGCTACTGGACACGCGACCAACATCATTGGTGGTCTTGCGGTAGGTATGGAGTCTACTGTACTTCCTATCCTAGTATTGGCAGGTGGTATCTATGGAGCGTATGAGTTTGCTGGTTTGTATGGGGTAGCCATCGCTGCTGCCGGCATGATGGCCACTACTGCGATGCAGTTGGCAATCGATGCGTTCGGACCTATTGCGGATAACGCAGGCGGTATTGCCGAGATGAGCCAGCTTCCTGAGGAAGTACGTGGCCGTACCGATATCTTGGATGCGGTAGGGAATACTACAGCAGCTACGGGTAAGGGTTTTGCCATCGCTTCTGCAGCATTGACTTCACTTGCCTTGTTTGCAGCCTTTGTGGGTATTGCAGGCATTGATGCAATTGACATTTACAAAGCTGATGTACTCGCCGGACTATTCGTGGGCGGTATGATTCCATTTATTTTCTCCTCCCTAGCCATCGCTGCAGTAGGTAGAGCAGCCATGGACATGGTAAATGAAGTAAGACGTCAGTTTCGTGATATTCCAGGCATTATGGAGTACAAGGCCAAGCCTGAGTACGAAAAGTGCGTGGAAATCTCCACCAAAGCATCTATCCGTGAGATGATTGCTCCTGGAGCGATTGCCTTGCTTTCTCCAATTATCGTAGGTTTTGCCTTCGGTCCAGAAGTATTGGGCGGTATGTTGGCAGGTGTTACTGTTTCTGGTGTATTGATGGGTATGTTCCAGTCCAACGCCGGTGGTGCATGGGATAATGCAAAGAAGTCCTTCGAAAAAGGAGTAGAAATCAACGGTGAGATCTACTACAAAAAATCTGAGCCACACAAGGCTTCTGTAACAGGTGATACTGTAGGGGATCCATTCAAAGATACCTCAGGACCATCGATGAACATTTTGATCAAGTTGATGTCTATCGTAGCGCTTGTAATCGCGCCACACATTTCTGAAAAACCACATGGTGAAGCTGCTGAAGCTGGCCTAATCAACAAAGAGGTGAAAAAGGAAATCAAGATGGTAGATGGCAAGGAAGTGGTTACCGAGACGGTTACCATTACCAAGTAAAAAATAAGTCACCCACTCATTTTTTAAAGACTCTCCCGAAAAGGAGGGTCTTTTTTTAATCCCCCTTGCCCCCTTTCAAGGGGGAATTGCATCCCTGCACCTTTCAAACATTAATTATGAATTTCAACTTTTGAGTCGCATGCATCAGGTTGAAGCCCTATTTGGGCAACTCCCCCTTCTTAAGGGGGTAGGGGGGATTTGGGTAAAAGAATTTTAATGTAAAATCTTATTCTAAAACTAATGTTTGGGGAATTCAGGTATGCGACTCCCCCTTACAAGGGGGTAGGGGGGATTTGTTGAAAAGACCAAGATTTTCAATTAACTTATAATTGTCTTCTTTCTATTTTTTAATCTGCTTCCATGCATTTTCTCCCCTACAATAAATCCCTCAGGGAATTCTCAAGAGACCTTCGAAGTCATTCCACGCTATCAGAAATTTTGCTTTGGCAAAAGCTTAGAGCTAGTCAATTACGGGGATACGCTTTCAATAGACAAAAACCGCTCGGGAATTACATAGTCGACTTTTATTGTAGAAAAACCAATCTAGTTATTGAAATTGATGGAGGCTCCCATGACTACGAAGAGGCCGTAGTTGAAGATGGAAAGCGTCAACAAATATTAGAAGAATTGGGAGTTTCCTTTCTTAGATTTTCAGACTGGGAAGTAAAGAATGTGATGGCCTTTGTTCTTGGCGAGATAGGCTATTTTTTCGATGATTTTGAGAATATGAATGGATTGGAACAGACTGGGTTTGTTTAAAAAAAAGAATCCCCCTAACCCCCTTTAAAAGGGGGAATCACATCCCCGCAGCCTTAAAATATTAAGTAAGAAATGAATTTTTGGAGTTACAAAGTATTTGTTTGAAGAGCTATCGGGGCAACTCCCCCTT
>JANQWS010000089.1:0-10037 GCA_030729785.1 Algoriphagus sp. | reverse complement strand
AATTTTTGGAGTTACAAAGTATTTGTTTGAAGAGCTATCGGGGCAACTCCCCCTTTAAAAGGGGGAATCACATCCCCGCAGCCTTAAAATATTAAGTAAGAAATGAATTTTTGGAGTTACAAAGTATTTGTTTGAAGAGCTATCGGGGCAACTCCCCCTTATTAAGGGGGTTAGGGGGATTTTTTACAAAAGGGGATTTTTAAAAAGATAAAGTAGAATTCCCATTCCCTGTGTAACTTCACCCCATGCGTTGGTCGATTGATTTTCCCATTCCTGCTTCTCCTTTTCCCATTACCCATGCCTCCAAGGTGGTAAGCCTGGGCTCTTGCTTTGCACAAACCATCGGCAGCAAGATGAAAGCAGCAAAATTTGACGTACTGGTGAATCCCTTTGGGACGCTTTTTCATCCGCTCAACTTGTCCGATCTCCTCAAGCAAGCCATTTCTGCTGCACAAATGGATCCGGCAGGAGTAGTAGAGCGTGAAGGGGTTTTTGTGCATTATGCAGCCCATTCCGAGGTGAAGGGCGGCACTCGGACTGAATTGGAAGAAAACTACACCTGCCAAATGCTCGCCTTGCATCATTCTCTGAAAGAGGCAACCCATCTGGTGCTTACCCTTGGGACCGCTTGGATCTACCAGCACAAGGAGTTTGGACGAGTGGCCAATTGCCATAAACAAGCAGCAGCGCTCTTTGAAAAGAAAATTTCTTCCCTTGATGAGCTAGCACTTGAATTAGAATCAGGGTTGGAAATGTTGCTTCTGCACAATCCAAATCTAAAAATTATCCTAACCCTCAGTCCTGTACGCCATACCAAAGAGGGGGTCTCTGAAAACCAGTTGAGCAAAAGCCTACTCCGCGTGCTCTGTGCCCAGCTGGAGCAACACAATGATGCGGTCACTTACTATCCTGCATACGAGATAATGGTAGATGAACTTCGCGATTACCGATTCTACAAATCGGATCTGGTACACCCTTCAGAAGAAGCCGAAAACTACATCTGGGAAAAATGGCAGCAGTTTAGTTTCAGTCAAGAAACACGGCAGAAAGTTGTTGAAATTCAAAAAATACAACTTGACTTGGCACACCGTTCCTTCAACCCAGATTCCGAAGCACATCGCAAGTTTCTCCAAAATTTGCTAGGCAAATTGGAACGAATGCAAGGTGAATTTGATTTTTCAAAAGAAATCCAAGACCTAACTTCCAGACTGCAGCGTTAAGTTTTCTGGGTACAACTCCTATTTCCCATGTCCGCAAATCGACTGCTCCATTCCCATAGCCCTTACCTTCTGCAACACGCGCACAACCCCGTGGATTGGTATCCTTGGGGGCCAGAGGCACTAGCGAAAGCAAGTCTAGAAAATAAGCCCATCTTGGTATCCATCGGCTATTCGGCTTGCCATTGGTGCCATGTGATGGAAAAAGAAAGTTTTGAGGATGCCCCAACAGCGGCAATCATGAATGCCAATTTTGTCTGTATTAAAATTGATCGAGAGGAACGACCAGACTTGGACAATATCTACATGGATGCTGTACAGGCCATGGGACTCCAAGGAGGCTGGCCCCTAAATGTCTTCTTGATGCCTAACCAGAAGCCCTTCTACGGAGGCACCTACTTCCCAAATGCCAAATGGAAACAGCTGCTAACCAGCATAGCAGACGCTTTTGTGGGGCATGCCGATCAACTGGCGGAAAGTGCCGAAGGATTTGGACGGGGTTTGAGCCGTAAGGAAACGGACAAATATGGCATTCAAGCGGGAGAGGGCGAATTGGATGCGGACGAATTGGTGGAGGTAATCACCAAACTCACAGCCCAGTTTGATCCAGAATGGGGAGGAATGAACCGAATCCCTAAGTTTCCCATGCCCGCCATCTGGCACTTTGTCCTGGACTACGCGCTACTTAGTTCCCGCGAAGACTTGCGTCAGGCCGTATTTTTTACCCTCCAAAAAATGGGAATGGGAGGCATTTACGATCACCTGCGCGGAGGCTTTGCCCGCTACTCCGTGGATGGAGAATGGTTTGCACCCCATTTTGAAAAGATGGGCTACGACAATGGGCAGCTGCTCGAACTCTATGCCAAAGCCTACCAGGTGAGTAGGGATCCATTTTATTTGGAAAAAGTGCGGGAAACCAAAGACTGGATTTGCACCGAAATGACGCAGGAGGAGGGAGGCTTTCATGCTGCCCAAGACGCAGATAGCGAAGGGGTGGAAGGAAAATTCTACACCTGGACTTATGTTGAATTGGAAGCACTACTGGGTGCGGATTTGGCTTGGTTTGCTGATCTGTATTCCTTGAAGCCAGCAGGCAACTGGGAGGAGGGTGTCAATATTCTCTTTCAGGAGGATTCCTACGAAACAGTGGCGCAGCGACAGGGTATTCCGTTACCTACTTTTCTAGAGAAGCTAGCCGCTCAAAAAGCCAAATTGCTCAGTATACGGAATCTTCGCATCTATCCAGGCAAGGACGATAAGGTACTTGCTGGCTGGAATGGCCTAATCGACGCAGGACTAATTCAAGGCTACCTGGCAACAGGTGATGAAGAATTTTTGACTATAGCCCTTCGAAATTTGGATTTTGTGCAAGTCCAGCTCTTTCGAGAAGGAACCTTGTACCGTAGCTATAAGAACGGGCAGGCGTATACCCCTGCCTTTTTGGAGGACTACGCAGCATTGATCAAGGCCTCCTTGATGGCCTATGCTGCAAGTGGATTGTCTCGACACCTGGCATTTGCCCAAACACTAGCAGAGGTGGTTTTGGAACGTTTTTACGATGCAGAAGACGGTTATTTTTATTTCAGCGATCCGAGTGCTGAAAAATTAATTGCCAACAAAAAAGAACTCTTCGACAACGTCATTCCTGCCTCCAACTCCATCCTTGCACGCAGTTTTCACCAACTTTCGCTCCTGACTTACGAGGAGAATTATGGAAAAATAGCAGCACGTATGCTGGGCGGGATGAAAGAGTTGGTTCTAAAAGACCCTGGGTTTTTGTGCAATTGGGCCAACTTCTACTTGGAGAGCCTAGTGCCGACGGCAGAGATTGCCATTGTGGGTACCGGAGCAAAGCAAAAAGCATTATCCCTCCTGGCGGACTACCTTCCGAATGCGGTGGTGGCCTGGTCGGAATCTCCGACAGCTAGCGTCCCTCTTCTAGCAGGAAAACTGGGCGATGCCGAAGGAAATGCCTTAATTTACGTATGTGTAAATCGCAGTTGCCGCAGACCTGTGGCCACCGTGGAGGAAGCACGCGCTTTGGTACCTCAGTTGAACTAATTTGGTGGACACGCTATTTCCAGATCATCCTTTTTCATCAGCCGTGGACGAAACTCAATTCGTCGATGTCATCCTGCCGGTACCCATTCCCCGAATGTTTACCTACAAGGTACCCAAAGCCCTTCAGCCCCTGCTTCAGATTGGCTGCCGGGTTCTGGTTCAGTTTGGGAAGAAAAAAGTGCTTACTGGTATCATCGGTCGCGTTCATCAGAGTCCTCCCCAAGCCTACGAGGCCAAGCCAGTCTTGGACCTGCTAGAGGAGCAGCCCTCTGTCAATCCCCTGCAAATTCGCTTTTGGGTCTGGATGGCTTCCTACTACTGCTGCCACATTGGTGAAGTGATGGGTGCGGCGCTTCCTTCGGGCTTGCGGCTATCTTCTGAAAGCAAAATCCAACTTCATCCTGAATTTGATCTGGAGAATTCGACTTATCCCTTGGATGTACGGGAGGAGAAAATATTGGAAGCATTAGCAACCAAAGAAGAACTGAGTTACGAGGACTGCGAGCAGCTCCTTGGTGTAAAGGCCATCCACCCCATCCTCAAGAGTTTGGTAGCCAAGGAGGCGATCTTGATTTTTGAAAAGGTACAAGAAAAATACAGTCCTAAGCTAGAAACTAGGCTGCGATTGCATGCAGATTACTTGAGTAGCACTGCTTTGGAGACTCTTTTTGGAGAATTGCAATCCAAGCCCAAGCAGGAGGCAATTTTGCTCAAATTTTTGCGCGACCTGCCCGTGCATCAGCGCCCCGAATTGAATGTGAAAGGGCTTGCGAAGGCCAGTTTATTGGAAGAAGGAGATTCCGAAAGTTCCCTCAAGACCCTGATCAAAAATGGAGTAGTGGAATCCTACACCCAGCTGGTGGACCGAATCCCCGAGGAAGCTGCTGAGCGAGAAGCATCGGCCCTATCAGAAGCCCAGCAGGAGGCCATGGATCAAATCAAGGGACACTTTGAAAGCAAACAGACCGTTTTGCTTCAAGGCATCACTGGTGCTGGCAAAACAGAGATCTATATCAAATTAATTCAAGAGGCGCTAGGCAGTGGATCCCAAGTGCTGCTATTACTTCCAGAGATTGCGCTTACCACGCAATTGGTGGGGAGGTTGAAACAGGTCTTTGGTTCCAGCATGGGCGTCTATCACTCCAAGTATTCAGATAATGAGCGCGTGGAGGTTTGGAACGGGGTGTTAAATGGGCGTTTCTCCTTTGTAGTAGGCGTGCGCTCTTCCCTATTTTTACCTTTTGATAGTCTAGGATTGGTGATTGTGGATGAGGAGCACGAACCCAGTTACAAGCAGTTTGATCCTGCTCCTCGCTACCATGCCCGCGATGCTGCGATCATGCTGGCCTATGTGCACCAAGCGCGCACGCTGTTGGGATCAGCCACGCCTTCTTTTGAATCCTATTTCAATGCCAGCCAGGGCAAGTATGGATTGGTGCAGCTTTCGGAGCGCTTTGGGAAGGCCACCTTGCCAGAATACCACTTGGCGGATCTGGGGGTTGATCGTAAGAAAAATTTACTCAAACTGGATACCACCAGGCTGCTGCGGGAGCAGATTCAGCGGGCGTTAGAAAATCAAGAGCAGGTGCTTATCTTTCAAAACCGCCGAGGCTATGCTCCATTCATGCAGTGTGAGGATTGTGGCTGGACAGGGCAATGTGTGCAATGCGATGTGAGTTTGACCTACCACCAATTTGCAGCCGAACTTCGCTGCCACTACTGTGGGTACAAAGAAAAAATACCTGCCAGCTGTCCAGCTTGTGGCAGCACGCAACTCAGCACGCAGGGCATGGGTACCGAGCAAATCGAGGAATCCTTGGCCTTGCTTTTCCCCGAAGCACGGATGGGTAGAATGGATTTGGACACCACCCGATCCAAGTATGGCTACCAACGCGTGCTGGATGAGTTTGCCGCAGGCCAAATCGACATCCTTGTAGGTACCCAAATGATTACCAAAGGGCTTGATTTTGGACGAGTGACGGTAGTGGGTATTTGGGATGGGGACCGAATTCTGAATTTCCCGGATTTTCGATCTGGAGAGCGAGCCTTTCAGCAGATTACCCAAGTAGCAGGGCGAGCAGGTCGAAGAGCGGCCCAAGGTCATGTGGTGATCCAAACACGCAATCCAGACACCGAGCTCTACAAAAATGTTATCCAGGGGGATTATGCAGATTTTTACGAGCAGGAGTTGAAAGATCGAAAGTCTTTCTACTATCCCCCTTTTGTGAAGTTGGTGAAGATCACCACACGACATGCGGTCTATGGGACGGCAGAGAAGGCGGCACATGCACTGCATCGGGAAATAGCCAATCTACCCCTCAAAAAAATAGTCTTAGGCCCAGAAAAAGGCAGCATTGCCCGGATCAAAAACCTGTACCAGTTGGAGTCTTTGATCAAGTTGGACCGACAAGGCGACACCCAATCCGTATTTAAGGAGCGCTTATCCAAAATTTTGGAAGATCTGCAAGCCATCCCAGAGTTTCGATCGGTGCGCTGGATTGTGGATGTAGATCCAAATTAATTCGAATCCGATGCAGGAAATAAATCGAGTCTATTTGGTCAAAGAACAATTACTTCCCTTGCATTATGCTCCGGGTATGGGGGCTTGGACCTATCATTTGGAAGTTCCTCATTCCCAGGAATTGAAAGGAGCATGGGGTAAATTGAAGGTTTCTGGGAGTTTGGATGAGTTGCCGATACATTCACGGAACTTATTTAGTAGGACCGGAAAAAATAAAATCCTCTCCATTAATCAAGAGATTAGGCGAGCAATTCAAAAAAAGCCAGGTGACCTGATACGGGTAACTTTGTATCTGGAGCAGCAAATCCAAATCTGGGATGAAACCAACATAAAAGATCTTGGGATGAGTCTCGGATTCTTACCAAGCCTAACGAGTCAAATTGAAAAACCAAGTGCTGCCTTTCTTCGAAAATTAAATGAGCAAGAGACAGAAGAAAAGCAATTTCAACTACTCTTGGAGTGGTTTAAAGAATTGGAAAATGGTGGCTAGAGGAAAGTCTGGACTCCCATTTTTAACGTTAGCTCCCTAATTTTTTAACTTATTTTTTTCTTGTGTAGCGTTTTGCTAGGATAGGCCGTTTGACAACTAGTAAACCATCCATTTCGTACATCAGAAAGCCTGTGAACCATAGCCTATCCTATTGAATCTAACAGATCTTGAATTAATCGATGGTTGCAAACGTCGATCAACCCTGCACGAAGAGTATTTTTTCAAAAAATACTACGGGTTTGTCATGGGTATAGGAAGGTCCTATGTTAAAAGTGAAGATTTGGCGCAGGAGATTACCCAAGATACTTTTCTTAAGTTTTTTGACACCGTTGGAAAGCTCAATGAGGAAACCCTTCTGAAGCCTTGGTTGCGGAGAATTGCAGTGAATACGGCAATCGACTATTACCGAAAAAACCGAAAGTTTCGATTTCAAGAGGAAATTGAAGGGCATAGCCTCTTGCAGATCAATGAAAATGCACTCGACCAACTTGGTTACGAAGAAATCTTAAAGTTGCTTCACCAACTCCCAGAGGACCAGTCCTTGGTCTTCAACTTGTACGAAGTGGAGGGCTACAGCCACAAAGAAATAGCCGAAAAATTGGCGATTACAGAAAGTTCCTCACGCGTGTACCTAACTCGAGCCAAGCAAAAGCTTCGCCAACTGATACACCTAAATTATACCGTTTATGCAGGAAGATAAGTGGAGTGCCCGACTAGGGGAGCTACTGCGCAAAAAGCAGGAGGAGGCCCCAATCCCCTATGCTCCTGGAGCATGGGAGGCCTTTGAAGCCCGTCGAAATCAAAAGCGGGCCATCCCTCCCTTTTGGTGGTGGTCAGGAGGCATCGCGGCTTCACTTGCTCTGATCCTATTCCTAAGCCTACAGTGGACTGGAAATAATCAGGAGCAGCAGTTAGCCCTTGAAAACCAAACTATCCAAGAAGTAGCACCTAACCAATCAGGGCAAAGTCAAATCAATTCTGAATCAAAGGAGCGTGAAGAAGTTTTGAAGGTCTTATCCAAGCAAACTGCGGAGGAAAGTAGCCGTACTGCTACAAATCCCATCCAAACTACCCAACAAGAATCTCCTCGTTTGGTAGAGAGCGATCTAGGGGTACAAATAAACCTTGTCTCCTCGACTGAATCCTTGTCTGAAAATTTAAAAGAGACCGGCTTGCAACAGGCGCTGGCAATTGCTTCGAACGTACAAGCATCTCCACCACCGATTGCCAGCCTGGAATCTAGCCTTCAGGATGAAAAAAATTCAAGGCCAACCACCACTACAGGTCCTAGCTACGCGGAAATTGTACCTGCTGAAGCAGCGGAACTGCTGGCTCAGCAAAAAGACCCGTTATCCTTTTCTTTGGGACTAGGACCTGGATTTGGAAGCAGGACTGAGGCCAGCCAAGTAACTTCAGGATCTCAAATCGGACTGGGAATGCAGGTGGATAAGGCTTTGGCCGGCAAGCTTCGTGTGGGTTCAGGGCTAGGAGTCAACTACCTGAGTCAGGCTTCTGAAGGCCCATCAGCAATGAAGTTGGTCGGCGTGAATTCGCCCATCGAACGAACCACTCAGGTGCAACAAGTGCAGGTGGATGTGCCCCTTTACCTGCGGTATTCGCTGACGCCTTCCAAGTCCATTTCGGTGCAGGCTGGATTTTCCAATCTGTTGACCTTCAACCAAGCTGCCCAGCAGGAATTAGTTTATACCCGGCAGGTGGCGGTGCCAGCAGAAGGGACAGCAAACTCCCTGGGTACCTTGAGAAGTACACAGGTAGTCGAGACCTCTCCTTTGACTGGATCGAGCTCTCGATTTCTTCCCTTTGCCCAGGCCAACCTAGGGGTGAATGTTCGCGTATACGAAACCAAGAAATCCAATTACCTGCTGATGCCCTTCTATTCCTATCCTCTGCAGGATATTTCTGGAACAGGGCAAAATCCAGCGGTCGTGGGTGCTGCGTTTAAAATTACCTTCGGCACCCTCAAAAAATAGTACCCTTTTTGACTACCAAACCAACGCTACCCCAGCCCAAGAATCTCTTGGGCTGTTTTTTTTTGTGACTGAGTAAAAAAATGAACATAGTATCTGGGTAAAGAGCTTCATTTTGTTTTCTACATAAAACAAAAAGGTAAATTGTTGTTTACAAACAACAAAAACTCGAACTGTTGTTTATGAAAAACATTTCTATTTCAAAATATAGCTTTTAATGCTTCTAGCCTATAATTTAAAAAAGCTACCCCTTGAATGGAAGTAGCTTTTAACTGATAAATTCTAGTTGTCTTAACTAGTTACATCTTCAAATTTTCCATTTCCAACTGAGGGGCGAAGGGCTGCTTGTAGTAGCGCTTTCCGGTAGCCTTGTACAGGGAATTGGCTAGTGCGGCAAATACAGGGGGGAAGAAGGGCTCACCCAAACCAGTAGGATCTTCCTTGCTATCCACAAAGTGAACTTCAATTGCCTTTGGCGCCTCTTGCTGACGAATCATGCGATAGGTATGGAAATTATTTTTGTTAGGTACCCCCTCCTTGAAGGTCAATTCCCCAAAGAAGGCATTTCCGATACCGTCCACGATGGCACCTTCACCCATGTTGATGGCAGCATCTTTGTTGACCACGATGCCGCAATCCACAGCTGCATACACTTTTTCAACTAGCGGCTTTGCGTCTACAATCTTGGTGTCCACTACTTCTGCAACATAGGAATTGTGGCAGAAATAGGCGGATACACCGCGATGCAGCCCAGCTGCTGGCGTATTCCAGTTGGATTTTTCTCGAACCAATTCCAAAACCCCAGCATAGCGCTTCGCATCGTAATCGTTGTTTTCACCTACCGGGTTGGTTTCGGCTCGCTTGAGTAGTTCCAATCGGAAGTCAATGGGGTCCTTACCCATTACTTCGGCTAGCTCATCCAAAAAGCTCTGTTCAGCGGTAGCCATAAAGTTGGACCGAGGAGCGCGGAAGGCACCGATGGTGATATTGGATTCAATTTGCCATCCTTCCGCGAGATAATTGTCGATTGCCCCTGCGGGAAAGCGATTTGGATAGATCGGGGATTCTGGAATTCCTCCTGCTTTCACATGAAGCGCAATTAGCTTGTTGCTGCTATCTAAGGCTGCGCGGTAGGTAGCCGAGTAGCTTGGGCGGTAGATTCCATAGGTCATATCATCCTCGCGGGTATAGACCATTTTGATGGGAACACCAGCCTTTTGGGAAATCAAGGCTGCTTCGACCATGTGGTGAGAGTATGCTCGCAAGCCAAATCCTCCACCCATTCGGGCCAGTTTGATGCTGATTTTTTCTTTAGGAAGCCCAAGTGCAGCTGCAATCGTACCCACAATGAATTCTGGAGCCTGGGTAGGGCCATAGATTTCCGCTTTATCGGCCGTCACGTTTGCAAAGCAGTTGACTGGCTCCATGGTATTGTGAGCCAGGAAAGGTGCGGTGTAGGTTTTTTCAATGATTTTAGCAGCCTTTTTAAATTCACCTTCGGGGTCTCCGTCTCTGCGAAGGACCTTACCCGGCTTGCTGATGTAATCCGCCATTTTCGCCAGATGGATCTCGGTGCTTTCTAATCCTGAAGGCACTTTGACAGAGGATGGAGCCCCTCCACCAAATCCAGCCATCAAAAAACTAGATTCTGGTGCTTTTTCCCAAGTAGCTTTCAGCGATTTTTTCGCCTGCAAGACTTCCCACGTGGAATTGCCTACAATGGCTACCAATTCTGGAAAAGTGGTGGTATCAAAGAAATT
>JANQWS010000088.1 GCA_030729785.1 Algoriphagus sp. | reverse complement strand
GGTCCTCGGTAAGGACGGCGTAGTTTTGCCGTTGCGGCTGCATCGTTTACAACTGTTCTTGTTTTCGGATCATAGATCAAAGCTCGTCCCCCAAGTTCCATGGAGATATTGGCCAGAATGCAAGAGGCCGTTGAAATATGCCCTTCTTCCACATCTGCGACCGGTAAACTGTCTTTGTCAATGGCTTCCAGCCAGTCTTTCATTTGTAGGCGAGTGGCCGGTGCTGCATTCAATTCAATGCGATCTTCGCTGAGGTCTTCTGGATATTGCTCCTTTTCAAAGACACAGTCGAAGTGTATTTTCTGAGCTTTTGGATCCGCAGGATAAAAGTCGGCCTTGGTTGTACTTCCTGCAAGCATCCCCTTTTCGCCATAAATCTTGAATGCCCAGGGATACTCTGGATCGGGCGTATTGCCCCAGGTGCGGTGCTGCCACACCACATTCAGCTCTGGAAATTCAAAGATGGCGGTTTGAGTATCTGCAATATTGGATTTGCCTTCTTTTTGCACATAGATTCCACCCGTGGCAGAGACCTGCGTAGGCCAGCCAAGCTTGAGCATCCAGCGCACCGTGTCTAGCATGTGTACGCACATGTCTCCCGGGATGCCATTGCCATATTCCATAAAAGTTCTCCACCAGCGGGTGTGGGGCAGTCCATCGTAAGGGCGCAAAGGCGCAGGCCCAGTCCACATTTCGTAATTAAAGAAGTCAGGAACAGGCTCCACAGCTGGGTTGCCATTCGCTCGCATGTGGTAGTAGCAGCATACTTCCGCATGACTGATTTTGCCGAGAAGACCACTGTCAATGATTTGCTTTTTCGCTGAAATCAAATGCGGAGTACTTCTTCGTTGGGTACCAATCTGGCAAATGCGCTTGTATTTTCGAGCTGCCGCCACGATCGCTTCTCCTTCGATGACATCTACTGAAATTGGCTTTTGTAAATAAACATGGGCACCTGACTTCATTGCTTCGATAGCTTGCAAGGCATGCCAGTGGTCCGGTGAACCAATTACCACCAAATCGCAGGCATGGTTTTGGAGCAACTCTCTGTAATCTTCAAAAAGTTCGGGTGCTTTTTTTGATTTCTGTCGCTGGGATACGAGTTCTCCAGCTGCTGTCAACATGTTTTTATCTACGTCGCAAATGGCTACCACCTCCACATCGGCTACCTGAATCAATCGGAACAAATCGGATTTCCCATACCAACCTGCACCAATCAAAGCTACCTTTAATGGGCCTGCTTTGGTGTTAAAATCCATTCCCAACAAGCCAAAACTTGCTAGGGTGAGTAGGGCGCTGGACCCTTTTAAGAATTCTCTACGATTCAATTCGTTCATAATAGGTATCCTTTAGATTTTGGTTGCTGCTTCATAATTTACAAAAAGCCCAATCTTTTCCAAATCGATTTGGGAAGAGTGGTTTAAGAGTCAATAGCTTCCTGTTCCTAGTCCCCAGGGTGATAAACTCGCTTTGCGTTTTGAAGCACTGTTTTCTTGTCAAGAGTCATCGGTTTGAGTTTCCGTGCTACAAAGCGTTCCATTTGATCAGCATAGTGAGGGGAATCGGGACGATTGCTCGACCCATACACGTTGATACTTTCCAACTCAGGCAGTCCTTTTCCAAAGCGAGCCATCAAAATGTAGGATTCTCCTTGTGCAGCCTTCCGCATTCCTTTCTCCCAAGCGGTAGAGCGAATGGTGGTCAATACATCGTCAATGCCCCAAAGTGGAAGCACTTTGTCTCCCCGTACGAGCTTTTGATATTCTCCAAGTTGCACCAGCTCCTTTCCAAAGTGAGTTTGAAAGTGGGTCTTGGCAGCTTGAAGACTCTTAATAGCTTCCTCCTCTGTAATCACGGTATCAATAGACCTGCCTGTTTTGGTAAAATTATCCCACCAATAGTAATAAACAAAGGCAAAAAGTGCTGCTCCTTCACTGTTGATATCTGCTTCCTTATTCCAAGTAGCAAGCGTATTTATTTGTGCCCTCAGGTCCGGATAAGCTTCAGGGTTTAGCGTGAAAAGGGATTGTAAATTGGTTCGAAAAGCCAAGTCTTTGGGGAGTGTCTGGTCAAATTTGATTTGGTTGAATTGCTCCCAGGTGATCTTTTCTTGCTCAGGCATCAACTCCCGAAAACGGACAGATCGGTTGTTATCTCGCAAGTCGAAGCCCATTTCCCGGGGATGTGCAGCTGCAGATAGGGTGTCGGCTAGCGCCCCTGCCTTAAATGGAGAATGGTTGGTGTTGAAGAGATAACCTACTGCTGGATTGAGTTGCTGCGGGAGCTCTTCAAAGTCATGGTAGTTCTTCCATACCACCGCCGAACGATTTCCAGGCACCGTTTCGCTATAGTCTATTCCGGCTACGCGCTTGGGCAAGAGAGCATTGCTCACGTAATAAATGGTGTCGTAGCGATCGGCATAGACGGTATTGAAGTTTGGAAGCTGCAAGGTCTCCATAGCAGCCTTCCATTCTTGGAAGTTTCTGGCTTTATTCATTCTCCACCACTGCTCAGGTGCACCTATACGATCCAATGCACCCATTCGGATGGCAAATACCCCCTTTTCAGTAACCAAAGTAGGTCCGTAGATGGATTTCCAGACAGTTTGTGGAACAGGAATGGTGATCCAGTCCCAGAGTTTTACTTTCAGCCAAACTGTTTTTTCTTCCAGCGTCAGCCAATTTCCGTCAACTTGATACCGTGATGGGTCCTTGGGATCTACTTCAAGTTGGTACAAGTCTAACAAGTCGGGGGAGTTGACTGTATGTGCCCATCCCAAATGCTCGTTGACTCCATGGAAGATCATGGCCCCTCCGGGAAAAAGTCCGCCAAGGGCATTCCAGCCTTCTTCCGATTGGATGTGTGCTTCATACCAAGCTACGGGACCTTCCAAAGGTTGGTGAGAATTGATTGCCAAAAATGCCTCTCCAGTATCGGTTCGAGAGGGGTGGATCGCAATGGCATTGGAGCCTTTGGGAAGGGAGTCTTCTGCGATTTTTGGGACGGTGCCCTTGAAGATTGCTTGTACTGCTCGGTCTGCCCCAGCCATTTGCGCCAAGGAGAGAATGTAGGCGGAACTAATTTCTTGAGGGGTAATGGGAAAAGCAGGAGCATAGAGTAGTTCCTCCGGGTGGTAAAAAGCATAGTCGTTCAATCCAGCAGCATATCCTTCCAATACTTTTTTGAATTCTGGCGAAAAACTCGAGTCGTATTTGGTCTTGGCAATTTCCTTGGTATCCAAAAGGTGGACAAAAAAATCAATGGCGGCACCTTCTTCGCCAAATACTCTGCCTGCCAGTCCTTTGCCGGCGATTACCGTTTTTTGAATCGTCTCAAAGTCGTCTTCGGCATGAGCCCATGCGAGCCCGTAAGCGGCATCCGCATCGGATTGCCCAAAAATATGGGGTACTCCAAATTCGTCGCGAGCGATTTGAATGTTTTTTGTATTCCAGTTAGAATGTTGGTGAACTCGCTGGCAGGAGATAAATGAAATAGCAAGCAGAAAAAAGAAAGGCAATTTTTTCATTAGAAGAATATATTTTGTGGGAAGTTACTACTTCAGTTGAAAAATCTTTATCGTATGGGTTTTGCTTTTTTAATTCCTGGAGTTCAGAAGAATTAGCGGACTAAATTTTTTAAAGTCAAAAAAAAACCGGCGAATGAAATAAGCCGGTTTTTAATATACTAAGAAGAGGATCTCTATCTAAACTCATAAGCTACGCCACTCACTTGGGTCAGTAAGGTAGCTGGTACATCCAAGGCTATGGCAGATTGAGGAGGGGTTGGGGTCACTGGTGAATGGGTAGCCAGGTAGCTTTTTACTGCTTGATGCAAGGAATAAGGGGTATTTTCTGTGGCTTGCACACCTCTAAATCGGCAGAGCATGTCGTCAGGATCTCCATCGCGTTCGCATGCACATATTTTATAAACCCGTTCGAAATCTAAAGGTAGGCCATGGACTACAGCCGATTGTACGCGCTTTCCTTCCTCACCAAATGCATTGAATTTCACTTCCATTCCTTTGAATTTAATTACCCATCCGCCGAAACGCTTGGAGGCATCTGCTGCAAAAACATTGTTTAGTTCACGTTCTAGCCATTCTTTAATTTGCTTACCGGTCACCTTACCTGTTCGGATGGTACTGTCCACTGGCAGCATGTCAAAAATATAACCATTGGTAATTGGAATATTTCCAGTGGCATCTGCGGTAGCTCTTGGTGGGCAGAATCTGAATCCATTGGAAAGCACAATGTCCACATCCGGTACTTGCCAGCTGATGGCATCAAGGATAAGGGTGTCGATGGTGTTTTCAATCACAAAATAACGGTACAAAGGAAGGGTGGAATAGCCAACTATCGTTTCAATTTCATTGAGGTAAGGGCCTTCGTATGTTGAGATTACTTGTTGCATTTCTTTGGAAGCTGGATATTTACTTGCATCCACTTCCAAAAGCTCGTAGCGGTCACTTACGACTTTTCCATTTTCGATTTGAAGTTCTAGGTTGCCCACAAACGATCCAAAAGCTCCCGGCTCTACTACCTTGGCGTACTTGGCTTGAATAGGGGTACGAACCCGCTCATGCGTGTCGCCACCGAGGATGTAATCCACTCCCTCGCAAGCAGGATGGTTGGCCAAATGAATTTGTTGCGAAAGTCCCAAATGGGCAACAATGGCTACAAAGGCACATTTTTCTTGATTTCGCAAGACATCCACGTAATGTGCTAAATTCTCCTCAGGCTTGGTGTAGATGATTCCTTTGCTGTAGTTGGGGGATTGACGGATAGGTACCAAGTGATCGGTATAGCCCAGAAAGGCAATCTTTACACCATTCACAGTCCAGATGGAGTAGGGAGGAAAGATCAATTCTCCTTTTTTTCCTTCACCCAAGTCATGGTACATATTGGCGCATACCTTCGGAGCGGTAAGCGAGCCCAACAGGTGCTGCATGGATTTTTTATAATAGATCACTTCCCAGTTGCCAGGGAGATACAGGTCGTAATCCAAAGCATTTAAAATAGGCACCATGGCTTCCCCGGTGGTTTTGACGGATAGTTCCGACCCTTGAAACATATCTCCTGTATCGATTAGATAGCTATGCTCCATTTCCTTGCGGTGGGCATCCAAAAAAGTTTTTAGGTGGGCATAGCCTCCTGTTTTACGATATACAGCCTTTCCATTTTCCCAAAACAACTCGTCATGCGCATGAATTTGGCAATGTACATCGGTGGTTTGTAATATATTGAGTGTAAATGCAGTAGGGGCTTTCTTGCTGGGAATTGCCTTAGGACTTGCCGTGGCTATACTGGCCAAGCCTGTGCTGGCTCCAAGTGCGCCCAATTGAGCAATAAATTTTCTCCGAGAGGATTTCATGGGTATTTTGGGTGTTTTTAAGTACAGTAGTCTCGGACAATACGGTGCCGAATATAAAAGTAAGTTACAGGGGTTTTCAGGCTAAATTTGGTGACCGGAGTCACATCAGCACTTTCTTTTTCCAAAAAAAAGGATTTGGAAAGAGTGATGTTGGAGGAATAGTTGTAGAATTAGTATTAAAATTAAAACTTTCGTTTACGAATGAGGATATTTGCGACCATCGGATTGATTTTGATTTTTACTTCTAGCTATAGCCAATCTTTGGTAAGAAAAGACATAGATATACTAGCTGGAAGGTATTTTTTAACTGGAATAACTCAGCTGAGAAGTTTTTTGGCAATTCCCAATCATGGGGTAAGTTTGGAAGCTATTGAACAAAATCTGGACTGGTGTCAAGCTGAATTCGAATCTTTAGGCTACCAAACCACGGCTCTAAAGTCAGACACCGTCCCGTATTTAATGGCTCAAAAAATCATAGACCCGAATTTGCCCACCATTCTGGTGTACCTACAAATTGACGGGCAGCCTGTAGATTCAAAGAGATGGAACCAGTCCAACCCTTTTTATGCGGTATTGAAAAATTGTGAGTCTAGCCCTTGTGTAGATGTTCCCTGGGAAAACCTTGATCAAAACTGGAATCTAGATTGGAAGATTTTTGCACGATCCGCATCGGACTCGAAGGGACCTGCCATTGCATTCATTCAGGCATTAAGGATCTTGCAACAAGAGGGGATATCAGAAGCATTTAATTGTAAGGTAATTCTTGATTTTCAAGAAGAATTGGGTTCCCCAACACTCCCTGCCTTGGTTACCCAAAATAAGGATTTGTTTGCAGCAGATTTAATGTTGATCATGGATGGGACGCGGCCACCAGGAAATGTCCCTACGCTGACATTTGGAGCCCGTGGAATTGCCACACTTAAATTGACTCTCTTTGGAGCTGCAACAGATTTACATAGTGGTCAATATGGAAATTTTGCGCCTAACCCTGTATTTGCCATGTCCCGATTACTAGCTACGATGAAGGATGAAAACGGGCGGGTACTGGTGCCAGGATTTTATGACGGGATTGAACTTTCAGCAGCTCAAAAAGAACTAATTAACAGGGTTCCAGAAGATCGAAAGGCAATGTTAGAATCCCTTGGGATTTCTCAAGCAGAATGGGTGGGAGAAACGTACCAAGAAGCCATGCAATACCCTACCCTCAACGTACGAGGAATTCAGGGGGGATGGGTTGGTGAAGAAGTACGAACAATAATCCCTTCTCATGTGGCCGTAGAAATAGACATGCGATTGGTGGCCGAGACCCCCGCAGAAAGGCAGATTCAATTGGTAAAGGACCATCTACGCGCGCAAGGGTTTTTTCTTTTGGATTCTTTGCCCACCAACGTACAACGTAGAAACCATAGCAAGCTCATCCAGGTAGAGGCGCGGATTGGTTCCAAGCCATTTAAAACACCCTTGGATTCCTCTATTGGGAACTGGTTGAGATCTGCTATGGACGAGGCGCTTGGTGAAGGAGGGGCAGTAAGTATGCAAGCTACAGGAGGGTCACAACCGATAGAGCCATTTATTTCAACCCTAGGGATTCCAGCAGTAGCACTTCGAATTTCCAATCCTGACAGCAATATCCATGCACCAAATGAAAATTTGAGGTTGGGAAATTTTTTAGAGGGATTAAAAATGTGCTTAGGTGTTTTGACTAGAAGCTATGAGCGATGAATTAGAAATGCTCTTTGCCTGTGGATTGGTGCTGGCTACTGTGCTTTTTATCAGTTGGTTAGGGCAAACAAATTTTAAATGGATCAAACGACTTCTAGACTGGTTTCCTGCAATTTTATTTGCCTATGTTCTTCCTGCTGCAGTGACCCATGCACTAGGAATCAACCTAGCAGAAGTGGAGCTTCACGAGTGGAGTAAATCGGTAATTATACCGTTTACGATTCTTACGGTTATGAGTGCCTTGCCCTTCAAGCAGCTCAAAATTGTTGGGATAAAGCCGTTGGTGGTTTTTTTCTCTGGATCTTTAGTGATAGCGCTATTGCCTGTTTTTCTTGTCGTTGTGTATGGGCTTATTAGTACCGAGGGGAGTGCATTATTTTTAAAACAAGGCTATTGGAAAGGACTTGTTCCATTGGTAGGTAGTTGGATTGGTGGAAGTACAAGCCAATTGGTGTTGAAAGAATTAGCAGGCACACCCTCTAGTTTATTTCTTTCCATCTTGGTTTTAGATAATGTCTTGGTTAATGTTTGGACTATTCTAATGTTTCAATTCATCAAACGAAGTGATAAAATCAATCAATTTTTTGGGATAGAAGGAGAAATCCCACTTAGTCAATCTACCCATTCATTCGAAAGTAAAACTGCTGTTTTTCGAAATTCAGTAACTTTAGGATGTGTTGGTTTAGGGATGATTTTTATTTACTTTTTTCCATTTAGTTTCCTCCTAAATATTGTGCTACTCTCTTTAGTAGGATTGATTTTAGGGAATCTAATTCCGATTTGGAATCATACGTTAGTTTTAAAGCTGGCTAGTTTTTCTATTCTCACTATCATGGCTATTCTTGGGTTAAAGCTTGATTTTCAAAATCTCTCTTTGCCAATGAGTCTGGTGATTTTAGTTGTAATTTGGATGCTGCTTCATTTTTTTTCAATGGTGGTCGTGGCGCGATTGCTCAAGGTGAATACCGCTTGGGTTGCCATTGGGAGTATGGCTAATTTGGGAGGAATCTCTACTGCGCCTGCAGTAACTTCGGCCTACAAAAAGGAATTGATGCCCCATGCAATCGTACTTGCCATCTTAAGTATGGTTACAGGGACTAGCTGGGGAATACTGACCATTTATTTGTTTGAATGGCTACTTAAAATCACTTAGAGTTAGCCAATGCTGTTCTGGTGCCAAAGGAATGTTTGCCTTCCTGGCAAATTGGGTATAGGTAGCATTTCAGGACTGAAATCTCATTTTGTTGACCTTCAGGTCTTACTTTCTTTTTTATTTTGTCTGATTATCCGCAAGTTTTGGTACTCCGTTGGGACTACTGGCATAATTGCGGACAATCATATTATTTTGATAAAAAAAAGTGGCTAGTCTTAAACCAAAAAATGTCATTGGTCAAAAAACATTTCTAATTTCGAACCTATATCAGACTACCTATGAAAAAATTACTCTTACTTATTTTTCTTATTCCTGCAATCACGTTAATGGCGCAGGAAAAAGAGGTGCTCACCAAGTTGGATGCCAAGGCAGATTTCTATGGAGACCTAGCCCGTCAAATCTGGAGCAATCCAGAACTGGGCTACCTCGAGAAAAACTCTTCTCAATTACTTCAAAAAACCCTTTCTGATGCAGGATTCAAAGTGACTGCTGGCGTAGCAGGAATTCCCACCGCTTTTGTAGCTGAATTTGGATCTGGCAAACCAGTGATCGGCATCATGGCTGAATTTGATGCACTTCCGGGCGTATCCCAAGAGGCGGTTCCATTTCGCAAACCCGTAGTGGTAGGAGGTGCAGGTCATGCCTGTGGACACCACCTTTTTGGCGCTGCTTCAGTGGCGGCCGGCATCTCAGTAATGGATTGGATGAAAGCCAATAAGATTCAAGGCACTGTTCGGGTATACGGCACACCTGCAGAAGAAGGGGGTGGAGGAAAAATATACATAGCTCGTGCAGGCTTAATCCAGGATGTAGACGCCATGCTTCACTGGCATCCCGGCTCCCAAAATGCAGCAGGTGCTACTTCCTCACTAGCAAATATTTCGACCAAATTCCGATTTTATGGAGAAGCTTCCCACGCAGCAGCAGCACCAGAGCGAGGCAAATCTGCCTTGGATGCGGTAGAGGCGATGAACTTTATGGTCAACTTGATGCGAGAGCATGTACCCATGCAAACGCGCATGCACTACGTGATCACTAGAGGAGGCGAAGCACCCAATGTGGTGCCAGCATTTGCGGAATCCTATCACTATGTTCGACATCCGAATGCCTTGGTGGTACAACAAATTTTTGAGCGTATGGTCAAAATCGCAGAAGGTGCTGCTATGGGTACCCAAACCCGCATGGAATACGAAGTCATCAATGGGGTATATAATTTATTGCCCAATGAGACTTTGGCGCGCATCATGCATAAGAACTTGGAAAAAATCGGTGGTGTTACCTACAACGAGGAGGAGCGCAAATTTGCCGAGGAGATCATCAAAACCTTTCCTGAAGGTGTGAAGGCAAGCCCTACTGATGCAACTAAAATTGTTCCTTTTGTGGTCAGTGAAGAAGGTGGTGGAGGATCCACTGACGTGGGAGATATCAGTTGGCTGGTGCCGACCGTAGGCTTGGGCACGGCTACTTGGGTACCAGGCACTTCTGCTCACACCTGGCAGGCAGTAGCTGCTGGGGGCATGAGTATCGGCCAAAAGGGCATGATGGTAGCAGCCAAAACCTTGACCTTGACCGCGATGGATATTTTTACGAATCCATCGGTTACCGGCCAAGCCTTGCAGGAACTCAACACCCGTAGAGGGGAAGGGTTTTCATACAAGGCTTTGGTTGGAGATCGTCAGGCTCCGCTGGACTATAGAAAATAAGGTTCCTTTCGGCAACTTTAAAAGCTGGAATTTCCTTTGGTGGAATTCCAGCTTTTTTTGTGTTCTTATTTTTTCAAATCAAGTATATTGGAAAAGGTAATTTCTAGCCTACCTTTTACTTATGCAAAGACGAACATCCTTAAAACTTCTCGGCGCTGCCGGAGCCGGAATCGCGGGGCTGGCCTTGATAGACTGGAAATGGCAGATTATAGATCGCCTGACCCATGTTGGATTTTTTACTTTTGAGCAAGAGCAGCTCCTCACTTCCTTGGCGGACACCTTGATTCCAGAAGGAATTCCTGGTAGTTTCATTGCTATCCCCAGTGCGCTCAGCACAGGAACAGATCAGTTTTTAATCAGATTTTTTGAAAATTGTCTAGAAAAGGAGGAACAAAAAATTTTAATCAAGGAGCTAAAATCCTTGGAGAAGCGGGGTTTTGCGTCGCTTACTAAACAGGAGAGAGAAACCATTTTGATGGAATACTCGAAGGCAGACAAGGAGGATCAAAAGAAATTCTACGAACTGGTTCGTGGTACTACTATTTTTGGATTTACCACTGCCAAGGAGGTAATGGTAAATCATTTGGGCTATCAGGTGGCTCCAGGATTTTATAGCGGCTGTGTGGAGGAGCCTGCCCAAAAGGCTTAATTCAACGATGTTACAAGATTCAAAATCAAAGCGAACCTACGATGCTATTGTCATCGGCTCTGGAGCTTCTGGAGGATGGGCTGCAAAAGAGCTCACTGAAAAAGGGTTGAAAACACTTGTGTTGGAGCGAGGACGGATGGTTCGACATATTGAAGATTACCCCACCGCCTCCAAGGCACCCTGGGAGTTTGAATTCCGTGGTGCAGTACCTATCGAAAAGCGTTCCGGATTGGGAGCTGCCAATTGGAAGCGAGAGGAGACCATGCATTGGGCACTCGCAGAAGATGAACAGCCTTACATCGAAGAAAAGCCTTTTCGCTGGTTTAGAGGCTACCATGTCGGAGGCAAGTCCCTGCTCTGGGCACGAGGAACACAGCGCTGGTCAGATTTTGATTTTGAAGGTCCTGCTCGAGATGGCTATGCGGTGGATTGGCCCATCCGCTACAAAGATATGGAGCCCTGGTACTCCTATGTGGAGACCTTTGTTGGCTTTGCAGGCAGCCGGGATGGCTTGGATGTACTTCCCGACCAGATCGTACAGCCTGGTTTTGAACTGAGTTGCGTGGAGCAGTATTACAAGGAAAAGCTCAAGGAAATGTATGGTTCCCAGCGGCACTTGGTGCAGGGTCGCTGTGCGCACCTCACCGACCCCCAACAGATTCACCGGGACCAGGGAAGATCCAAATGCCTTAGTCAGAACATGTGCAATCGAGGTTGTATCTATGGGGGGTACTTTTCAGCCAATGCCTCTACCCTGCCTTGGGCAGAAAAGACAGGGAATTTGACTCTTAGACCTGATTCAGTAGTAGAGTCGATTATGTACGACGAACAAAAAGAAAAGGCCATTGGGGTACGGGTGATCGATCGCTTGACGCAGGAGTCGATCGAGTTTTATGCGAAAATCATTTTCGTAAACGCGTCTACCATTAATTCCAATGCGATTTTACTCAATTCCACCTCTTCCCGTTTTCCAAACGGCCTTGGAAATGACAATGGCTTGATGGGCAAGTTTATGACCTGTCACAATTATCGCGGGAAGGGCTATGCGACCTTTGAGGGCTTTCTAGATCAGGTAAATCTCGGAAGAAATCCAGGGCATGCCTACGTGCCGCGCTTTCGAAATGTGTACCGTCAAGAGACTGACTTCCTTCGCGGCTATGCGATTGGGATGTCTGCTAGTAGGCAGGTGGAAGGTAATGGAGATTTGGTAGGGGATGCCCTTCGGGAAAAATTGCTTCATCCTACCTATGGCATGTGGGGAATGGCTGCTTGGATGCAAGGGGAAATGGTACCTGAGGAATCCAATCACCTGCGACTGAGCAAGAATGAAAAAGACAAATATGGTATTCCCAAACTCATCCTTTCGGTAGAATGGAAAGAGAATGACAACAAGATGACTCGGGATTTTATCGAGCAACAAACCGAAATGTACGAACGGATGGGATTCAAAAACATCAAGGTGGAAGATACTGGAGCACCTCCAGGATCTGATATTCACGAGATGGGCGGCGTGCGCATGGGAAGAGATCCCAAGACCTCCCTACTTAACGAATTCAACCAGCTGCATGCCTGTAAGAATGTATTCGTTTCCGATGGCGCTTGCATGACCAGCGGTAGTACCCAAAATCCAACTTTAACCTTTATGACTTTGACAGCTCGAGCGGCAAATC
>JANQWS010000087.1 GCA_030729785.1 Algoriphagus sp. | reverse complement strand
AAAATTAGGTTTGAAGTTCATTTTAATGAGCTGTGGTCTTTGGACTGCCTGTAGGCCGTGGCCTATCGTCTGCCTGCAGGCTGCGGTCTGTCGACGATTAGATAATCGTATTTAATTTTTTTCCTATCTAGTTGATTCTTCCCAATTGAGATGCCCTAGACGAATCTAACTTGATGAAGATAAAGAGTAAAATCGTAAAAGACCAAAGAGAAGATCCCCCATAGCTAAAGAAAGGGAGAGGAATTCCAACCACTGGAAATAATCCAATGGTCATGGAGATATTGATCATAAAGTGAAAAAGTAGAATAGAAATTACTCCATAGCCATAGATTCTAGAGAATCGTGTCTTTTGTCGCTCGGCCATGATAACTAAGCGGTAAAGTAAGCCTGCAAAAAGGCCAATGACGACTAAACTTCCAAACCAGCCAAACTCCTCTCCTAGTGTACAGAAGATAAAATCAGTGTCTTGTTCGGGAACAAAATCAAACTTCGTTTGGGTACCTTCTAAGTATCCTTTTCCGAATAAGCCCCCAGATCCAATCGCAATTTTGGATTGTGTAACGTTCCAGCCTACACCAAGTGGATCAATTTCTGGGTTGAAAAGTACCATGACTCTATTTTGTTGGTGAGCAGGGAGTTTGGATACCACAAAATCAATAGAGTAGATGTAGGCGATGAGCCCAATTCCTATAAGGGAAAAAGCAAGAATTCGTTGCCAGGATTTTTTTCCTAGGTAGATTAAAGTACCTATAATTGCCACAATAAAAGCCGCGAGGTACAAGTTGTTGTCGACACCCAAAGCCAGTAGGGTAATGGCGATGGCCCCTATTCCTACACCATAATACCATTGAGGAAGACCCTCTCTATAGAACATTAGTAAAAATGAAAAGTACACCATGGCAGTGCCGGTGTCGGGTTGGAGAAGAATCAATCCAATAGGAACTAGCAAGACCCCAAATGCGATAAATTGGTAATTGCGTTTGCTCAAGTCAAAGGTGGGCCGTTCCATCACCTTAGCCAATGCCAATGCAGTAGCAAACTTTGCAAATTCACCAGGCTGGATTCTGAATTCTCCTACTCCTATGGATAAAATTTGACCATTCACTTCCTTTCCAAAGAAGGGGGTAAGTACTAGAATGAGTAAAAATAGCAGGTAAATGACAAGCGATAAGTTTTCAAAAAAGCGATAGTCCGCTACCATGATCAAGGTAATCAAGCCAATGGAAGTCCCTATCCACATCAGTTGCTTCCCAGAGCTGATGGAAAAATCGAAGATGCTTTTTTCCACTTGGCTATCGTAGACAACGGCATAAATGTTAAACCAGCCGATCATGACTAAAGCAAAATAGATGGATACGGCTATCCAATCTACTCGATTGATTTGAACATCAGTTTCTTTCATTTAATAGACAAAATTACCTGCAAGTACATAATCTTGGAGTTCGGTACGAGCAACAGTTCTTCGGAGGTACTTTTCAATCATCAGCGATGCGGTAGTTGCTGCTGCGCGTCCACCCCAACCTGCATTTTCTACGTAAACAGCGATGGCTATTTTTGGGTCATCTTTAGGAGCAAATGCAATGAACACAGAATGATCTTCTCCATGTGGGTTTTGGGCTGTTCCTGTTTTGCCTGCGATGACTAGGTCCTTCATGACTGCTCGAGGAGCAGTGCCATAAATTGCTTCTGCCATTGCATCTTGAATTAGATCAAAATGGTGTGGATCTACTCCTACAGTATGCTTTTCTTGAAATTTTCTTGGAATTTTCTTGGAATCTCCATCGATAGCCTTCACCAAATGCGGGGTGTAATAGTACCCTTTGTTGGCAAATATTGCTGCGAGGTTTGCCATTTGAAGTGGGGTGACTTCCATTTCCCCTTGTCCTATCGATAAGGAATAAATAGTAGAATACTTCCACCTTCCTTCTCCATAGATACGGTCATAGAGTTTGCTTGAAGGGATATTTCCTCCTTTTTCTCCGCTCATGTCTAAACTTAATGGTGCTCCCAAACCAAATTTTAGTACTTTTTCTCGCCAAGCATTTAATCCAATTTCTGTGTCTTTATAGGTATTTGAGGACACATCTTGATTGATTATTTGTCGAAAAGCTTGGTGGTAATAGGGGTTACATGAATTTCGGATTGCCCCAAACAAGTTTACAGGACTTGGATGGTTATGACAAGCGACTAAGGACCGGTTGCAGGCAAAAGTGGTAGTAGGGGTTATAATCCCCTCCTGTAATCCAATCAAGCTCTGTACAATTTTAAAAATGGACCCGGGAGGATAGGTTGCCATAATGGGGCGATTGAATAAGGGTTTGGATGTATCCTTGTTGAGCTTGCTATATGTTTTTCCAAATGCCGCTCCAGCAAGTTCATTTGGATTATAGAAAGGTGCGGATAGCATGGCCAAGATTTCCCCCGTTTTTGGTTCTATCGCTACCACCGAACCAGTTTTACCGCTCATCAGTAGCTCTCCATAGGCCTGTAATTCTAGATCTAGGGTGGAGGTAAGGTTTTTGCCGGCAAAGGAAAGGGTATCGTATTGTCCTTCCTTAAATGGGCCTTTATCCACCCCCCGAACATTTACCATCTTGTATTTGACCCCTTTTTTACCTCTTAGTTCGTTTTCATAGTATTTTTCTAGCCCACTCAGTCCAATGTAATCTCCCTGTGAATAATACAACAAAGTATCTTTTTTTAGTTGTCCAGCACTAATCTCCCCTAGGTACCCTAAGGCATGGGCAGCTACAGGGCTAGGGTAGGATCTGACAGATCGGGTGAGGATAAAAAGACCAGGATAATCCACCAAAAAATCTTGAATTCTCGCAAAGTCCTTTGTGGACAACTGCTTGATTAATGGAGAAGGTTTTACTCTAGAATAGGATTTTGCTGCATTGTATCCTTCAATCAGCTCGTCCTTACTGATTCGGAATAGTTCGCAAAAGCGCGCCGTATCGCCCACTTGAAATTCTCGAGGAACTACCATTAAATCAAAAATGGGGTCATTAAAAACCAGTAGTTTACCAGTGCGGTCATAAACCAACCCTCGGTAAGGATGATCGACTACCCGTTGAATGGCATTGCTTTCAGCTCTTCTTAAAAAGCTGTCATCTACCACCTGGATGGTAAATAGTTTAAGTAACAACACCGCACTCACCAAGAAAATGACTAATACGATGACTGCAGCGCGTTGGTCTCTCATGAAATTCCTCTTTTACGTTTAAAGAACAACAATTGGACTAAAATGGTGAGGAGTAAGGTGAATACCGAAGAAAAAAAGCTTTTACTGACAACGGCAATGAAAGTTCCTGTACCCCAATGGTCCGCCACAAAAAAAACTAAAGAATAAAGGAATAGTAGGGGTAAGGCAAAGCTGACATACCTTACTAATCCAATTTGACTCAGGGTAGGCTCTTCAGATTCTTCGTAGCTTCCTGAGGGACTACTAATTTTGAGCCAGATGTGCTTAAAAAAAGCAAAACAAGTAGCTGCTGCGGTATGCATTCCGAGGGTTTGAAAGAAAAGGTCGATACTCAAGCCTAGAAAAAAAGCAAGTATCATGAGCGGGATGGTACGCAGGGTACTGGGAAGAACCAAGAGGCCTAGGAGGTATAAAAACCCGAATGCCTGACCGAAAACGGCTAAATTCTTTAGAAAAAGCAATTGTACCACGACCAATGCGAGGATTAAAAAGGAGTAGGAGATGATATTTCTACTAGTCATTAGGTAATACAGATTGATTTTGAAGGGAATCTAATTCTTGAAAGGCAGGGTTTTCTACAAGGTATACGTAAGTTAATCTACTAAAATCAGCACTGAGTTGAACTGTTAATGCCAAATAGTTGGGGTCTTTTTGATTCACCGCTACGTCAGAAATTTGTCCAATGAGAATTCCCTCGGGAAATACTGCATTGAATCCTGATGTAAGGATGGTGTCGCCTTTGCTGACTGTTACGTGTCTTGGAACATACAGGAGCTGAGCTTCTGAAGAATTGGTTCCATCCCATTGGATAGATCCAAAAACGTCTGAGGTTTTTATTTTCGCAGACAACAATAAACTTGTGTTTAGAAGTGAAAAAGCAACTGCATAATTTTTCGATACCGACTTGATTCTCCCTACCACTCCTTGGGAATTAAATACTCCCATTCCCGGTTTAACTCCGTCCTTTTCACCTTTATTGAGGGTGATGTAATTTTGAGAAAGCCGAAGAGAGTTAGCAATCACTCGTGCTCCTATAAATTTGTATCTGGCTTCCAATAAGGAGTCAATCTGCAAGGGAAGGCTATCAGGTTGTGCTTGGAGCCCTAGTAATTTTTGTTTTATAAGCGCGTTTTCAGAGTTTAGTGAGGCATTAGCTTCAGCTAATGAGAAAAATTGAACAACCTCTGATTGCTTTTCTAGAGCCTTCCCCGTCCACGCGTTTGAACTATTAAAAAATGCGGCACCTTGAGGAGAATTGTTGGAGACGATTATCCAAACCGCCAAAAATTCAAGCAAAACAAATAATAGAAATGTCCTTATTTTATAAAGGAACTCAAAGATGCGTAGCATTTAGAAATTAGGTCATCAAGACGGTACGGAAGTTTTGAATATTTTTAAGTGCAATTCCTGTTCCGCGAACTACAGCTCGTAGCGGATCCTCTGCAATGTGAATGGGAAGTTTTGTTTTCTGGTGAAGTCGCTTGTCCAAACCCTTCAACAAGGCACCACCACCTGTGAGGTGAATGCCGTTGTCGTAAATGTCTGCAGAGAGTTCAGGTGGTGCAATTTCCAGCGCTTTTAGTACGGCCTCCTCTATTTTTGAAACGGACTTGTCTAAGGCAAAAGCAATTTCTGAATAGGATACCTTGATCACTTTTGGGATACCTGTCATCAAATCTCTACCCCTGATTTCATAATCCTCTGGAGCATCGTCCAATTCAGTAAGCGCTGACCCGATAGCAATCTTTACTTTTTCTGCAGACCGTTCTCCAATTAACAAGTTGTGCTGTCGTCGCATGTAGTCCAAAATATCCTTGGTAAAGGTATCGCCTGCTACGCGGATAGATTGATCAGCGACAATACCAGAAAGCGCAATGAGCGCAATTTCTGTTGTACCTCCTCCGATATCAACAATCATAGATCCCATGGGCTTCTCGATATCGATACCAATACCGATTGCCGCAGCGATTGGTTCGTAGATCATATAAACTTCCTTGGCTCCCGCATGCTCAGCGGAATCACGAACTGCTCGCTTTTCTACTTCTGTGATTCCAGAGGGAATACAAATGACCATCTTGTGGGACTGTGGAAACATGCCTTTCTTTTGTCCAGGAATCATTTTGATCAAACCTCGAATCATTTGTTCGGCCGCATAGAAATCGGCAATCACGCCATCCTTGAGCGGGCGAATGGTTTTTATGTTTTCATGGGTTTTTTCATGCATGTTCATCGCCTCTCGACCTACAGCCAATACGCGGTTGTTGGTCTTATCAATGGCGATGATGGAGGGTTCATCCACCACAATTTTGTCTTTGTGTATTATCAGCGTATTTGCAGTACCCAAATCAATGGCAATATCACTTGAGAAAAAATCAAATAGTCCCATTTTAAATTTTTTTTTGGCTTTGAACTCGAAAGGAGCGATTTAGGATAGTTCTTGCGTACTATTTTTGCCTAAGAATCGACAAAAATATTACCTTAAATTGATAAAACAGAGAGAAAGAAGAATTTTTGTTTTCGGGCGGAAAATTTTAAAGATTTCTTGTTTCCAATCAATTTTTTACGGTCATGGATTAAATTTAAGTAAAATTTGGGAGCATTCGAAAGCCTATTTTGTATTTCCTCAATCTTTCTATTACTTTTGTGACGTATTCTAAAAGTTTCTAGAGGGGGCAACAGTCCCCTCTTTCATTATCCTACCCTATGAGTGACTTAAAGCAGGTGGTACTAAGCTTGGTGGAACAATACCTTCCAGACGAGGAGCATTTTCTTGTAGAAGTGAAAATCGATCGGGTAGGTGATAAAACTAAAATCTTGATTTTGGTGGATGCAGACCAGGGAATCACAATTGCAACTTGCGCTTCACTAAGTAGGGCGGTTGCAGGCGAGTTAGAAACGAGTATGTTGTTGGATGAGGCGTATACCTTGGAGGTTTCCTCACCAGGTTTGGATTATCCATTGACCGAAAAAAGACACTACTTGAAAAATCAAGGGAGGGTGTTAAAAGTCTTTCTTCAGTCTGGAGAAGAGCTTACAGGGAAATTAATTGGGGTTGAGGAACAGGGAATTCAGCTAGGAGTAACCAAAAAAGAAAAAGGGAAAAAAAGTGTGGAAGAAGCACATAATCTGCTTTTCGTTGAAATAAAAAAATCTATCGTACAAGTATCTTTTAACTAATTCCAATGGATGCAAAAATCTTAATTGAATCCTTCGCAGAATTTGCGAGATCTAAAAATGTGGATCGTCCGACCATGATCCGTATTCTGGAAGATGTATTTAGAGCGATGATTCGCAAGAAGTTTGATTCAGATGAAAATTTTGATGTCACCATCAATGCCGATAAAGGGGATTTGGAAATTTTCCGAATTCGAGAGATTGTGGATGATAATTCAGAAGACATCTGGGACTTTGATAAAATCAGCCTCTCTGATGCTCAAAAAATCGAGCCGGACTTTGAAGTAGGCGAAGAAGTGTATGAGAAAATTGAACTCGAAGAATTTGGTCGACGTGCAGTACAAATGGCTCGTCAAACCCTAATTCAACGAATCAAAGACCTGGAGAAAGACCTTCTTTTCAGCAAATACGAAGAACAAGTTGGAGAAATTATCTCTGCTGAAGTGTATCAAATTCTAGGCAGAGAAATCCTACTCATTGATTCCGAAGGGAATGAATTGATTTTACCAAAAGGTGAGCAAATCCCGAAGGATCGATTTAGAAAAGGAGATTCAATTAAGGCTATTGTACACCGGGTGGACATGATTAATGGCAACCCAAAGGTGGTTTTATCGCGCACTTCACCAGTGTTTCTGGAACGCTTATTTGAAAATGAAGTTCCTGAAGTATACGATGGACTAATTACGATTATCAAGGTAGTCCGTGAGCCTGGCGAACGTGCAAAAGTTGCAGTGGAATCCTACGATGATCGAATAGATCCTGTGGGAGCTTGTGTAGGAATGAAAGGTTCACGTATTCATGCTGTTGTTCGCGAATTACAGAATGAAAATATTGACGTGATTAACTTTACTGAAAACTTAGACCTGTATGTATCCCGAGCTTTGAGCCCAGCAAAGGTTTCTTCGCTGGCCATCAACCAAGAAACAAAGCGAATTTCCGTGTTTTTGAAGCCTGATCAAGTTTCTTTAGCGATTGGAAAAGGGGGGTTCAACATCAAATTGGCAAGCCGATTGGTCGGATATGAAATTGATGTTTTCCGTGAGTTAAACGAATACGAGGAAGAAGATGTGGACTTAAATGAGTTCTCTGATGAAATAGATCAGTGGATCATTGATGAACTGAAAAAGACAGGTTTGGATACTGCCAAGAGTGTTTTGGTACTTAGTAAAGAAGATTTAATCCGAAGAACCGAGTTGGAAGAAGTGACCATTGACGAGATTTTCAGAATTCTTAGAACAGAATTTGACCAATAAGGGGTGATACCCCAAAGAATACCCTAATTTTACTTAAGATTTCGAAAGAGGTTTTTGCTTATGTCAGAAGAAAAAATGATGCGATTAGGCCAAATAGCCAGGAAACTCAACGTGGGAACGGCAACCATAGTGGAGTCCATGGCTAAAAAGGGCTATGAGGTGGAAAATAATCCCAACTCCAAAATCACAATGGATCAAGTATCCATGCTGGAAAAGGAATTCAAGTCCTCTGCTCTTGAAAAAGAGGAGGCGTCCCATCTTTCCATTGGAAAGCGTCATGAGCCCGCCGCAGAGCAGGAAAAAGTGGAAGAGCCGACCCCTACCCCTGCTCCCGTGCCGGAACCAACCCCTGTACCGACACCAACTGTCGAGGTGGTTGTGCCTGAAGTAGAAAAAATTGCCTCTGAGGCACCTAAATTAGAAGGGATTCGGGTTTTAGGAAAAGTAGATTTGAGCAAAAAGCCTACTGTGGCCCCTCCAACTCCTAAGCCTACTCCACCTGCTCCTGCGCCGGTCCCAGCCAAACCCTCTCCAAGTCCAAAACAAGAAGAGAAAAAGCCAGAGCCAGTAGCTCCTGTTGCTCCAAAAACCCCTGAGCCTACTCCTGCTGTAAAAGCAGTGGAGGTGCCTGTTCCTCCGGTTTTGGCAAATGTACCTGAAGAACTTATTTCAGCGAAGGCAGATTCATTGAAAGGGCTTACTGTCCTTGGAAAAATTGAACTTCCTGTTGATAGAACTAAGAAAAAAGGAGGGCCTGTAGCTTCTTCAGATGAGCGAGGGAAAGACAAAAAACGCCCTAGAAAAAGAATAGATAGTAAACCAGGGACGCCTAACTCTCCTGGTCAAGGAGCCGCCGGAGGCAATCGTTCACACGATCAAAGGGGACCTAGGCCTGGAGGAGCCTCACAGCGACCTGGAGGTTCTCCTCAGCAACGAATTCAAAAGGCAGAACCGACACCAAAGGAAATTCAGGATCAAATAAAGCAGACCTTGGCAAGGCTTCAAGGAGCCAAACCAGGTGGAAAAACCAAGTCAAGACGAGACAAACGTGCAGAGCGAGACCGCGAGGTAGAAACTGAAGGGGAAGAGCTTAAAATCTTGAAGGTCACTGAATTTATTTCAGCCAATGATTTGGCAGCGCTATTGGATGTATCCGTAAACCAAATTATTTCAGCTTGCCTTTCTTTAGGAATGTTTGTTTCCATCAACCAACGTTTGGATGCGGAAGCTATTACCATCATTGCTGATGAGTTTGGATACGATGTGGAGTTTACTAAGTCCATAGAAGATGAATTGGAAGTAGAGGCCGCGGATACAGATGAGGAATTAGAAGAAAGAGCACCGATTGTGACCATTATGGGACACGTTGATCACGGAAAAACATCCTTACTCGATTTTATCCGTATGTCTAAGGTGACTGCAGCGGAAGCTGGAGGGATTACCCAACACATTGGAGCTTATGATGTAATGACCAAAACCGGGCATAAAATTGCCTTCTTGGATACGCCAGGTCACGAAGCCTTTACGGCAATGCGTGCTCGTGGTGCGAAGATTACCGATGTAGCGATCATCGTGATTGCTGCGGATGATAGCATCATGCCGCAAACCAAGGAAGCGATTAACCATGCGCAAGTGGCTGGTGTGCCAATGATTTTTGCAATCAACAAAATAGATAAGCCAAATGCTCGTCCTGAAAAAATCAAGGAGGAATTGGCAAATATGAACCTACTTGTGGAAGATTGGGGTGGTAAATACCAATCCCAAGAGATCTCTGCAAAAACGGGTCAAGGAGTGGATGAACTCTTAGAGAAGGTTCTCCTAGAATCCGAAATTTTGGAATTGAAGGCGAACCCAAACAAAAATGCAGTTGGATCAGTCATTGAGGCTTCCTTGGACAAGGGCAGAGGGTATGTATCTACCATTATGATTCAAGCGGGTACCTTGCGCATTGGAGATGTAATGCTTGCAGGTCAACATTATGGACGTGTAAAAGCGATGTTTGACCATAAAGGAAAGAAGCTCAAAGAGGCAGGACCTTCTACCCCTGTATTGATGCTTGGTTTAAGTGGAGCCCCTCAGGCAGGGGATGCCATAAAAGTATACGACTCTGAACGTGAAGCACGAGAAATTGCCAACTCGCGAGAACAAATCCAGCGGGAGCAAAGCTTGCGGACCAAGAAGCACATTACCTTGGATGAGATTGGTCGTCGATTGGCTATCGGAAGTTTCAAGGAGCTCAATATCATTATCAAGGGAGATGTGGATGGATCCGTGGAAGCGCTCTCCGATTCCTTGCTCAAGCTATCGAAAGATGAGGTGAATGTAAGTATCATTCACAAAGGTGTGGGACAGATTTCTGAATCGGATGTGCTTTTGGCTTCTGCCTCGGATGCGATTATCCTTGGATTCCAAGTTCGGCCTTCGTCTAATGCCAAAAAGCTTGCGGAGCAGGAGGAAATTGAAATTAGACATTACTCCATCATCTACGATGCCATCAACCAAATCAAGGATGCCATTGAAGGTATGTTGGAACCTGAATTTGAAGAAGTCATTACAGGAAATATTACCGTACGTGAGGTATTTAAAATCACTAAGGTGGGCACTGTGGCTGGTTCTTACGTAACGGATGGTTTTATCACTAGAAAGAATAAGATTCGTATTATCCGAGATGGTATTGTGATTCACGATGGGGAGATCGATCAATTGAAGCGTTTCAAAGACGATGTAGCAGAAGTGAAAGCAGGCTACGAATGTGGTATTTCAATCAAGAACTTCAATAATATTCAAATTGATGACACCATTGAAGGCTACGAGATGCGTGAAATCAAGAAAAAGAAGTAAATCACTCTAAGTATAAAAAATAAAAGGAATGGCATTTGCTGTTCCTTTTTTTAGTTTTAGGACATGTTGGAAGTACTTCATTTGCTCGCCTTTGGATTGGCGCTCGGATCCGGATTCCTTATGGTCCTAGGCCTGATTCGTCCGGTGCTTGTTCTCTGGTTTTTGGATCGCTTTAACCGACTCAAGGTTATTCAAGTGTATGGCCTTGCCACACTTATTTTTTTGGGTTTGAGTTGTTTATTGAGTCACCTTGGTGATTGATGTGATTAGCCACATTCTCGCCAGTAGTTTTAGATGCTTTTGAATAAGTAGGTAAATTTTTAAAGAGCGACTGCTCACAGACAAAGCTCACCTTATCGAACTTCAGAGTGTATTTTTTTCCTAGAGAAAAAACAGTTACTCAGATTTATTAAAATCCCAATTAGTTTTATGCTTTTTGATGCCGCTACTTCACACCACCTTTCAATTTTGGACTTGTTTGGCGTATACCAAAACCAATTGCTGCTTCTCCATTTAACCTGAAAGAGTAAAGAGGGAAAGAAGGTCAAAGTGTCTGCTCAGATGCTTTGACCTCTTTTTTTAGGCTTTGAACAGCCAATACAATCAAGGCAATGGCCAATACAAATAGCAAGGCAGCGATTCCCGCCAGCACATAGCCGGCTTCCTGGTAGTTTTTCCAAGCAAATAGACCCAAAGAGGCAAGCGTGACCGTAAACATGAAGAACATCGGGATGGTCACAAAAGTCGCAGAGATGTTCTTTTTGATCAACCATACACCAATAGTGAGCAAGGCAAGAGCAGCTAACAGCTGGTTGGCAGACCCAAATATGGGCCATAGCTTTGAAAATTCTCCAGAAGCAAGTAAAAGTATGGAAAGAATTACCACAATTAAAGTTGACAGGTATCGGTTTTTAGCCAAGGCCTGAGCGGCAGGTTGTGGCATATCCTCGAAATATTCCTGAAGGGTAAATCGTGCGAGACGAGTACATGTGTCTAGGGTAGTTAGTGCAAAAGCCGAGACGGTCAAGGCGACAAACCCAATTGCAAAGGTTTCCGAAAGTCCTAGACTTGCAATCATTCCTCCTAAGCCAGTAGAAAATAAGGCAACAGGGCCTTCAATGGTCAACCGATCTGTATACTCTTGACGCGAAAGGATCACTACTGCTCCAACAGCGATAATGGCGAGGAAAGACTCAATAAGCATCCCTCCAAATCCCACAATTTTGGCATCGCTTTCCTTGTCCAATTGTTTGGAGGTAGTACCTGAGGCAACCAAGGAATGAAACCCTGAGATTGCCCCGCAAGCGATGGTTACAAACAAAACTGGGAAGACATACCCTAGGCTTTCCGAGGAAGGCATGACTTCGGTACTCATCTGGATTTGTGGATCGGCAACGATAACTCCGGCTACGGCAGCGATCATCATGCCGTAGAGTAGGTAACTATTCAAATAGTCTCTAGGCTGCAGCAATAAGGCAACAGGGGTGACTGAGGCAATGAAAGCATAAATCAAAAGTACCCCTACCCAGATTTGGTAATCGAGAATCAAGGGTATTTGTGTTCCTAAATACACGAAATAATACATTAAAACTACGCCCACCACCGTAATTGCGATGAAGGAGATGGTTTTGTTACCTACCCTACGATTAACGAAGCCAAAAGCCACTGCCAAAAAGATAAATAATAGTGATGCAGATGCTACTCCTGGATTAGCAACGAATGTTTTGGCGATGATATCTGCGAAGACGCCGATCACAAGGATCAGGGTTGAGAAGCTGAAAATCACAAATAATTGCTTCCCCTTGGCTCCAATTTGGTTTCGAATAATTACTCCAATTGATTTGCCTTCTGTACGAAGCGAAGCAGCCATACTTCCTAAATCGTGGACCGCGCCAAAGAAAATCCCCCCTACCAAAATCCAGATTACCGCTGGAATCCAACCAAAAGTGACGGCTATAATTGGACCTACTATGGGTCCAGCACCAGCAATAGAAGCAAAATGATGCCCTAATACGACAATTGGTTTACTGGGCTCGTAATCGATCCCATCTCGATGGGTATGGGAAGGGGCCTTGCGGGTGTCACTTAACCCAAATTTTTTGTAGACAAAGTTGCCATAGATTCGGTAAGCCAGAAAAAGAATTACCGCTGAGATGAGCAAGAGTAGGGAAAGAGACATAGAAAAGATACTTTTTAGGTCAAGTTGCTGGGTTTAAATTGCATTGAAAGTACTAAAAATTATACCCTAGAAAAAAAGGATTTTCAGGGTGCATGCCTAGGTTTGCTGTAGAGATGGAGAAGAAAATTTTAATTACGAGAGTTTCAAACTAAATTTGTCACCTTTGAGGCGTTAGAACAATCAAAATAAGTATGGCTTGGTTTAAGAGAACTGACAAGGGCATCAAGACTTCCACTGCGGAGAAAAAAGATGCGCCGGATGGGTTGTGGTTTAAGACTCCTAATGGAACGATTGTCCACACCCGAGAATTAAAAAGTAATGCCTATGTCTGCCCTAACGATGATTTTCATGTAAAAATTGGTTCTAAGGAATATTTTGAAATTCTTTTTGACAACAATGTTTTTACAGAGTTAGACGAAGGGATGAAATCTGGGGATCCTTTAAAATTTGTTGATACCAAATCGTATTCCTCTCGAATTGAGGCGACTATTACCAAATCCGAATTGAACGATGCGGTAAGGACAGCTTATGGCAAATTGAATGGGCAGGAGTTAGTCATTGCCTGCATGGACTTTAATTTTATTGGTGGATCAATGGGATCTGTGGTAGGTGAAAAAATTGCGAGAGCGGTAGATCATTCCTTGAAACACAAAATTCCATTTTTGATGATTTCCAAATCTGGGGGTGCTCGGATGATGGAAGCAGGGTTTTCTTTGATGCAAATGGCTAAGACTTCGGCCAAATTGGCCTTATTGGAAAAAGCGGGGATTCCCTATATTTCCTTACTTACTGATCCCACTACAGGTGGTGTCACGGCATCTTTTGCGATGTTGGGGGATTTCAACATCGCCGAACCTGGAGCATTGATTGGATTTGCTGGTCCTCGAGTCATTCGTGAAACCATCGGCAAGGATTTACCGAAGGGTTTTCAAAGCTCAGAATTTGTGTTGGAACATGGATTTTTGGATTTCATTGTCGATAGAAGACAGTTGAAAGTAAAGTTGAGTACTTTACTAAACCTATTGAAGAATTAATCAGTTTAACTACTCGAAAGAAGTCAGAAATCTCTTCCAAATTTGCCATTATTTTTGGCGTGCATTCCTGATTAATAAATATATTTGTGCTCCCAAAAACGGGGTTTTCCTTCAAAAAAGAAAAAATAAGAGTTCATGGGTTCTGTAATTATTACTTCCATTGTAGCATTCACCGCAATTATCTTGTTGCTGGTATTTATTCTTCTATTTGCCCAGTCCAAATTGGTCAATTCCGGAGACGTTAAGATCATCATCAACGGGGATGAAAGCAACCCTATTGTCGCTTCTGCGGGCTCAAGTTTGTTATCTACTCTTGGCAATCAAAAAATATTTCTCCCATCTGCCTGCGGTGGAGGAGGAACTTGTGCGATGTGTAAATGCATCGTTGATGATGGTGGGGGAGATGTATTGCCAACCGAGGTAGGCCATCTCAGCCGTGCTGAGCAGCAAGGACACGTTCGTTTAGCTTGTCAGGTGAAGGTGAAACAGGACATGAAAATTCGTGTTCCTGAGGAGATTTTTGGAATTAAAAAGTGGGAGTGTGAAGTCATTTCCAATTACAACGTGTCTACGTTTATCAAAGAATTTAAAGTTAAACTTCCTGAGGGAGAGACACTTCATTTTGAGGCAGGAGGATACATCCAGGTGGACGTTCCTGCCATCACAGTCAACTTCAAGGACATGGACATTACTCCACATCCCGAATTGGGACATCCTGTGGATGTGTACAAGAGTGATTGGGATAAGTTTGGTTTGTGGAGCTTGGTGATGAAAAACGACGAGCCGCTATTCCGTGCCTATTCCATGGCCAACCACCCTGCTGAAGGCAATATTGTGATGTTGACCATTCGAATCGCTACTCCACCTTGGGACAGAGCTAACAACCGTTGGATGGATGTCAATCCAGGAGTGTGTTCTTCCTACGTGTTTGGTAGAAAACCAGGAGATAAAGTTACCATTTCTGGACCTTATGGAGAGTTCCATATCAATCCAACCCAGAGAGAGATGATTTATATTGGTGGGGGCGCAGGTATGGCTCCATTAAGAGCACAAATTTTTCACTTATTCCATACCGAAAAAACGCAGCGTAAAGTTTCCTATTGGTATGGGGGTCGCTCCAAAAAAGAGTTGTTTTATACCCCTCATTTCCGTGCCATTGAAAAGGATTTTCCGAATTTCAATTTCCACATTGGACTCTCTGAGCCACTGCCAGAAGACAATTGGAAAATTAAAACTTCCTTGGAAGATCGGGAGGCAGATGGGTATGTTGGATTCATTCACCAGGTATTGTTTGAAAACTATTTGAAAAGCCATCCAGAGCCAGATGAGGTAGAATATTACCTATGTGGTCCTCCGTTGATGAACGCTGCGGTACTCAAGTTGCTTGATGATTTGGGAATCCCTAAAGAAAACATTCGATTTGACGATTTTGGTGGTTAAATCACAACATAAAATCCTGCAACAGCAGGATTTTTTTTTAGGTATCATTTTTGATTAGTTTTAAACACCTAAAGACTTTCCATGACTATTTCTTCTTTTTTTGAGCCTGTGGAATCTGCTATTGTAGAAAAAGGCTATCCCGAAAATTCAATTTTTAAGCAGATTTCCATGCATTACCAGGGCTTTCCAGACCTCAACGGTATTCAATTGGCACTTGTTGGCTTGAAGGAAAGCCGAGGAGCCAAGCATGCTGGAAGCATTGGTCGTGCTAGTTCTGAGATTCGAGAAAAGTTTTACCAACTCAAAAGAGGGGCAATTCCTTACCAAGTGGCAGATTTAGGGGATCTTATTTCTGGTGATAGCCTGAACGATACCTACCAAAATATTCGACAGGTAGGGGAGCACCTGATGCGGCAACAGATTTTGCCAATCTTTTTTGGGGGTTCCCACGATCTAGATTATGGGCAATATCTTTCCTACCAGAAATTGAAAAAGCTGGTTACGCTACTCACAGTGGATTCCAAAATTGATATGGAAGAAACAGGGCCAGAAAGTGACCGACATACCCAAGAGATCGTGCTGCATCAGCCTAATTTCTTATTTTCTTCCACCCATTTGGGGTACCAGAGTTTTCTAGTGGATCCTTCTTTATTGAGCGCATTGGAGAAGCTTTATTTTGAAGCTAAACGGCTAGGCCAGCTTCGAGATAAGTTTCAGGAAGTAGAGCCTTTGGTTCGCGATGCAGACTTAGTCAGCTTTGATTTGAGTGCAATTCAGTCTTCTGTAGCTCCTGGAGCTGTGGATGCGCAGCCATTTGGATTGACGGGAGATGAAGCAAGTCAGATTTGTTGGTTTGCGGGAGCAAATGAAAAGCTAAGTTCCTTTGGGATCTACGGTTATGACCCCTATTTTGACGACACCCATAATAAAACTGCACAGGTGGCAGCGGTCATGATCTGGTACTTTATAGAAGGTTTTTATAGTAGAAAAGATTCCTTATCCTTCAAGAGTGCTGCCTACCTGAAATATACAGTTTCCATGGATTCAAAGCCCAATACCTTGGTATTTTACAAGAGTAAGCGAAGTGGAAAATGGTGGATGGAAATTCCCTACCAGGATGCAAGTCGGTTTGAGCGGGTAAGTATTGTTCCTTGTAGCTATTCAGACTACCAACAAGCACAGCAAGGAGAAATTCCAGAACGCTGGGTAACTGCACAAATCAAGCTCTATTGATGCATTGCTATACGCGTCAACAACTAGCGTTGCGAAATGGTCAGGATAAGCCTGAAATATGGGTGGCCTTTCAAGGAGTTATCTACGACGTGACTTCTTCTAGGCTTTGGAAAAATGGAAAGCACTACGAACATTGGGCGGGCCAGGATTTGACTAATGAACTGAAAGACGCGCCACACACCGAAAAAGTTTTTGAAAAATTTGAGGCCATCGGCCACCTTCAACCAGATGATTTTAATAGCAGATAGTGGATCAAGTAAAACCGATTGGCGGGTAATCCACAAAGACGGCCAAATCAGTCAGTATCGAGGGATAGGGTTCAACCCCTACTACCTGAGTGTGGAAGAGATGACAGCGCAGTTGAAACAGGATTTTTTATTGAATTTTTCCGATCAGGTGGAAAAGATTTTTTATTATGGGGCGGGATGTGCTGCTCCTGAAAAGAAGGTGGAGGTAGCGCAAGCGCTGCGTGCTATCTTCCCAACTGCAGAAATTCAAATAGACCATGATCTTTTGGCTGCAGCCAAAGCGACCTGTGGACATCGTGCTGGCATTGCTTGCATTTTAGGAACTGGTTCAAATAGCTGCGATTACGATGGAGAAAATATAATTGCCTCTCGGCCAGCTGCAGGGTATATTTTGGGTGATGAAGGAGGAGGCAGTGGTGTGGGTAGGAAATTTTTACAAGATTTCATACATGAGGAAATGCCCGCGGCCATTCGCCAAGCTGCAATTGACCACTTTCAACTTTCTCAATATGGGATTCAAGAGCAGGTCTATCGCAAGCCATTTCCCAACCGCTACCTAGCAAGTTTTTGTCGTTTTATTACTGAGCACAAGGAAGATCCGTATTGTTATGGCTTGTATTACGATGCATTTCAAAAATTCTTTAGCAAGCATGTTTGCAAATACCCCGATTTTAAATCCAAGCCAGTTCACTTTGTAGGCTCTATTGCCTATTACAACGCTACTATTCTCCGTAAAGCAGCCACAGATCGGGGAATGCAGGTTGGTCTGATTTTAGAAAGCCCAATTGCAGGACTCACCCTTTACCACCAAGAAATGGTATGAAAAAAATAACTGAGAGTAGCTCTAGCTACGATAATTTGGAGCAGATGTCGGCCCTCGAGCTGGTCGAAAAAATAAATGTGGAGGATCATCAGGTAGCTCCGGCTGTTCAGCAAAAATTGCAACAAATTTCGGCCTTTGTGGATGCTATTGTGCCTAGAATGCGTGAAGGTGGACGGCTATTTTACATAGGTGCCGGTACAAGTGGACGCTTGGGAATTTTGGATGCCTCTGAGTGTCCACCTACCTACGGTGTACCTCATGATTGGGTCATCGGACTTATTGCAGGGGGAGATTCAGCTATTCGAAAAGCGGTGGAGCATGCTGAAGATGATATGGAGCAGGCATGGAAAGACATACAGGCCCACGGGTTTTCAACTTTGGATACGGTGGTAGGCATTGCTGCTTCTGGAAGTACTCCCTATGTGTTGGGAGGTGTTCGGAAGGCCAAAGAAATGGGCTTGCTTACGGGGGGGATTTCTTGTAACCCTGATTCTCCATTAGGCAAGGAGGTGGATCATCCCTTAGAGGTGGTGGTAGGCCCAGAGTTTGTTACGGGAAGTACACGAATGAAATCAGGAACGGCACAAAAGCTGGTCTTGAATATGATTTCTACCGCAGTGATGGTCAAATTGGGACGAGTGAAAGGCAATAAGATGGTAGACATGCAGCTTTCTAATGCCAAGCTAGTAGATCGAGGAACCAAAATGATCATGGAGGCTACAGGAGTATCCTACGAATTGGCAAATGAATTACTCCTTACCCAGGGTTCTGTTCGCCATGCAACAGAATATTATTACAAAAATAAAGGAGTAGACTAAAGAATATTTTGAATTTTGAATTTGTATTGCTAGCAATACACCTATCTTTGCAAACCCAATAAACCTTTGAAATTCAGAAGGTAAGTACAATCAACCCCCTACAGCAGTGATGCTGCAATAGCATGAAAAAAAATAATCCAAGAAAACCATTTTTTGGTTCGGACAAACAAGAGGGAGAAGGCGCTAGCAACAAAAAATCGCCAAGAGGATCTTCCTTCTCGAAAAAAGAAAACTCTTCAGATTCAGGAAAAGGTAAATTCTTTGGAAAAAAAGAAGGTGCTGCTGAAAAGAAACCTTTCGAAAAGAGAAACGCAGAAGGAGCTACGAATAGAGGGGCTTCAAAGGGTAGATTTTTTAAAGAGCAACCGGCCGGAACAGGGGAGGGGAGACCTTCTCGTGGGGATAAGTCTTCCGATTGGAAGGAGAAAAAAACTTTTGGAGACTCACCGAATCGATTTAAAAAAGGAGATAGTCGAGGAGAAAAAAAATTTGGAGGGAAATTCAACGAGTCTAGTCCTCGTTCAGCCCGTAGTGAAAAACCTGGATTCAAGAAAGGGGAGTATTCGAAGCCCTCTTCTTTCTCAAAAGATAAAGGAGGGAGAACCAATTTTTCGGAGGATACAACTCCCCTAGCTCCAGGAGAAAGACGTGTGTACAAAGGGAGGGGAAAAGACCAAAAGCCAATATTTGGGGTTGAATCCAAGCCATTCACAAGTGATGGGCCTACAGAAAAAAGAGGATTCGGGAAGAATAGAAGTAAGTTTGTCGAGCTAAATGCGGACCGGCCGACGTATGACTTTGATAAGTTACCTCAGAAAAAAAAGCAAAAAGAAGCGGAGGAGTTGATTCGACTCAACAAATACGTGGCAAATTCAGGTATTTGTAGCCGCAGGGAGGCTGATGAACTTATTTCCAAGGGTTTGGTAGTAGTCAATGGTGTGGTAGTTCAGGAGATGGGCTACAAGGTAAAAAAGACAGATCATGTAGTTTTTCAAGGAAAGAAAATTAATCCCGAAAAGCCGGTTTATGTTTTATTGAATAAGCCAAAGGATTTTATTACCACTACGGAAGATCCCATGGAGCGAAAGACGGTGATGAAATTGGTAGAAAATGCTTGTGAGGAGCGAATATTTCCTGTTGGCCGTTTGGATAGAAATACAACAGGGTTGCTGGTTTTTACAAATGACGGTGAACTAGCAGCCAAGTTATCCCATCCTTCCAATGAGATTAAGAAAATTTATCAAGTAACCTTAGATAAGCCATTGACGGCTAAGGATGAGGAAGACATTAGGGAGGGACTTACTTTAGAGGATGGGGATGCCAAGGTAGATGATCTGCAAGTGCTCTCCAAAGATAGGGCCATCCTAGGTTTAGAAATCCACATTGGTAGAAATCGAATTGTGAGACGAATTTTTTCACATTTGGGCTATGAGGTAGTGGCTTTGGATCGGGTGATGTATGCCGGTTTAGACAAGAAAGATTTAAAGCGTGGCCATTACCGCTTTCTTTCTGAACAAGAGGTGATCCGCTTGAAATATTACATTTAAGAAAAGGGGCAAGGGCCCCTTTTCTTTTATACTACAGCTTTGAGCTGCTTCATTAATTCAGCACGGGTGAGTAGTCCTCCTTTACGCCACAAGATCTTTCCTCTTTTAAAGAGCATGAGGTGTGGAATAGAACGTATAGCAAACTGTTGGGCGAGCTGTGGATGCTTGTCTACATTGACTTTGAATAGTGTAACTTTCCCTTCAAGTTCGTCAATGACCTTTTCCACAATTGGCGTTAAGGTTTGGCAAGGGCCACACCAATCTGCATAAAAGTCAACTAGGAGGGGTTCTTGACTTTTGAGTAAGATTTCTTTGGGTGATTTTTTAGGCATAAAAAAACCGGCCACTAGGGCCGGCCATTTTTTATTAGTTTTGAGCTGGTCTTTCTGGAATTGGGATTCCCAATTTGGTCAATACCAATTCAGTGAATTTATCTTCCTCTTTTGTGTACAATAAGATAGGTGATTGTCCAGCAGTTTCCGCAAAGATATGGGTATAATTGTTTTCTGCAGCTACCGCATTAATCGCATTGATTACTTTGGTTTGTACTGGTTCTAACAATTCTTGAAGTTTGCGTTGATACGATACTTGAGCATCTTGCTCGTACTTTTGAAGATCGTCTCTAAGCTTGGTTAATTCTTGTTCTTTTGTTGCTCTAGCAGTTTCAGTCATCGTAGGTGCAGCTTGTTGGTATGCTTCTACTTGTTTTTGAAAGTCTGCAGCTTTGGTTTGGATGTTCGTTTGAAGCTGGGTTTGGTAATCTTGTACATCAGCTCCAATTTGCTCCATTTCTGGCATCAGGTCCATAATTAATTCTACGCTCGTGTACCCGATTTTGATAGTGCTTTGAGCTTGGGCGGTGAATCCTACCAATAGCAAGGCTAGAGAAGCTAGGATAACGTTTACTTTCATCATTTGGTGTGTATTTAATTGTTTTCTTCAATTCCTAATTCTTCCAAGACAAACTCTGAATAATCATGCCTTGGATCTGTGTAAATAATTGCAGAGGGGCCTGCAGCTTTATCGAAAAGGACGGCGAGGTTATTTTTTCGCGATACTTTTTCAATGGCATCGTAAATTTTGGATTGCAAGGGCTGAAGGAGTTCTGCCTGCTTTTGGAAGTATACTCCATCTATCCCAAACACCCGACTCGTAAATTCTTGCGAAGCCTTTTGCTTCGCTCTAATTGCGTCAATTCGCTTCTGGTACATCTCCTCTGTAAGAAGAACTTCCTCTGCCTTGAGCTGTGTGGAAAGTTCTTTCACTTCCTGCTCCAAATTTTGTGCCTCTTTTTTCCATTCCTCACTCAGTTTTTTCAACTCTTCCTGTACTAGTTTGTAGTCAGGATGTTTGTTTAGAATGTATTCAGAATCGATGTATCCAAATTTTTGGGCTGCTAAAGGCCCAGAATACAAGACAATGAAAAGTAAAAGTACAATTTTGAATGATTTATTTATGCGTTCCATCTTTTTTTGGATTCGTTCCTGCGAACAAAATTTTAGGTTTTTCCTAACATAAAATACTAAACGCGCTGAATTCTAAAAGATTATCTGAACTGTTGGCCAATGGTAAAGTGGAATTGAGGGCCACTTCGTTCGAGGGTTCCTGGTGCAGTATCGAAGCCGTAGCCCCAATCTACACCGAGTAGACCAAATGCAGGCATGAAGATACGTGCGCCTACACCCGCAGATTTCTTGAGGTCATAGGGGTTAAAATCCTTGTAATCTCCCCAGTTGTTACCTGCCTCTGCAAAAGTGAGCAAAAAGATGGTTGCTGTTGGGTTAGGCGATACGAGGAAGCGTAGTTCCATGACGTACTTATTGTACACTACTCCACCATAAGGATCTGGATCCGCAGATCCTCTTGAATCTCGTCCAGGGGTAATTGTTTGGTTTTCATATCCGCGCAAACCAACAATTTCCTGGCCCAATGCAAAGTTGTTAAAGTTCATTCCATCCCCTCCCATCACAAACCTTTCCAAAGGTATAATGCCAATTCTATTGCCATAGGACCCTAAAAAGCCCATGTGTGCACGTGCACTAGCTACGAGTTTGGAGGAACCAAATACTGGGGTGTAAAAAGAGGCATCAAACATCCACTTGTGGTATTCTAGCCACTTGTATTTTTCTTGGTCACCAGATTCTCCGTTGAGCGATCTATTGAGCGAAGCATAGGGTGGGGTTAAATTCATCGATAGAATGATATTTGATCCCTGTCTCGGGTAGATCGTGTTGTCCACGTTATTTCGAGCGACTGTTGTATTTAGAATTACACTTTTTGAATTTCCTGTTGGGTAGCTCAATCCAAAGGAGGTTCCAAACTGATTGAACTCATAGTTTTGGAACTGTACAGAGTTGCTAATACTAAAGTAATCGTCGGGCCAGGTAATACGCTTAGAAAGGCCAAGTGTCACGCCAGTAATTTTGAAGTAGCCTAAATCTCCCCCATTTGGGTTTTGGTTAAAGAAATCGACCTGTCGCTGTATGGAATGGTTAAAGGCAAAGCTCAAGGAATTTGGTTTTTTTCCTCCAAACCAAGGCTCACTTAAGGATAGGGAATAGTTTTGGAAGGATTGGCCATTTGCTTGGACCCGGAGGGAAAGCTTTTGCCCATCTCCTACAGGAAGTGGATCCCATTTGTTAAAATCGCCAATATTTTTGATAGAGAAATTGTTGAATACCAAACCAACTGTACCTACAAATCCAAAGAAACCTCCCCATCCACCGGACAATTCAATTTGATCATTTGGACGTTCTTCCAATTCAAAAATGATATCTACTGTTGCATTCTCAAAGTTTGGCCGAAGGTCTGGGTTGATCTTTTCAGGGTCAAAGTAACCTAGGGTTGAAAGTTCGCGTATGGTTCGAACGAGTAGGCTTCGATTGAATTTTTGACCTGGAAGGATTCGAATTTCTCGCATGACCACATGGTCAGAAGTCCGGTCATTTCCTTTGATCCCAACGCTATTTACAGTGACTTGAGGGCCTTCAAAAATCCGCATTTCTAAGTCAATAGAGTCGCCGCTAACATTGACTTCTACTGGATCAATATTAAAAAACAAGTATCCATTGTCTTGGTATAAGGAACTTACATCATCGCCTTTTTGCGGGTCGTAGTTGAGTCGCTTGTCGAGTTTTTCTTTGTCGTAAACATCCCCCTTTTCAATACCCAATTTTGCCAAAAGAACCGCGTCTTCGTGTATGTAATTACCCGTAAAAGTGATGTTACGGTAGTAATATTTGCGTCCTTCTTCTAAGGAGATGGCGATATTGATTTTATCTTCGCTGAATTTGTAGATGGAGTCCTCCAAGATTTTAGCGTCTCTAAATCCCTTGCTGTTATAAAAAGCAATCGCTTTTTCCTTATCACTTCGGTATTCTTTCGGGATGTATTTCGAGCCATTAAAAAAGTTTAGCTTGAAATTTTTGCTAATGTAATTGCTTACCTGCTCTGAGGTAGCTACTTGGCTGCTGAGTAGGGAACGTGTAAGACTTTCTCCATTTGCGTCGATTAAACGGCTGTAAATATCTTTAAAGATCGCCACTCGCGCATGTTCTTTTGTTTTCTTTAACTTACCCTTCAGTGTTCTATCGCTGATTTCCTCGTTCCCATAAAAAGAAATTTCATTGATTTTTACTTTAGATTTTGGGGCGATATCAAAGCGTAATTTGACACTATTGGGAAGTGTAGTGTCTCGGTCTTGAATGATTTTTACTTCGGTGTTGAGGAAGCCTTTGTCAAGGTAGTATTTTTCAATATTTCGCTTCGCGGTATTCAGTACATCATCTCGAACTACGCGGCCTCGAATGTTGACTTTATCGCGTAATTCACCCTCCTGCGTTTTGTTGATGCCCTCAAATTCTACACGAGAGAATCGGGGTCTTTCGGTTAGGTCAAGTAGTAAATAAATGTCTTCGCCTTCAATTTTTGTGACCAAGATTTTTACATCCCCAATAATTCCTTGCCCCCATAATTTTTTGAGGGCTCCAGAGATTGCATCTCCAGGAACTTCAATACGGTCATCTACTTTCAAACCAGAAAGTGAGATAATTGCAATCTCGTCTAGGGTAGATAATCCTACCGCTTTGATCTCAGCAATTCTAAATTTCTGAGGTTTGGCATAGTTCAATTCCAAAATGTTGACCGGCCTTGAGGATGCATAGCGACTTTGGCCCAAACGAATTTGGGCTATGGCACTTGCCGACCATATCAAACAAAACAGAATTAATAAACTTCTTTTCATTACTACTTAAGGTTTAACTTGTTCGCCGGTTTTTCCAAACCTTCTTTCTCTCTTTTGGTAATCTTCAATCGCTGCAAACAAGTGTTCTTTTCTAAAATCAGGCCACAAGACCTCTGTAAAATGCAATTCTGTGTAAGCCAATTGCCAGAGAAGAAAATTACTTATTCTGTATTCTCCACTCGTACGAATCATCAATTCTGGATCAGGAATTCCCGCAGTATCCAAATGATCTGCCAGCACTTGCTGGGTAATTTCTGATGGCTTTAGTATTCCTTCTGAGACTTTTTGAGCAATGCGTTGGGCAGCTTTAGTAAGTTCCCATTGACCACTGTAACTCAATGCAAGGTTAACTGTAAGTCCTGTATTTAAGGAAGTAACTTGCATTACCTCTTGTAATTTTTGGTAAGTCGATTTAGGAAGACTCGCTAAATCTCCAATGGCATTCAAGCGAACTTTGTTTTTCATCATCAGCTCCGTCTCTGCGACGATGGTTTGAACCAATAGTTCCATCAAAGCTTCCACCTCTTCTTTGGGTCTGGACCAATTTTCAGTCGAAAATGAGAAAAGAGTAAGGTAATTTATCCCTAACTCTCCAGCACCTTCAATGGCTTCACGAACTGCTTGGATTGCATTTCGGTGACCAAAAATTCGCATTGCCCCCTTTTTTTTTGCCCACCTGCCATTGCCGTCCATGATGATGGCAATGTGTTGTGGTAAGTTGCTTCTGTCAATAGTTTCCTTCATTTCAGCGGTTAGAATACCTACTTTTTTGGAGGTACAAAAATGGGATTTCTTTTTCAATAAATCCCTCAAGCATCCAATTAATTAATACGTAAAGCACCTTGCCTTGGTGAGGGTATAGCTTAAGGTGACTCCAAGAAAATAGTACCAGTCCTTGGTATACGGGTTGCCATAATTCAATCCTGAAGGGAGAGGCTTGCTAGTTGGGTCTATTGGGGTTTCAAATCGTGGAGAAGCGGGAAGTTGGCTATCCAGTTGATCCAAAAAATCTGAAGTGGTAGGTCTAAAACCAAGTTCAACACCTAATGTCAATTGTGGTCCTACTAGTACTTTTACACCCCCTCCAAAGGGGATAACCAAGGTCTTGAGTGAATATTTTTCCACAGGCAAACTTTCATTGATTCGACCTTCTCCCCCTACAAAACTGTATCCAAGCCCAAAAAAGGCGTAAGGTGAAAATTTAAATTCACTTTTATGGTTAACGTAGTCGAGGAAGTTGAACTCCATGACCGTGGTTAATTCTGTGATACGCCCCTTAAAGTGCGCATTTCGAACCGCCGCAAGGGCATCTATGGGTTGGATGCTGTCAGCAGCCATTACCTCTGCTAGACTTACTCCCACACGTAAACTCCAAACATTGTCAAAATTTCTCTTGCCAAATAACGTTCCTTGAAGGCCAGTTTGGCCAGCATCAATTTTTCGAAGTAGATCACCAGAGTAGACAGCAGCACCTAATCCACCACCTACCTCATAACTTTGGGCATAGAGCGATTTTGTCGTGCTGAAGATTAGGAGGAAAATTCCTACCCAAAGATGGAAAATCTTAAAATTGAATTTATTCAAGACGATGCAAGTTATGAACTACCTAACGTTTAAAAAACGAGCCTTGGTATTTAGGGGGTTAATATTTGTTAAGCGTTTTTCTACCCCTTTTAATTCCTCATGTCCAAGCCCCAATTTAACTTTTGACGTAGGGTATCGAAGTAATGATAAGTAGGTAATTTCACCAATTTTGCGGAGAAAGTCTCCTTTTTTACCTGTAACTTTACTTCTGAGGAGATGGAAGTAGATCTAGAATCTAGCGAAATCATAAACTTATCGCTTCGCCCCTCGATCTCAAAGCTGATTTCTGATTCATCAGACACAATTATAGGACGTACATTCAAGTTGTGTGGGCTAACTGGGGTGATCACAAAATTTTTGGCGCCAGGCGTGATTAATGGACCTCCACAACTTAATGAATAGCCAGTAGAGCCTGTTGGGGTGGCTACAATTAAGCCATCTGCCCAGTAGGAATTGAGATACTTCCCATCGATGTACGTATGGACGGTAATCATCGAAGAGGTATCCCTTTTATGAATCGTAAACTCATTCAGTGCAAAGTTTTGCCCTTGAAATAATTTTTTAGAACCGGTCAAAGAAAGTAAAGTTCGGGATTCAATCTGGTAATTTCCAGCTACTAACTGAGTGACTGCATCTTCGATTTTGTCGGTAGAAACGGTTGCTAAAAAGCCTAACCTACCAGTATTTAGCCCGATAATTGGAATTTCCTTGTCTCCAACCATGCAAACTGAATCCAGCAAGGTTCCATCTCCTCCTATGGATAAGAAAAAATCCAAACCCGTGTAATCTGTCGATTGGTGAAGCAATCCATACGAATGAGGAGAAGAACTTAAATGGCGAAGCTGCTTATCCAAGTCAGGAGTTAAGCAAATGGAAACTCCTAGCTGCTGTAATTTTTCAAAAAGCCCAAACAAGGTAGGCAAAAACTCAGCTTTTAATGATAAGCCATGGATTGCAACTCTCATAGTTAAATGGCCAAAAACCGCAATAGGTTGCCAATTCGCTCTTCATCTGTGCTTAATCCTAGCTCTTCTTGCCCAAAATCATGGACACGGTAACCAAATCGGATGAGGGTTGCCTTAACATGTCTACTATCTGGAACATCCAACTTGACTGTAATTTCCACCTGCTGAGGATTTGAGGGGTCAGTGTGCACCAGGCAGCTGATGACCTTGGCATTTTCAGATTCAATGAGCCTCGCAATCTCCGATAATTGAAAATCCTTCATTTCCAAAGAAACTACCAAAACAGCTCCTTGGGATTGAATGGAATAGCTTTCTGCATAAATCGTTCTTGCTTCAACGACCGAAACTACCCCTAAAAAAAGCTGAGTTCGATCTATTACCGCAATCCATTTGGCTTGTTGTTCATTCGAAATTCGGAGCAAATCATACAAATGCTGGTCTGCATACACCCAACAGGCGGAGCATTCCAGCTCTACTTGTGCGATTTGAATATCTAAATGATCTTGTTCAAGTAGAATTTCGTCTTCCACAAACCCTAAAAAAATACCTCCTTCTACCACGGGTAAGGTAGTTAGCTCGCACTCTTCCATTTTTTTCAAAGCCAAACCCACAGGTTCAGAAATGGTAAGCGAGGGAACAATAGGATGAATTAAATCTGCTGCTAGCATAAATGAAAGTTAGGAAATCAAATCATAACTAAAAACGCTTTTCTTGAGGATCTTGTTCCTTTAATTGAAGATCTGTTGTTTGCTAGGCTAAACTTTGTCCAAGAATGCCCAAGACAATTCCTCCAGAAATGATGTATACAGAGGAAATTTTTGTGAATTGAAGCAAGGAATAAGTACCTAAAATGAAGAAAATATTCAGTGCATTGGCTTCCAATGGCTCAAATAGCAGGTACGCGGCAGCAATGAGCATACCACATGAAACCGCGTTGATGCCTTCTAAAGCTGCACGTACGGGGCGGTACAACTTGAGTTGGTCCCAAAAGCGAATGACAAAAAATATTAGAAATATTCCTGGAAGGAAAATGCCAGCAGTAGCAATCAACCCTCCAACTACAAATCCAAGAAGCCCAAATTCACGCATAGAAAGGGCGCCAATGTAGGTTGAAATTGAAAAGGTAGGACCAGGAATACCCTTGGAAAGTGCATAGCCTGTTAAAAACTCCTCTGAACTTAAAAACTGTTTAAATTCCACAAATTCAGTATATAAATAGGGAATTAGAACTTGTCCTCCTCCAAAAATAAGGCTACCATTTCGATAAAAATTTTCAAAAAGTAGTAGCGGCTGGTACTTGGTGAATGCTCCTCCAAGTGCCGCTAGTATCAATACTCCTCCCCAAAGGTAAAAATTACTCCACTTGACATGCAAAGATTTATCTTCTTCAACCTTCGGTTGATTTTTATATTTTAGGGAGGTACTGAGTCCTCCTAGCAGGAGTAGGATAGGAAAAATGTAGGGGGAACTATAAAAAAAAGAAACAAACGCCGAAAGTAATAGCAATACAGTAGCTTCAGGTGTTTTGATCATTTTTTGAATGGTTTTTTGCGCCGCAAAAATCAAAAAACCTATGGCCATTGGCTGAATGTATTTTGCAAATCCCAAGGCATTCGGGCTATTTTCTTGTAAAAAGTGGATCAAAATCGCTGCTAAAATCATCGCTACCGTCGCGGGTAGAATCCATACTACCAAAGTCAAGTAGGCGAGACGGGGACCTCCTACCCGAAACCCGATAGCACAAATAAGTTGGGTGGCGGAAGGTCCAGGCAACATCGTGCAAAGCGCATTCAATTCCCAAAGTTCCTCTTCTTGAATGTACCGTCTCTTCGTTACCATGAGCTCAAGCAACATGGCCAAAAGGACTTGAGGTCCGCCAAATGAGGTTAGCGAAAGGGTGAGGGCATCTTTTAAAAAGACTACATATCGGATTGTCCGAATAGACATCCTATTTTCGTAATCCTAGTTCTCGAAGTCTTTCTTCCAAAAATTCTCCCGCAGTACAATCTGGAAATTGCTTAGGCATGTCCTCAGAAATACAGCCCGGAAGGCAACTGAGGTCCATTTCTGAGCGGGGATGCATGAAAAAAGGGATTGAATACCTGCTAGTATGCATCATTTCACGGGGGGGATTGACTACCCTATGAATGGTGGACTTCAATTTTTTATTGGTCAGCCGCTCCAGCATGTCGCCCACATTCACTACCAATTGATCGGGCAGAGCAGTAATGGGAATCCATTTGCCATCTCTTCGCAAAACTTGTAAGCCATCGGCACTTGCCCCCATCAATAAAGTGATTAGGTTGATGTCTCCGTGCTCTGCTGCTCGTACGGCATCGGCAGGCACTTCCTCCGGGTTTTCAATCGGGAAGTAGTGGATTTGGCGTAAGATTGAATTTCCATGAATCACCTTGTTTTCAAAGTAGTCCTCACTTAATCCAAGAATTAATGCAATGGCACGGAGCATTTGTCGACCTGCATTTTCCAAGGTTCTGTATGCCTCTAGGGCATCCTCTTTAAATTGTGGAAGTTCCTTGGGCCAGCAATTTTCTGGGTACTCAGTCTTAATTGGGTCTGAGTTGGGAATGTCATTCAGGTCTTGACCTACATGGTAGAATTCTTTCAAATCTCCTGTATTTCTGCCTTTGGCGTGCTCCTTCCCCTTTCCTGTGTAGCCTCTTTGGTAGCCTATTTCTGGTTTCTCGTACTGGGCTTTTACCGCATCTGGGAGCGAAAAAAAAGTAGCAATAGATCCATAAAGACGATCTTGCAAGTCCTTGGTAAGCCCATGGTTTTTGATTGCAACAAAACCTATCGTTTGATATGCCTCACCAAGTTTATGAACAAATGCTGCTTTTTTTTCAGGATTACCTGAGGTAAAGTCAGCTAAATCCAAACTGGGAATTTCATCAAATAAGATGTCCATAGATTCGATAGATTAAGTAGTTACTTCCTTTAAATTCTTCAAAAATAAATATCTTTACCTCAATTGAGTTAATTCCATGAATAAAATCCTCATATACTTTTTACTTGGTACCCTAGGGACCATGTCTTGTTCTTCCAAATCCAACGAAACAAAAGAAAAAAATCAGCAAGAGGATTCCCTTTTTTCCACCACTGAAGCTCCAGCACTTCCTGTTGCCTTTCTACCCCTAGATTCGCTCCCATTTTATCCAGATGCACGAGTAGAACTCAATACTCCTTTGGGCAATCAGGTGTTTAAACCCGGAAAAGTTCCTTTTGAATTCAATATCAAAAACTTTTCCCAAAGTGTGACTGCTGCCTCTTCTCAAAGATTTGCAATGATCTTAAACGGGGGGGAGCCAGAATACTATACTGCACCGATTTTTCAACGAGAGCTTACTCTAGGAACCTACCGGTCTGTGGCTTTCTTGTTGGATAGCAATGGAATAGCCTTAAAAAATTTTGGAAACTACGTGGACCGTGACTTTTTGGTAGGAGACTCTCGCCCCTTTCCGTATTCAGCTGAGCCTTATTTAGCAATCAATTTGCCTCGAAATGAACAAATTCTACCCTTTGGGGAGGACTTGATCCTTGATTTTTTAGTGCTTGGAGGGGATTTAGAATTGGATGGATTGAAAGTTAATGTGTGGGTCAATGCCTACCAAACCACACTAAATCAAGTGACTCCAATTCGGGTTACCCATTTACCCATAGGAGACTACCGCGTAAAATTACAACTTGTACGTAAAGACGATAAGGAACTTGAAGGACCTTTCTCTAGTAGTACAAAGACAATCTATGTCCGATAAGTCCTTATCTTTGTCGTTCAATCCCTAGTCCAACATGCTTTTAGTTCAAACCATCCGAGATCAGTATGACCAAGTGCTACTTGGCCTAAAAAAGCGCAATTTTCCACAAGCAACTGAGGCCTTGCAACAGGTTTTGGCTTTGGATGACCTACGGAAGTCTTCACAGACTCAGCGTGATCAGCTTCAGGCTGAATCAAATCTTATTTCTAAGCAGATAGGTAGTTTGATGAAGGAGGGTAAATCATTGGAGGCTACTGCAGCCAAAGATCAGTCTAGTCGATTAAAGGCTCAAATCAAGGAGTTGGAAGATCAGCATGCACAAGTAGAAGAAGAGTTGAAATCCCTGCTTTACCTACTTCCTAATGTGCCCTATGTAGCTGTGCCTGCTGGAAAGTCTGCGGAAGACAACGAGGAGGTACTATCTCATGGAGCGATTCCTTCCTTATGGGAAGGAAAACTGCCTCATTGGGAATTGATAAAAAAATACGACATTATCGATTTTGATCTAGGCGTAAAAATAACTGGAGCTGGATTTCCTGTTTACAAGGGCAAAGGGGCAAGATTGCAGCGAGCACTTATTAATTTTTTCTTGGACCAGGCCTTGGCAGAAGGGTATATGGAGGTTCAACCCCCAATTTTAGTTAATGAGGAGTCCGGGTACGGAACCGGCCAGTTACCGGATAAGGAGGGACAGATGTATTTTGCCAAGGACGACCACCTTTACCTTATTCCCACAGCGGAAGTCCCAATTACCAATTTGTACCGAGATGTACTTTTGAATGCTACAGACCTACCCATTAAGAATGTGGGCTATACGCCTTGCTTCAGACGCGAGGCGGGCTCTTGGGGGGCACACGTTCGTGGTCTAAATAGATTGCATCAATTTGATAAGGTAGAGATAGTACAAATCACCCATCCTGATCAATCTTATGCTGCATTGGAACAAATGAGTGCCTATGTTCAGGGGCTGTTGCAAAAGCTAGAACTGCCTTACCGTGTGCTTCGGCTTTGTGGAGGCGATATGGGATTCACTTCTGCGATGACGTACGATATGGAAGTGTATTCTGCTGCGCAGGAACGTTGGCTGGAGGTAAGCTCAGTCTCAAATTTTGAAACTTATCAGGCCAACCGTCTTAAATTGAGATTTAAAGGGGAAGATAAAAAATCACAATTTGCACATACCTTGAATGGTAGTGCTTTAGCCTTACCGCGTATTGTAGCTTCGATTTTAGAAAATAACCAGGAGCGAGATGGCATTCGGATGCCTAAAGTATTGCACTCTTATTTAGGGTTTGATCGAATTTAAAACTTCGAATGAGCTGTTAGTGTCCCTATTGCTAAGTTTTAACCAATAGTGTCACTAATCTAATACCACTAGTTGATCCATTTTGAGTAGGTGAACAGCTATATAGTGGAAGAGGAAAGCGCTCTCAGCTTGTTGTCAATTTCTAGTACCTGAGGGAGTAGCAGTTTGTTATCTGTATTCTTGATCACAAAAGATGCTAACTTATTTTTTTCCTCATCAGGAAGTTGTTGATTAATTATCTGGTTTATTTGTTCTTCCGTCCGGTGCGGATCTCGCAGCAGGATGCGTGCCATCCGAATCTTTAAAGGAGAGCTGACATTGATGGTAAAGTCTAATTGCTCCGAAGCTCCAGTTTCAAATAAAAGGGCAGCTTCTTTTATCAGGTAGGGGGCTGATTGTTGTTTTACCCAATTGGCAAAATCCTTTTGAACAGCAGGGTGAACCATGGCATTTAATTTTGCTAAATTGGCAGGGTTTGAAAAGACAGTTTCTGCTAAAAAGGTGCGATTAAGCTCTCCTGAGTCAGTATATGCTGAAGTTCCAAAGGTCTCGGTAATCTGAAGGCGAAGTTCCGAATTCTTTGACATAAGCAATTTTGCTTGGTCATCGGCCGTATATATGGGGATTCCTAGCAGTGAAAAAAGGGTACAAACAGTGGACTTTCCTGATCCAATCCCACCAGTAACACCAATGCGTAGGGGAGTTAAATTACTCATACTTCAACTTTACAACAGGGGGAGTGATGGTAACTTCCTTCAAAAATGATGGATTGGGTTGGAGTACTAGTTGAACAGTGCTATCTGTTCGATTTCGTTTTCGATAGTCTAGTACCGCCTCAAATTCCAAGTCCTCTAGCTCTGGCAAGTTTGACTCTTCAATCAGATAGCTGAGAACGGGAACCAATTCCTCATCTTGGAGGCTGACCGTAGTTGGGAAGTTTTGTTTTTTTATTTTGAGGCGTTTGTTTCCCTCCAAGTAGGATATGACAGCAAAACTTACTTCTATTTCTTGTTGAGTGAGTTGAATCAGGGAAGAGAATTTGTCTTCTACAGAAAGTGGCACTATTGAGGAATAGTCCGAATTGATCTTACGGCTATTTAATTTGACTGGAAATTTTCCTTCGTACCCATCCAAAAGGGAAGAAGGTCCTTTCAGTTCTAATTTATCCGGGTTGAAGGTGACCTTGCCGGTTAACACACTATTTTTGTCCAGCGCATAACTAGTTGTATCTAGCTCAGGCCTAAGGGTTCTGGTAACAATCCGATCAATTTGGTAAAAAAGTGTGTCTCCGAGGACGTTCTCAAGAAGGGTAGGGGTAATGAATTCTCCTAAACTCCGTTTTAGGTCTGTTGGCAGTAAGAAATTTTTTTCTGCTGGAGAATTAAGTTGAATAGAATAAGCTGTACTGCTGATATTAAAATATTTGCGTAGGAGGTCCCACCCATTTCCCGTGATTTGAATCTGAACACTTTTTGGTAGTGTCTTTACTGCAACATAATTTTCTTCATCGAATTCCCATTGAATCGGGTAGTCGACGATGGTACTGTAGTTGTCTTTATTTAGCGCATTTAAAACCCAAAAAGTGGTAGCCGCTATGATACATAGGACTACCACTTTTAAATTGGAGAGATTTCTTTTGGAGATTCTCCAAGGGGATTTTTTTAAATCAGGCAAGGGATTATTTCGTTGAGCTTGGTTTTTTAGAGAAGTCTAAAGAGATGGCAGACTTTTCAATTTTCACCTTCAGTCCTTTATCTAGTTCCAAGAGGACGGTATCGCCTTCCACACTGTATACTTTTCCATGAAGGCCTCCAATGGTAACCACTTCATCTCCTTTTTTAATTTCTTCGATAAACTTCTTGGTTTCCTTTTGTTTTTTCTGTTGTGGACGAATCATAAAGAAATACATGATCAAGATGATTGAACCAAACAGGAATACTTGTCCAAGAATACCGCTACTGCCTACTGAGGCTTGAGCTAGAATAAATAAGTTCATAAGTTATTTTCTAACAGGGCCAGCAGGTGCAGCGCCTCCACCCAATTTAGGAGTGACACTTCCAGTCATTCGTAGTCGAGTAACAGTTGGATTAGTGTTCGCTTGGATAGTCACCGTCGGGGATTGTGCACCAGATTTTGCTGCAGAGTTGAATACTACTTTCACAAAACCGGTTTGTCCAGGTTGAACGGGTGCTTTGGTCCAATCAGGGCTAGTACATCCACAAGAAGCAGTAATGTTTGAAATCACTAATGGTGCTTGTCCGTTGTTGGTAAAGTTAAAAACGCGTTCAATTACTTGACCTTCATTGATTGTGCCAAAGTCGTACTCCATTTCAGAAAATTGGAATTCGCCTAAGGTACTTGGATCTGCAGTGGTTGTTGTTTGTGCCAAATCTGCTGCTACAGGGGTATTTGCACCTTCCATGGCTGCGATTTTTTCTTCCAAAGCTTTGATTTTTTCAGCCTGGTCATTTCCTTGTGAACAGGAGGCCAAAAGTACTACCGATAGTGCAATCGCGCTAAATAGTCTGATTTTCATATTAGTTTTTATCTTGATTAATTTGGTCTATAAGTTTATTTACATCGTTTAATAGGTCCTCTGCTTTATTTTTTGCTTCAGAGATTACGCGTTTTCCCTCTGATTTGGCCTCATTGAGGTGCAGTTCTTTCCCTTCAACCAACTCATTGATTAAATCTTCAAGTTCTTTCTTGTATTTGGAAAGTTTAAAGGAAAGCTTGTCTCGAGTATTTGCGCCGGTATCAGGCGCGAATAAGATGCCTAGCGCAGCACCAACTCCTGCGCCCACTGCAAATGCAAGTAATGTATTAGTCGTTTTTCCCATTGTGGCCTTATTTATTGTCCAAGAGACCTCTTCCGCTTTTTCGGATTTGCCCCTTTTCGGTTAATTCTTTTGCCAAAACATCTAGCAAGCCATTCACAAATTGTTTGCTTTTTGGAGTACTGTATGTTTTGGATATATCAATGTACTCGTTGATGGTCACTTTTACGGGGATACTTGGAAAATGTATCATCTCGGCAAGCGCCATTGAGATGATGACTTTATCCGTAAAAGCCAATCGTTCAATATCCCAGTTTTTTGTTTTTTCAGCAATAAGTACTCTGCTGTTAACGTCATTTTCGATGGTGAAGTTAAAAATATTTTCAAAAAATTCTTTGTCTTCCTCCCAATTCATCGCAATTTCTGGCAAGGGCTCCCAGGGTTTTTCCTCTCCAAGTGCAGCATTCTTGAGTACTTTGGCAGCTAAACTTCGGACAACCGACTTATTTTCTGTCCAGTTCAAGTCCTTTTCAGCAAAAAAAGTAAGGATAACCTCGTTTTTGAAAATGATTTTTTTCAATAATTCATCGACTACTTCAAAGTCTTGGTTTAGCTGAGGCTGGGGAAGGCTCAAGTACTGCTGGTAGGCTTCAGCGGGTTTGATGTATTCTCTAAACCATTCTTTTATTTCAAGCTCAAGATCTTCCAGGTGAACACCGTTTTTTGTCAATGCAGCTTGGTATTCAGTGGATTCCCGCAAGCGCTTCAAAACTTGGTTGTTTACCAGATTTAGCTCATTGCCAACTACTACGTTATCTCCAGCGAGCTTTTGTTTTTTAGCAACTTCCTTTCCTACATGTTTGGCGAAGGCTTGAAGTAGTTCAATGGCCAAAAGATAGAGTTGGGGAATTCGTTCGGCCGAAACCACCATATTTTTCAAAAGAAAGAGGCGGTCTTTTTCGTTGGCTTCCTGGACTTGCTTGACTGCTGCCAAAGCTATTTTCTTGACCTTTTCAGAGGCGTCTACAGCGATTAATTTTTGGTTTTTTTCCACGTTTTGCTCAAAAATGGCAATCGCCTCTTCTGCTTCACGGGAGAGTGCAGCCTTATCTTGAACCTCCATACTGTTGAGGTCAGGTAAGAAAGACTCTCGTATATAGTCTTTGGCTAAGTTGAGGTTAGATCCTTTGCATTGTTCGTAAGCATACAAATTTTGAAATGCTTTGACTCTGAGGATTCTTCTGTTGAGCATAGTGGATTTAAAGAGGGACAAATATAAGTAATTTGGTGGGTCTTCTCCCCATGGATTAGGTGACAAAAAAACCACTGAATTAGCTTTCAGTGGTTAATTGTATTGAAAAATCTCTTTTCAATAGGGAAGTTTAATTTTTCCTATGGCTTCAATTCTTGCTTTTGCCGCCTGGATTGCTGCCTCCTGTGCAGGGATTTGCTGGTGCTCAGCGGTAGTCAAAATAGACAAACAGGTATCGTAAATTTTCTCAGTTTGTGCAAAGACAGATTCCTCCTCATACACCCCATAATATTCAGCGCCCACATTGATCACCCCTCCTGCATTGATTAGGAAATCAGGTGCATAGGTAATTCCCTTTTCAAGTAACATTTTTCCATGCTTACTTTCATTTTCCAATTGGTTATTTGCGCCTCCCGCAATTACCTGACAGGTCAATCGCTCAATGGTATGGTCATTGAGGGTGCCTCCAAGCGCACAAGGGGCATAGATATCCATTTGGAGATCATAAATCTCCTCTTTGTCTAGGATGGTTGCCCCAGTGCTAGCAGCTATTTCTTGGAGCTTTTTATCATCTATGTCACTGATAAATAGGCTTGCTCCTTCCTTCACCAAGTAATTGATCAGGTACTTTCCAACTTGCCCTACCCCTTGCACACCAATTTTCTTTCCTGCTAAGGAATCAGACCCATATGCTTTTTTTGCCGCTGCTTTCATCCCCATATAAACACCAAATGCGGTCACAGGTGAGGGATCTCCAGCCCCTCCTTTGTTTTTGGGAAGACCGGTTACGTGGCGAGTTTCCAAGGCAATGTATTCCATGTCAGCAGTTTTCATATTTACATCTTCTGCGGTCACATACCTGCCTCCCAAGCTCTCAATAAATCTCCCAAATCGTCTCAAATAAGCTTCTGTCTTTAGTTTGGGATCGCCAATCAGGACGGCCTTTCCTCCGCCTAAATTCAGTCCTGCGAGCGCATTTTTAAAAGTCATTCCTCTTGAGAGGCGCAAGACATCTCGGATGGCAGCCTCTTCTGAGGCATAAGACCACAGACGGGTGCCTCCTAGTGCCGGGCCAAGTACCGTATTGTGAATACCAATTAAAGCTTTCAGTCCTGTGTCTTTGTCCTGACAAATGAGCAGCTGCTCGTGCTCTAGGGTAGTAAGCTGTCCAAAAATGGATTCATTTTGAATGCTTTCAGTTGTTTTAATCGCTAACATCTTAAATAGCTTTTTAGAATGTGTTATATTTGGGTGAGTTACCTTTAGAGGTAATTACAAAATTAAATACTTTTAGCAGCTTACAAATTTTCTTCTTCCAAATTATATGTGGAAGGATTTATAAAAAAATAGAATTTATTTCGTGAACGCCCTCTGGAGAATAAATAAATACCTAATCAAATACAAGGGATTATTGTTTTTGGGAATACTCTTTACGGTAATCTCAAATATTTTCGTAATTATCCCGGCACAACTTGTGCGAATAGCCATAGATTATGTGGTAGAAAGCTTTTCCTTGTTTGCCCCCTTGACAAAGGGAGGATTAGGGGATCTTGCCCGTCAATATTTTTTAAAATCGGTTTTCATTTTTGGAATTTTGATTTTGGTCATGGCTTTGCTCCGTGGTTTTTTTCTTTTTTTAATTCGTCAAACCCTCATCATCATGTCTAGAAAAATTGAGTATGACATGAAAAATGAGCTGTATGAGCATTTTCAAGACCTCTCCCTGAGCTTTTACCGAAAAAATAGTACGGGAGACTTGATGGCTCGTATCGCCGAAGATGTGAGCCGCGTTCGCATGTATCTTGGGCCAGCAATCATGTATGGACTCAATTTATTGATCTTATTTCCTTTGGTGATTTCGTACATGGTTTCGGTCAACCTAGAGCTTACGCTTTATGCATTGCTCCCACTCCCGATCCTATCATTGAGTATTTACTATGTCAATAACCTCATCAATATACGTTCTGAAAAAATCCAACACAGCCTTTCCCAATTGAGTACTGCCGTCCAAGAAGCTTTTTCAGGTATTCGAGTCATTAAAGCCTTTGTTCGGGAACAGGATTCAGCGGCTGAGTTTGAGAAATCAAGTCAAGAATACAAGCTTCGATCCATTGAGTTGACTCGTGTCAATGCGTTATTTTTTCCTTTGATTATGGCGTTAGTGGGAATCTCAACCATCATCACTGTTTATGTCGGTGGAATGAAGGTTATTCAGGGGGAAATTGGGTATGGAGTAATCGCTGAGTTTATTTTGTACGTCAACATGCTTACTTGGCCCGTAGCTTCTCTAGGCTGGGTAACAAGCATTGTTCAACGAGCCGAGGTATCCCAACGGCGGATCAATGAACTTTTGGACCAAAAGTCGGAGCTACTCACAGAAAAAAATATAGATGTGCCATTACTAGGTGCTCTGGAGATTAGCCACCTGTCATTTGTCTATCCGGATTCGGGAATACAGGCATTGAAGGACCTTTCTTTTTCCATTGAAGCAGGTCAAACCCTTGGGATAATTGGTACAACTGGATCTGGTAAATCTACCCTAGCCAATCTATTAATGCGGATGTATGATGCAGATTCTGGACAAATTCTGATTGATCAAAGACCAATTAAAGACTATTCTCTTGCTTGTTTACGTAGCCAAATAGGTGTGGTCCCTCAAGATGTATTTCTTTTTTCAGATACCATTTCAAACAACATTGCCTTTGGTTTAGACCAACCAAATCAGGAACGAATTATCCAAGCGGCAAAGGATGCGGATGTGTTCCAAAATATCCTTGATTTCCCCAATGGATTTGACACCTTGCTAGGGGAGCGTGGAATCACTCTGTCTGGTGGGCAAAAGCAACGCGTATCTATTGCTCGAGCAATAGCTAAAGAGCCCAAAATTCTCATTTTGGATGACTGTCTCTCTGCGGTGGACACCAAAACTGAAAATGCAATTTTGAATTCCTTGAAAAGAATTATGGAAAAGCGAACTTCCATCATCATCTCTCATCGGGTATCTTCTGCGAAGTTGGCCGACCAAATTCTAGTCTTGGACGATGGCCGAATCGTGGAAAGGGGAAATCACGAATCTTTAATGTCTCAAAAGGGAGTGTATGCAGCACTTTTTGAAAAGCAAACCCAGGGTGGAGAATCTCTGGAAGAAACCAGGCCCTAACGCACTTTTTCTAGGTCCGCGACCTTATTTACTGTCTCATAGCTGACAAAGCAGCGAATCAGCGAATATTTTTTTATTTTTCCTTGAGCGCATTGCATCGATCATAGGTAGGATCGATGTCTATAAAAATATCCTCTTTGGCAGTTATAAACCATTTGCTTAGCACTTCATCCTCTTTTCGTCTTAGAGTAGCTGCCTTGAGTTTTTCATAATCATCCTCCATGTTGGCCTTATGGGCAGGGTACCGGGCTTGGTAGAAAAGAATACGGACTTTCGTACCTTCTCTAGGATCTTCAAACCGAATAGGAGGAGTAATGTCCCCAATCTTCATGGTGTCGATGGTAAAGTAAAGTACTGGATCTTCTAAGGTCCGTAGGGACAAGCGGTTTGAATTGGAAGCTGGATCGGTAAAAAATCCGCCTGCATCTGAGGTTGTTCGATCTTGAGAATACTCCTTTGCGGCTTTTGCAAACTCAATTTTACCGGCTAAAATTTCTTTTTTTAGGCTATCGAGGTAGCGCTCTGCTTTTTGAATATCTGCTTCAGTTGGGTTTGGAATCCGTAAAATATGCCTTGTATTGAAGGTAGATCCTTTGATTTCTAATAGTTGGATTAGGTGAAATCCAAACTCCGTTTCAACAGGGTCTGATAATTCGCCCGGACGTAATCCCAAAGCGGTTGCCTCGTATTCAGGAGCCAATTCACCTCGTCTAAAAAATCCTAGGTCTCCACCTTGTGCCGCAGAACCTGGGTCCTCGGAATATTTTTTTGCTAACTCTGCAAAAGTAAATTTACCTGATGCTATTTCCTCTTTGAATTGGGACAGCTGCGCCAAAATTTGTTCTCTTACCTGGGGATTTGTTTCAGGTTTACGCACGATTTGGCCCACTGTTGCCTCTGAGGTAAACAATGGGAGGGAATCTTTGGGGATACTGATGTAAAAAGAGCGTACTTCAGAAGGAGAAACGGTGATGCCATCTGTGATGGTTTTTCGCATTTTCTCCACGATAAGCTGTTCGCGAATGACATCCTCCAATTCAGCCTTCAATTGCTCGGCGGTCTTGCCATACATTTCTGCTAGCATGGCTTCGTCTCCACCAAACTGCTGCATGACCATGCTGAATCGGTTATTGGACTGCAACAATACTTCTGCATCCGTTACAATCACAGAATCTACTTCCGCTTTTGCAACCATGAGTTTATTGATCAATAAACTTTCAAAAACAGCACAGCGAGTAGGTGCTTCTATCCCTTGTTGGGCTTGTGAAAGTGCTTCCAAATAAGATTTTTGGACCTCAGATTCTAACACAATGTTATTGTCTACTTTCGCCACTATTTTATCTACCACCTGACCTGTGGCAGTTTCTTGTGCTTGAGCTTGTCCCAAGATCCAAAATGCAAGTAAGCTCGGAAGAAGTCGGTTTAAGAATTTCATAGGTTTTAATTTTTCGGAAATTCCGAATCGGATATTTAATTATTCAAGTCTGCAAAGGCCTTTTCTTTTACCCCATTATTGATTTGAACAGGGTATTTGTTTTTCAATTTTTTAATCAAGTCTTTTTCCAAAGCAGCTTGGTAATCTCGGATAACCAAACCACGTGCTTCTTCGAATTTTCTGGGTGCAGGAGGAATTTTTGTACCGAGTACCAATAGGTATGTTTCCCCCTCTACCAACCGCTCTTGATAAGTTTGGGTAAGGTCAACATCAGAAAGGATGGGATGTTCTTCGTACTCAAATGTCCCCGATTCTATTCCAAAAGCATTCGGAAAATTGGCGCGGTAATCTGCTTCAAACGCTGCAAAGGTGCTGGGGTCAAAGTCAGAATTCCGCAGGTATTTTCTTGCAATTTCTAGTTTTGAGGCATCATTTACTTGGACTAAATAAGCTTGAATTCTTGTTTTCCACTGATAATTTGGTCTGTTCTGTGCGTAATATGCCCGCTGACCTAGGCTATCGATCAGTCCTTTTTGCCAAACTTCCTGGTTGGTTAATGAAAATAATAAGATTCCATCCCGGTATTCTTTGAGGAGTTGTTGGTAGGCTTTGTTGTTGGCTTCTAAATCTGATTCTTCTGCTTTCGCAAGTGTTTGTGAGATAAACCGATTCAGCCAGAGTTCCAAGAATGTCCCTGATCCGCGAGGGGTAATTTCTTCAGTTTGCATAAACTTCCATAAGTCTGCGGCAGTGAAAGACCTATTGGCAATACTAAAGAGTAAGGTGGATGTCAAGCCTTTTTCTTGTAGGGTATTTCCAAAATTAGGGATTGTCGTCGCTGATATTTCCCTTGCTAGATTAGAAATGCCTTCTTCATTTTCTTTGAATCCATACCTTGCTTTCTGCATGGCAGTGACTTGAGATTGAATCATCCCAGATTTTGAACTTCTAAAAATTTTAGACTTTATGCCTTGCTCTAGTGCTTCAAATGATTCTAAAGGACGCTTGCCTTCTAATCTTAAAATATGGTACCCATAAGCGGTCTTAATTGGAGGAGAAATTTCCCCAATTTCAGTCAAGGAAAAAGCCGCAAGTTCAAAGTCTGGAATCATCGTCCCCACTCCAAACCAAGGTAAGATTCCTCCTGATTTATTGGTAGCCAAGTCTTCAGAATAAGTAGTTACTAATTCTTCCCAAACTGTAGATTCTTTTTGTATTTCTTGGTACAAGTCAGAAATTCTTCTGCGTGCATTTTCTTCCTGACTGCTATTTTCTGGATCGAATCGTACCAGGATATGAGAAACCTGGACATCGCCGGGATTGGATTGTCTCCCATTTACTTGAATAATGTGGTAACCGAAATCAGTCTTAACTGGGCCCGATATTTCTCCAACTGGCAGGGTGTAGGCAGCTTCTTCAAATTCTTGCACCATTTGTAAACTCGTAAAATAACCCAAGTCTCCTTTATTCACTTTAGCAGATGGGTCATCCGAATAGGCCAAGGCCAATGCACTAAAATCGCCCCCATTTTCGAGTTCAGATTTTACTTTTAGCGCTATTTTTAAGATAGAGAGACTGTCCTCTGTACTTGCATTTGGAGGGAATTGGAACAAGATATGACTGGCTCGTACAATTTCTTGCATCCGGCCATAAACCTTGCGGAGCTCTCCTTCTTCCACAGAATTTTTAATTAAAAATGGAGCAATAAGGGATTCCTTGAAGGATTCAAATTCTTTAAAAAATTCTTCAGATTGGTGCATCCCCAAGGATTCAGCCTCTTTTACTTTGAGTTTAAAGGTGATGAATTGCTCTAAGTTCTCATCAAATTCTTCTTTAGTCAGAATTGCTGCTGACGGGTCAACGGTTTTGCCTTTGGTGATTAAATGTAAAAACTCCTCTTTATCGATTGTGGTTCCCCCTACTGTCATCAGTATTTCCCCCTTGCTTTGCGCAGTTGCTTCGGGGATACCCAAACTCATTAAAGAGAGGAGAGTTACGCTAAAAATAGTCGAAAGTACTCGGTGAGTCATCGAAAGTAAGTCCAGGATAAGGTTGTAAGGCACAAAGTTATAAAGTTTTTAAGGGTATAGCTGATCTAGCAGGTTTTTTACTTAAAATTAGGAGGGAATTTTTTAATTAACCTACAAATGTTTTCTCCGTTTTTGGATTCAAATTGAATTTCATCCATGATTTTTTTTACTAATAAAATCCCTAATCCACCCTTTCGTTTTTCTTCAATCACTTGACGAAGTTCAGGTACCTCATATTCCAATAGGTTAAATCCTTCTCCCTTATCGGTTATTTCAACTGCCACTTTTTTCCCTAGGTCCTTTATCTCTAAGTGAATAATTTCGTTTGGGTTGCAGGCATGGGAGTGGATGATAAGGTTGGCAACTACCTCTTCTACTGCTAGCGTAATTTGGTGCTTGTCCAACTCCGAAAAGCCAAAAACCTCCAAATTAAGCTGTATAAAGCTTCGGAGTTCAGCTAACGCGGAGGTACTACAGGATAGGATCAACTTAGGACTCATTTTCGAAGTGCAATAGCTGTGGATTTATCTGGCACGATCGCAATGACGCGGTCTAAGCCTAAAATTTTAAATACCTCCCCAACCTGTTGGGTTAAACCAAAAATCGAAAAATGGATACCTCGTTCAAAGAAGTCATCTACGTAGGACATAAAGACTCCTAAACCTGCAGAGGAAATATACTTCAATTCTTGCCCATCAATTACTACCACCGTAATTTCTGGCTGCAAGGACTCTTGGATAGATTGATCCAATAGCACGGAATTGCTTGCGTCAACCTCTCCAATTAATTGAAGGATAAGTACATCTCCTTCCCTAACTTTTTCTATCTGTAGCATTTCATACTAGTTTACTTCCATTACTTAAACTTTACGACCACAAGTGAGTAATCATCGTCAATCATTCCATCTCCTCCAACAAATTGGTGCAATGAATCAATAATAGCTTTTTGCAATTGTAAGGGGGGCATTTGGGGGTTTGCTTCCACTAATTCCTTTAATCGTGTGTATCCAAATTGCTCACCTACATCGTTTCTACTTTCCAGTATCCCATCCGTAAGGAGAATAAGGAAATCACCTGCTTGGTAGTTACCAGTAACCTCCTGTACGTGATTTTCATAATTTTGGTTTCTAACGATTCCCAAGCCCAATCCATCCACAGCAATAAATTCAGCAGTGTGGGATTGAGCACTGTACCTTAGAGTAGGAATATGTCCTGCACGGGCGTGTCTAAACTGCTGGGAGAGGGTGTTAAGCTCAAAGATCGAAGCAGTGATAAAGTGGTTTCTTTCTAGACACTTGCTTAAAGCTGAGTTGGCTTTTATCATGAAATCCGCAGGCCCAAGTCCCATTTGAATCAAACTTTGGAAAACTCCTTTCATTTGGGCCATATGAAAAGCGGCAGAGGTTCCTTTTCCTGATACATCCCCAATAATGAGCACAAATCTATGTTCATCAACTTGGTACGTATCGTAGTAATCTCCACCAACCTCATCTGCGGTATTCGAATATGCACAAATATCAAAAGAGCTGGGATGGTCAAGTTGTAAGGGTAGTAATGCTTTTTGTACCCTTTGGGCAATTTTTAGTTCCTCCTGGTACCGCTCACTCGAAATTGCTTGATTAAGAAGACGGTGATTTTCAACAGAAATACTGGCTTGGCGGGCAAAGGTGCCAATGATATTGACCATTTCTTTATTAAATCCTTCTTTAACTTCTTTCACCAGTACAATTTGTGCCAAAAGGGTTTTGTTGACAAGTAGGGGAACGAGGAGTGCAGATTTGTAGCTGGGATGTTTGAGTCGAATTGAGTACGGTTGCAATTCATTGGTTGGCGAAAGGGTCCAGTTTTGAAATTCTGCGGGCAGGAGGGAGGTAAGTTCTGTCAGTGTGGATGGTTCGATGAACCGGAGCGGATTTTGAATTTTAAGCTGTTCCGTTGGGTTCAATGCTATCCATGCCCCATCCGAAAACGAGGCTCCGATACAGGAGTTCACTAAAATATCAAGAACTTGTTCTTCATTTTCTTCTGGCTGGATGGATTGGCTCAACTTTTGAAAATTGAGGGCTTCTGTCAATTTCTGTTCGAAAACAGAAGATGTGGGTAGGTTGAAAAGAGTAACCAAAAAACTAAATAACCCATAGACCATGACGAAGCCGAAAAGGGCCATCAAGAATAGGTTGTCCGTTAGATTGATTTGAAAGCGCTCTTCATTCCCATAAGCTAAAATCCGGTAGAATAATAAGGTAGCACTTAGTAGAATTAAAAATAGGAAAAGTAAGGTTTTCCATTTTTCCTTAAAATTTAGGTAAGGAATCCATTTTAAATTTGCGGAAAGAAGAATCGAGATCACAAGTAGGATCACGAGTCCAAACAAGAAGCTGTAATCGAAATTATTGTGGTTAAAAAAAATAAAGAAGAGGGCAGCGAGCATGGACAATTCGAAGACTTGCCATTGTTTAACTACCTTTTTGGTTTTTTGGTACAGGATCAAATGTTTCCATAGAAGTGCCGTAGAAACAAGGAAAATACTACTCCAAGCGAAGTTGAGGTGGTAAAATATCGTTTGAAGGAAGGGGTCTTTTCCGATTTTGCTATCTCCCAATGCGAAAAATATCAATTCGGTCAGTAAGCCTGCTATTGCTGCAAATAAGCCAGTAGAAGCACCTCTCCAGAGGAGAGTGACAAAATCAACTTGTTTGGATTTCCAAAAAACATGGCGGTAGAGGAAGTAGGTAAAAAAGAAGAACAAGATTTCTAATCCCCAAGTGACTTCCTCAGAAATACCAGAGTCTAGGTTATTAATTACTCCAAAAATTCGTATTAAATCCACCAACAACAAGGCGAGCCAAATTAGGATGGCTAATAAAAGACTAATTTTGCCTATGGGGATTGCGTTAGTTTTGATCATGGATTTGCCCCTCAAAAATAGGGAATGTCAATCAATGCACTGCTATCGCCAGTATTTCGAAATGATTTAGGATTGTTAAATCTTACAAAAAAATCACTTCTTGAATAATCCCTGTTCCTAGTTGGGATTCAATCAAGAGCATCACCTTAGATTTATTGAGTTGCAGTTCTTTTTTCACAGGGCCAGAACTGATTTTGACAAATAGTTTCTTGTCTTTGATGTACAGGTTGGTTGTTCGGTCGGCTATGGTTTTGCCTACTAGTTCCCCCCAAGATGAGAGAAGCACTTTTTCTTGGTAAGTATCTTCTAGTCGATACGTTTTTAACAAATCTTTGAAGGCATCTGCCAGGGGGGTGGCATCTTTTTTTCTATTGGGTGTCATTGGCGTCTATAAAAAGTTCGGAGGCAATACTATCCGCAAGAAGCTGCCCCTTTTTGGTTAAATAAATAGTTTTGGCATGGGTGTAAAGCATTTCCAGGTTGGTTAATTTTTCGAGGGGTGCCCGTTTAAGTTGCAGCAGGTCAATTTGGTGGCGCTCATTCAAACTTTCTGTATTTAGGCCCCATCGGGTACGTAGGCCAGTCAGTATTTCTTCGTTGATCAAGCCTTCTTTATCCAGGTTTTCTAGGACAAACGGGAGCTTTCCTCCGTTAAGTTTTTTGAGGTAGTTTGGATTAGAGGGTGGATTAAAGCCCCTGGAAGTCCCATCAAAGGAATGAGCGCTCGGGCCAATGCCAAGGTACGGAATACGCTTCCAATAATTGCTATTGTGAATAGCCTCTTGGTGTGGCTGACAAAAATTTGATATTTCGTATTGATCGTACCCTGATTTTTCACATTCTTCTTGGAGCCATTCAAATTGGGCGGCAACAAATTCTTCATTAGGAGGAGAAAATTTTCCTTTTTTCACCCAGTTTCCAAAGGTGGTTTTGGGCTCTATGGTGAGGGCATAGGCGGAAAGGTGACCTGGATTTAAGGTCAATGCTTCTTTGAGATCTTTTTGCCAAAGGCTATGGTCCACATGGGGATAGCCATAAATTAAGTCAATGGAGAATTTCTCAAATCCTGTATTTCGGGCAAGTTGAATGGCTTGTTTGGCTTGTTTGGCGGAGTGTGCCCTGTTGTAGGCTTTCAAGATTTCATCCTGAAAACTTTGAATTCCCAAGCTAAGTCGGTCTATACCCATTCCTCTCCAGGCGGCTAGGGAATGGCTGCTGAGGTCGTCTGGGTTAGCTTCGAGGGTAATTTCTCTTTTTTTTCCTGGAAACAAGCACTCAATCTGATAAAGAATTTTCTCAAGTTCATGAGCAGGAACTAAAGAAGGAGATCCTCCCCCAAAATAGATGGTATCAATCGGCTCTCCTTTTAGGTAATCTTTTCGAAGTTCTAGTTCCAGTCCAATACCATCCAGCACTGGTGTCATGGATTGAAGTTGGGTTGAGAAATGGAAGTCACAGTAATGGCAAGCTTGTTTACAAAAAGGAATATGAACGTAAATCCCTGCCATAGCGGTTTTTTTAAGAGGTAAATATAGGAGTTGTTCTTTGTAGGTTTCTTTTTGCTTAGGGAAAACGCAGTGTAGCTAAGGTGGAAGAAAACAAATTTTTTAGTTCAAGGACAATTCATTTGGAGTCTGACTTTGGAATGCTGAGTTTTGTAAGAAGAAGTTCTAGAATTTTACGAGAGGGTTTAGGTGGGAGAACTTTTAAAAGAGAAAAGATCGGGTATTTCGATACGTTCACTTGGTTCAATGCGACAATTTTTATTCATTTTCTTTCTTTTTCTATTGCCTTTACTGGTTTCAGGGCAAGAACTGGAAAATTATGACCAGAATTGGAGAACTTCAACAAATCAAACTCTCGGTGCATCTATTGCACAGAAAGAGGTAAAGTTAGCGGTACATTCATTTCCCTCCTCCTACTTTCAGTTTGAAATGCCTGGAAATTCCACTGTATTTATTGATGGGAAGTTGTGGCGGTTAATTTTAAGTGACACTACCTTTCAGCTTCCAACTGCTTATTTTATAAAAGAGTTTGGAATGGATACCCTATTGCTGACTGTGGTGAATGATCAACTAAATCTTCGCGATTTGAATTTGAGTATCACTAAAATTGCAGAAAAAGATTTCCAAGTAACAGAGGGCGCCCCCAAACCTATTCAGGTGAATGAAGAAAAAAGGGTTCAAATGCAACCATTAAAAGACTTTTTTGCCCTCTCCTTGTTTTTGATTTTATCCTTAGTTGCTGTTTGTAGAAGAGTTTATCCCTATTTATTGGGGGACTTACTTCAGCCTTTATCAGTCATTAAAGCAGAAGATTTTTCTGAAAGTGGTGGGCTTCAAAAAGTTTTTTCCCTCGACATATTATTGTTTTTATTGATAGTGTCTATGCTGCTAGCCCAGAGTTTGGTTGCTGCTCTTGTAGTATATAGAATGGAATGGATTCAAGGATGGATTGGGGAGACCGCTTTATCCTTGCTGGGTTTTTGGGTAGTATGTGCGCTCGGAATTCTCTTGCTTACAATTCTTAAATTCAACGCTATTCGATTATTTAGCTATCTTTTTGACTTAGGGAAGGTTGAGTTTGCTCATTTTTTTTACCTATTACGCTTAATTTCAATCGGATTTGCTTTGGTTATTTTTGTCACTACATTTTTGGTGATTAATGATTTTAGGCAGTTGAGCTTTGTATTTCCAATGGGGATGCGTCTCCTTTTTTGGGTTTATTTACTTGGGATTCTTGGACTTTTCTTGATGATGGTGAGTCGCTTGAATTTTAAGAAATATCATTTATTTACTTACCTTTGTATCGTTGAATTAGTACCTTTTTTGGTTTTGTCCAAATGGTTAATGGTATTAACGCAATGATGTGTTGAACGTAAAAAGGAACTCCTGACATGAGTGCAGCTCCAAAAGATCGCTATACCCCCGTAAGAAGCATACTGGTTTCGCAACCAAAACCAACAGAGGTCAATTCTCCCTATTTGCTCCTTGCAGAAAAATACAAGTTGAAAATTGATTTCAGACAATTCATCAAGGTGGAACCAGTTCCCCCCAAAGAGTTTAGAAAGCAAAAGATTGATATATTGAAGCATACGGCGGTGATTTTTACCAGCCGCAATGCAATCGATCATTTTTTTGCGATTTGTAAGGACTTCAAAATTGAGATGCCTGCAGAAATGAAGTATTTCTGTATTTCAGACCAAACGGCACACTACCTTCAAAAGTACATTGTGATTCGGAAGCGCAAACTATTTGTGGGGACGAAAACAGCAGAGGATTTATTTGATTATTTTAAAAAACATAAAAACGAAAAGTATCTTTTTCCGTGTTCGGATATTCGTAAAGACGACATACCTACGTACATGGAAAAGCATGGGATTTCCCTCACAGAGGCGACCATTTACCACACTGTTTCGGCAGATCTTTCTGATCTGGCAGATGTTAAATACGATGTTTTGGCTTTTTTTAGTCCCTCTGGCATAAAATCCTTAGATCAAAATTTTCCAGATTTTGTCCAAGGGGAAACACGAATTGCTGCATTTGGACCGACCACAGCCCAGGCAGTACGAGATATGGGGTTGATTTTAGACATCGAAGCACCGTTGCCAAATGCCCCAAGTATGACAGGTGCGCTTGAATTATTTATTAAAAAAGCAAATAATCTGTAATTCTCGGAATCATTTTTGGTGATTTCTCAGTTTAAATTCAAGGACAAGTTTAAATTTGAGTACTTCACTACCGAATGAATATATTTAAGCACTTAGTTATTTTTTTGAGAGGGGCAGTTTTTATTTTTCTGCTTCTGTTGTCACCTATACTGGTAGCACAGCAGATTCCCCAGTTTACCCAATATTTGGACGCTTCAGCCTACTTCAATCCGGCATTTGTAGGACTTCAAGAGGGTATCCAATTCACAGCCTTTCACCGTACGCAATGGCAGGGATATGCCCCTTCAACGGGAGTTGGCGTAGCTCCAACTACACAATTAATTACACTACAAGGTAGATTTAAGTCCAAGAATATCGGCTATGGCTTGTCTATTGTCAACGATCAATTGGGGGCAAACACCCAGCAAGAAGTTAATTTGCAAGGAAGCTACCAACTCAAAATACGTCGAACTCAACTTAGTTTTGGAGGGTATGCAGGAGTTTCTAACAGCACCTTGGATTATGGGGAGCTTCAAGTAGTCAATCCAGAGCCAAACCTTCCTAGTTCGGGTACGGAAACTCAATTGGCCTTGGATATGGGTGCGGGATTGCTAGTTGACAGAGGCAATTTTTACTTGGGCTTGAGTACTAGACACCTCAATCAAGCTTCTTTTGATTTTGGGGATGGAACTTATGCCAACCGCCTTGATCTACACAACTACCTGTTAGTGGGCTATCGAATTCGGCCTATCGGGCAACTTCGCCTAGAACCGAGTATTTTATTTAAATCATTAGGATCGCATACTTTATCGTACGAAGTAAGCGTTATAGCCACAGTCCAAAATAGAGTAAGAGCTGGGGTTGCTTACAGAGGAGAGGAGTCTGTATCTTTAATTTTGGGTTACAGCTTATTAAAGGACTCCAGCTTAACACTAGGTTATGCCTTTGATTTAGTGGTTGGGGGTTTAGAAGCAAAGGCCCCCAGTTCGCATGAAGTGCTTTTGAGATACAATTGGTCTAAGACTTTCCAAACAGTAAATCGAGTCATCCAACGTACCCCAAGGTTTAGGTTTTAAACTAAAAAAAGTAAACAAGAATGTGTCCTTATGTGTTGGAATCGGAAGGTCTTAGATTAAAACTATTTGTTTTATTGACTTAAAAAAAGCTAACTTTCGGAGTCATTATCTTTATTTGGCGAAGTTTGGCCAAAAATTTGATGCTTTCTTAAAAAAGTCATTTATGCATACAAGAATAAAAGTTTCTTTTTTACAGCTTACCCTAGGGCTAATTCTTATAACGATATTACCAAGTTGTGGACTCTTCAATAAAAAGGGGATGGCTAGTGACAAGGCGAATCGAAAAGGGGAAGTAACTGGGGTAGCAAAGCGAATTCGATGGAAGCAAAATCTTCCAGTAGACATGGTTCCAATCAAGGCAGGTACGTTTTGGATGGGGCAATCCGATGAAGATATTGCGTTTACACAGGCTTCTTTAAACAAGCAAATAACCATTTCTGAATTTTTTATGGACAAGTATGAAGTGTCCAATAACAAGTACAGACAATTTTTGGAAGCGGTAAAATCTGGTCAGTTGGCGTCTGGCACTCCTACTACTTTAAAAGCAGAACCTACATTTGACATCAACACCCTAAAGCCTGATAGTACAGTCTGGACTAAAAGTTTCTCCTATCATTATGGAGATCCTTTAATGGAGTTTTATTTTGATCACCCCGCATTTGATTCGTATCCGGTAGTAGGAGTATCCTACGATCAGGCAGCGCAATATTGTGAATGGAGAAGTTACCACCTTCGAGCAAACGATGACATTGAATTTGACCTTCCTGCTTTCAGATTGCCTACCGAGGCAGAATGGGAATATGCAGCGAAAGGGGGAAAAGAAATTGCAAAATATCCTTGGGGAGGTCCTTACCTCAAAAACAAGAGAGGTTGTCTGATGGCCAATTTCAAGCCAGGCAGAGGCAATTACATAGATGATGGATTTACCTATACGGCTCCTGTGGATGTGTTTGCACCCAATGGCTTTGGCTTGTACAACATGTCTGGCAATGTGGCTGAGTGGGTTATGGATGCCTACAAAGCGACTTCTAGGGCAGATACTTGGGACTTGGATCCTGTGTACTTGGATGAGAATGAGCCCAAAAAGGTAGTTCGTGGAGGAAGTTGGAAAGACATTGGACATTATTTAGAGACATCTACACGTACCTATGAGTACCAAGATGTGGCACAAGCCCACATAGGATTTCGTACTGTGATGACCTTTATTGGTCGGTCTGCATCCATGGATGCCAAGTTAAACAAGCGAATGAAACGTTAATCAACCACCTTTTTTATAACCATCCCAACCAGAAAATTTTAGTCTCATGGCAAATTTTAAAGAAAAATTTTTCACGCACATCATGCCGAAAATCACCGGTATTGGTGCATCCGTCGTAATTCTTGGCGCAATGTTTAAAATCTTGGATTTGCCAGGAGCAAGCTGGATGATTGGTATTGGTCTCTCTACTGAAGCGCTTATCTTTTTTATCTCTGCCTTTGAGCCCGTCTACAAAGAGTTGGATTGGAGTAAGGTATACCCAGAATTAAATGAGGAGGAACCATCAGCAACTGCAAAAAAGAAAACGGTGGTGGTATCCGGCGATCCTATAGCGGCACAGTTGGATAATATGCTTGCTCAGGCAAACATTGGCCCTGAATTAATTGAAAGTTTGGGTAAGGGGATGCAGAACTTGGCCTCTTCGGCTGAGAAGATGGGAAATCTTTCCGATGCAGCAGTAGCTACCACTGAGTATGCAGCACAAGTACAAACGGCCTCCAAAACATTGGCTAGTATGAATGATTCCTATGCGCAGACAGCCACTGCATTAATGGCGATGTCTTCTGCTTCCCAAGATGCTCAAGCCTATCAAGTACAAATTCAAGCAGTTACTAAAAATCTGGCAGCTTTGAATGCAGTGTACGAGTTGGAACTTCAAGACACGGCTGATCAGAAAAAAACGAGAGCAGATTTCTACAAAAATATGTCTAATGCGATGTCTAGCTTTACAGAGGTAGGAAATGAAACGCAGGCATTCAAAGAGGAAATGGTCAAATTGAACCAAAATGTAAGTGCGCTCAGCAAAATTTATGGCGGGATGTTAACCGCAATCAAAGGGTAATTTACCACTCAAACCAGAAAAAAACTAACTATGGCAGGAGGTAAAGAGACACCTAGACAACGGATGATCGGGATTATGTACCTGGTATTGACCGCCTTATTGGCGCTTCAGGTAAGTAATCAGATCCTCCAGAAGTTTGTCCTTCTCAATGATGGGATGGAGC
>JANQWS010000086.1 GCA_030729785.1 Algoriphagus sp. | reverse complement strand
GTTTCAACTTGGAAAATCACAGCTAGTGTAGGTGTGGTGACTAGTTTGGCTGCTTGTTTTCCGGCTTTGGTTATGAAGTTGTTGGATTTTGTGGCCTTGTATGGGTTACTGCTGATGCCGATGGGAGCAGTAATTTTTGCAGATTTCTATTTTTCTAAGAAAATGGGTTTCCAATCTGAAGCTGCGTTGAATTCCAAGTCAGCTTTCAGTATTCCGGCTTTGTTGAGCTGGGTCTTAACCTTGGTTTTCTGCTTGGGGTTGAACTTCTTTTATGGGGTAGAAATTTTCTTCCTAGGGCTACCGGGATGGTTTGTGGCAATTGCAATTTTCATCGTGCTTTCAAAAATAAAATATCCACTTGCTAAATCACCTCCTCTAGAATGATGGAAACGTTAAAAAAGTCCAGCTTGAGGATAATAGAAGTTTTAACCCGAGATTTAAGCGTATAATTAAATGATAAACCCATGAAAATTCTACTTAAAACAGGTTCTTTCCTTGGCTTGGCGCTCACCCTTGTGCCCCCGATTATCTTCTTTGTTGGGAATCTAGAATTGAGTCTAATGAAAGGGTATATGGGTATTGGCATGGCGCTATGGTTTGTGACAGCACCATTTTGGATAAATAAACCCTCAAAAAGTGAGGAAGTGTAATTTTCAGGATCAATAAACTCAATCATTAGTTTTCGAAAAATTTGACCCGAGCTAAGTATTTTCCAAATAACCTATACCTATAACGCCGAAAATGCCAAACGACTTCCATCAGAAATCCCTTTCCCTGCTATCAGAGCAGTTAAATTCAAGGGGATTGGACCTCAATTATTTAATTCAAAAAATTGCCTCCTTTCAGATTGCGGTTCCTTCCTGGGCTTTAGGTGCCGGAGGAACGAGATTTGGGCGATTTTTGATAGGTGGTGAACCAAGAAATCTCGAAGAAAAACTGGAGGATATTGGGCTTTTGGCCAAGTTGACCAAGCGAACGGATGCTGTTTCCCTCCATATTCCTTGGGATATCCCTCAAGATATTCAGTTGATCAAGCAAAAGGCTGCTGATCTTCAGATCAGATTTGATGCCATGAACTCAAATACTTTCCAAGATTATGGACAGCCTTTGACGTATAAACTGGGTTCGCTAAGTAATGCAGCTGCTGACATTCGAAAGCAGGCTGTGGAGCATAATCTTTTGGTGATTGAAGTGGGAAAAGAATTGGGGAGCAAAGGGCTTACCGTATGGTTGGCAGATGGAAGCAACTTTCCGGGTCAGGCCCATATCAGAAAGGCCCTTCAATGGACTACCGAATCACTTCAGGAAATAGTTGCTGGCTTACCGGCAGATTGGAAGCTTTTGTTGGAATACAAACCCTACGAACCAAATTTTTACCATACGGTGATTCCGGATTGGGGTACAGCAGCATTGATTTGCCGGCAGCTCGGAGAGCAGGCTAAGGTTTTGGTGGATTTAGGTCACCACCTTCCCAATACCAATATCGAACAGATTGTGGCGACGCTGATGCATCAGAACATGTTGGCAGGATTTCACTTCAATGACAGTAAATATGGAGACGATGATTTGAGTACAGGTAGCATCAAACCCTACCAGCTGTTTTTGATTTTCTGTGAACTGGTCAACGGAGCCGAAGAAAACACGCAGACTTGGGAAAGTATTTCTTGGATGATCGATGCCAGTCATAACACTAAAGATCCCTTGGAAGACTTAATCCAGGCTTTGGAGTCTATTTCACAGGCGTACGCGAAATCACTTTTAGTAGATCGTGTAAAACTAAGGCAATGCCAGTTGGAAGGAGACGTGGTTGGGGCACAAGAAATCCTTCAAGATGCGTTTTTAACTGACGTAAGATCTTTGGTGAGAGAAGCTAGAATCCAAAGTGGAGGTGAGGCTGATCCTTTGGATTACTATAGAAGCCAAAAGATTAGAGAAAAGCGAATCCTTCAAAGGGGTAAAAATAGTCAAGCAAGCGGCTTGTGATCAGGTAAAATCCTTTAAGACCTAATTCGACTAATTTAAAGGGACACGACAAAGCAACTGTAGTGAGTGCGATGCAACTAAAGGTAAGTTTCTAAAAGCCTCTCAAATTACTTTTTTAAGTACAAGCTTTTGCCACTCACTTACCGAGTAAAATTTCTGACGGTACTAAGCCTTATCCTAGTTGAGGGAAGTACCAGTTCAGTTCTATCGAATGATCTTCACTTCCTGAATTTTGGTAGGAAGCCAAACTTGCATTTCATTTTGTCCGCGATTGGCCCAGGTATAATAGGGAATAGCAGTTATTTTTTTGGTTTCAGCTTGCAGAGTTGATCCGTCTTCCGAGCCCGACATGATCTTCATTTCTGCCTGGACAGCCATTACTTTTTCATCCAAAACCTGGTGTTGAAAAACAGTAAAAGTGGCATTTTCTGGAAGTAAAATATTCCATGCTTTTCCGTTGTTATCTGCTCCTTCTACACAATAAACCAAGGGACCTCGTTGAATTGCGATTCGATTTTCATTGGCAGTGACCTCTTGCCGGGCAACTAACTTCCGCACTTCCATCGGCAAGGTAAACTGGATTTGATCCCCCTTTTCCCAGGCTCTAGTGATGGTCAAATAGCCATTTTCTTCCGTATAGGGAACTGCTTCACCATTGAGTAAAAGCGTGAAACTTTCTTTGCTTTTACCTGAAAAACTGTACAGTCCACCTGGAACAGGTTCGTCCTTTGCCCAACCCGGTAATCTCAATTTCAAGGAATAGGTGGCTCTCTGCTCAGGACTTAGGGTCAGATGGATGACCCCATCATGTGGATAATTGGTTGCCATTTCGACTGGCACTTCCACCTTGCCCATCTGGAACTTGGTCTTGCTTCCGATGAAGAGATTCACCCAAATGGCATCTTCAGATTTTGCATAGATGTAATCGCCAACTGAGGCCACCAATCGGGAAATATTGGAGGGACAGCAGGCTGTGCCAAACCAATCTCTCCGAGTATGCTGGCCAGAGGAGGCTAATGGGTTTCCATAAAAAAACCGATTCCCTGCTAGGCTTAGCCCATCCAAGGCGGCATTGTACAAGCTCCTCTCCAATACATCAATGTACTTGGAATCGCCTTCCAGGGCATTCATTCGCTGATTCCAAAAAACCATTCCAACCGAAGCGCAGGTCTCACTGTATGCATTTTCATTGGGGAGGTCATAATCTATTGAAAAACCCTCGTTGCTTCCTGACGATCCTATCCCTCCAGTCACATACATATTTCGGTACACGACATCCTCCCAAACAGTCTTCATGGCATTCATGTAGCCAAGATCATTTTTTGCTGCAGCCACATCGGCAGCTCCCGTGTAGAGATACATCGCCCGTACCGCATGGCCGGTAATTTCTTTCTGCTCCTTTACCGGTACATCATCCTGCGCATACTTGGGCCCCCAATGTGGATTGTCCCAAATTCCACCTTTGCCGTGGCCATGTCCTCGCTGCTCCAGAAACCAATCGGATAGTTCCAGGTATTTTTTATCGCCTGTGGTCGTATACAATTTGACTAAAGCAAGCTCAATTTCCTCATGTCCAGACACCCAAGGTCGATTTTGTTTCCGGAAAGTGTCGTCGATATGATCCGCCATCCTGATGGCTACATCGAGTAATTTCCGCTTCCCTGTAGTTTGAAAATAGGCCACGCCAGCCTCCATCAAATGCCCAGCGCAGTAATCCTCATGTTTATCCATATCCGTCCAGCGATTTTCAAGTCCGGTAAGCGAGTAAAAAGAATTGATGTATCCATCTTCCTCCTGTGCAGCCGCAATTTTAGCAATCCATTCGTCTGCTTTTTGTTCCAAGGCTTTATCTGAATGGTTTTTCAGCGAATAGGCGATTGCCTCTAGGGCTTTGTACACATCACTGTCATCGTAATAAATTCCTTCGTGCTTTTCTTTCTGTTGGCGCGCCACTTTTTCATAATTTCGGATGCGACCTGTGGCTATTTCAGTTTGATAAATCATAACTGGAACAGCTTTCCTAGCAATTTTTTCAAGCTTTGGTTTCCAAAAATCATCAGTGATGGTCACTTCCGAAAAATTTACTGGATCCAATTTGGTGGTTCCAGATTGAGCAAATGCTGGAAAGGCTACTGCTGCAAGCAGAATTGAAAGTGTGGATCGCGTTGGCATAGGGCTATCATTGATGAAGAAAAGAAAATACGAGAGGAACCAGATTTTTCATGGATGAGGGATCCCGAATAAAAAGTTAGCAATAAAAATGGAGGAGTAAAAAACTGTTTTCTCGGCCAAAGTTACTGTCAGAGTCTACGACCCCTAGCGGGTTTTAATCCTATACCAACCAATATTTCTGGTTAGGACGAATCACTTGCCCATTCAGCATTGGAGGATTTAGTGCAATGCTTGGAGATCAACTTACCGCTGCTACACTATATATTTTGGAAAGAGGGCTTAATTTGATAATTTGATTCACCATAAAATTCAATCTCTACCTTCTTTAAGCTTTCAAGGAGTTTAGTGATTGCCAATTCTTTCAAGTTGATGAAACAATCCATCCTAATTTTTCTATTTTCATTCGGAGTGTGTTGGGCCTCCATTGGCCAGACCAAAGAAGAATTCAATGTGCTCTTGATCCATGTAGATGATTTGGGATGGGCGGATATCGGCGTTTTTGGAAGTGATTTTTACGAAACACCCAACATCGATCGATTGGCTGCTGAAGGGATGTTATTTACGCATTCCTATGCTGCGGCAGCGATTTGCTCTCCCTCCCGAGCGGCCCTGATGACCGGGAAGTACCCTGCACGAATGGGGATTACCGATTGGATTTATGCCCGATTTCAGGGAGTAGGTACTACTGGTCTGCCGGGGGAATATGCTGAAAATCCGGATCAACCCCTTCGCACCCCAAAAAATCAAGGGTTTCTTCCCTTGGAAGAGCTTACTCTAGCGGAACGAATGAAAGCACAGGGATACACGACCTTCCATGTAGGCAAATGGCATCTGGGTGGAGAGGAAAACTATCCTGAGAAACAAGGCTTTGACCGCAACTTTGGAGGCAATGACTTGGGGCAGCCCCCAAGCTACTTTGATCCTTACGAACCCGCTACCCCCACGCCTTTTTATGCGTTTGATCGGGTGACACCAAGGGATAGCGGCGAGTATTTGACAGACCGAGAAGGGGATGAGATCGTGGATTTTCTCCAATCTCAGGCCCATAAATTTTTTATCCATTGGGCACCCTATGCCGTGCATACTCCAATCATGGCTCCGCAAGAGTTGGTTGAAAAATACAAAGCCAAAGCTGGAGGGAAACAGAAAAACCCCATATATGCCGCGATGGTAGATAACTTAGACCAAAACGTAGGCAAGGTGCTCGCTGCCTTGGATCGCCTGAAGTTGACTGACAAGACCCTTGTGATTTTCACCTCAGACAATGGAGGGTTGATTGGGAATCCTACGAATCCCATCACGAATAACTATCCATTAAGGTCTCAAAAAGGGTACCCCTACGAAGGGGGTATTCGCGTCCCTACAGTGGTGAAGTGGCCTGGACAGGTGGTTGCAGGTAAGCAGTCAGACCTTCCTATCGTAACACAAGATTGGGTACCTACGATCTTGGACTACCTGGGATTAAATCCGCGCGAACAAGGGCTGGATGGCCAAAGTTTAGCCGGGGTATTGAAAGGGGGTACACTAGGTTCACGGGACTTATTTTGGCATTTTCCCCATTACAGGGGAGCGGATGTCATCCCCTATTCTATCATTCGCTCTGGGGACTACAAACTGATTCATTATTTTGGAGAGCAGCCCGATGAACTATTTTCCTTAACGGATGACCCTAGGGAAACGACCAATCTGGCGGCTGAATTTCCAGAGTTAGTTTCACAACTTAAATTTTCACTCCAAGCTTGGTGGCTGGAAACAGGTGCCAGATTGCCTCAAAAAAAATAGAATGAATCCCTCCAATTTAGGGTGGGCTTATTGAAAAATAGCTATGAAAAAAGTAGTCCTTAGTTGTTTAATTTTTGCTGGAATTGCCTTCGTTTCACTTGCTCAGGGGAATGGGACGGGTAAAAATGATCGCCCAAACATCATTTATATTCTTGCAGACGACCTTGGCTATGGGGAATTAGGGATCTACGGACAGCAGAAAATCGAAACCCCCAATATTGATGCACTGGCAAAAAGTGGTATGATTTTTACGCAGCATTATTCAGGGGCACCAGTTTGTGCACCGGCACGATACATGTTACTGACTGGCACCCATGCTGGCCATGCCTACATTCGAGGAAATGATGAGTGGAGCGAACGCGGTGATGTGTGGAATTACCGAGCGACGGTACTGGATTCTACTTTGGAAGGACAACGACCCATTCCCTCATCCACCGTTTTGCTTCCCAAAAAGCTAAAAGAGGTGGGCTATCGCACGGGGATAGTGGGGAAATGGGGATTGGGAGCCCCTCATACCGATGCAATTCCCACAAAAATGGGCTTTGATTTTTTCTTTGGCTACAATTGCCAGCGTCAAGCACATACCTATTACCCTGTACATTTGTATCACAACGAGCAGCGGTTCTACCTAGGTAATGACACGATTGCTCCCTCCACCAAGTTGGCTCAGGGGGTAGCTATTGAGGATCCGTTGAGCTACAAAGATTACACCTTAACTACCTATGCCCCCGATGTGATGTTTGACCAACTCCTGACCTTTATTGGGGATGAGCAAGGGAAGGAAAGCCCATTTTTCTTGTATTGGGCAACTCCTTTGCCGCACAATCCCATTCAAGCGCCGCAGCGCTGGGTGGATTATTACAAGGCTAAGTTTGGGGATGAAGCCCCTTATTTGGGAGAAAAAGGTTATTTTCCGCATCAAAACCCTAGAGCCGGCTATGCGGCTATGATTTCTTATTTGGACGAGAATGTAGGCAAATTGGTGGCCTACCTCAAAGAAAAAGGACTGGATAAAAATACGCTGATCCTATTTAGCTCTGATAATGGTGTGACCTACTCAGGAGGAACGGATGGGACGTATTTTGAGAGTTCAGGAGTTTTTGGTGAAGCCTATGGAAGAGCAAAAGGATTTGTGTATGAAGGCGGAATTCGTGTCCCATTTATTGCCAATTGGCCAACCAAAATCAAGTCGGGTTCGCAAACTGAACATCTATCTGCGCAGTACGATGTCATGGCGACCCTCAGCGAGCTGACCGGATTTGAACTCGAATCTGGAAATGATGGCATCAGTTTTATGCCTACGCTACTTGGTAAAGACAAGCAGGAGCAACATGAATTTTTGCTCTGGGTATATCCAGAATATGGCGGTCAAGTAGCGATTCGGTTTGGAGATTGGAAGGTAGTGCGTCAGCATTTGAAGGATAAGCAAACCCCAACCTTGGAACTTTACAACCTGCGAACAGATCCTCAAGAAGTAACGAATGTAGCGGCTCACTATCCAGAATTGCTGCGGCAGGCAGCAAAAATATTTGAGGAGCAACATGAAACTGCCTTTCTCCAAAACTTTCGAATTCCAAATGTGGAAAAAGGATTGTATTGAATTTCCAGTTTACGTCCTTGAAAAGGACGGATTTTCTAGATTAGAAAAATCCATCTTCTAATCTAAAAGAAAGAAAATGGTCTAATTATTAATTTTTCACCCAAGCATGAATTCATACCTGAACTATTTATCTATAGGAATTAAGCTTTTCCTGCTGCTACTTTTCTCCATTCCGGCTTTCTCCCAGCAGCCCGCTTCGCCACTAGAGGCCTCCTTTCAAAGCTATCGAAAGATGAAGGCAGAAAGTCCTTACAAGTTGGAGTGGATCGCTCTCGGTCCCACAGCTAACTCCGCTCGCGCCGATGTGGTGCAGGTAGATGCCCAAAATCCAAGCACCATGTACGTTGGCTTTGGTTCGGGGGGATTGTGGAAGACCACCAACAATGGTCTCACTTGGAAATCCATCTTTGAGGAACAGTCCTCGGTAGGAATAGGAGATGTGGAATTGGCTCCCTCCAATCCGAATATCATTTACCTGGGAACAGGTGAACACCTTAAAAAGCCACGTAACTTCACCCTTCCAGGTACCGGTATGTTCCGTTCAGATGATGCTGGAGCTACCTGGAAGTCCATCGGCTTGGAAGATTCTTGGTCCATTGCTGAAGTTGAAATTCACCCGACCAATCCAGATATCGCATTTGCTTGTGTCCTCGGCCACCTCTGGTCCAAGAATTCAAACCGGGGTTTGTACCGCACAACGAATGGGGGAAAAACATGGGAACAGGTGCTCTATATAGATGAGAATACCGGGGCCAATGAAATCGTCATTTCACCCAGCAATCCTCAAGTCATGTATGCCTCCCTTTGGGAGATGAACCCAGGTATCTCTGGCAAAAATAGTGGCGTCTACAGGAGTGTTGATGGGGGTAGTACTTGGATTAAAAGTACGCAAGGCTTGCCTGCAGGCCCCAAGGTGGGTAGGATTGGCTTGACTGTTTCCGCTACAAATCCGAACAAAGCCTATGCCTTGGTAGACAATCTAAATTACCCTCAAGGGCAGTCGGCTGAGCTCTACAAAACGCTTGATGGAGGACTAAGTTGGGCCAAAACGCATTCCGGCTCCTTCCCCTTATTTACTACCATCGGATGGTACTTCACGGATGTGTATGTGAATCCCAAAAACGACGAAGAGGTATTTGGTTTGGGCATCCGCCTTGCGCATAGCCTAGATGGAGGCAAGACGTTTAAGTTTATCGGTGGGGAAGTGACTCGCATCAACCCGAGCTTGGCGCAGGGACTTCATCTAGACCAAACGGAATTATGGATCAACCCCAACAATCCCAACCATCTGGCATTGGGGAATGACGGTGGATTTTATGTGAGCTACGACAAAGGATTAACTTGGATGCATTACAATTCCATGCCAACGGGTGAGTTTTACGACATCAGCATTGACCAAGCAGACTATACGATTTATGGGGGTACGCAGGATGATGCGACCGTATCAGGACCAGCCAAAGAGTTAAATACCCGCTTTCCAGATCCTTGGAAGTATGTGTGGATTGATGCCTGGGATGGGGGCGATGGTTGCGTCACAGCCATTGATCCGGTGGATAAGCACATCATCTATTATAGCCGGCAGCATGGCGATGCCATGCGGTTGGACAAATCAAAAGACGTAGCAGTCTCCATTAAGCCTACGCTTTCTAAAGAGATCATGGATACGCTGGTGTTCAATTACATGACCCCTTATTTTTTGTCAAAATACGATCACAAAACCCTGTACCAAGGAGGAAATTACTTGATGAAAAGTTCGGATCGGGGGGATACTTGGCGGGCCATCAGTCCCAACTTGGCCCTTTCTTCGATGGCCGAAAAGAAATCAGTTGCTGCAGGAACGGTCGTAGAATCTCCCCTTGCCAAGGGGCTGCTGTATCTGGGGACCGATCATGGGGCTTTTTGGGTTTCGAAAAACGATGGGGCCTCTTGGGAGGAGCATTCTATTGGCATTGCCTCGAATTACATCCGAAGTATTTCGCCTTCCAATCATCAAATCGAACGGGTGTACATGGCTATGACGGGCATCAATTACGATGATCTGCATGCCTATGTCTATGTTTCGGAGGATTACGGAAAAAATTGGAAAAGCATTGTTAAAGGCCTTCCCGATGAGCCGGTGAATGTGATTAAGGAAGATCCTACCAATGAAAACATGCTGTATGCAGGGACGATGCGGGGGGTATTTGTTTCCCTCGATCGAGGTGCAAGTTGGGACTACCTGGGGGTAAATATGCCTGCAGCAGCAGTGGCCGATCTCGAAATTCACGAGGGGTCTCAGGATTTAGTTGTGGCTACCCATGGGAGGGGAATCTACAAAACCAATCTCAAGCCCATCCAGCAACTTGCTGGCCAAAAATTTCCTAGTGATCAAGATTATTTAGCCGAAATTGAGCAGGTAAGTAGGCCTTGGTTCAATTCTTCGCATGGCAATCCGGATTACCGTACCCTGGAGAAAGTTTCCTTTACCTTCTGGTTGAAGGAGGCGAAGGAGGTCACCCTTTTGGTTCGTGATAGTGCATCTAAGGAACTGTGGAGAACAGTAATTGATGGGTCGAAAGGGTTCAACCAATTCCGCTGGGATTTGATTGTAACCAAGCAGGAGAGTGATTCCCCGTATTTTGTACACTACGACAAATTTATTAATTCCGGCACCTACACGCTCGAACTATCCACTGCGAATGGAAGCATGAATCAAAAATTTAAGGTGGTGGATGCGATCTCTCCCTACATTGAGAACTAGGCTTCCTTCTTTTTGAATGCTGCCACTAGCATGGTGGCTGAGGTATACAAAATGACTCCAAGCACGACCCATTGCAGGGTTTGCAAGGGTAGAGATTTGACGATAAAGGCTGCGATTAATACGGCTATGGAACCAGGAATTGCCATGGCTAGAGCGGCCTTTCTGTTGTAGGAACCTGTCTTTATAAACTTTACCGAAGCAGGAGGCATCAGAAATGCACAGGAGCCCATCATGATGGGAAAAGCTACTTGTGGCGACATTCCCAAGGCAAAGATCAAGGCCATACAAGGGGCGTACAAGCCTACACCTGCTGTCATGATGGCGCCCAAAAAGAAATTGACCACCACGGCAAAGGCTAGTTTGTAACCTGTCAAGCCGATGGCATCCCCACCTCCTTGAATCCAATCCATCATCCGGGCCAGCATAAATCCAGCGGTGATTACCAAGGCAATACCCATGGTGAGCCTTATTTTCCGTTCCGAAAGTTTCGACACAATTCCAGCACCTATCACTGCCCCGACAGCAGCTGATACCAGCATGGATATCAAGGTGAGCGGATCGACTTCGATGATGGTGATAAAAATAAATGCCTGCAGCAAAACTGGGATGGTATTCGCGACATTCATCGTCCCAGGGATCAACTTATCTTCCGTTTGCCGGGTAAATTTCAATAAGGCTGTTTGCGGAGCAAAGGCCCCAATGCCCAGCACGTCAAAGAAATTAACCGCAAAGCCAATCAATGAAGTTTTGAGCCAGCTTGAATTTTCAAATTTGGTGCGGTTCGCTAACAGGTCTTTGATCAACACAAGGCTGAACCAGATGGCCAAGGCAATCAAAGAAACCCAACTAAAAATAAGCATAGAAGAAGTAGGAGCTAGAATTTTTTGAACGTGTAGTATAAATAATGTGATTATCCGCTTTTTCACCACTAACCAAAGAAAATATGGTTTGAGGATCAATTAAATGGGCTGTCGACTGTGGTCTGTGAACGATTATCTGCAGTGTTAACTACCTCACTTATGCCAGGGGCATAAGTGAGGATAATCCCAAATAGATTAACATACCTTAAAAAAGGTCTTAGCGGCTTCTTGTTCCTGTTGATTCAACATCGCCTCAATCTTCTTCGCGGTTTTGGTAATTGCCAAGCCCCCCAGCCCGGTGCAGCGTAAGGTATTCGGGATGGCATCTCCTACCTTTTTCATCGTTTCCACCACTTCATCCAAGGGGATTAGATGGTTGTAATCCGACAAGGCCATATTGGCGCAGGAAATGGCATTGGTGGCGGCCATCACATTTCGATTCAGACAAGGAGCTTCTACCCGGTCGGCAATCATGTCACAAATCATACCCAGCGAAGACTGCAAGGCCATGGAGGCTGCCCCCAAGGATTGATCCAGGGTCCCTTTTTTCAATTCCACAATACCGGCAGCTGCCATGCCAGAGCCAGAGCCGCATTCGGCCATACAGCCCCCTACTTCGGCAGCAAAAGTGGCATGCGCAGCGATAAATACCCCGATGATGCCTGCTGCCAGCATTGCTTTTACCGTTTCATCTTCAGGCAATGAAAGTCCCCTGCTGATCCCGATGAGAGCGCCAGGGAGCGCACCACAGGAGCCAGCAGTTGGGGCTGCTACCACCACGCCCATCGAGCTTTTGACCTCCATCATGGCAGAAGTGTAGAGGATCACTTGGTTGAGAATATCGCCTTCCACCAGCTTCTTGTCCGCTAGCTGCTTCTGAAATTCAAGGGATTGGGGGCCTAAAATTCGGTCAGCATACTTCGTTCCCTTCAATCCAAGATCGATGGAGTTTTGCATGATCTGCACAATGCTCCGCATCTTTTCAAAAACCTCCGCTCTTGAAATATTCCCGCGCATACTTTCGTAGTCCACTGCGAGCTCCCAGAGGGCGTGTTTTTTGTCTTGGTTAAACGCTAGCATTTCCTCGCAGGTAATGAAGGGCACTTCGAGGCCTTTTCGCGACATGACTGGTAGGACTGGCTTGATCTTTTTAATGAACAGTACCTCCTCCATTTGGAGAAGTTCCGCGCAGATTTCGTCATTCAAAAAGGCATTGGCTTTGATTTCGATAAAGGACGATTTGCCCTGGCGCACCGCGACTTCATCGCAGGGCATGGATTTTTCAATAAATTCTGGGAGGCTACCTGCCGTCTTTACATAGACGAGAGTCTGGTAAAAATCCCCAGCCATGGAGACCTGGGCACCATCGATTTCTATGATTTCAATCATGCCCCCACCCGTAGAAATGGCAGTTACTTCACGGAACTCTTTTTTATTGGAGAGGGTGAGTTTGTAGGTATTCGGATGGGTGGCACCTATCGGATGGATATCGATTTTAATTTGGATGCCGGCTTCCTCAATGGCCCGCAGGTAATCGGGGAGGCGCTCTTCGTAGGCTTCCCAACCCAAAAATCCGCCAAACAAGCCCATGTCCGAGCCTTGCCCTTTGTGCGTAGTGGCAAGTGAGCCATTGGGGTCAAACTCCACATACACCTCCTGAATATCCCCATCCATCAAATCGCGGCACATCCGTCCAATTCGAATCGATGCAGCACAATGTGAACTCGAAGGGCCTCGCAT
>JANQWS010000085.1 GCA_030729785.1 Algoriphagus sp. | reverse complement strand
CCCTTACCTTTGCCTCTCTACTAGCGGTCGAATCACCCGCTTTACCAAAAATTCAAATGACAACAGAACAATTGGTAGCCTCAGGGTTACAGCTTCCATTGATGGAAGCCTTTTACACCATCCAAGGAGAAGGACAATTTTCAGGTCATGCGGCTTATTTCATACGGCTAGGCGGCTGTGATGTGGGTTGCGTTTGGTGTGATGTCAAAGAAAGTTGGGAAGCAGGTAAATGGCCGATCCTGCCCATCGAGAAAATTGTATCAGATGCCTTATCCTACCCAGGAAGATTAGTAGTCATCACAGGAGGAGAACCCTTATTGTACGATTTGGGGCCATTAACCCAACTATTGAAGTCCAAAGGCTTCAGTACGCATTTGGAAACCTCCGGAGCGCATCCATTTTCAGGCGATTTTGATTGGGTATGTTTTTCCCCTAAAAAATTCAAAAAGCCGCATTCTTCCATTTATGAAGTGGCCAATGAACTCAAGGTGGTCGTGTACCACCCAAGTGATTTGACTTTTGCCCAGGAGCATGCGACGCAAGTAGGATCGGAATGTGAACTTCGTCTTCAACCCGAGTGGAGCAAGGCTGCAGACCGCCTTCCTGAATTGATTGACTTTATAAAAGGCAATCCAAATTGGAAAATTTCGCTACAAACGCATAAATTTATGGATATCCCCTAAGTCCATGTCCAAACTCGCTCTGGTGCTTTTTTTGACGTTACTGGCTTTTTCAGCCGAGGCACAGACCTATTCAGTGACGGATGGAAGGGCGATACGATTTTTTGAAGAGGGAGAAAATTTACGCTACCTGAAGCGGTATTCTGAGGCTTTGCAAAAATATCAAGCGGCTTGGGAGCGATCAGCGGTTTTTTTTGAAGCCTATCAAAAAGGAGTCCAGTTATTAATCAGCCAAAGTCGGTTTTCAGAAGCAGAGGTGCTATGTCTACAAGGTAAAACTGCTGTCCTGCCTCAAAAAAATCAATATCTCGTTGATTTTTCCTGGTTACTCACAAGCATTTATTTGAAGCAAGGTCGATTTGAAGAAGCTTCTGAGGAGTTTGCACGAGTTGAAATAGGTGCTAATGAGGCGTTCAGAAAAGGAGACTATTTTTTAGAAATGAAGGAGCAGGTGGACTTTATCCGTCAGCAGCTACCATCAAAAATGACGATTGAAAAGGAGATACTTCCTTCCCCGTTGAATGAATTCGCTTTGCAATATTTTCCAGTATTGACAGCAGATGGAAAGCAGCTTTTTTTTACTAGACGAGCAGGGACGACTACTTCAGATAAAGAAGATATTTTTTTCTCTCAGTTATTGCTTGAACAGGGATGGACACTCCCTCAAAGTATTTCATCCAAAATTAATTCTTCTTTTAATGAGGGAACCTGTTCAATAACCGCCGATGGTAATTTTTTGATCTTTACTTCCTGTGATGCGTCCGATAGTCAAGGAAGCTGTGATTTATACAGTGCGGAAAAGATAGAGGGAGAGTGGCAGGAGCCAAAGAACATGGGCGTCCGCATCAACTCTTCATTTTGGGATTCACAGCCATCTTTATCTGCCGACGGGAGGCTATTATTCTTTTCTTCAGATCGACGTGGAGGATTAGGCGGAAATGACATTTGGTATTCGGTTAGAAATACGGATGGGAGCTGGTCTGATGCAAAAAACTTGGGGTCCCCGATCAATACCCCTAAGGATGAAATTTCACCCTTTTTATTTTTCAATAATGAGACACTTTTTTTTGCTTCGGATGGGCATTTAGGATTTGGGGGGATGGACATATTTCTCTCTAGGGTATCGGAAGGAGGCTTTGAAGAACCAGAAAATCTTGGGCTTCCAATCAATGATCAGCAGGATCAGGTTGCACTTTTCATTACCGCTCAAAAAGATTATGCATACTACAGTGAGTTATCTACTTCTCCTCAATTGAAAGATCGAGCCTACTTGTATCGGTTTAAATTTCCTGAGCAAATTGACCTTGGGGAAAAACTTACGGTCACGGAAGGCAAGGTATTTCATGCGAAAACAGGAGCTCCTATTTCTGCGAGTCTTTCCCTAGTTTCTTTAGCCAATGACAGTACTCGCTACCAATTTCAATCGGAAAGTAAAAATGGCTCTTTTATCATGTTGTATCCTGAGTGGTCAGAAGCAGGTCTCTATGTAGAAAAAGATGGTTTTTTGCCAAAAATTTACAATGTCCAGCGGGATTCTATCAAAAATGTGAGGGATTTAAAGGTGGAATTAATACCGATTGCTTCGGGGGAAGAATTTGTTTTTGAAAACGTATTTTTTGATTTTGATAGTTTTAAGTTGAAGCAGGAATCATTAAGTTCGCTACGTCGTTTGGAACGATTTTTACGAGTAAATCCCAGTGTTTCTATTTTGGTCACTGGGCATACGGATACTATCGGATCAGATGAGTACAATCTTAAATTGAGTTTGCAGCGTGCAAAAAGCGTCCAGTTTTATTTGGAAACTGTGGGAATCCCCTCCAATCGAGTAAAGGTGGCGGGGATGGGGTCTCGAGAGCCCTTGCTTCCAAATACTAGCAAAGCCAATCAAGCTAAAAACAGAAGAATAACGATTGAAATTAATTAAATCCTGAAAAAAATTCCTGAGAGTGAATTGAGTTATTTTTTTGAATAATTGAATAGAATAATTATCCATAATTATGCCAGAGTTCACGCCGGAGTACTAAAACCTGCATAGGGTCCACAGACCAAAATCTGCAGGCTGACGACGGTCTATAGACCACAGCTCACCTGATTGAACCACAAACCTTATTTTATTTCGTAACTGGTCAAAAAGGGGATAATCATATTGATTAGAATAGAAGAGAAGAATCCGAACTACTTTCCGAAAGTAAGAGGGAGTATACTTCCTATTTTTTTTTACTTTTGTGCCTTAGTCCACTCAAGACATGATTTACGTTTCGCGAAAGGAACATTTTAATGCTGCACACAAACTTTGGAACCCCAACTGGTCCGAAGAAAAAAATTACGAGGTATTTGGACCTTGTGCGAATGTCAATTGGCATGGCCATAATTTCGAATTGATTGTGACAGTCAAAGGAAATCCTGATCCAGATACCGGCTTTGTAGTGGATTTAAAAGAACTTTCTGAGGTAACGAAACGCTTGTTGATCGATAAGGTAGATCACAAGAATCTCAACCTCGATGTAGACTTTATGGAAGGCAAGCTTGCGAGTTGTGAGGTGTTAGTGATGGAGTTTTGGAAGATTTTGGCTCCTGCGGTAAAAGAAATTACACCTACAGGCGCTTTGTACAAGCTGACTTTGTACGAGACTCCTCGAAATTTTGTGGAATACATGGGAGAATAAAGTGGGATTTGGAAGGGATGTTTTTGGGAAGTAGGCAGTTTAGCCTACTTTTATTTTTTTAATCGCTACATACGTACGGTGGATAAAATTTACATCATTTCTGGAGAACGCTCGGGTGACCTTCATGCGAGTAATTTGGTACTTTCTTTAAAGTCCATGAATTCCAAACTTCAGTTTCGAGGTATGGGAGGAAATTACTCTAAAAATGCGGGTGTTCAATTGGCTTTAGACTATACTTCCGTTTCTCTGATGGGATTTATAGAAGTGATTTTTGGTTTCCGGAAAGTACTTAAAGCCTTGACATTAGTCAAAAAAGACTTGCTCGATTACCAAGCGGATGCACTAATTCTTGTAGACTTTGGGGGGTTTAATATGAAAATAGCAGCATTTGCAACTCAGCATGGGATTCCTGTGCATTATTACATCCCTCCCAAAGTGTGGGCTTGGAATCAAAAGCGGGCATTAAAATTAAAAGCAATTACCGATCAAGTGTATTCTATTTTGCCTTTTGAGCCCGATTTCTTTTCCAAGTTTGGCATGATCGTGCAGTATGTGGGCAATCCCTTGTTAGATGAAATAAAGAAGTTTACGCAAAACGATTTTTTCATCAATAAAAACGAACTCTCTACCCAACCCATTGTTGCCTTACTGCCGGGTAGCAGAGCCCAGGAAGTCAACGCCATGTTGGCAAAGATGATTGCCCTAGTGCCTGATTTTCCTCAGGTGCAATTTGTAGTTGCTGGGGTAGATAGCTTACCGGTAGCTACTTACGAATTGGCTCAAGCGAAAGGAATCAAAGTAATTTACAATCAAACTTACGATTTACTGTCCCATGCTACTGCCGCGGTGGTTACTTCTGGTACAGCTACTTTGGAGACAGCACTTTTTAATGTACCTCAGCTTGTTGTTTACAGTACTTCTTGGCTGTCTTACCAGATTGGGAAGCGATTGATTCGTGTGCCTTATATTTCCCTTCCCAATTTAATTGCAGGCCAGCAAGTGGTGAGGGAATTGATCCAAAATGATTTTTCACTTGAAAACCTTCAAGACGAGTTGCAACTACTTTTGTTTCATCCGGAGCGTCGCAAACAGATTTTGGAAGGGTATGCAAGGATTCAGGAGCGAATCGGGGAGGCGCGGGCCTCAGATCAGGTAGCGCAGTTAATTTTGGAATCAATTGCAAAAAAATAAACCCCGAAAATATCGGGGTTTTGAATTTAAGCTACTTGCAGTTGCTTGAATTTCGAGGTGTCAAACTTGGACTTTGCGTAGTCTTCATCGATGAGTAAAGTGGTTATACTTTTATCTGATGGGATTTCATACATCGCATCGGTGACAATCGCTTCACAGATGGATCTAAGGCCACGCGCACCTAAATTGTACTCCACAGCCTTATCTACTATAAAGTCGAGTGCCCCCTCATCAAACGTGAGTTTTACCCCTTCCATTGCCATCAGTTTTGCATATTGCTTGACTAACGCATTTTTTGGTTCAGTGAGTATTCGTTTTAAGGTAGATCGTTGCAATGGATCCAAATGGGTCAAAACAGGTAGCCTTCCTATCAATTCCGGGATTAACCCAAAGGCTTTTAGGTCTTGGGCAGTCACATATTGGAGGAGGTTTTCTCTGTTAGCAGTCGCATTGGTGGAGGCCGAATTGAATCCCATAGGTTGGGTATTCATCCGTTTACCAATGTGTCTTGCAATTCCATCAAAAGCACCCCCACAGATGAAAAGGATGTTTTCAGTGTTAACAGCGATCATCTTTTGATCGGGATGTTTTCTGCCGCCTTGAGGAGGAACGTTGACTACAGTGCCTTCCAATAGCTTCAGTAAGGCTTGCTGAACCCCCTCACCACTCACATCTCGAGTTATGGAGGGGTTGTCTGATTTTCTGGCAATTTTATCTACCTCGTCGATGTAGACAATCCCTCGCTCTGCTTCTTCGACTTTGTAGTCTGCAGCTTGAAGTAATCGGGTAAGGATGCTTTCCACATCTTCCCCTACATAGCCTGCTTCGGTTAATACGGTGGCGTCTGCAATACAAAAAGGAACTTCCAAGGTCTTGGCTAGGGTTTTGGCAAGATAGGTTTTTCCTGTTCCTGTATCTCCCACCATAATAATGTTGGACTTTTCGATCTTGATTTCGTCGGCTTCTTCCTGTTGCTGCAAGCGCTTGTAGTGATTGTAAACCGCTACAGTTAGTACTTTTTTGGCATCTTCTTGACCGATGACATATTGATCTAGGTACTGCGTTAGCTCTTTTGGTTTTTTGAGTTGAAAGACAGGCGTAGTCGTAGACTTCTTGTTTTTCTTGTCTTCACCCACAATTTCATGGGCTTGTTCAATACAAAAGTTGCAGATATGGGCAGAGATACCCGATACCATTAAGTCTACGTCTTTTTTATTTCTCCCGCAGAAGGAGCAGGTAATTTGAGCCATTAGGTAGTTTTTTTAACCAATACTTCATCGATTAAGCCGTACTCTTTGGCTTCAGGTGCGCGCAACCAGTAGTCTCGGTCGGAGTCTTTTTCGATTTCCTCAAAGGATTTACCGGTGTGGTTGGCCAAGATTTGATACAATTCCTGACGCATGGCAAGGATGAGTTTCAAGGAGATTTCCATGTCTGTGGATTGACCTTGCATGCCGCCAGAAGGCTGGTGGATCATGACACGAGAATGCTGCAATGCGGAACGTTTGTTTTTAGCTCCGCCTGCAAGTAATACAGCTCCCATAGAGGCGGCGATTCCAGTACAAATAGTAGCTACATCTGGGCCGATGTATTGCATGGTATCGTAAATGCCTAATCCAGCAGTTACAGAGCCACCTGGACTGTTGATGTAGAGTAAAACGTCCTTTTTGGAGTCTACAGATTCCAAAAAGAGTAATTGGGCTACAATAATATTGGCGATATGGTCATCAACCCCAGTGCCTAAAAAGATAATTCGATCCATGATTAGGCGGGAAAAGACATCGATCTCTCTGAAATTCTGAGGTCTTTCCTCAATTACGGAGCGAGTCATATTTTCGATATGGGTAGTGTATTGGTCAAAGGCCGTACCACTAACGCCCTGGTTGTGAATGGCGTATTTTCTGAATTCTTCCTTGTTGATCATGTCTTGGTTGTTCTAGGTACAAAACTAAAAAAGTCCTTTAAAAAAGGACTTTTCAATATAGTTTATAATTCGATTACTTATCTAAAAGTTCCTTGAATTCGTCTATCGTAAGACTTTTATCAGTCATTTTTATTTTCTCTTGAATCATTGCCAATACCTTTTCGTTGAGGACGGATGTCATCAAGTTCATGTAATTTTGGCCCTCATTCCCTTTGAGGTAATTATCCACAAATAAATCCATGCTGGATTCAAGCTGGGAACCTAATCCTGAAGAGGCAAATTGCTCACGGATCATTTCCTTGGTTTTTTCAATGACATCCTCGTGCTCTGCTTGAATTCCATTTTCTTTAGCCACTTGGTTAGATATAAGTGACCAAGATAGCTGCTTGGCATAGAGCGGGTATTCTTGCTCGACTTCGGTTTCAGTTACTTTACCTTCGTTGGCTTTGATCAACCATTCCTTGAGGAAATCGTCTGGAAGGGCAAGACTAGTTTTTTCAACTACTAATTTCTTTAATTCCTCTTCGGTAAACACTTTAGATTCTTTATCGTAGTTTCCTTGAAGCGTTTCTTTTACCTTGTCTTCAAATTCTTTTTTAGTTTTTACCTGATCAGGCCCGAAAATTTTATCGAAAAATTCCTGGTTAAGCTCCGCTTTTGCTTTTCGGTTGATATTCTTCACCGTAAAAGTATAGCCACCTTTTGCAGCTTCCCCTTCTTGGTCTGAAAAACCAAAACCAGCAGTCCATTCGTCGTTTTTAACTTCCTTGCTTTCAAATTCGACTACCGCCTCTTTGCTTAGGCCGACAAACTTTCCTGCCAACTTTTTAGAAAGTTTGGTAGTGTCTACTGAAACAGTTTTTGAGAAATCTGTACTAGTAGATTTTACGTCTCCATAGACAAAGTCACCTGCTTCCGAAACTTCAGGGTTGGTGCTTTCTCCGTACTGAGACGTTAGATTTTCAATGGTTTCATCAATTAATTTTTTATCTACTTTGATGCGGTAGTTGATTCCTTTAAGGGACTGGTCCAATTTCACTTCAATAGATTCAACAAAACCGATTTTGTATTCAAATTCAAAATCTTTTTGATTTTTCCAGTCGATGGATTCTTCCACTTTTTCAACAGGTAAGGGTTCACCTAACACCTTAAAGGATTGTTCTTTGAGGTAGTTGTTAAGGGATTCTCCCAACAGGGCATTGATTTCCTCTACTAAAAGAGAAACGCCATACATGTTTTTGACCATGGACACTGGAGCTTTTCCAGGACGGAACCCGCGAATTACGGCCTTTTTGGCGTAGTCTTTAAGTTTAGCATCAACCTTAGGTTGATAATCTGCCTCAATTAGTTTAATTTTAATAGAAGCTTGATTTGCGGTGTGCTTGTCTACTGTAATTTCCAAAGTATGTTCAATTAACTGGTGTTGAATTAAAAACCCCCAATCTCTTTCCTGTACTACAGGGGAGGGATTGAGGGCTTGTAGGGTGCGGATAGAGGGACTCGAACCCCCATGCCTCGCGGCGCTAGATCCTAAGTCTAGTGCGTCTACCAATTTCGCCACATCCGCATGTGACCAAAAGAAAAAGAAAGCTCTTTTCCAATTGTGGATGCAAAGGTATAGACATATTCTAATTTACTGCAAGGCATTGAAAAAAAATTTCCAAAAAAAGTGGAATCCTGTTCGATTACCTGTCAAATTTGAAAACTCAAAATCACCCTAAATGATCCAAGCAGACGTAGAAGTAGAGCGCCAAGAAATATTAAAACGGTACCGGAAGTTACTTCGTCAGGCCAAGCCGATTCTTAAGCCAGGTGATACCAAGCTGATTAAGAAGGCATTTACGATTTCATTGGAGGCTCACAGAGACATGCGTCGAAAGTCTGGAGAGCCTTACATTTACCATCCATTGGAAGTTGCCCTCGTCTGTGTAGAGGAGATTGGTCTGGGAACTACATCTATAGTTTCGGCTCTACTTCACGATGTAGTAGAGGATACCGACCTGGAGTTGGAGGATATTGAGCGTGATTTTGGCACGAAGGTCATGACGATCATTGATGGGCTCACAAAAATTTCCGGTGTTTTTGATTACGGAAGCTCTCAGCAGGCGGAAAATTTCCGAAAAATGTTATTGACACTTTCCGACGATGTACGGGTGATTTTGATCAAGTTAGCCGATCGACTGAACAACATGCGGACGTTAGGAAGTATGCCTCGAAATAAGCAGTTGAAGATTGCTTCTGAGACCATGTATCTGTATGCTCCTTTGGCACATCGTCTGGGCTTGTATACGATTAAATCAGAGCTAGAGGATTTGTATCTCAAATACACAGATACGGATACTTATAGGGATATTGTTCAAAAGATAAATGAATCGAAGAGTTACCGGAATAAGTTTATCAAAACTTTTATTCAACCGGTAGAGGAGGAATTGCTTCGGCAGGGATTTCGCTTTACCATAAAAGGGCGTCCCAAATCGGTTTATTCGATTTACAATAAAATGAAAAACCAGGGCATCCCTTTCGAAGAGGTGTTTGATCTTTTTGCGGTTCGAATCATACTTGATTCCGATTTGGAAAATGAAAAGGCGGATTGTTGGCAGGCCTATTCTATCGTGACAGATTTTTACCGTCCCAATCCCAATCGACTCAGGGACTGGATAAGCACCGCGCGCTCTAATGGGTACGAATCCCTGCATACTACGGTAATGAGCACCACTGGTCAATGGGTGGAAGTGCAAATCCGAACAAGCAGAATGAATGAAATTGCGGAGCGTGGGTATGCGGCACATTGGAAATACAAGGAAAGGGATACCTCTGGGAAGTCTGGTCCTGGATTAGACGATTGGATCAATCAAGTACGCAGTATGCTTGAATCCAACGATGGCAATGCCATTGAGTTTATGGATGATTTCAGAGGAAATTTGTTTAACGATGAAGTATTTGTTTTTACACCCAAAGGGGATTTGAAGGTGCTTCCCAAGGGGGCCTCTGCGCTGGATTTTGCTTTTGAAATTCATACGATGGTAGGAGCCAAGTGCATTGGGGCCAAAGTCAATCAACGATTGGTTCCGATTAGCTATCAATTGAAAAATGGAGACCAAGTTGAGATCCTTACATCAAGCAAACAAAAGCCCACTGAAGATTGGTTGCAACAAGTAGTTACTTCCCGTGCAAAGGCTAAGATTAAGGATGCATTACGAGAAGAAAAGAAGTCATCTATTCTAGATGGAAGAGAGATTGTACAGCGCAAATTAAAATCCATGAAGTCGGAATTCACCTCAGAGGTAGTAGAGCAAATGAGGGCCTATTTTGAGCTGAAGACGGTCAATGAATTTTATTACCGGGTAGGTAGAGGAATCATTGATCCCACCTCAATAAAATCGTTTAAAGATTTTAAAGAGGGTCAAAAAAATAAGTCTAAGTCCATTGAAAAGGTAAAAGATGAGCCTTCATTTACGCGAGAAATAAAAACGTTAAAAGGGCCGGAGCACGATCAACTACTGATCGGCGAGGACATGGATGTGGTCGATTATAATTTAGCCAAATGCTGTAATCCTATCGCTGGGGATGATGTATTTGGTTTTGTAACGATCAACGAGGGGATTAAAATTCATCGAACATCCTGCCCAAATGCTTTAGAATTGCTCTCCAATCATGGAAATCGGGTAATCAAGGCGCGTTGGACGAGTCAAAAAGAAATTGCTTTTTTGGCAGGGCTTCAAATCGTAGGAACAGATCGAGTAGGGATGATCAATGATTTGACCAAAGTGATTTCAAATGAACTTAAGGTAAATATGCGATCAATCACGATAGATTCGGATGAAGGGATTTTTGAAGGAACGATCAAATTATATGTGAACAATACAGAGCATTTGGATCATTTGATCCAAAACATTCAGCTCATAGAAGGGGTGATAAAAGTTTCTCGATTTGATTGAAAGTATCTTTTCACTGGAGTATCCGTTATATTTGAAAAAAATCATCTCCCATGGCGTTGAATCCCTCTCATTTTGAAGAAGTAAAAAAAATATTTACATCCTATTTAGAGACTCAAAAGCTCAGGAAAACTCCTGAGCGGTATGCGATTTTAGAGGAAATTTACAGCCGAACAGGGCATTTTGATGTAGAAGGTCTTTACATCAGTATGAAAAACAAAAACTACCGGGTGAGTAGAGCCACGGTTTACAACACCTTAGATTTATTGGTCGAATGTGATTTGGTTACCAAACATCAATTTGGCAAGAATCTGGCTCAATTTGAAAAGTCTTACGGGTTTAAGCAGCACGACCATTTGATTTGTATAGATTGCAATAAAGTATTGGAGTTTTGTGACCCGAGGATACAAACTATTCAAACCACAGTAGCAGAGGTGTTGAATTTTCAGGTAGTCCACCATTCTTTAATCTTGTACGGAAACTGCAAGAAAGAAAATTGTCAAAACAAAGCGAGCTAACATGAGACTACAGTATACTCAAAAAAAAGAGGCCACCCGTTTTTACCTCTTTATGGAAGGAGACTTGATAGGGGATGAAGTAGGTCCAAGGATTGCAGAGCTTGTAAGTGATGCGTTGGAAGAAGGGATAAAAACAGTAATTATTGATTTGAAGCAGGTAAGGTATATTAGTTCCAGTGGCTTGGGCCTTTTAATTACTTTGCTCACAAAAATGAAGCAAGTTGACGGGGAGTTGCTGTTAACTGCACCCTCAGAACAAGTCAAGAAACTCTTGTTGATTACGAAATTAAACGGCATATTCAAGGTTTTGGACTCGGTGGAACAGGTAGGATTCGCTGGTAATTGACTTCTTTTGGTGGGTCTTTTTTAGTTCAATTTCACCTCCTAGCAGAATAAAAGTCTGCATTGTTTGGTTTTCTTTTGCCTTATCGCAAATTTCGGCCTTTAAAAATCACGAAGAAACACATAGAAATTGCATCAAATGAAAATGGATGTATTGTTAGGGCTCCAGTGGGGAGACGAAGGAAAGGGGAAAATTGTAGATGTGCTTGCTCCTCAATACGAGGTGGTTGCACGTTTTCAAGGAGGCCCAAATGCGGGTCATACCCTGGAGTTTGATGGCATTAAGCACGTGCTACATCAAATTCCATCTGGTATTTTTCGTTCCCAAATTCTGAATATCATTGGAAATGGGGTGGTTTTAGATCCTATCATTCTCAAAAAAGAGATTGAAGCATTGGGGAAATTCTCAATTGATTACCGTAAAAATTTAGTTATTTCAAAGAAGGCAACGATCATCGTTCCTACGCACAAGCTTTTGGATGCTGCCTATGAGCAGTCAAAAGGGGATAAAAAAATTGGGTCTACCTTGAAAGGAATCGGACCTACCTACCAAGATAAAATTGGTCGATCTGCACTTCGGATAGGGGATGTACTTAGCCCTGACTTTAAGGAAAAATATGCAGTGCTATTAGACAAGCACAAGTCTACGCTTTCGTTTTACAACTATCCTTTGGATGCTTTGGAAGAGATGGAGCGTCAATTTTTTGATGCCATTGAATTTGTGAAAACGCTTCCGCTTATTGATAGTGAATACACCGTTAATGATGCTTTGAATGGAAATAAACGAATTTTGGCTGAGGGAGCACAGGGTTCGCTACTAGATATTGACTTTGGTAGCTATCCCTTTGTGACGAGTTCCAACACCATGACAGCCGGAGCTTGTACGGGTCTAGGGGTAGCTCCTTCTAAAATTGGGGAGGTTTTTGGAATATTTAAAGCCTATTGTACGCGAGTAGGATCTGGCCCTTTTCCTACGGAATTGATGGATAGCACAGGGGAGGAGATGCGTAAAGAAGGAAATGAATTTGGAAGCACCACTGGCCGTCCTAGACGTTGTGGATGGTTGGATCTGCCGGCATTGAAGTATTCCATTATGATCAATGGGGTTACCCAGCTGTTCATGATGAAGGCGGATGTGCTCAATATTTTTGAAGAGATCAAGGTGTGTACAGCCTACGAACTGCCTTCTGGAGAGCAGATTGAAAAGTTACCTTTTGAAATCAATGAACTGGACATCAAACCAGTGTACAAGACGATGAAGGGTTGGTATTGTTCTTTGGATGGGGTGAGTACCTACGAGGAATTTCCGGTAGCGTTGAAGGATTACGTAACCTATCTGGAAATGGAACTGCAGGTACCCATCAAATTGGTGTCTATTGGACCAGACCGTACGCAAACTATTTTGCGTTAAAAAAATACATCCCGAATGAAAAGCTCTAGGCCATACCTTGCCAAGAGCTTTTTTTTTAGACCTTACTTCTGTTATTTAGGGTTTTATCCGTGGGCTTGTGAAGCAAATCTTCAATTTTATTTTTGTGTGTATGTTAGTTGGGCCCCTGACCCAAGTTTGGGGACAGGTAGGGTTTCCGTATTGTGAAACCTTTCAAACGCCAAATACGCAAGCAACTACTATTTTTGGGGGTAATGCGCAATTGACTGAAGGGGTTTTGCGTTTAACGTCCAATCAACTAAATCAACGAGGTCATATTTATTTAGACATCCCTTTTCCTTCTACGTATGGTTTAAAGGCTGAATTTGAATATTT
>JANQWS010000084.1 GCA_030729785.1 Algoriphagus sp. | reverse complement strand
AAGGCAGAACCGATCATGAGTCAAATTTTAGCCGAATTGCTGCGTAGGATGTAGGCAAAACTAGTGTTTTTTGCCCCACAATCCCGCGGAGTAAACTCCCTTTGGAGCAGTAAATAGTTATCTGACAAAACGAGCTGTTCAGAATGGTAATTCAAACTTATGGAACGAGTTCGGTGTACAGGGCATAATAAAAGGAGAATTCGCTTTTTTGTTTAATCCAAGAAAAGAAGGCTTGGAGTTCATTTCCATGAGCTGTGGACTGTGGTCTGCCTGCAGACCGTGGTCTGTCAGCGATTATCCGCAGTGTTTATTACTTTTTTGAGCTACTGATAGGATTGCGGATAATTAAAGTTGATTATTTCTTCATCCCCATGTAATCCACCACCAGGTAACTTAAGGCGCGAACGCCGAGTACGAATCCACTTTCATCCAAGTAAAAGTCTGGGGTGTGATGAGAGGGGGTTTTAAGAGGATCAGCACCTGGCTTCATGCCACCCAAGAATACAAATACCCCTGGTTTTTCTCTTTGGAAAAAACTGAAGTCTTCCGAAACTGTCATTGGGTCCATCAAGATCAAATTTTCTTTTCCTGCGGCAGCATGGAGCGAGGGGAGCATGGTCGCTGTCAAGGCTTTGTCATTGACTGTCGCTGGGTAGAGCTTGAGAATATTGACTTCAGCCTTGGCGCCTGCGCTTTCGGCTATATTGGTAGCGATTTCATTGATTCTGCGGTGTACGAGTGCTTGTTGCGCTTCGCCAAAAGTGCGTATGGTCCCGATAAGCTCTACTTTTTCAGGAATGATATTGTGGCGGATACCTCCGTGGATAGCACCTACGGTGACTACTGCTGGGTTTTCGGTCACATTCACACTGCGGGAGAGGATCGTTTGCAGACCCGTGATGATCTGTGCGGAAGTGACGATGGGATCTACCCCCGACCAAGGGGAGGCGCCGTGCGCTTGGGTGCCCAGTACGTTGATGCCCAGGATATCTACTGCGGCCATGGTGGGTCCTGGGCGGTAACCGATTTTACCGGCTTCTACCTGTGCCCAGATGTGCAGGCCAAAAATGGCATCCACGTCTTTCATAACTCCCTCCTTCACCATCAGTTCGGCTCCTGCCATGGGGACATCGGATACGCCTTCTTCTGCAGGTTGGAAAATAAACTTGACCGAACCTTCCAATTGATTTTTATGTGCTGCCAATACTTCGGCCACCCCCATCAAGATGGCGGTATGGGAATCGTGCCCACAGGCATGCATGACGCCTGTTTGCTGTCCATTGTAGGTGGCCGTGACGGTGGATTTGAAAGGAAGGTCAACCCGCTCCGTTACAGGAAGGGCATCCATATCGGCACGAAGGGCCACCATAGGACCGGGCTTGCCGCCACGAAGAACGCCCACTACGCCAGTGACCGCTACATTTTCAGTGACTTCCATGCCTAGGGAACGGAGGTGATCGGCGACGATCTTGGCGGTGCGCACTTCCTGATTTCCCAGTTCGGGATGCTGGTGAAAATCCCGTCTCCACTCGATTACTTTGGCCTCCACTCCCTGGGCTTTCTGGTCAATGCTGGGACGAAGTTTGGACTGACCCACCGTAGTGGTAGCGATCAAGAGTAGGGGGAGGAGGAGTTTTTTCATGGTCATTTTAAGGGCTGATTCGATTCAAACAAATGTAGTAGATTTTAGTAAATGCAAAAGTTTTCCGTGGGTTTGAGAGGTCTAAAAAGCAAAAACCTCCCAAATCGCTCTGGGAGGTCTAATGTAGGGGGACTGTGGACAGTCGACCGTGGACAAAAAACTACTTCTTCATTCCCATAAAGTCTACCACAAAGTAGCTCATCACGCGAACACCGAGTACAAAGCCACTCTCATCCAGGTAAAAGTCAGGGGTGTGGTGTGAAGGAGTTTTGGTGGGATCGCCTCCTTTTTTCATGCCTCCCAAACCGATAAACAGGCCCGGCTTTTCGCGCTGGTAGAAGCTAAAGTCTTCTGCTCCAGTCACAGGTGGGTTTACGTTCACATTCTCCTTACCTGCAGCAGCTTCCAAGGTGGAAACCATCTTGGCAGTCAAGGTAGGGTCATTGACCGTAGAAGGATAGAGTTTGGTAATGTTGACCTCTGCACGCGCGCCAGCACTCTCGGCAATATTGGTGGCGATCTCAGTGATGCGTCGGTGGATCAGGTCTTGCTGCTGCTCACCGAAGGTGCGGATGGTACCGATCATTTCTACTTTTTCAGGAATGATATTGTGACGAATGCCTCCATGAATGGCACCTACGGTGACTACCGCTGGATTTTGGGTGACGTTGACGCTACGAGACAAGATGGTCTGGAGACCAGATACAATCTGCGAAGCGGTTACAATAGGATCTACCCCAGACCAGGGGGATGCGCCGTGTGCCTGGGTACCGTGCACGATGATCTCCAAGTTGTCCACGGCAGCTTGAGCAGGTCCAGAACGGTAACCAATCTTGCCTACCTCGGTTTGTGCGGAGATGTGTAGTCCAAAGATGGCATCCACATCTTTCATCACGCCTTCAGCGACCATTTGTTTGGCACCCCAGGAAGTTACTCCTGGGATGTAAATCCCTTCTTCGGCGGGTTGAAAAATAAATTTGACGGATCCTTCCAGCTGAGCCTTCATGCCGGCAAGTACTTCCGCTACTCCCATTAGGATGGCCACGTGGCTATCGTGTCCACAAGCATGCATCACGCCGGTTTGCTGCCCATTGTAGGTGGCGGTGACGGTGGATTTGAAAGGTAAGTCTACCCGCTCAGTCACGGGAAGTGCATCCATATCAGCACGAAGGGCAACCATTGGCCCTGGCTTGCCGCCACGTAAAATGCCCACTACCCCTGTAGTGGCTACCCCTTCCTGCACTTCAATGCCCAAGGAGCGCAAGTGGTCCGCTACCATTTTGGCAGTGCGCGTTTCCTCGTTGCCGAGTTCTGGGTGCTGGTGGATGTCACGTCTCCAGTCGATTACCTTGGTTTCGATGGATGCGGCTTTCTGGTCGATGCTTGGCCGCAACTTACTTTGGCCAAAGACGGTGCCGCTGAGAAGAAGTAGGGGTAGGAATATTTTTTTCATGGGTTGGGGATTTTTTTCAGGAAGGTTACTTCTCTAAAGTAGGTTCAAGAGTGGTAATTTCTACCAAATTTTGGATAAAGGCTAAGAATGGAGAACTTTTCGGTCAGATTTGGCTTTATTAAGAACAAATAGGTATCCATGGAATTAAAAAATAAAGTAGCCGTAGTCACCGGCGTAAGCAAGGGGCTAGGCCTAGAAATTGTCAAATTGCTTCTCGAAAAAGGAGTAAAAGTAGCCGGATGGGGTAGGAACAAGCCCGACTTTACCCACGACCAGTTTCATTTTTTCACCTGTGACGTAGCCGATGAGGCACAGGTGGAGCAAGCCTACCTGGCAACCCTAGCCCAGCTGGGTGCAGACATCCGCATCTTGGTCAACAATGCCGGCTTTGGCGTAGCTGGACCTATGGAAAACATGTCCACTGCCGATTGGAAATCCATGTTTGACACCAACGTCCACGGTATCTTTTATGCCACCAAACGATTGATTCCTGCCATGAAGGCGGCTGACGAAGGGCATATCCTCAATGTGGCCTCCATCGCTGGCCTCAATGGCGTGGCCAATTTTGCTGGTTATGTAGGCACCAAGCATGCGGTGCGTGGCATCTCCCACTCGCTCTACATGGAACTCCGAGACTTTGGAATCAAGGTGTCCACCATCTATCCAGGATCCATTCAAACCCACTTCTTCGACGATATTCCAGGAATGAATGCGCACGAACACATGATGCAGCCTGCAGATGTGGCCCTGACCATTGTGCAAACGCTAGAGACGCATCCCAACTACTTTGTAGTTGATGTGGAATGCCGTCCTCTCCGTCCAAAAGGAAAAAAATAGGTTGCGGCATACCTAAAAAATCCCTCTTGCCGTTCTACCTGCAATCTGTATTTTTGTACCTACTCGATTTGCATCGAATCGCCCCAACATGTCTCTCCAAGTTTCTCAGCTCAGTAAAGTGTACGGTACCCAGAAAGCGCTGGATGAGGTGAGCTTTTCTGCTTTCCCAGGGCGTATTTTAGGGTTTTTAGGACCTAATGGAGCAGGAAAGTCGACCACGATGAAAATCATCACGGGCTACCTGGCTGCAGATTCAGGATCGGTTAGCGTGCTGGGAGAAGATGCCCTGGCACATCCTAAAAAATTAGCCGCTCAGATTGGCTACCTCCCCGAAAACAACCCCCTCTACCTGGACAGTTACGTGCGTGAGTTTTTGGAATTTTCGGGAGGCATCTACGGCATGAAATCTACCGATATCCGACGCCGCACGGAGGAGATGATCCGCAAAACAGGCCTGCAGAGTGAGCAACACAAAAAAATCGGCCAACTTTCCAAAGGCTATCGTCAGCGGGTGGGCATTGCACGGGCACTGCTCCATGATCCGTCGTTGGTGATCCTAGATGAGCCCACCACCGGCTTGGATCCCAACCAACTCGTAGCTATTCGCAACTTGATCTTGGAAGTGGCTGAAAATAAGACCTTAATTTTTTCTACCCACATCATGCAAGAGGTGGAGGCCGTATGCCAGGATGTGGTGATTATCAATCAGGGAAAAATCAGATCTGCAGGTTCGCTGGCCGACTTGAAATCGGCTTCCTCCCAGGTAACCTTGATTCTCGAAACGGAAGAAGCCTTAGAATTATCATGGTTTGAAGGCATCGGAACCCCTAGGTTTGGAAGTAAAGCTCCACAAGAATTAATCCTGCTTACTCCGAATGCTACAGCAGCGCGAAAGGCGATTTTGCAGGTGGTGGCGCAGCGGCAACTCAGCCTGATTCGCTTGGACCAAGGCGTTAAAAATTTGGAAACACTTTTTCGGGAAATCACGCAAGGCCAATGAAAAGCTTATTCTTCAAAGAAATTTTAGCCTTTTTTGGAAGCCTTACTGGCTACCTGGTCTTGGGTTTGTTTTTGGTGGCCTTGGGCTTGATTGTCTGGGTTTTTCCAGAAACTTCCGTGCTGGATTATGGCTATGCAGATTTAGAGTCCCTTTTTCTATACACCCCCTATGTGTTTACCTTTTTGATCCCTGCGATTTCCATGCGTAGCTTGGCCGAAGAGCGCCGGGCAGGAACTTGGGAACTGTTGCAGACCTCTCCACTCAGCCTAGTTCAGATTGTCTTGGCCAAGTATTTGGCCCTCCTGCTACTTGTTTTTCTTGCCATTCTACCCACTTTGGGCTATGCCTACTCCATTTCTCTGTTGGGAAATCCTCCGAGCAATTTGGATTGGGCTGGTTTTTTTGGGAGTTGGCTCGGGCTACTGATGATTGGAGCAACCTTTGCCGCTGTGGGCTTGTTTGCGAGTTCGCTGACTTCCCAACAAGTGGTGGCCTTTGTGCTCGGTGTATTTCTTTGCTTTTTCTTGTACTTTGGATTGACGGCCTTGGCGGGGATGGTACCAGGACAATGGGCCTATTGGGTAGAGGAATTCAGTTTGAGCTATCGTTATGCTAGCTTGAGCAGAGGTGTGATTGACAGCAGAGATCTCTTTTTTCTGCTGGGGATGATTTGGGTTTTTCTTGGGGCAACGGTCTTGATTTTGAAGAAGAAATGAAGCAGCTCCTTTCAAATCGGCTCCTTTTACTTGGAATTCTAGGCTTGGGTGTCTTGGTACTCTTCGGCTTGGGTCAGAAACTTCGGTTTCGAATTGACCTTACAGAGGAAAAGCGCTATTCCTTACATGCTTCTACTCTTCAGCTCTTGGGAGAAATAGACCGTCCTCTGCATGTTGATATTTTACTGACTGGCGAGCAACTCCCGGGTGGGATGCGTCGCCTTCAAAAATCCATAGAGGAGACCGTACGCACCTTCAATGCCTATTCATCGGAGAGCATTACCGTTTCCTATTTTGATCCCTTGGAAGTAACCGACTCCCTGAAAGAAGATTTTATTTTTACGCTTGCGGATTACGGAATTCGTCCGACCAATCTTTTTGTCAACCAGGCGACAGGGCAGCAAGCGCAACTTATTTTTCCAGGAATCTTGGTTTCAGATGATACCTACGAAACAGGAGCATTGATTTTGAAAGGGGAGCGAGGCATGTCGGCGGAGCAAACCTTGAATGCTTCCATTGAAAACTTAGAGTTTGAATTAGCGCAGGCTATTCAAAAATTAGTGTATCCTCAAAAGAGTGCCATTGCCTTAATTATTGGCCATGGAGAACTGGCAGAGGACGATGGTTTTGGGATGGTGGAGGCGCTAGATGGGCGATACGAACTTTTTAAGGTGCCTTTGGAGCAGGCCAAAAAAGTAGAGGACTTAAGTTCCTTTGCTGCGGTATTCATTTTGGGTCCTGACAGCAACTTCACCGATCGCGAACTATTCCTCTTGGATCAATACCTGATGGGTGGAGGCAACTTGGTCGTGGCTACCGAGGGAGCACGATTGAATTTAAGTCAATTGGTAGGAGAAGGGGCCTTGGCTTTGCCGCAACAAAATAGCTTGGATCGCTTATTATTTCGGTATGGGATCCGTGTCAACAAGGACCTTATCCAAGATCTCAACTTTGGGGTGATTCCGGTGATGGGAGGCAATTTTGGCAATCAAGAGCAGCTGGTTCCCATGCCTTGGCTCTACCATTTTCATGCGAGTCGCATGCAGGTACACCCCATCACCAAAGGGCTGGATCAGGTTGGCTTTCGGTTTGCAAGTAGCTTAGACACCGTAAAGGCCGATGGGGTAAAAAAGACACCCTTACTTTTCAGTTCGGAGCGTTCTCGGATCTTGCCCTTACCTCTTCGGATTAGCTTGACGGCATTTCAAGAGCCACCCTTAGAGTCTGAATTTGGGGTATCCAACTTGCCACTTGCCTACTTGCTGGAAGGGAAGTTTACGTCTTTGTTCAAAAATCGATTTGTTCCCGAGGAGTTTGCAGGGGGGGCGGTAAAGGACAGTGGAATAGGGAAAGTGCTCGCGCTCGGTGATGCTTCCTTGTTTCAAAGCCAGGTCAACCCAGCAGATCAGGAACTACTTCCGCTTGGAGAGGATCCGATCGAACAAACTACCTTTGCCAATAAACAGTTTTTGGTTAACGTAGTGCAGTACTTGACAGACCCAGAAGGCATCATTTCCACACGAACCAAAGTCCTGCAAATTCGTCCCTTGGATAAGGTGATGGTTGCAGAAGAAAAACAATTCTGGCAGTGGGTCAATGTGGGTGGACCTGTTTTATTCTTGGTGCTGATGGGCGGTGTGATTGGTTTGTTCCGGGTAAAACGATTTTCACGAAGGGGTTAAACGTAAAAACAGGCACCTATTTGCAACTTTTTTAGTACAATTGGGTGGGAGGCCCACTGAATTAGCATTTTATTTATAAATTTACCACACTAGAGAAAAACTATACCACCCCCTACGATATGAAATTTATTGTTTCTTCCTCCGCCTTGCTCAAGCAGCTATCTGCCATCAACGGTGTAGTGACCACCAATCCTGTGGTACCTATTCTGGAAAACTTTCTTTTTGAAATCAAAGGAGCCGTATTGACCATCACTGCTTCGGATTTGCAGACTTCAATGATGACTCAACTTCAGGTGGAAGCTAAGGAAGATGGAAATATCGCAGTGCCTGCACGCATTTTGATTGAGACCTTAAAAAACTTGCCAGAGCAGCCTGTGACGTTCAGTATTGATCACGACACCTACGCGGTAGAAATAAGTTCAGACAATGGACGCTACCGTCTTGCTGGCGAAAATGCCACAGATTTTCCAAAAATACCTACAGTTAGCAATGCGACTACTGTAGATATGTCTACAGAAGTATTGTCTTCAGCTATTGCAAACACCATTTTTGCAACCTCTTCGGACGAACTTCGTCCTGCGATGACAGGGGTATATATCAATTTGAGTCCAACTAACACCACTTTTGTGGCTACAGATGGCCACCGTTTGGTGCGCTACCGGAGAGTGGATGTAGCCTCTAGCAATGGGGCTAGCTTGATCATCCCAAGGAAAGCACTGAACCTATTGAAGACCACCTTGCCATCTGAGAATGTGCCTGTTTCGGTTGAATTTAACCAGTCCAATGCTTATTTCAAGTTCAATAATATCAAGATGATCTGTCGTTTAATTGACGAGCGGTTCCCGGATTATGAAAATGTGATTCCTGGGGAAAATCCTAACCGAATGACGATTGATCGTTTGGAGTTTTTGGGTTCCTTGCGACGTATTGCCATCTATGCGAACAAGACTACGCACCAGGTGCGCTTGAAGTTGACAGGTAGCGAGTTGATGATCTCAGCAGAAGATTTGGACTTCTCCAACGAAGCCAACGAGCGTTTGTCTTGCGACCATGAGGGAGAAGACATTGAGATCGGATTCAATGCCAAGTTCTTGGTAGAGATGCTCAACAACCTTTCTTGCAAAGAAGTAAGCATGAAATTCTCGGCGCCAAATCGCGCAGGTTTGATCTTGCCAGTGACTCAAGATGCCAACGAAGACATCTTGATGTTGGTGATGCCGGTGATGCTCAACAACTACGTATAATCCAAACCACCTACCCTACGAAAAAGCCCGTCCCGCAATACTGCGGAACGGGCTTTTTTTTCCTTTGAGGTCTTTCAGACCTCGAAGGTCTAATTTATACACTATTTTTCATTGGTCTTTCAGACCTCGAAGGTTTTAAGCTGCTCCTGATTTGTAATCACGAGCTACTATCTTACAATTTTCAATTCCCAACTTAAGATTAACCATCTCCTTTAACTCCCCAAGGGGCCACCTTCCTTTTTGGCATCCCGCAACATTTTGAGGTAAAGACCTTCTACCCGTTCTCGCGCCCAGGGAGTTTTGCGGAGAAACTTAAGGCTGGAGGCAATGCTGGGGTCGTGTGTAAAACAGCGAATGGGAATACGCTCGCCAAGCTCTTCCCATCCATAGAAGGAAACCAGTTGTGCGATCATGTCGGCAAGAGTGACACCGTGGAGGGGATTGTTTGCTTGTGAATCCATAGGGATAGTTTAGGAGCTCTTGGGTTGAATCAAATCCCAGAGATTTCCATAGAGGTCCGAAAATACGGAAACTATTCCAAAAGATTCTTCTGCCGGTTCCCTGATAAAGACCACGCCTTTGGAACGGTAATTCTCGTAATCTCTCCAAAAGTCATCTGTGTACAGAAACAAGAAGACGCGTCCTCCCGCTTGGTAACCTACCTGAGCAAGTTGGGCTTCGTTGGCAGCCTTGGCCAAGAGCAACTGGCAATGGGAGCCTTTGGGAGCTACGCGCACCCATCGCTTGGTATCCGTCATCGGGGTATCTTCCAGCAAGTCAAATCCCAGCGTCTGCGTGTAGTACTGAATGGCCTCGTCGTAGTCTTTCACCAAAAGAGAAAGTTGTCCAAGTTGTTGGTTCATCTGGGGCAGGAAATGAAGCTCACTTATTTAAAGGCATTAGGCTGCTGCAGTTCCTCAAGTATTTCACGAATGGCCACGATGCTTTCCCACTCTCGATCCTTGTCCCCATGCTCAATGCCTACATGACCGTTATAATCATGGGAAAGCACCAATTTCATCATGCGCTTGTAATCCAGATCCGACTCCTGACCAGCATCGTCCCAGACCTTTGGTTTCAAACTCACTCCTGTGGCAAGGGGCATCAACTCATCCACTCCTCGGTAGGAATCGTAGGATGCGGGCTTGCCTTCTACGGTACCTAAACGGAAGTTGCCAAAATCGGGCAGTGTTCCTGCCAGTGGATGGTCCGCATTTCGGATGGTTTCTGCCAGCCATTTGCCATTGGAGGAAAATCCCCCATGATTTTCGATTACGATGTGAGTACCTGAGGACTCAGCAAAAGTTGCGAGTTGATGAATACTGTCGCTCACCAGTTTGGAGGCCTCGGCGGCATCTTCCGGACGGGTAGACCAGGAAATGTCCGAGTAGCCATTCACACGTACGGTGTGGCAACCAAGAAATTGGGCAGCTTCTATCCACTTTTTGTGATTTTCTACTGCCTGTTGGCGATCTGCTGCAGTACGAGACCCGAGCATACCCTCCCGGTCTACCATAATCAAGACTTGGGTGATCCCCTCGTTGGTGCATCGGGTATTCATTTCCTTTAAGTAGACAAAATTTTGCGCCTTGTCCATAAAAAATTGGTTGACATACTCTACCGCATGAATACCGTGCTTTTTGGCTTCTAGTGGAAAGTCCAGGTGATCCAATTTCTTTGAAAAAAGTAGGCGATTGACGGACCACTCCGCAAGAGAGATTTTAAAAGGAAGGTCGGCTCTAGGTCGCGCAAAACTTAAGGTAGGTAGACCAAGTCCTAGGGCTGCGCTGGCAAGTCCTGTGGTTTTGAGAAAATTTCTTCTACTAGTCATGGGATTAGTTTGGGTTTGAAAATGAAAGAGAGTGAGGGATCAGATTTCCCAGCCTGGGCGGTATGTTCTGCTCAGAAAGACATTGGCTTGCGCATCATTGGTAATTTGAACTTTTTTGGGGTCAAAATCGATTTTTTTGCCGGCCCTCAGTGCTATCGCTCCTAGGTTGATCGTGTCAGTAATGCATTGTGCGCGGGTAAAACTACCCGAAGTTTGTCTTTTTTCAAGCATGGCATCCACCCAACTGTCGGTTTTTCGATCTACACTAGCCGAATTGATACGTTCTGCATCGCGGCCTTGCATGGCCGATCCTTCTGGGAGCAGCACTGGATTTTCTCCACGGAAGCCTCCCAAGATCTTCCCTTTGCTGCCTACTAGCAGCAGCCCTTCGTCAGGAATGTCTTTTCCTTCCGACTCGAGTTCTTCGCAGGCAAAGGGCTTCATGCCCCCATCGTACCAGAATAGGTCAAAGGCTGGGAGAGCTGCTTGTTGAGGAAACTTCCATTTGATCATGCAGCTGGCAGGAAAGGCTACCTCATTTTTTACCCATTGGTAGACCTGATTGACTTCTTCGCGCGAGGTAGTGCCATAGGCTCTGACAGAAACGGGGCTGCGGTCAATGCCCAAAGTTTCAAACAAGGGGAAAAGGCTGTAATGCCCCATGTCGGCGATGGATCCGCCGCCAAACTCGTACCAGCCACGGAATACGTTGTGCGTGTACTGCTTGTGGTAGGGCATGTCTGGAACAGGTCCAAGCCACAAATCCCAATTGAATCCTTCCGGTATTGCCTGTGCTTCGCTAGGTCGTTGGGTCCATTGCTGCCAGACCGGGCGGTAGGACCAGTTGTGAATTTCCTGCAAGTCACCAATCAAGCCCGCATCCATCCAGGCTTTGACCTGTCTGTATTCGGGCCGATCCGACCAGGCAAGTAAGTGGCTGACTACCCCGGACTCACTCGCCTTTTGGATGACTTTTCTGCCCTCCAGAAGCCGATTGGCAATGGGCTTGTGGGTGACCACATGTATTTTTTTGCCCATCGCCGCCAGTGCAATCGGTGCGTGGGTATGGTCTGGGGTCATGATTTTGACCGCATCGACGCCTTTTTCCTGATCCAGGAGTTCTCGGTAATCCTCGTAACTCGCACAGCCCTTGTATCGCCCTGAGGGCTTATTGATGGCGTAATATTTTTCAACATATTCTTGGCCGATGTCTCTGCCTCCAGGGATGCCTGGCTTTCCTTCCCACCAAGATGAATCTCCTAGGGTTTTTCGGATGTCATTTCGGATTCCGTAGGGGGACCAATCGATGTAGTCGGTGGAGAATTTATTTACATCGCATACGGCTACCAGTCGAATTTTGGGATTTTTCAGGAGCTCCCCCATTTCGCGCAGTCCTTGCGTGCCGCATCCGATATTGGCAACGGTAAGTTGGTCGGAAGGAGGAACATGCCCCGTACCGGCAATGACGGAGGAGGGGACGATCGAGATGGTGGCTGCGATGCTGGCCGCTGAAGAAATAAATTCTCGGCGATTGAGTTTATCGGTTGGAGACATACCTGGTTCTGAAAAGTTGGAACTTTAAATTAAACAAAACCAGGGATTTAAGAAGGGGTAATTGGAAATTTATACCAAAGGGTGAAATTTTCAATTTTGGATTTATAGCCTAGGCATAACTTACCTCACCTCAAATACAGCCGATTCCCAAGGGCCTAGAACTAGGTCGATCTGCGCACCTTGGGCATCTACGCGAAGTTGGGTGGTTTTCTTGCCAAATAGAACTTCTTGAATTTCCCGGTTTCCTGGGGTAAGATTCCAGGCTTTCAAGAGTTCAGGGGAAAGGTGGAGGATAGTATTTACGGACTGACTTTCGTCAAAATTAGTCACGACGAGCAATTTTTGCTCCTTGTCCCAGCGGGCGTAAGCAAAGGTTTTGTCAGTATAGGCTGGGTTTTTGGATCTGTTGTAGCGGTGCAAGTCCTGATAGGCTCCCATCAGCGCGTAACTGTTTCGAGTAAAGTTGAGGACCTCCGAATAGTAGTTGCGCAGCGCTTTTTCGTTATCCGAGAGTTGCCCTCCGTCAAACTTCCCTCCATTGACCCACTTCTGGTGTTGAGGAACCCCAATATAATCAAAGATGGAGGTGCGGCTGGGCTGGCCAAAACCGGCCATCTCTGCTCCCGGCTCTCCCACTTCCTGACCGAAGTAAATCATCGTCGGTGCCGTCGTGCTGGTGGCCGATACCACCATGGCAGGAAGAGCCTTCCAAGGATTACCAGCAAATTCCGGACTAGCAATGCGCTGCTCGTCGTGGTTTTCTAGGAAGTGGAGCATGTGGTGCTCGATGTCTGACAAGCCTTCGAGGATAGGCACCAGATTATCGGTAGAGCCATGTCCTTGCATGATGTGCTTGAGTGTATCGTACAACTCTACCTTGTCGTAGAGGTAGTCCATCTTGCCCTTGTGAATGTAGTCGCGGTACAGGCTTGGATTGTATACCTCAGCCAACAAAAAGGCATCGGGGTATTTTACCTTGATGTGCGAATTGAGATAGGACCAAAACTCTACAGGTACCATTTCTGCCATGTCAAAGCGGAAGCCATCGACCCCTTTGCTCAACCAAAATTGCGTGATGTCTTTAAACTTGATCCAGGAATCCGGTACTTCTTTTCCTTTCCAAAAGTCGAAATGCGCTTGAACATCCAAGGTGGAGGCTTCTTCAGGAAGGGCCACAAAGTCCTTGACTCCCTCAGGGCTCACCCCATAGTTGACCTTGACGGTCTCGTACCAATCGTAAAAATCGGGCTGGGCGAGTCGGGAACCATTGCCGGTCCATTTGGCTGGAAACTCCTCAAACTTTCCATCACTCAATGGATGTGCCGCTCCGCCCAAGGGCTGGTAGCCATTTTTGGGAGCAGGTACCTGGAAGGCCTTTCCCGGCAGGTAGTAGAAATTGTTGTTTTTCGTGTATGCAAGATTGGTATCGTCCTTCGCGCCAAAGTCTAGGACGCCTGCTGGGTTGTTTTTCCCTTCGTAATGACGGGACACATGGTTGGGAACAATGTCAATGATCACCTTCATGTCCTGCTTGTGGGTGCGGGCAATGAGTGCTTCAAACTCTTCCATTCTGCGCGTCACATCTACCGCCAAGTCTGGGTTGACCTGGTAGTAATCCCGCACCGCGTAGGGGGAGCCTGCTCGCCCCTTGATCACATCTGGGTCGTCGGAGGTAAGGCCGATTTCTGGGAAATCTCCAATCACCCCATGGTGAGGAACTCCCGTGTACCAGATGTGGGACACGCCTAATTTTTTGATTTCCGCCAAGGCGGTGTCGGTGAAGTCGTTAAACTTTCCTACTCCATTTTGTTCTTTGGTGCCCCAAGGAATGTTGCTGGTATTCGTATTTCCGAAAAGTCGCGTAAAGACCTGATAAACGACGATTTTTTTTGGTTTCATGGGGATAGTATCTTCAGATTTTTGACTGCAAGACATAACTACTAGCGTCAACACAAAAAAAAAGGCAACTTTTTTCATTTTTTATTAACGAGTCAATCGATATAAAAGAAGTGCATTTCTTTTAATCAAAGATGGAAATTGCTTCATGTTGATGGTCTCTCCAGGAGCATGGGCACCTGAACCCGAAGCACCTATCCCGTCCAAACTATCCATGAAAGAGGATACAAAAGAAATATCTCCCGCGCCACGGCTACCAGGATCGCCAGGCTTGACAGGACCGTAGCCCAGGTCTTGACTTACTTGACTAAGTACTTCTGCCAAGGCATAGTTGCCCGGGGTAGGCTCCATGGAAGGGATGTAATCGTAGAAGGTGATTTCTGCATCGGTTTGGTGCAGATTATTGGCGACGATTTCACGCATTTTGGCGCGTGCTGCTTCTTTTTGGGCTTCCCCCAAAAAGCGCAAATCTCCTGAAACGATGGCTTCTCGAGCAACAATATTGGACTTACCAAGAGCTGTGCCTGCTCCTGTGATTGGGTTGGTCTGTATGTCCGAACCACCGATAAATTGACCCGGGTTAAATGTTAAATACTTTTCACCGGCGAGCGCTTCGCGAAACTCATTCAAGATACGGGCCGCCTCGTAGATGGCTCCATAGCCTGCATTTTGACCAAATACCCCACTGGAGTGGCCTTGCTTTCCGCTGGTCTTAAGCGTCCAGCCAGAGGCGCCTCTACGGGCCACAGTGGCTCCCCCAAAGCCCTGAGCGGTCTCGTAAGCCAAGGCGATTTCATGTTGCTTGGCGCGTTCGATAAAGTCTTTACGCGCCAAGGTCGCATTTCCTGTACTTTCCTCGTCACCATTGAAATAGACGGTGATGGTCCGGCCTTCCAAGTGGCCCAATTCGTGCAAAGCCTTAAGACTGGCCAGCACAAGTACATCTCCACCTTTCATGTCGTTGGCTCCTTGGCCCGTGGCCGTGCTGTCGTTGAGCCAGGTGAAGGGAGTGAACGGCATGTCTTTTTCAAATACGGTATCCAGGTGACCAATCAAGAAGAGTTTTTTTCCTTTGTTTCCCTTGCGGCTAGCTACAAAATGACCTGCACGCTTTACTTCTGCGGGTACGTCTACCCATTCGGTTTGAAATCCTATTTTTTGAAATTCCCGTTCAAAAACACGGCCCACTTCACGCACACCTGCTAGGTTGAGGGAGCCCGAATTAATGTTGATGACTTCCTCCAAGAGTTGCACAGTTTCCTGGTAGTTTTTGTCGATGCGCTCGATCAATTTTTTCTCCTCCTTGCTCAGTTGCTGCTGGGCGAAGGAAAAGAGTGGCGTAGATACCAGAAGAAGGGCGAAAAAAAAGCGTTTCATGGGATGGAAATTAGGGGGACTTGTAAAGGACTAAAGTTAGTAAACCGACAGGGAATTGCCAGAAGGAATGTGGTAGACAGGGACACCCGGGACATGGGTTTGTACCCAGTTTTTTACAAATTCGGAGCCGCCTTCTTCACTTGCCGAGTGGCCGATCTCGACCATGGAAAGTTTCATGCCGAGTTCATTGGCTGTTTTGACATATTCTGGAGTTTCCCACTCATTGGATTCTCCACAGATCAGGACATCAGGACGGTGCTCCTGGATTCGGGTGATTTGCGTTTTTCCTCCCACAGCGCCAGGGAGGAGGAGTACTTTGGAGACCAGTTGGTTCAAGTCCCCCACATAGCGCATGGCGGGTACCTGCATTCGGCTTTTGATGTGATCGATGACCTCCTTCAAACTGGTTGTAGGAATCTGCAAAATCGGGCTTCCAGGGGTATAGTAGTCCTTCCATCCCAGTTCTTCTACCACTCCGATCCGCACTCCATCGTCTTGCATCCGGTGCACGTAATCGTGATTTCTCCAAATGGTTAGTTGATGCATGGCCAGTAGGTCGTATTTGCCACGGAAGACGGGGTCATTTTGCAGGTAATCGGTTTCGTCCTGACCAGAGTAAAAGGTGGGTTCGTGTGGAATAATGAGGTTGGCCTTTAGTTCAACCGCCTTTTTGATGATCTCAATGCTGGGAAACATGGTGGTCACGATCCCAGTGACTACGGTGTCTCTGGAACCAATCTTGATCGTGTCCACCGTCTGTGCAAAGGGCGCCTTGGGTACTTGGGAAATAAACAAGTCCATGATTTCGCCTACAGTCCAGGATTTTTGGAGAGTTCTCCCCCAACCCGCAAAAGGATTGGCGAGGAGACCTGCACCCAGGAGGGCTCCCGATTGCAAGAGAAATTGACGACGAGGAGGAGTTGATTTTTTCATGAAAAGAAAATTGAAGGGTGGTTTTGAGCGCAGCAGTTGGTTTACTCGACGGTTACATCGGTTAGCCAGATGAAGCGCTTGCCTGCGGCATCCTTGTGCTCCAAACTGAGTTGAATCGGGCCAAAGGCCGCTGCCTTCTCCCAGGTCCAGGTGCGTCCTTCGGGAGCATTCCCTCTGCGGAAGGTCCATTCCAGGATTTGATTTTCCGCATTGAGATACAGATCATAGGCGTCTCCAGGGGTATACCCACCCTCGGTACCGTACAGAATGCTGAGTTTGGTGCTAGGGAGACCCTGAATCGGGGAGTTCGCATTTTCAAGAACTTCATAGGTATAGCCGCTGTCCCAAGCAAGCTGGAAGGGCATTAGGGCCCAGTACTTGTCATTGATAAAGGCACCATCCTGCTTCGGGAGGGAATCTGCCACAAGGCTGTAGGTAAAACTGGTGTCTGTACCAGCATAGAATACCGTGCTGTCATGGATGTTCCATTTCCAGGTTCGGGAAGCTATGTTCACTGAGTCACGTTGCACATTCCAGGTGTACCCGATAGACTTAATCTGATCCCAGTTTTCAAAACCATAGGCTTTCGCCACTTGCATGGGGAGGGTGTCCGGAAGAGGTTCCTTTTGCTGGCAAGCAAAAACTAGGGAGAGTAGGAGTACGGGAAGAATTAGGAGTTTTTTCATTGCGGTAGATTTAATGGGAATTCTTGCTGGAAACCCATTTTTTAAATTTTCGAAATTCAAGTGCTGTCGCCAACGGTTGTAGCACAAATACTAAGCGATTGAGGAAAAGCAGGCTTTTAAACAAGTTAGAAGGAAAAATCTTCTTTTTCCCTTTTTCGGCTCCTGAAAGTATGATTTGTGCCACTTGCTGTGGGTTTTGAATGGGAAAGGCACGGGGAATATTGGTTCCTGCAGCATCAAAGAATGCAGTGGCGGTGGCGATTGGGAAAACTAGCGTGAGCCAATCTCCATCTCCTTCGGCCCAGAGGCAATCGGCCCATTGGAGAAGCGCAGCCTTGGTACTGCTGTAGAGGCTATAGCCTGGGATAGCCCAGTAGGCGATGGCCGAACAGGTAATCACATGGCGAAGCGGATGTGTTGGAAAAAGCTGTTTTAATGCCAATCCCAATTGGATGGGGGAGTGCACATTCAACTGGAAGAGTTGGTCCATGTTTGCCCAGTCTTGGTCAGCGGCGGGGGCATAAGAGGCTTTTCCTGCATTGGCAAAGCAGAAATCCACTCCTTTCCAGTGGCTTTGGATCCATTCAAGCATGTCTATATTTCCTTCTTTTTGACTCAAGTCAGCTAGTACTTGTCCCTCGATTTCGGGGAATTCCTCCCAAAGGCGATATAGGTTCTCCGGAAGGTAATCTACTACCAAGATATTTTTGGTATGTGGATAAAGTTGCCTTACCAATTCCAATCCAATGCCCGATCCAGCCCCGGTTACGACTACGTGTGCGTCTTTGTAGGAATTCATGCTGGGATACTTGGTTTGGGAAAAGTAAGGGTAAAGGGACTCACCTTTAGGGCGAGTAGTGGCTTGATGCCTCGGATGTCAGGAAAAAGTTGGGGATCAAGTTTCAATTCCTGAATGCGTGCCAGTTTTCCCCAACCTTTCCCTTCTGGCTGGGTGAAAAAAACCTGATTTCCCAACTCTTGTCGAAGTCGAATGGGAAGGAGTGCTGTGCTCATCGGAAATGATATTCCTCCAGAGCGAATGCTGGTTTGGAATACTAGTTTTCCATTCAGGGAAACTTCCACACGATCTAACCCTTTCTCTTTTTGCCAGTAGAAGTCAGCTGTTTGCTTTGGAATGGCCCAGTTGGCCCGTCCATTTGCTGTGCTTGCCTCTGAGTCCACGAAGATGGTGGTGATGGACTGTAACTTTTCTTCTCCAAATTTTCCAGGGATAAACAGAAGTTCTCGGTAAGGACCTACGGGCGATTCCTGGTAGTCTACCAGCATCACGTAACCAAATCCTCCTTTGAATTTACCTTGTAGGTATGCCGGCAAGTTTGCCGCTTGTGCTACCCAGTCATTTTTAAAGTGAAATAGGAGTATAATGCCTTCTCCCCGCAGAGTCCAAGGGGCGGGAACGTGCTTATGGGACTTGGGAGACTTAGGCATAAGGCGAGGGGCTGATGGCAGTCCATCCTCCATCAATGATGAGGGTTTGGCCGGTGATGTGTTTTGCTGCATCAGAAAGCAGAAAACTTGCAGCTTCAGCGATGTCTTCTGGATATGCAGGTCGGGCAAGAGGAGTAAGTTTGGACCAGGTATCCACATAACTAGGGTCTGCGGTGGTGCGCTCCGTGAGGGTAGCTCCTGGGGCGATAGTATTGATTCGGATTCCCAATGGAGCAAGTTCCAAAACCAGATTTTTGGCCAGCATTTCGATGGCTGCTTTACTCATGGCGTAGGCGGCCAGATTTTCATGACTCTGGTGCGCCGTCACCGAGGAGGTGAAAAGCATCGCTCCTCCTTGACCTTGTTTTTTCATGACCTGGGCTACTGCCTGGGCCAGAAAAAAAGTTCCGGCTTGGTTGACACGAGTCACCTCCATAAAATCTTCTCGGGAATAATCGAGGAAATTCCCAAAAAGGGTAATTCCTGCATTGCAAACCAATTGGTCAATGTGTCCAAAATTTTGGAGAGCAAGGGAGACGAGTTCTTCAATGACTTCTGGGTCTGCAGCATCTCCAGAACAGCCGATGACGGCTCCTTTTTTCAGGAGGGAGAGACCAGCTACTGCTTCTTCTGTCAAACTTTTTTCCTGATCATTGAGGAGTACTTGGGTTCCATTTTCCACCAATTTCTGTGCTATGGCTAAGCCAATGCCTTGTCCTGCTCCAGTAATGATTGCTACCTTGTTCATGGTACTTGTTTGAAAGGTGTGGGTACGGTTGGAATTTCCTTACGAGCCAAAAAATTAGTGTGAATCTCTTTTTACTTCGGGTCCCGAACTTCCTTGGAGAAAATCAAAATCCACTCCTTCATGGGCCTGGTTGACCTTGTCCAAAAATAAGTGGACATAACCTCGATCGTAAGGGAGGGGACTAGGGCGGAATTCTGTTTGACGTCTTGCCATTTCCTCATCCGATATCAACAGGTTGAGGCTTCGCTTGGGCACATCCAAAGCAATCAAATCTCCATTTTGGACCAGTGCAAGCGGCCCACCAATGGCGGATTCTGGTGAGACGTGAAGCACTACAGTACCAAAGCCTGTGCCGCTCATGCGCCCATCTGAGATCCGAACCATATCTTTGACCCCCTTTTCCAAGAGTTTTTTTGGAAGCCCCATGTTGCCCACCTCGGGCATGCCTGGATAGCCTTTGGGACCTACTTTTTTGAGTACCATCACGCAGGTCTCATCAATGTCCAGGTTGGGATCGTCTACTCGTGCTTTGTAGTCATCGATGTCCTCAAAGACCACTGCTCTACCGGTATGCGTCAGCAAGCTTGGTGTCGCAGCCGAAGGCTTTAGCACGGCGCCATTGGGGCAGAGGTTTCCTTTCAGTACGGCAATGCCAGATTCCGGTTTGATGGGATTTTCAAAAGTACCGATCAGGTTTCTATCATAGCATTCGGATTTGGTAATGTTTTCACCCAGGGTTTTGCCATTGATAGTGAGGGCATCGGTATGGAGGTGCTTTTCGATCTCTTTCATGACTGCTGGTAGCCCACCCGCATAGAATAAGTCCTCTACCCAATGCTCACCAGAGGGCTGCACATTGGCAATGAGTGGAATTCGAGATGAAAATTCATCAAAGTCAGAGAGGTCTAAGGGTACACCGATTCGTTTGGCAATAGCGATTAGATGAAGGATAAAATTGGTAGAGCCTCCTACAGCGGCATTGACCATGATCGCATTTTCAAAGGCTTTTCGGGTCAATATCTTGTCCATCGTCAGGTCTTCCTTGACCATTTCTACGATACGCATTCCGGCCAAGTGAGCCATTACTTTACGTCGGGAATCCGCAGCGGGAATGGTGGCATTGTCTGGAAGTGCTAATCCAAGTGCTTCGACCATCGCTGCCATGGTGGAGGCAGTACCCATGGGAGCACAGTGCCCTACGGATCGGGACATGGCTGCTTCGGCTTCGATAAATTCTTCCTGGGAAAGTTTGCCGAGCTTGAAGTCCTCAGCAAAGCGCCAGATGTCGGAGGTGCCGATTTTTTTTCCTTTAAATCGACCAGCTAGCATGGGACCTCCGGAAAGTACGAGTGTTGGAAGGTTGACTGAGGCTGCACCCATCACCAGGGAGGGGGTAGTCTTGTCACAGCCGCACATGAGGATGACTCCGTCCATGGGGTTGGCGCGGATACTTTCTTCCACGTCCATAGAGGCTAGATTGCGAAAAAGCATGGCCGTAGGTTTGATCGAGCATTCGCCTAGTGACATCACCGGAAACTCCAACGGAAATCCTCCTGCCTCCCAAATGCCGCGCTTCAGGGCTTCTGCCAAATCACGGAAGTGGGCATTGCAAGGGGTGAGTTCTGACCAGGTGTTGCATATCCCGATAACTGGCTTTTCGCCGGTGAAAAGGTGGTGAGGAAGCCCTTGATTTTTCATCCAGGATCGGTAGATGAATCCATCTTTGCCGGTTCTGCCGTACCATTCCTGGCTGCGGAGTTTTTTCTTGGTCATACAAGCAATGGGTTTAAAGAATTGGCCAAGAAGTTACCAAAAATTCTTAAAAATGGATCAGACAAGTGAAATGAAAATTTGATTATCTGCAATCATGGGAGTTGTTCAATAGGATTTTGTCTCCTGAAGATATTTGCCATCGGTCAACCGTCCACTAACGACAGCCGAGTCGTTGTTAGACTGAGTCTAGCATCCAAATTTTAATACGATTTTTAGTACCAGGCCACTACTAACTGTGGTCCGTCGACGGTCAACTGTTGACAAGTTTTTACACCACAGCTCATTAAAATGAAGCTCAAATCATATTTTCTATCGTTACAAAAGACCAAGTGGGAAATCAATAACCGTCGAATTCACTAATTATCTTGTATCAGAAAAAAAGTAGCGCTCTCGGAAAAATGGCTTTTACTTTTTTTGAAAAAGCCCATTTTTTTAGTCAGGATCTTTACTAGTCCACTTTATTGTTCCCGAACATATATCTCCCTCTGAAGTCCCAATTAACCATATTCTTAGCCTCTTTGTCCTTTCTTGGGTCAACGCTGTCATATGCTGATTGACACATAGGGGTTGAATACTTCCGTAATAGCCGGCTTCTCTATCTGGAAAAACTACTTTTAATTCTAAAGATCTAAACTCCATCCAAAATTGTTGGGCTTTCTTCAGATTTGAAATAAACTCTGAATCCTCAGCATATGAATTTAGAATCTCTTCATATACTTCATTCATTTCAGCTTCTGCTTCTTTAAACATTTGATAGGAGGTTCTATTTAACTCTGCTTGAGTCTGACAAAATCCAAAGGTGGTTTGACCAAAAAACAACAGGAAGAGAACAATTTTAATTTTTTTCATACACTACTTTTTTCGTTGAGGCTAATTTCCTTTTGAAGTAAATTAAGTTAATCTGATTTTCCGAAATCTTACCAGTAGCTAAAAAATTGTTTGAATTACTGTGGATAATCGTTTACTGACAACAGACCAGGGTCGACAGCCCAATAAATTGATTCTCAAACCTTATTTTCTTTGGTTAGTGGTTAAAAACCGGATAATCAGATAAGTTAAAATATCAGGGATCAAACCGGATGGCTTTTACAGATTCGGCGTCTTTTTCTAGAATTGAATACAGCTCTCAGCCCATTTGCCGCGTAATTGAGAGCAAAATAATGTTTGTTAATTGGTTGAAAATCGAGAAAATTAAGATAGATACAATTGTGAGAAAAAGGCATTTTAACAAAAAAATCCCCTTGACGCTAAATGTCAAGGGGATCTGAAAATCAGGCAGGGAGTGGAGTTAATCAATCCGGGTGATTTTGGCACCTAATGCATTGAGGCGCTCGTCGATGTTTTGGTAACCGCGGTCGATTTGTTCGATGTTGTCGATGACTGAAGTGCCATTGGCAGACATGGCCGCAATCAAAAGAGATACCCCGGCACGAATATCTGGAGAAGTCATTCGAATCCCACGAAGGGGGTATTTTCGATCCAATCCAATCACGGTGGCTCGATGCGGATCACAAAGGATAATCTGTGCACCCATATCGATTAGCTTGTCCACAAAGAACAAGCGGGATTCAAACATTTTCTGGTGCACAAGTACGGTTCCTTTCGCCTGAGTGGCCGTCACCAAGATGATAGACAAGAGGTCAGGGGTAAACCCAGGCCAGATTTGATCCGCTACCGTAAGGATGGAACCATCGATAAAGGTTTCGATTTCGTAGTGTTGTTGTGCGGGCACAAAGATGTCGTCTCCTCTAAACTCCAACTGGATGCCCATACGTCGGAAGGTCTCCGGAATGATGCCCAAGCGGTGGATTTGACAATCTTTGATGGTGATTTCGGACTGGGTCATGGCGGCCATTCCAATAAATGAGCCAATCTCAATCATATCAGGAAGGAGCGTATGAGTGGTTCCTCCTAGAATCTTCACTCCTTCAATATGGAGAAGGTTGGAACCTACACCAGTGATCTGAGCACCCATGCGGTTGAGCATGTCGCAAAGCTGCTGCAAATAGGGTTCGCATGCTGCATTGTAGATAGTAGTCTTCCCCTCGGCCATTACCGCTGCCATGACGATGTTGGCAGTACCTGTCACGGAAGCCTCGTCCAAAAGCATGTAGCTGCCTTTGAGGTTTTTACCATCGATGTGAAAGATTTCGTTTTTGGCATCGTAGTGAAACTGGGCCCCCAACTTTTGAAAGCCAAAGAAGTGGGTATCCATGCGTCTACGGCCGATTTTATCTCCGCCTGGTTTGGATAGCTTGCCCGTCCCAAAGCGAGCCAAAAGAGGACCTAAGATCATCACTGAACCACGAAGAGCAGAAGCTTTGGTAAGAAAGTCTTCCGTTTCTAGGTAATCTAGATTGACCTCATTTGCTTTAAAAGTGTAGGACTCAGGGCCAAGTTTTTGAACTTTCACGCCCATGTCCGAGAGGAGCTCGATGAGCTTATTGACGTCTCGAATGTTCGGAACCTTGTGGATGGTTACTTCCTCAGAAGTTAGGAGAACTGCACAAAGAATTTGTAATGCTTCATTTTTTGCACCTTGAGGGATGATTTCTCCTTGGAGGTGGTGCCCACCTTCGACTCTAAAAGACGCCATGTGCTTATCTTCGTTTTTTGTGGCTTGGGCGGAATTTCTTTCCGTGGTTGTTTTTCTTTTTAGAATGCTCCTCCTCTTGGTGAGGAATTTTGAAGTCTCTTCGGGTATTGGATTCAAAAAGGGCATTCTCACGAACTTTTTCTAAGTCAATGTGGAGTTTGCCTTTGGAGAGGGTTTTGATATCGTCTATGATGATTCCGTCATCAAAATTATCTCGGTTCCAAGTAGAGTGAAAGCTACGCATGAGCTGCCCGATGTAGATGATCGCATTTTCCTGTTCTTCGTCGTTTTCGATTTCTACAGCTTTTTCAATTAGCTTTTCAATGTTTCTCCCGTAGTGCTTGAACTTAATTTGTCCTTTGGGGTAGCCTACCGGCTGTGGTTTTTTGCCTAGAAGCTCCTTCTCTGGCATAGGAAAAGGCCCATCAATATCCAAGGTAAAATTGGACATGATGTATAAATCGTCCCAAAGTTTTTGGTCATTTTCCTGCTTGAGGCTTGGATTGAGCTGCTTGATGATTTCCACAATGGTGTAGGCACTTTGTGTGCGGCGCTCGCGATCAGCAATTCCAGTCACATGCTGTACCAGTTGTTGGATGTTTTTTCCGTATTCTTTCAAAATAAGTGGTTGTTTTTCGGTGTCCTTAAGCTCCATATCTTCTCTTAATTTTTGCCTGTTACAAGCAAACAAAAAATCACCATGGGTTGAAGTGTAGGTGATTAGTCTATGATTCTGAGCTTGGCAAAGCTAAGCAATAAAGTTTTCTCCCCAAAATGTTCAAATTGAATGCTTGCTTTTTTGTTAAGTCCTTCGGTTTCAATTTTTTGAACCTTACCAAAGCCAAATTTAGGATGCTCCACCAATTGCCCTTCTTTCAGTCCATTTGTATTGCTGGGTTTAAAGTCTGGACTGGGCGTGTGCACATTCATGGCAGTTGGTAAGCGAGATTCTGCTTGCTTTCTGATCCCAATAAATCCAGTTCCACCTGGAGGGCCGTCTTTGCGAAAGGCGCCAGGAAAGTCACGGGTAGCCGAAAGACGCTTATTTACCTTGAGCATGGCCGGATTGACCTCCTCCAAAAATCGACTGGGTTCGCAATTCAGCAAGCGCCCAAAGCGGTAGCGGGTGAGTGCATAGCTGAGGTATAATTTTTCCATGGCACGGGTGGAGGCTACGTAAAAGAGCCTGCGTTCCTCTTCCAAGTCTTCTCGACTTTGCATCATCATTTGGGAGGGAAAAAGGTCTTCTTCCATCCCGACGACAAACACCTGCTTAAATTCCAATCCTTTGGAGGCGTGGATGGTCATCAAGGTAATGGCATCGGTTTGACTTTTGTCCTGATCGTTGTCGGTGAGTAGGGCGATTTCCTGAAGAAAGGCACCCAAACTCTTGTCCTCATTTTCGGGGTTGTCTACGTACTCCTTAATCGCATTGAGTAATTCCTGCACGTTTTCGTAGCGACTTAGGCCTTCGATGGTCTTGTCTTCATAAAGCTCCCGAAGCAACCCACTTTGTTTGGCCACTGAACTTGCGGCTTCAAATGCATCTTTTCGTTCGATTTCGATTTGAAATGCTTTGATCATGGTCGAGAAATCGTCTACAGATACCCCTGCTCTTCCGCCTAAGAAGCTATGTGCATTTTGCACCACATCCCAGAGAGGAATGTCGTGTTCGTAGGCCGAAACAAGGATTTTTTCGACCGAAGTATCCCCAATTCCTCTTTTCGGGTAGTTGATGATGCGCTTGAAGGCTTCCTCATCTGCGGGGTTAACGGCAAAGCGGAGGTAAGCCATCAAGTCCTTGATCTCCTTACGTTGGTAGAAGGAGAGACCTCCCACGATTTTATAGGTTAGGTTGAGCTTACGCAAAGCCTCTTCCATGGCACGGGACTGGGAGTTAGTCCGATACAGGATGGCAAAGTCACTGTTTTGGAGCTTTTTATTATTTTTCTCCTCAAAAATGGTGGTTGCCACAAGTCTCCCCTCCTCGTTGTCTGAGGAGGCTTTGATCAATTCGATTAGGTCTCCTTCGGGGTTGGAGGTCCAAACGATCTTTTTGAGTTGGGCTTTGTTCTTGTCAATTATTGAGTTAGCAGCTTCCACGATGGTCTTGGTGGAGCGGTAGTTTTGCTCCAGTTTTACCACAAATAAGTCTGGGTAGTCCTTCTCAAAGTTTAGGATATTCTGAATATCCGCTCCTCGAAAGGCGTAAATACTTTGGGCATCATCCCCCACTACGCAGATATTTTGATGTACAGCAGCCAGTTTTTTAGTGATGAGGTACTGAGAAATATTGGTGTCCTGAAACTCATCCACCATCACGTATTTAAAACGCTGCTGGTACTTATTGAGCACTTCTAGGTGATCTCGAAACAACACGTTGGTATTGAATAGGAGGTCGTCAAAGTCCATCGCTCCTGCTTTAAATAGACGTTCCTGGTAGCGTTGGTAAATTTCACCCATTCGAGGGCGAAGGGCTGCTTCGTCATCCGCCTTCACAAAGGGATCGTTTTGGTAGGTTTGCCAAGAGATAAGTCTATTTTTTGCCCCAGAAATTCGGGATAGCACCACGCTGGGTTTATAAACCTTGTCGTCTAGGCGAAGTTCTTTTACCAAGGTTCGGATCAGGGATTTGGAGTCGTCAGTATCGTAAATAGTGAAGTTGGATGGGTACCCGAGTTTGTCGGCTTCTACCCGCAAGATTTTAGCAAAAACGGAGTGAAAGGTCCCCATCCAGGTATTCCGAGCTTCCAACCCTGCCAATTTCTCAATCCGATGCTTCATCTCGCTAGCCGCCTTATTGGTAAAGGTCAGGGACAGGATATTAAAGGCATCTACTCCTTTGGCATAGATAAGATGGGCAATCCGGTAGGTAAGTACCCGCGTTTTGCCAGATCCTGCACCGGCAATGATCATCACAGGGCCGTCGGTATGTTCTACGGCTTGTCGTTGTTCGGAATTGAGTTCCTTGAGGTAATCCATTTTGAGTATCAAGTAGCTAGACTTAAGTAGCAAGACCTGTTGTTCCAGAAACTTGAATCTAGTGAAATTCAGTGATGAAATTAGTTTATTCTTTTGGTCTAGGAATCGGCCACTTCTCCAAATTGTGGAGATAAGACTTTATTTAGATAGCTATTTTTTCAAACTCTCCAGCGCTTGTGACTCCAAAGATACAGGTCCGGCTGGAAATGGATGTTCGCTTCCAACCTGGCACAGAAGGCATCCGTGATGCTGTGCGCTAAATGCCCATCGTAGGGGCCTTTGGCAAGCAGCTCGTAGGTAGCCTGGTAGCGTCCTCTTCCAAGTTTGGATATTTCACCAAAGTACACCGGGAGGTTGCTACTTTTAGCAATATGCTCTGCTCCTTCAAAGAAGTAAGCGGGTCGATTTAGAAAGTTGCGCTGGTAGCGTGTAGTTCGTCGATTGGGACGCTGATCTGCCGCCAGCTGTACCACGCGATGATCAGAACTGAGGGTTTTGACAGTTTCGCGAAACTCATTTTTCTCCGTCACGGTATTCCCAAAGCGAGTGCGTGCTTGGTACATGAGTTGGTTAAAAAATGGGCTATTGATCTTTAAATAGACTCCCTCAGAAGGTACCTTGCTGAGTACTGCTGCTTGTTGAAGTCCCAGCTCCCAATTGAAAAAATGCCCAGCAAGGAGTAAGACACTGGACCCATTTTTCACCCCTTGATCCAGGAAATCTTGATTGGTAATGGTGAATCTTTGGGCCAGTTCCGCTTTGGAAATACTGAGGGACTTGATGGTTTCTGCAATGGAATCGGTGAAGTTTCGGTAAAACCGATTTCGAATTGCTTTCCGTTCTTCACTTGATTTTTCAGGAAAGGCATGGAGCAGATTATCGTCAATTACTTTTTTACGGTAGCGGATGATATACCTTGCGATGAAGTAAAGGACATCAGTAAACAGGTACAAAACCCCAAGAGGTAGTTGAGAAAATAACCGAAAGAAAAACATGCGTTTGCGATAGTAGGAGATAACCTGTTCCCAAATGAAGGAGGAAGCTGTTACAAAATAAAGGAAAAGCAGCGAAAGAGGAGGTGATTTTAGGTATAATTTGAGGCATTGTGTATTTTTGAGCTTATGTCTGATGTACAGCGAAGGAAATATTCTCAGGAAGAGCGATCTACCATCTTTGATGGTGAGTTTATGCCTCATATTGATTCCATGTACAATTTCGCCTTCCGTCTGACTTTCGATGAAGACGATGCCAAGGATTTGGTACAAGACACCTACATGAAAGCCTTCCGTTTTATCAATTCTTTTGAGCAGGGGACCAATGCGAAAGCCTGGTTGTTTCGTATCCTCAAAAATAGTTTCATCAACGATTACCGAAAAAAGAGTAAGAAACCCGCTACGGTGGATTACCAAGAAGTAGAGACCTTTTACAATTCCGACGATGCAGACTACCAGCGTACAAGTGACCTCCGTGCGGAATCGGTCAGGGACATGTTGGGGGATGAGATCTCCAATGCCTTGAATGCCTTGGCGGTGGATTTTCGAACGGTGATTATCCTTGCTGATTTAGAAGGATTTACCTACGAAGAAATGGCGAAGATTTTGGATATTCCCATCGGCACGGTTAGGTCTAGGCTCCATCGAGCAAGGAATTTATTGAAAGACACATTAAAAGGATATGCTCAATCCATGGGTTATGCCACAGACGAAGAGGAGGACTAAACAAGTAGTTATGGAAAATAAAGAAGAATCATCCCCAGAGCGGAAATTGCAATGCAATGACGTAAGCAAGTGCTTCCAGCTCCTAGAACGTATCCTGGATGGAGAGCTCGTAGAAGGGGGCAATGAAATGCTTCAAGAAAAGCTAGACAAATGTCAGCCCTGCTTTGCGCATTTTCACTTGGAACAAGCTATCCGAGAGGTGCTCAAAACCAAATGCACCAAGCAACCTGTACCTGATAAACTAGCGGAGTCTATCCGCCAAATGATCCAAGACGCGCGATGAGTATCCCTTCAGGAAAAGCAATTATTTTTTCCGCTCCCTCTGGATCAGGAAAGACTTCTCTAGTCAAGCACTTGATGCAGCACGTTCCCCAGCTGGGGTTTTCTATCTCTGCCTGCACCCGTGATCGTCGCGGAAGGCACGAGGTACACGGCAGGGACTACTATTTTTTGAGTATCGAGGAGTTCAAACAAAAGATTGATCAAGATGCCTTTGTGGAATGGGAAGAGGTGTATGCAGGCAATTTTTACGGCACGCTGAAAGAGGAGGTGCACCGAATTTGGAAGGAAGGAAAAGCAGTGATTTTTGATGTGGATGTCAAAGGAGGGTTGGCCCTAAAGCATTATTTTGGAGAGCAAGCGTTGGCTATTTTTGTGAAGGTGCCTTCTTTGGAGGTTTTGGAATCGCGACTACAAGACCGCGGAACAGAAACCGAAGAGACGCTTTCCCGAAGAGTGTATAAGGCCAAGTTTGAGATGACCTTTGAGCCCCAATTTGACGTCACCGTACTCAACGATGAATTTGCTCGCTCTTCAGCAGAAACCATTGCCTTGGTGACGGAATTTCTAAAGCATTAACTATGAAAATAGGGCTATACTTCGGTAGTTTCAATCCCATTCATATGGGACATCTGATTATCGCTCAGAGCCTTTTTCAGCGAGGGGGATTGGACCAAGTTTGGTTTGTAGTCAGTCCTCAAAATCCTCTCAAAAAACAAGAATCGCTGGCACACGAGCAGGACCGACTTCGGATGGTAGAACTTGCTATCGATGATAATTACCAATTTCGGGCTTCGGACGTAGAGTTTCGAATGCCACGGCCCAGTTACACCATTGATACACTCGCTTACTTGAGTGATAAGTACCCCCAGCATCAGTTTTCCATATTCTTGGGTTCAGATAATCTAAGCCATTTTCACAAGTGGAAAAATTACCAAGCTATCTTGGAAAACTACCCCATCTTGGTGTATCCGAGACCGGGGGAAGTCAAGCGCCTAGAACATCCGGGAATAACCTACGTGGATGCACCTTTGCTGGATATTTCAGCCACTTTTATCCGTCAGACCCTTGCGGCAGGCTTATCCGCCCGCTACCTGCTCCCTGAAAAAGTGGAGGAATATATTTTGGACAAAAAATTGTACGAGTAGATAATTCTCTTCCCGCAGATTTCACGGAAAAATTCCGCAGATCAAAAGAAATAAATCAGCGGAGTTTTTTCTGTGTAGATCAGCGTGAAAAAAAAGTATCTCGCGCGAAGACGCAAGGGCGCAAAGCCTGTCATCAAAATTAAAAGGATCTTATCCTTCGCGTCTCTGCGCCCTGCCTGCAGGCAGGCTCTGCGTGAAAAAAAAGAATTTATTTTTTACCCGCGACCTTATCTGGTCGTGTGGAGATGTTTTTCCAAATCCATCCCCCTACTTGTTTGCCCTGCTCGACACCTTCTTCGATGGCAGGTAGGTAATGAATTCCTCCATAAAAACGGCTAATGGCAGCTTCGGATGCCGCCTGAGAGAAGGAATCAAATTCACGAACAGGAAGGCCATAAGCCACTTCGGTGCTGTCTACGATGTGAATCTGGTCCCCAAACAGCTGAGCCAAGGTGTAGGATGCCGCCGTAGAGGCTACACTATGTCCTGAGGTATGCTCAGGGAATGGGGGTGTCTGAAGTAAGGGAACCCAGTTTTCATCAATGTGCTGGTTGATGTAGGTTTCAGGGCGGATAGTGCGGCTCCGGTATTTTTCATCCCAGCAAGCGATAAAGGCATCATTGAGCGAAATGGCGGTCAAAGCCAAGGTTTCGATGGTGCCTTTCCAGTCTTTTTTGGCGGTAGCCGAAGCGATGGACGCAATCCCCATCCAGTGTCCGCCCGGAGTGATTTTTTTAGTAGCAAACATGACGTGTCCTTTGACATTCATCTTGTAGGGATTGCAATCCCAAAAATTAGCAATGGCGCTTTGCTCTTCAGTAGCCATTTTTTGCGATTCATATACCTCTAGTGCTCTTTTGTAAAAGTCAGAGTTAGGGTCAGTAGAAAATGCAGGCGGAGGACTTACCTTAAATTGGGCAGCAGAGTCCAAAACAAAAGTGCGAATCTTGTTCCAATGCGGCTCCACTGCCTCCATGTAGGCTGGCGGAGTAGGCTGCCAAGTTCCAGGTTCACTGGTGACGGTATACTTTGGAAACGAACGACTTTGGTGGTAGTTGTCTTTTTTGGAGTATTCTTTAATTTTTTCACCGATGGCTTGTCCGAAGGCTATAGAGGCTTCAAAAACATCGCTAGGAATCCCTTTTTCCTTGAGTTCTTTGTATACTTCATCTCGATGTGAATCTATTTTTTCTTCGGAAAAAATCAGGGAAGTACCTACATGGTAGTAGGCTGCTAAGGAGGCGAGGGGAGGGTAAATATTCGCTGGCACAGGGATGGAAATCGGCTCCGATCCATTCAATTGCCCCATCAAAGAAGCATATTGGGTAGGGTCAGTAGCTGCTGCTACCTCATAGCCGGCCAAGGAGGCGTAGGAATAAATTCGCGCAGCTACAGGAGGCGAAAAAATATCATGAATGATCACTTCTGTGATTTGGTTTTGGGCGCGGTGAAAATAACTTCCATCGGTGATGGCCTGGGAGTAGTCTTTTTTCTCTTGGCAAGAAATCATAATTACCAAAAGCAGGATAGGAAGGAGTACTATTCTTTGGAATCGCATAGTAAATGTAAACGGGGTTAAATAACTCTAGAATAGGTTGAATTTATTCGTCCGATGGGTACAAAGGTACCTAAATGGTAGGTATTCCCAAATGAGAAAGCGCAAGGCAAGGTTCTAGCGTATCCAATTAGGAGCACTTAATAGTTCCAGATTTCAGCAGGGCCACTGTTAATCACGAAAAGGAGTTGTTTTCCACCGAGGTTTGTGATGCCTCGGATGTCACCGTCCAACTTCAATCCATGAATTCGATTGGGCCAAAAGGCAAAAAGTTTATCTCTCAGGAACTACCCATTGAAGCTCAATTTTCACCAATTGCGGATATTGCAATTGAAGATATCGATCAAGATGGGTATTTGGACCTCATTTTAGGAGGGAATACGACGGAAATTGCCTCTTATTTTGGTTCGTATCAGGGGAATTGGGGTCTTATCCTTAAAGGGGATGCAAATGGGGTCTTCAAGACTTTCAAGGAAAGCCCAATGAAAATAAGAGGCAATGTGAAGAAAATTAAAAAGCTGACTGTAGGAACCAGCAACTGGTTGGTAGTAGCAAAGAATAACTCAAGTTTGGAAGTCTTCACCATATCCAAAAATCGCTAGAGCCCCACTTTTTACGAGGGTTAGGTTTAATAAATCCAATCCTCTACTATTCCCCTTTGTGATTAGCTACTTTTTCACCACTCACTAATGTAAATAAGTTTTGAAGTTCAATTAAGTGAGCTGTGGACCGTTAACCGTCAGCTGTTGACTGAGGTTGTAAAAAGGCATGTTGAGCCACCTTATCAATACGAATCCTCCCATTTTCCATTTGTTAAAACTTCTTACTCCATTCTATCGTTCCATTTTGCATCCGTACCTTTCAGGGACCAATTAGTCTATGCGCAGAAAATACTTCTTATCCCTAGTACTACTTTTTTTAAGCTCTTTCCACTTAGTCCAAGGTCAAGGAATTAAGGGTGCCGTCACTACTCAAGAAGGGGAAGCACTTCCCTTTGCCTCCGTCTACATTCGTAATCTGCAAGATGGGGTACCTACCAATGAAAATGGAGAATATGAATTCAAACTTTCCCCTGGACTTTACGATGTGGTGGTGCAACACTTGGGCTATGCCTCTCAAATCCGTACCGTTGAGATTAAGTCGGATTGGGTACTAGTAAACTTTTCATTAGAACCCCAAGTCATTAATTTGAGCCAAGTAGAGGTCAAATCAGGTGCGGAAGACCCCGCCCTGACCGTCATGCGAAAGGCAATCGCCAAGTCCACCTACCACCGACTTCAGCTTCAGCGCTATGCAATGACGGTGTATCTCAAAGGATCAGGGCAGTTGACCGACGCTCCCTTTTTTTTAAAAAAGAAGCTGGCCGAAGAAGGGCTTAAACTCAACGAAGCCTATACCTCTGAGGCGGTCTCACGGATTACCTTCACCCTACCCAATAAAATAGAAGAGAAAGTGATTTCCATCCGTACCAATGGAGAAAATCAAGGCACTTCTCCAGCTCCTTACATCCAAACGTCTTTTTACCAAGATCAAGTGAATGAGGTGGTTTCCCCTCTTTCTAAGTCAGCATTCCTCTACTACCAATTCACCTTCCAAGGGAGTTTCTTTGATCAAGATGTATTGGTAAGTAAGATAAAGGTTACGCCGAGATCTCGCGGTGAGCGGGTTTTTGAGGGCTATATCTACATTATTGACGATTTGTGGGCCATTCATAGCTTAGACTTGAAAACCTCAGTGTTGGGGTTTCAAGTGCTTGTCAGACAAAACTATGCACCCATTGCTCCAAATGTTTGGATGCCCTTGACCCAGCAGTATACCTTTGGGGGCAAAGTATTTGGCTTTGAAGGACAGTTTAATTATTTGGTGTCCACGCGAGATTACGACATCAAGTTGAATCCTGACCTTACGCATAAGCCAGAACTGGTGGATGAGAAAATCCAAGAAGCGCCCCTAAACACCCAGAAATTTTCAAAATCGGTGTCCTCCCTCGAGCAGCTTGCTAGCGAACAGCCAAAAACACAGAAGGAGTACCGCAAACTCCTCAATCAATACGAGAAAGAAGTATATAAGGAGCGGCAAGAGGAAGAGAAAAAAGGGGTGGTATCCGAACGAAACTATGAGGTGGATACTCTCGCGCGGAAACGTGACCTTGCCTACTGGGACAGCATCCGACCTGTTCCATTAAGTTTGAAGGAGATCGAAGGCTACAAGCGTGACGATAGCTTGGCTATTGTCGAAGCGGCCAAGAAAAGCGAAGTAGATTCTATCGCAAAAAAAGCAAGGACCAAATTCAAGTCCCAGGACCTCTTCCTGGGGGGTAGCTACAGTTTCGGTAAGGGCAAATCGATTGGCTTCCCTGTGAATCTGACAAAATTTTCCTTCAATACCGTCGAAGGATACAAACTTGGACTTGGATTTTATTTCCGCAAGGTAAAAGAAATAGAACTGCCAGATTCCGTCAACAGGGTGCGAAAGGTGTTTCGGATTGATCCTGAATTCCGCTATGGATTTTCGAGTGAACAATGGTATGGTAAAGTAGGGATTCGGAGATCCATTAATAAGCCTAACTCTGGAATTAACTGGGGGGTATCGGGAGGCAGTTTTGCGTATCAATTCAATCCAGAGAATCCAATCCAAGAACAGGTCAATGCAGCCTACTCGCTTTATGCGAAAAGAAACTACCTGAAATTATACGAGCAAGATTTTGTGCAAGCCACTTGGGGCCAGCGCAGGTCCCCGTCCCTAAGCTATCAACTGACCTTCCTTTGGGCAACTAGAAGACAGCTTGAAAATACCACGGACTATAGTTTTTCAAAAAATTTGAAGCGGGACTATTCTTCCAATACCCCATTCAATGTGGAGGCAGGAGAAGAAACGTTTTCCAATCACCAAGCAAGCAAATTTAAAGCAACACTAGATTGGAGGCCTGGATTAACGTATTCAATTCGGAATGGACGAAAAATTCCCAACTATGAGCGCGCACCTTTGCTTTCCTTTACCTACCAGAAGGCCATGCCATTAGGCAGTATTTCAGGATTGGCCGCAGACTTCGATCAGCTGGAAACTTCCCTAAAGCATGACATTTCTTTTGGAGTGAGCGGCAAGTTGGAATTCAATGTTACCGCAGGCACATTCCTAAACAATCGTCAGGTGTTTTTTCAAGACTACAAGCATTTTGGAGGCAACCGAACGCTTTTCTCTTCCATGGGTGCAGCATCCAATTACCGGGTGATGGACTATTACCGCTACAGCACTTCCGGATCCTATGTTTCCAGCATCGCACACTACCAATTCCGCAAATTCATCTTTACGCAGCTCCCCATGCTTCGCTTCTCAGGAGTACGAGAAAATATTTTTGTCAACTACCTAAAAACTCAACACTCACCCCACTACACGGAAATTGGCTATTCGCTAGATAACCTCTTCCGGATTTTCAGAGTAGAACTTGCTGCTGGCTTTGAAAATGGTCAATTCCTCCGAGCACGGCCGCTGTTTGGGGTAGCTACTTTCTTAACTATTTCGATCGATTAACTCAAGGATTCCACCAATACGTGAATTTCAAGACTAGGGACCTGTTTTTCATCAAGAAAGGCGCAGGTAGATAGTTGTCGGTATACACCAAAAAAAGGTCTGAAGCAGGCTTAAATCGCCATTGAAAGCGTGTATTCAGGTTGATATTCTTGATCTGTTCGTTGTACTGCACAAAGGTGGTAAAGAAGACCGTGTTGGTCAACGTTACATCTACCCGAGGACCAATTAGCCAGAATTGTGTTTTCCCCCAAGGTGTAGGTAGGTCAATGGAATTGTAATTGCCACTGAGTGCCAAACTCACGTAGGGTTGAAAACGATAGCCCAGATCAGCAACCATATTGTACCTCTTCCCATCGGCATAATAGCCACCTACGCGTCCACTGAAAGCATAGGTAAAGACACTTTGAGGCTTGGAACTATATTCCAATCCAACTGCTGACCACTGGTGTTCAGTACCCGTGTCTAGGGTTTTTCCGGAAAAGTTGGTCGGGTCAAAAGGGCGCTGCAATTGTACAAAGTCATGGGCTCCCCAGACCAAAAGGTTGCTCTGACTTCGAAACCTGATGCTGTAGGTAGCGTAGGTGGTATTGTCCGTTTGAGTTCCTTTCAGTGAAAAATAACGAATAGAATTCAATTCCGGGCCGTGACTTAGGATGAGGGCACTCTTTGGAAACCAGCGGTAGCCGATGGAAGGGCTGATCTTGTAAAAAGCGGTACGAGGTACAAAACCTACTTCTGCGGTGTAGTTTTCCGATACAAATTCATGCTGCCAGTTCCAAGTTAAGTTGCCACTAGAATATTTCAAGTTGGCAGCGTGCGCAATCCCTCTTCCCACAGCTTCAGGACCAAAGGACTGGAGCACCATCGCCTTTCCAGTCCATAGATTGTTGGCAGATGCAAGATTGTACTCCAAACCCAAATTTCGATTGAATTCCGTGTAGCGGGTTTGATTTTCGGGGACTAAAGAGGGGTCGTAATTCAAGGATTGCTTATTGACTACCAATGCGCCGATGGTAGATCTTGCTCCCACCTGCCGCTGCAAGGATACCACGGAGAAGTTTTGTGTAGGAAGCCCTGTTTCTTCCACGGCTCCCGTCTGCATGTTGAGGGCTCCGATGCGCCAATCTTTGTTGAGCTTTCCACTGAGTCGAGCCCCAAATTCGATGGGAGCATTGAGCCCGATTCTACGAGAGAAAAAAGGCCGCAGGGTACTGTAGCCATAACTTCCAAACAAGTCGCCATTTTCTAAGAAAAACTGCCTACGCTCGGGAAAGAACAACTCAAAGCGATCGAGGTTGGTTACCTGACGATCTACCTCCACCTGAGAGAAATCAGGATTTACCGTTAAATCCAAATTAAGTGAAGAGGTAAGCGAAACCTTTGCATCCAAACCAATTTCGCGCTTATAGCTTGCCTTTTCTCCAGATTCCCCATTTTTACTAAATCCTCCTAGCGAGTAGGGAATTAGGGAAATGTTTGCTCCTGGATCAGGCGGAGGGCTGTCCCATACCAAGGTGCCTGTATAGGCAAGTGTGGAGGAGGGGAATTGTCGCGGGACAGGTGCCCAGCCAGATTTTTCAGTTGTTTTGAGGTCAAGGCGCGAAAAGTTGATGCCCCACTCTCGTATGCCTTTCTTGTAGCGGATAGATTTGAAGGGAATTGCTGCCTCAAAAACCCAACGGTCAGGGTAATTCTTAACTTTCGATACCCATTTGTTGTCCCAGCTCAAGTCTAGTGTAGTCCCGTTGGACATCTGCCCATCCCATTGGGCGCCTGCTGCATTCGCTCCAAAGGAGAATCCATTGGTGAGGTCGTCAAAGGGATCCATAAAGAAAATGAAGTTGTCGTTCTTCCCGAAACTGAAATCTCGTCGAAGGGACTCGACCATGTAGGGTCCCTCACTCGCATGGTAGTTGATCACATAAATATAGAGCTGTTCTTCGTCGTAACTCATCCGCACTTCAGTCTTCACCTTGGAGAAACTCGTATCCATGGGGGTGATCATAAAAAAGTTGCTCGCTATGGCCGCCTCTTGCCAAGTCTGTTCATCCATAATCCCATCAATAGAGATTGGACTACTCGCCTTTTGGATGTTAAGTCGGTACTTTCCATTGATTTTTTGTGCCACTACCGGTGCGGTCAAAAATATTAAAAAGTACAGAATGAGTACTAAAAAACGCATGGTAACTAAAATTGGATGGAAGCTTAGGGTTTGATTCGGTAATTAAATGTGAGATTTAATTGGCGTTGAACCATTTGTGACTCACTCTCGGTAAAGAAATTATCTCCTTCGGTGAGGTCTCGATTGATTCTGGAATTAAGTAGGTCAGAAACGGTTAGAATCAAAGTTCCTCTCTGGCTTAAAATCTTTTTGCTTGCGGAAAGGTCTATGAAAAATATTCCCTTTTGAATACCTTGAGCAATTCTTCTCCTAGCTTCAAAATTACCTCGTAATTGAAAATCCCAGTTTTTTGGAAGGGAAATTCGAGAACTTTGGCGAAATAGCATGGAGGTGGTGGTCGCTTGAAAATTTTGGTTGAGGTTACTTCCATCTACCTGAGCATAAAAGAAATTTGCATTGAAGTCTAGTTTCCACCAGTCGGTAGCCACATAGTCCCCACTAAATTCCAGTCCATAAGATTCCTCCCCAACCAAGTTGTAGGGAGCCGTGACGGAGAAACCATTTTCTCCTACTGTACGGATGCGTTGGATCTTTTCCTGCGTGTTTCTGTAATAGATAGTAGAAAATAAGGTGCTTTTTTCTCCATAGAGAATATGACCTAGCTCGTAGGAATCCGTAAACTCTGGATCCAGGTTGGGATTACCAGAAAAAAAGTTGCGCTGATCAGAAAATGTAACATAAGGGCTTAAGTCATTGTATACTGGGCGGCGAATACGCCGGCTGTAGCTTAGTTGCAAGGCATTTTTTGCGTTGGCCTTAAAATTTAGGTGTCCACTGGGAAAGAGGTTGGCGTAGTTTCTAGGGTTTGATTCCTTCGTTTCTACCAGCTGGGTTTCTATGGCAGTATACTCAGCTCTTAATCCGGCCTGGTAGCTCCATTTCTCTTTTTCATTTCCAAGGATTGCATAGGCAGCCAAGATGTTTTCATCATAAAGAAAAACATTATCTAATCCATTCACGGTTTGGTAACCTCCTGACTCTTGCAGTTCTTGGACTAAGTAATCGTTTTCCATTTCTCGAAAGCTGGTTCGAACACCCGTTTCAAGCTTGCCTTTACTCCCAAATGGTTGCGTATAATCTACTTGAAGTAGGTATTGGTTTTCATATTCATCATTTAAAGAAGTTTGGGTTAGTGCCCGATTGGGTAAGGCTTGTCCTGCAATAGAAAAAGCGTTTTCCGTAAAGAGTTGGTCTGATCGTTCCCAATAATTAAGGTAGGTAAAGGAGGCATTTAGCTCATGCCCTTTTCGTTCAAATCTTTTTTTGAAATTTAATAATGCTTCTTTGTTGGGCTCATCTTCGGTTTCATCTTGCCTCCGCAAAGAATAGCCCAAATAATTGTCCAACGTATTGAAATAATCTTGGTAACGGATGTCGGTAATTCGATGAGCGTCACTTCTCCGCCAAACATAAGAGGCCGTAAGAATGCTTTGCTCACTAAAAAAATAATCTAACCCAGTCCTCAGGCTATTATTTAGGCTATTTACAAGGCTAGTGGCGTTTTGTTGGAGAAGTAGGGTGCTACCATCGGGCTGGTATACTTCCTGGTACAATTCCCTTCGTCCAGGACTATTTCTTTTTGCAATCCCGTAATTGACAAACCAGTTGATTCGATTTTTTCGATAATTTAAATTAGCGGTAGCTCCAAGATTTAATGGTGATCCTGCGATTACTTCTCCCGAACCATTAAATCCCTGTTTCTCATCCTTTTTAAGGATGATGTTGATGACTCCAGCCATTCCCTCTGCTTCGTACCGTGCGGAAGGGTTTGTGATCACCTCTACCCGTTCCACCAAGTTGGCAGGTAACTGCCGAAGGCCACTACTGCCCTTAAAACTTACCAATCCAGAAGGCTTGCCGTCGATGAGGATGCGCACATTGGCCGAGCCTCTTAACCGAACATTTCCTTCCGAATCTACTGCCACGGAGGGAAGGTTCATGAGGATGTCAGAAGCATTTCCTCCGGCATTTGCTAGGTCTTTACCCACATTGAATACCCGTTTATCTAAGGACAGCTCCATCAAGGTTTTCTCTCCTTGTACAACCACTTCGTCCAAATCTGCTGTGCTCGATTGTAGGGAAATTGCGCCTAGATTCAGTGTGTTTTGTTTTGCGGTTAAGGTAAATACATCCGATTTGAGGGCTTTAAATCCCATAAACTCTACCGAAGTGTAGAAAGTGCCAAAGGGCAAGTCTACCTCAAAATTCCCTTTTTCATCTGCAATCCCCCCGCCTACTAGGCTGTCTTTTTGGGTGTATACTCCCACGGTGGCAAAAGGAAGAGGATTGGCCTTTCCACTTTCTAGGACGGTTCCTCGCAGTTTTCCTTTCTGCTGTGCTACTAGGTCTTGTAGCGGAAAAAAAAGTGACACAAAAAAGAAAAAACTAAGGCAAACGGATTTCATAGGCTTGGAATTTGGTTTTAAAGTTAGACCTCGCATTGGGACAATAGTTTAAGGAACCTCCCTAGTTGTTGCAATTTCAAACTAACCTAAACCATAATGAGGCATTTTCACTACTTATTTTGACAAGTGGGGAAATTACAGGTCGATATTTTCATTCGTTTGGGTAAAATTAAATCCGTGGCTATTTAATTCATGGCTTGGAGCAGGTGTAGGACGATGCCCGCGGAGTTGATGGCAGCAGGGCGTACAAACTGATTGAAGCTCACTCGGGCCACCTGGTTGGCATTATCGCTGCAGCTGCGTAGGACGATAAAGGGTACGCCCAAGGTTCTACAAAGATGTGCCACTGCTGCTCCTTCCATTTCAGTGGCAAGTGCCTGGTAGTCAGTATACAATTTTGCCGCAGTGGTAGGGTTGCTAACAAACACATCCGCTGTCGCAATTACACCAGAGAATATACGCGGTGGCCGATTGGAAATTGGAATAAATGTGACCTTTTTGGAGGCTGCTTCCGCTTGTTGAACCAATGCCGAATCGGAATGGATGTAGAGGTCTTCGTATCGCCCGCCCGAAAGTTTGCGAAATGGAGAAACTTTAAATCCAAGGGAGTCGATCTGTCCAAAATCTGTTTGCACCAGCTTAGTCCCGATGACCACATCTCCTGGCAAGGATTCAGGATGCAGTCCTCCGGCCACGCCTGTGAAGATGAGTTGCTTTGGGGTAAAATGATTGAGAAGTAGTGCAGTGCTGTATGCCGCATTTACTTTCCCTACTCCTGATTTTGCGATCACCACGGCTTGCCCTTTCAAGGTGCCCGTATAAAAAGTTAGCTCCCCATACTGCACTTCTTTTTTTTCTTTTAAGGAATCCAACAAAATTGCGATTTCCTGATCCAGAGCTCCCAAAATCGCGGTGCGTTGTGCCGAAGCGCCTAGGGAAAGAAATAGGAAAAGTAGGACAAGGGTAAGTGATTTCATAGAGCTAAAAAGAAAATCGAAAGTAGACTAATCCAAATTAAAATGGGATGGATTTCTTTTCTTTTTCCTGCACCAAACTTCAAAAAGGTGTAGGAGATAAAACCAAAAGAGATACCGATGGACAAACTGTAGGTAAAGGGGATGAGTACTAGGGTTAAAAAGGAGGGAAGGGCTTCTTCTGGATCTTTCCAATTGATTTGGGTGAGGGGTAAGATCATAAAGGAACCCACCAGGACCAAGGCGATGGAACTTGCAATAGCCGGAATTATGGAGAGCAGAGGAGAGAAAAATAAGAAAGGGATAAAAAGAAGCCCTGCGGTAATAGCGGTGAGTCCTGTTCTTCCGCCAGCGGAGATACCCACTGCTGACTCGATGTAAGCGGTACCCGAGCTACTGCCTACCAAACCTGCCACAAGTGTTGCTAAGGAATCCGTAAGTAAGGATTTTTGCATATTTTGGGGATTACCCTCTGCATCTTTGAGTCCGGATGCCTCTGCCAAGCCGACGAAGGTACTAATCCCATCAAACAAGAGCGTAAAGGTAAATACAAAAATCACTGGCAGGTAGCTATAGCGCAAGGAGCCGATTAGGTCAGCTTTTCCCACCAAACTAAAGTCTGGCCAAGCGAAAATTCCGGTATAGTTGACTAAAGTAGCTACTCCGCCAGAAACCGCTGTGGCATCTCCCCACCAGCGTCCAATCGGCCAGGCGAGCAAGGTGGTAAAAGCGATTCCAAATAGGAGGGCTCCTGGAACTTTTCGTAAAGTCAATACTCCTGTGAAGAGCAGTCCCGCAAGAAAAGTGAGCGTTGTCGGGTCCTTGAAGGAGGACATGCTCACTAAAGTAGCGGGATTGGCAACAATAAAATGGGCGTTTTGAAAGCCGATAAAACAGATGAATAATCCAATGCCTGCGGAGACGGCATGGCGGAGGGAACTGGGAATGGCGCGGATGATTTTTTCCCGAGTATTGAATAAGGAAAGGAGTAGAAATAAAATCCCGGACCAAAATACTGCTCCCAAAGCTTCTTCAATAGTCAGGCCAAAGCCCAAGACAGCAGTATAGGCAAAAAAGGCATTGATCCCCATGCCTGGGGCTACTACGATGGGGTTTCTGGCATAGAGTCCCATCATCAAGCTACCAAAGGATGATACCAATACCGTTGCTGTAACTACGGCCGAGAAGGGCATCCCTGTAACCGAAAGGATCGCTGGATTGACGATAATGATATAAAAGCAGGCTAAAAAGGTACTGACTCCAGCAAGGATTTCGGTTTTGGTACTCGGCTTCATGCGTTTAAAATAGATAAAGGCATCCGAGATAAAAAAAGAAATTTGATAAAGTCCACGGTCGACGGTTCACAGACGACAACGAATTGCTGGTCAATTTGGAGGTTCATTCACAGCAAATTCTGCTAGAGAACTACGACCTACGGTGGACCATGGACCGTCGACCGTTGAAAACTACTGAAAATTGAGTAAGATACTAATTCCCTTTCGACGTAGAGAGGAAATGGCATTCTTGATATCTGGACTGTTATCGGAAGGGATGTAAAGGTTGTTAATGCCGTGTGAAAACCGTATCTCAGGAGCAAACTTGAAGTACTTGAAGTAGATCTCAAATCCCATTCCTGCTTCAACAGTAAAGTCTCTGCTTGCAGTGACGATGGGGTCTAAATTAATTTCTTCACGTGCCTTAGTGTTGAACAGGTAACTTCCTCCTGCCACAAAAAACATTCGCGTATTGTTGAATCGCATAGATCGGTACTTAAATACGACCGGAAGTTCTACCATAGTAGCCTCATTGACCAATTCTTCTGTTCGGTAACCTAAGTTGGGTAAGGCTGCAGCTGGGTCACTGTTTGGGAAATTTGCTGCAGTTCCATCCAAGTAATTCACATCGACTTTGTATTCGTAAAAACCGATTTTTGGGGTAAAAATTAAATTTACCTGATCGTGAAAACGAAAAATACCTATAAATCCCAGAGAAAATCCTGGGGTAAATTTTGGGAATAGCGAATGAATAGTCGTGTTCGTAGTCTGGGCTGGATCTAAAAATTCTGGAGAATACCGAAGTTGGTAACTAGCAGTATGGGCACCAAGAAAAAAACCATAGGAAACCAGCTTATCGTCCGAGCCTGAATTGTTGGTCAATCCAAAGTAACCTTGGGCATTACTATTAGCAACTATACACCCTAACAATAGGCTGAGGACAATTACTTTTGTCCTACATATATGGAGCTGATGCCAAAAGTGAGTGGTTTGCATAGGGTGCTTTTGAAGCCTACTTTCTTTAACACTGATAGAAAATCTTCTCCATCTGGAAAAGCTGCTACGGATTCTGGAAGGTAAGTATAGGCAGAATTGTCTTTGGATACAATTTTACCGATTTGTGGAAGAATCACGTTTGAATAGAACCCATAGGCTTGTTTCATCGGAAATGCCTTCGGCTTGCTAAATTCAAGAATAACAGTCTTTCCTCCTGGTTTCAACACGCGGTACATGTCTGCCAGCCCTTTTTCCAGATTTTCAAAGTTCCGAACTCCAAAAGAAACGATGACTGCATCGAATTTATTGTCTTCAAATTGTAGCCCCTCGGAGTCTCCCAAGAGCATCTCGATTTTATCCTGATAGCCTCGCTTGACCATTTTTTTACGCCCTTCGGAAAGCATGCCCTCCGAAATATCTACCCCAATGACCTTGTCTGGATGTAAGGCCAATGCTTCAATGGCAAAATCGCCTGTTCCCGTAGCGATGTCTAGGATCAATTTTGGACCGTCTTTCTGCAGTTGACGAACCGCTTTTTTTCTCCAAATGATGTCAATTCCCAAGCTGAGCACATGATTCAGTAAATCGTATTTGGGGCTGATGCTGTTAAACATTTCAGCAACCTGCGCTTTTTTAGGGTCTTGCTTATCTTTGTAGGGAACGACGGACATGTGAATTTTACTTTAGTAGGGCAATATTACGATACAAACCCGAGGAATAGAAAATTGTTGTAGGCCTTTGGCCAAGATGCTTCCAAAATAAACCCCTATTTTTGTTGTCAAGAAATAAGATATGATGCGTAAAGCCACTTTTTTAATTAGCAACAGTGATCTTTCCAAATGCCCCAAACCCGATCGAGCAGAGATTGCCTTTATCGGCAGGTCCAATGTTGGAAAGAGTTCCTTGATCAATATGCTTACTGGAGTGAAGGAACTGGCAAAAACCTCCCAAAAGCCTGGCAAGACGCAGCTCATCAATCACTTCACCATTGACGATCGTTGGTTTTTGGTGGATTTGCCAGGCTACGGATTTGCAAAGGTCAGCAAGGATAAAAAGGTGAAGTGGGAGAAAATGATTAGTGAATACCTAACCACACGTGCAAATCTTTGTGGAGTTTTTGTCTTGATTGATAGCCGCTTGGAGCCTCAAACCATCGATTTGGAATTTCTAAACTGGTGCGGGGAGGAGGATGTTCCTTTTATAGTCGCTTTTACAAAAGCAGACAAACAATCCAAAACCCAAACTGATCGGAATGTCAAAGCCTTTTTAAACAAGCTGGTTGAGATTTTTGGAGATACTCCCGATTACTTTGTCACCTCTGCCGAGAAGGGACAAGGGAAGGAAGCAGTGGTCCAGTACATCACAGAGCTAGTTGCTGAATATGAATCCCAGCGTTGAACTCGGTAGAATCGCTTATATTTGTCCCCGAAAGAATTAACCCCCTATGAATTTTAAAGACATTGCATCCGTTGCTGGAAAGCCAGGCTTGTACAAAATCATTAAACCTACCCGTTCAGGAGTGATTTTGGAAGCCTTAGATGAGAAAAAATCCAAGTTGGTAGCCGGCATGTCTATGCGGGTATCCGTACTAAGTGATATATCGATTTACACGCTCACTGAAGAAGGCGCAGCACCTTTGGAGTCGGTTATGAAAAAAATCGATGCCACCTACCAAGGAGATACAGGAGTAGATGTCACTGCCTCCGATGCGGAGTTGCGTGCATTCTTAAAATCTGTGCTACCCGAATTTGATCAGGATCGTGTGTACGTGTCTGACATCAAAAAACTCAATGCTTGGTACTTGCTCATTCATAAGAATTGCCCTGAGGTGTTTCAGGAAACCACAGATACCGAAAAAGAAGCTTAAGTTACAGCCCCGAGTCTACGGGGCTTTTTTTATCTTGTATTATGAATTCGCTGACCGAAGAAACCTACGCGCTAGTCAACCAAGAGCTTTCACTCCCAGCACCTGAGGAGGGGTTTGATGAAGCCAAGGCGGTATCTCTACTTACACGGGCTGTGCGGCAGCTTCTAGATCAAAACTTGGAACGACTTCTTCAAATTTGCTACCGCATCGATCTGTCAGAAAACCTCCTCAAAAAAATCCTAGCTGAATCACCACCAGAGCTCCTTGCCTCAGATCTAGCACAAGCCTTGTGGGACCGACAGAAACAAAAAATCGTGCTTAGGAAGCGCTACTCAGAAAAACAGGACTCCGAGTAAGTTAGCGTCACTTTTTTCCTTCCAAGGGATTGCGTATGTTTCGATTAAATCTCTTTTCTATGGCAAATCCCATTTGGATCATGACCTCCGCTTTTGATCAACTCGGTTTGGAGGAGACAATCGATAAAGCCCTACAAATTGGCGTTCAAGGCTTGGATTTATGTGTTTTCCGGAAGGATGGCACACGCAATGACTTTGTAGCTACCCATTTGGATTACCAGAACTTTGGTCCGGTAGAAGCCCAACTGCTTCTTGAAAAGTTTAATCAGGCCCGACTTCGACTTTCCTTGGGAGCTTTTGAAAACCTGATTGGTGGAGATCCCACTCAGCAGATCCACAATCAAAATCACCTGCTCCGCTTGATTCGTATGGCCTATCTACTTGGAGGCGATGAAAACGACATCACGGTAGGTTCCTTTGTAGGTTACAACCATGAGTTAGGTAACCAGGAGGGAGGTTTTGAGAGAAACCTGTTGGAATACCAGCGGATTTTTGGTCCGATTATCCGCTATGCAGCTAGTTTAGGAGTAACCGTGGTCTATGAAAACTGTCCCATGGAAGGTTGGAGGAGTTCTGGATACACGGGTACCTTCAACAACCTATCTGGAGTGCTGGCTGCTCGCAAACTCATGTACGAGCTCGTGCCCGAGAAAAATCATGGAGAGATTTACGACCCCTCCCATGATATATGGCAGCATACGAGTCCGCTAGAAGTAATTCGACATACAGATATGGCTCGAGTACGAAGAATTCATGTTAAATCTACGCGAAACGTATCCGACCCCTACTGGGGCAACATGTATCCTGTCCAAGCCATTCGGCCCGAATGGGCAGAAAAAGTGGGGATCACGTCTAGCAAAAATCCCTGGGATCGTCACCATTATGAGGCTACCCTGCCTGGTTTTGGATTAGGGGATTCTATGGATTGGAGAGCTTTTGTAGGTTTAGTGCGAGAGAAAGGATTTACAGGACCTTTTGAGATTGAAAATGAGGCTCTGTTGTCCAAGCAGACAGGAAAGATGGGGGCCATTGTCCAGGGTTGTAAAGCAGCCGTGCAGAATTTGGCTCCACTGCTATGGGAATTGACCGAGGAGGGATGGTTGTACCCCGAAGTAGCGCACCAGCCTCTGAAAGAGTTAGGCAGAAAGGATGTTCCTTTAGTGACAATAGATCGCTTGTAAGAAATAATTTACCCGAGCTGTTCCTCGTAACCCGTATCGGCGTGGAGGTTCTTTCCTTCTGCCGCGGCAACAGCAAGCTGATCACAGCGCTCGTTTTCAGGGTGACCGGCATGCCCTTTGATCCAATGGAATTTGGGCTTGAACTTGAGATGGAGAGGAATGTACCGAAGCCAGAGGTCTGGATTTTTTTTGTCCTTAAACCCCTTTTTCTGCCAAGACCATAGCCAGCCTTTTTCAATAGCATCCACCACGTATTTGCTGTCTGAATAGACCTGAACGGGATACTCGGTAGTCTTGATTTCTTGTAGTGCACGGATGACAGCCAGCAGTTCCATGCGGTTGTTGGTGGTCAACCGAAATCCCTCCGAAAGTTCCTTCCGGTGCTGTGCAAATTTTAACACAGCCCCATAGCCCCCTGGACCTGGGTTGCCTTTGGCGGCCCCATCGGTAAAAATGACAATCATCCTACAAAGAAATTAAAAAATGCGAAATCCAAATTGTTCATTCTCCAACTAATGGGAAAGCGTTGGTCTTGAAGATTTTTACAGCAATAGATAAGAGGATGATTCCAAATATTCTACGTAGAACATCCACCCCTGTTTTCCCAAGTTTCTCCTCCAGCCAAGAGGTACTTTTTAATACGACATACACAAAAATCAAGTTGAGTAGGATTCCAATTGCGATGTTGATCTGCTCAAACTCAGCTTTTAAGGTCAGAATGGTAGTAAGGGTCCCTGCACCAGCAATAAGCGGAAAGGCTATGGGAACAATGGAAGCACTTGCAGTTGCATTGGGGTCCGGTTTGAACAACTCTATTCCTAAGATCATCTCTGCACCTAATGCGAAGATGATCAAGGCTCCTGCAATCGCAAAATCCTCTACTCCAATCCCAAATAGATTCAAGATGGATTTTCCTACCAGAAGAAAGGCGACCATTAAAATGCCCGCAACGATCGTAGCCTTTTCGGACTGAATGTGACCTACTTTTTTCCGTAAGTTGATGATAATGGGAATGGATCCCAGGATGTCAATGACAGAAAAAAGGATAAGGGAAACCGAAAGAATTTGTTTGAAATCTACCATGTCGCAAAGGTAGGTAGATTTTGGAGAGTCACGAAGGATTCCCTTAACTTCCTAGTTTGGATTCATAGCAATCCAGACCCATCTTCCACCTCTTCCAAGGCCTGGCTCAGAAAGTCGATAAAGGGTTTCATTTGCCGAAAACCTTCCCCTGCAAAATGAATAAATGCACCCGTGCGTACCGCATGGTCAGAGATGGGATGCGATACCGTAAAGCTTTTTAGTTTGAGGTACTCGATGTAGGGGTGGGTGGCTTCGTAATCTCGAGGGCAGGTTTTGAGTTTTTCCCCTTCCAAACTAGAAAAAAGTTTTTTGAAGTCAGGATTTTCTACAATTCGCTCCAAATCGGCTCCACTGAAGTCGATTTCCTTTCGGATTTTTTTTAGCGTATCCGCTTCAGGCATCCAAATTCCTCCAGCCAGAAATGAGTTTCCAGGTTGAATTTGAAGGTAGTACCCTGGTCCTGGCGATTTCTTGCCTCCCGGAGAAAAGTACACTCCGAAATTGGTTTTATAGGGATTTTTGTTGGCAGAAAAGCGCACGTCCCTATTTTGTCGAAACAGGCAATCCTTGGCCTTGAAGGAAGCTAGGCTCGGCTCCAATTCTACCATGGTTTTTAGCAGCACTTCCGTGTCGGTTACTAGGGTGGCCTTCGTGTCTAGGTACCACTTCTTGTTGGTATCCATCCAATCTTTGTGGTTGTTTTCACTCAAGGCAGATAGAAAATCTAAGTAGGGACGCATGGTAGGAGGGATAGAAAACGTTAAAGACTAAAGTACAGAGCTAGAACTAAGAACGGGTCAAGGAGTTCATAAACTAACTTACTTTTTAATTTAAACGTTGGGTCAGTTTAGGTATGCAGTGGGCATTCTAGTGCTGCTCGATGCGCCGCGGCGTATCGAGCTCCTATCATAGGATTTTCAATCCCCTGATTCGATGTGAACATCGGTGGATAGAGCCACGAAATTGTAAATTTCGAGGAGCTTTCTCAAATAAACTCCACCAGTGTTTCCAACTTCATGCCTCGACTTCCCTTGATCAGAATCAGGTAATCTTCCAATTTGCTGTCTTGGAGCCAGTTGCGGAAGGAAAAAGGGTCTGGAAAATACAAGGCCGAAGGAGCAGTTTCCAGAGCGGACACGATCAATTTTCCGGTAAAGCAGACTTTGTCAAAGGCAAATTCACTCACGAGCTTACCCAACTTGCGGTGCTCTTCTTCCGCATAGTCGCCCAATTCAAACATGTCTCCTAGGATGACCATTTTGTGTTTCTTCCCCGTCATCTTACCAAAGGTGCGGATAGCCACCTCCATACTGGATGGATTGGCATTGTAAGCATCCAAGACAATCACATTGCTGCGCTTTTCTATGAGCTGGGAACGCATATTTTCTGGACTGTATTCCAAAATCCCACGAACGGCATCCGCCATCGGAACACCAAAGTAGGCACCCATAGTCAGCGCATTGGCGATATTTCCAAAATTGTATTCCCCCACAAGCGAACTGACATGCGTGCCTGCTACTCCAGGAACTGAAAATGCTACGAAGGGATCGGCTCCATGAAATTGAATGGCACAGAAATCCCCTGGAGCAGGATACGTCACTGGGTTTTCAAATCGAGCAATCAGCGGAGCCAAATTTGGGTCCTGGGTATTGATAAATACCGTTCCCTGGTGACTCTTTAGGAATTGGAACAGCTCTGTTTTGGTTTTCAAGACTCCCGCAGGACCCCCCATGCCTTCCAAGTGGGCCTTTCCAATATTGGTGATGCAGCCGTGGGTGGGCTCCGCAATCAAGCAAAGCTCTTCAATATCCCCCTGCTTGTTTGCTCCCATCTCGATGATGGCAATCTTGTGCTCGGGGCGCAGGCGTAGGAGTGTCAGCGGTACACCGATATGGTTGTTGAGGTTGCCGATCGTAGCTAGTGTATTGAATCTATGCTTCAGCACGCTGTGCAAAAGTTCCTTCGAGGTCGTTTTTCCATTGGAGCCCGTCAAGCCAATTACGGGAATGTCAAATTTTCTTCGGTGGTAGGTGGACAGCTGCTGCAAGGTGCTCAAGACATCCTCGCATAAAAAATAGCGGGTATCCCCTGCAGGAATCACAGCAGGGTCATCCACCACCACTGCTGAAGCACCCATCTCCAAGGCCGTTGGTGCAAAGGTGTTTGCATCAAAGTTTGGCCCTTTCAAGGCAAAAAAGAGATTCCCAGAATCAATTTTCCGAGTATCCGTACTTACACCAGTGCTACTAAGAAAGAGGGAGTAGAGCGTGTCCAGGTTCATTTTTTTCAAATATTTGTCACAAAATAACGCAATCGAAGCATCTTTGTACTGAGCGATTCGTTTTATTTTAAGCGAATGCACCCCTCACCCTCACTATGCGAAAAATTCTTGTCCTAATTTTGATATGGATTGCCACACCACTGCTTGGGCAAAAGGTAGTGGAATTGGATCAGGGCAAAACCATTCGTTTGAAGGGGCAAGTGCTATCGAATGGGTTTTCGCTAGGAATCAATTCCGCCCAGATCCAAACGATTGACCTTACTGGGGATGGAAAAGAGGAATGGGTGGTTTGGGACATCAATTCGCGGCAACTCCAGGTTTTTGAGAAAAAAGGGGAGCAGTTCCTCATTCGGCCCGAACTCAGTTACTTTTTTCCGACAGATGTGAGTGGATTTTTGGTCTTGGCGGATTTTGATCGAGATGGGAAAAAAGACCTCTTTACGTCTACCGCACTCGGCATAAAAGCCTACCGCAATACTTCCTCGGGAAGTCAGATTTCCTGGACCATAGCTCAGAATTTCTTGCGCTTGGAGGGAGCCAATAACATTCCTGCCAATAACCTGGACACGCCCCTCCTCCAAGACTTGGATGGGGATGGGGATTTGGACTTGCTTCTTTTCAACTTTGCCGTCGGGGACTACCTGGAATACTACCGCAATACCTCTATCGAACGCAAGGGTAGTCCGGATATCGATGGCTTTGCTTTTCCTATTCGGCACTGGGGTGGTTTTGAGTTTTGCGGTTGTGGGCAGATTAGTTTCGGGTTGACCTGCGACGGAAGAACTCTCGCCACACCCGCTTCTCCTTTAGACCAAGCCCGAGTACAGCATGCAGGGGGGCATAGTTTGCTATACCGAGATTTTACGGGTGACGGCATCCCAGACCTGCTCATGGGACGTGAGGAATGCACTACCCTTTATTTTTTACCCAACGAGGGCACTAGCAGCAACCCGAAATTCGCCTCCTTTTCTAAGGAGTTACCGGGGTTCGGGTCTTTACCAGAGTTTCCTCGCTTCCATGCAGGACAGTATTTGGAGGAATCCCTGATTGTAAGTTTGAATACAAACGAAACCGCAGCACCTTTTGGTGTTGATTTTGCTCAATCTATAGTCCGATTGGAAAAGGGTACCGGCAAAATGCTTCCCATCCTCCAGAATCAAGTGCTGGATTTAGGGGAAAATACACGCCCATTTTTTAGTGGGACTTCCTTTTCAGGTGAACTCCTTGTGACTGCCAATGGAAAAAAGGGAACCAAAGTCCTGGGTCAAGCCTACCGAATGCGGTACACTGGAACGCAACTGGAACTGGTAGAAGAAGATTACTTGGGGCTTTCCGAACTCAATCTCCTGGATTTGACCCTGTTGGACTACACCTCCGTTTCCAAGGAAAAGCACCTTTGGGTGCTGGGAACCCGCACCAGCAGTACGGGCGTACCGGCTCCTGTTTTGCTCAAACGAGAGGGGGTAAATTGGGGGGAATTTGCCCTAAAGGGACTGTCCTTGAGGACTGGAGACCAGTTGACCCTGTATGGGCACCAAGGGAAAGATCAGCTCTTGGTGGCCGCTCAAAATGGCAGCTTGACCCAATACGAAGTGGACTTGACCGCTCGATCGGTTCAGTTAGTGGCGAGCAATTTTTTAGGTTTTCAAGACAATCCTGGTAGCCGCAATCTGAATGTAACGATACGTAGCGGAGAAAGCCCTGTTTTGTATTCGGTAGATCAAACGGGCAGAATTTTCCGAATCAGAGATTTTCTGAATGCTCCCGTTCGAGAAGAGGTATTGGTTCGGATTCAAAATCAGTACTTGCCGCTGAGACTGGGTCGCTCCAACTGGCTTGCAGTAGTCAAGTCAAGTCTAGGCGAGGAAGACGACTTGATACTAGGTACTCGCGGAGGAGGGCTGCTCTACCTCAGTGCAGCTAGTACCGATGGAGATTCAGCAGGAGAATTTAGCGTCACCGCCTTTCCAAATCCAAGTTCTGGTTCCTTCCAAATTGTGTCTAGTGTGCCTGCTACTGGGCGGTTGGTTTCTGCGCTTGGTCAGGTGCTGCTTTCTGAAATACTACTTCCTGCAAGAAGAGCGGTGCTGGTGGATATCCCAAATCTGGCGCCAGGCATGTATTTTTTGCAGTTGCAAACCGAGGACAAGCAGACGGTCGTCCAAAAAATCTGGGTGAGGTAAGGAGCGTTAATTTTATTCTTGCTCTTCTGGGTTTTTTCACGCCGATTTTTGGAGAAAAATTACGCAGATTTAAATCGTATGGATTCCCACTTTTTTTTAGCAATCCCCATGGAAAATAAGACTTTTGGTTCAAGTAAGCGAGCCGTGGTCTGTTGTCTGTGGAGGGGGTGATTTGAAGGATTTTTTTACGCAGATCGGTATGGAAAAAAACCGCAGATTTTATTCGATAGGCACATTCAATTTATTTTCCCTGACGAAAGAAAATAGGGCACGAAGTTCGATTCGCTGCGCCGTGGACTGTGGTCTGTTAGCCGTTGGCCTGTTATTCTTTGAATGACTTGCCAACATAAATCAAATAAGGTAGTTTCGGTATTCAAATACCAACCCATGAAAACAATTCTCTATTCTTTTTTTGTAGGCCTCCTTCTTTGGAGTTGCCAAGCAGGTCCTGATCCGGCCGACCAAGTGTTTATCAATGGAATTGTCTACACCGTAGACGAAGCCAATCCGAAAGTAGAGGCTGTTGCGGTCAAGGATGGACTTATTTTGGCCGTGGGTACTACTGAAGAAATCCAAAAATTTGTTGGCAGCGACACAGAGGTGATAGATTTAGCCGGAAAGACGATGACTCCAGGAATCATTGAATCCCATGCCCACCTGATGGGAATAGGCTACAACAAACTGGAAATTGACTTGATGGGAGTGAAGACCTACGAGGAATTGATCCAAAAAGTAGGGGAGGCCGCCGCCGTTGCCAAGCCAGGAGACTGGATTACAGGCAGGGGATGGCACCAGGACAAGTGGCTCAAAATGCCCGAAAAGACCGTCAAAGGCTTTCAAACGCACGAAGCACTCAGTGCAGTGAGCCCCAACAATCCTGTTTACCTCGCGCACGCCTCTGGGCATGCCTCGTTTGTGAATCAAAAGGCGATGGAGCTAGCGGGTATCACCCCTTTGCGCAGCGAAACGCCCACCCAAGAAGTGGAGGGCGGAGAAGTCTTACGCGACGAGCTCGGTAATCCTACTGGGGTGCTCGTAGAGCGTGCTTCAGCATTAGTGGTCAAATTGATCCCTGAAACTACCCCAGAAAAAAATGAGGAGGCCTTGACTCTAGCGCTGCAAGAACTTGCAGAAAAGGGGATCACATCCTTTCACGATGCGGGTTCCGGACAGGAGGTCATCGACTTGGTACAGAAATTTCAAAAAGAGGGCAAGTTAACCGCCCGCATGTACATCATGCTGACTGGTAGACAGCCAGACTTGTTGGAAGCCTGGTATAAAAAAGGGCCGATGATCGATCCCAATCACTGGGTGACCGTGCGCTCCATCAAACTCAATTGCGATGGAGCATTAGGCCCTTGGGGTGCCTGGTTGTTGGAAGACTATTCAGACAAGCCGGGCCACCGTGGGCACGAGACCTTGCCCATGTCGGTGGTGACAGAGGTATCTGAGAAAGCCTTGCCGCTTGGGTTTCAGGTTTGTTCGCATGCCATTGGCGATCGTGCCAACCAGGAGATTTTGGACCGATACGAAGCAGCGCTTACTAAGTTTCCCGAGGCAAAAGACCATCGCTTCCGCATCGAACATGCCCAGCACTTGCATCCTGACGATATCCCACGCTTTGGAAAGCTGGGTGTAATTGCCGCCATGCAGGCGATCCACTTGAGTTCCGACCGCCCTTGGGCCATCGGAAGGCTAGGAGAGAAGCGCATCATCGATGGGGCTTATGTATGGCAAAGTCTATTTAAGACTGGTGCACGCATTGCCAACGGCACCGATGCTCCGGTAGAGCCCGTAGATCCACTCCCTTCTTTTTATGCTTCCGTCACCCGCAAGACCCTCCAAGGACTACCGGAAGGGGGCTACGAAGGAGACCAAAAAATGACTCGTGATCAGGCCTTGAAGTCCTATACTTTGGATGGTGCCTATGCGGAGTTTGAGGAAAACTTCAAAGGCTCCATCGAGGCGGGCAAGGCCGCTGACTTCACCGTATACGACAAAAACATCATGGAAATCCCGGAAGACGAAATTCTTCAAGCCAAGGTGCAGTTGACCGTGGTGGGAGGTAAAGTGGTGTACCAGAAGAAGTAGGGATAAAAAATAAAAAGTTGAAGGCCTGTCAGATTTTAATTCTGACAGGCCTTTTGTAAGTTTCTTTAATTTTAATATGATTATCCGCTTTTTCACCACTAACCAAATAAAATAAGGTTTGAGGTTCAATTAGGTGAGCTGTGGACCGTTGACTGTGGTCTGTCAACGATTATCCGCATGTTTTAAATAGGGGAACTGTGCTACTGGCATGATTGCGGATAATCATAAATTTTAAATTAATTTACGGTCATTCAGCCGCTTGTTCAAGATGAAATAGCGCTTAATTTAAATCCCTATGCATATCTATTTAAGATTAATTCTTTATGCAGGAAGCTTCGCAGTGCTGTTTTACAATCCGTTTGTTGCCTTTGTTCTTTTAATTGGTACACATGGATTAGTTTGGTATTTCGAGAAAAAGGGGATTACCGAATCACAGAAAAATCCTAGGGAAAAGTAAAGAACTAGTCAGATCATTCCTCTAAACGGATTAACCTTTACGGCTTATGGAAATTGTAATTGGACTACTATTCGCCTTAAATATTTGTGCCATCATCTATGCGCTTTACGACATCAACAAAAAGAATTTCCAAAAACCGAGGCAGGTAAATACAGGTTGGGTTTGGGTCATTCTTCTTTTTCAAGGGCTTGGGTCCTTGATTTATTTTTCAAATAAAGAGCGAAAGTAGGTTTTGGTGTTCCTTTGCTAAGACGCTTTTAGATAGCTTTTTTGATCAGTCAACTCGAGCCTAGTTGCGCTTACAACCTTAGTCTTACCAATTTCCCTTTTCTACAGGTTTGCCAGTGTAGTTGCCTGAAAGCTTCCTCCCTAACCTGTTTCTTTTCCTCCTTTTCCTTTTTCTTTTCTGGAAACCGGTTGAATTATTTACCTGCTGCCCCCTGTTTTTTGTAGCGTTTGCTTTGTACGGTTTTGTGGTGTTGTGAAAATCTCATAATATTCCTATCTGTTAGCACTTAACTCTATGAAAAAACACCTACTTCTCTTTTTGGCTTTGGCTTGCGCCACACTTAGCCAAGCACAAACCCAAGAAC
>JANQWS010000083.1:26381-54706 GCA_030729785.1 Algoriphagus sp. | reverse complement strand
AGACCTTCGAGGTCTGAAAGCCCTCAAAGGTCAGGAACAAATTCCTATCTTTGTGGGCTTAGAAGCCACCGATTCCCATGACCAAAGAAGTTCGCGTACGATTTGCTCCTTCCCCCACTGGAGCTCTCCATATTGGAGGGCTACGCACTGCCCTCTACAATTACCTTTTTGCCCGAAAAATGGGAGGCAAGTTTCTCCTCCGCATCGAAGATACCGACCAAACCCGCTTTGTGCCAGGTGCCGAAGAATACATCCAAGAAGCCCTAGCCTGGATGGGGATCTCCCCGGACGAAAGCCCCTGGAAGCCAGGAGAGGTGGGGCCCTACCGACAGTCTGAGCGCAAGGTGAGCTACATGAGCTATGCCTTGGACTTGGTGGAAAAAGGACATGCTTACTACGCTTTTGATTCTTCCGAAGAATTAGAAGCCATGCGCGAGCGCTTGACTGCTGCACGAGTGGTACAGCCCCAGTACAACAGCATTACCCGAACCCAAATGAAAAATTCCTTGACCCTCTCCCCTGAAGAGGTAAAGGAGCGATTGGCTTCAGGAGATCCCTATGTCATTCGTGCAAAGCTTCCCCTCAAAGAAGAGGTACGCTTTCAGGACCTAATCCGCGATTGGGTTCTGGTACATTCCAGTACCTTAGACGACAAGGTCTTGATGAAATCTGATGGTATGCCGACTTACCACCTGGCCAATATTGTGGATGATCACCTCATGGGCATCACCCATGTAATCCGTGGAGAAGAATGGCTCCCATCGGCTCCCCTACATGTACTTTTGTACCGGTTTTTTGGCTGGGAGGAGACCATGCCCCAGTTTGCCCACCTGCCCCTGCTCCTTAAGCCGGATGGCAATGGCAAGCTCTCCAAGCGAGATGGAGATAAATTGGGGTTTCCAGTATTTCCACTCAATTGGATAGATCCATTTACAGGAGAAAAGTCAAGTGGCTTCCGTGAAACAGGCTATCTGCCCGATGCACTGCTCAACTTCCTTGCCTTCCTAGGCTGGAACCCTGGGGATGAGCGGGAGATTTTCTCTTTAGAGGAACTTGTAGAAGCCTTCTCCATCGAACGCATAGGTAAATCAGGAACTAAATTTGACATTGCCAAAGCGAAGTGGTTTAACGAGCATTACTTGCGGAGTAAAACTCAGGAAGACTTGATCGCTTACCTGCAGCAGGATGCCCTAGCAGCTGGCACCACACTTTCTCAAGAAAAAGCGGGAGCCATCGTCTCCCTACTTCGAGATCGGGTCACCTTGCCAGGGGACTTTTGGAAAGATAGCCAGTTTCTACATCAGGCACCTAGCGACTTTGATTCAGAGGTAGCAGCCAAAAAATGGAATACCGATGCCGTCACCCTACTTCAAGCCTATGCAGGCGCATTGGAATCGGGAGTAGCCACTCCCTTTGATGGGACAGCAGCCAAAGCACTTTTGGAAAGTTCAGCAGAAGCTTCAGGAATCAAACTTGGAAAAGTCATGCAGGCTGTTCGACTGGCAGTCACCGGGCTAGGTGCTGGACCAGATTTGATGGAAGTTTTTGCGATTTTAGGTCCGCAAGAGGTAGCCAAAAGAATTCGATTTGCGTTAGATACGCTAGCAACTGTAGACTGAGATGACTAAAAAGAAGAAAAAAGAAGAAGAGCCCCGCGTACACGAGGAATTGAAAGGGTTCAAAATGGAAATCAATTCCTTCGGGGAGATCTCTTCCAGCCTTCCTATCGAGGCGATCAATGCCTTTCTAAATAAGAATGTGGCCGATAAAAAACTACAAGAGCGAGAGGATCAGATTCAAGATTGAGTCCTGAACTCCCCACAAAAGCTTCTTTAACAGAGGCTTTAGTGGTTATAGGGGATTCTATTTTTTGATATAAATAAGTAAAACCACATGGTACACCAAGGAGAATTTTCAATAAGCAGTCAATTTTCAAGGACTAGTAGGAAGGGCAGTCAAATTCAGCTCCTCCCGCTATTCCTATCGATGAGCTTCTTTCTGTTGAATTTTCTTTCATCTTCGCTACTTGCACAAACTGGACGCTTGGGAGGAACGATTGTCTCTAGCGCCACAGCTTCCCCCCTTCCAGAGATTCATGTGTTTATCCCAAACACTACCTTTCAAGCTTTTTCTGATGAAAACGGCAATTTTCAACTTACAAACCTTCCTGAAGGGACCTGGGAGCTGCAGGTTCGAGGTCTAGGCTGGGAAAAGTTTAGCCAAGAGATTCAGGTCAAAGCAGGAATTTCAATCCAGCTTTCCATTCGTCTCAACAAGCAAGGAAATTCTAGTTTCACGGCTTCTGATTTGTCCAAATCCAAAATCAACAAGCTGACAAAAGAATTGAAGGAAGTCTTTGTAGGGGATGGGTTGGCAGGAGAGCAAATTCAATTTTTAAATCCAGATAAGCTGATTTTTGAGGAACAACAAAATAAATCTTACCGGGTGCATGCAACCGAGCCCTTATTTTTTTCCAATCTAGAAACGGGCTACCTGATTTCGGTGTATTTTGACCCCTTTGCTTTAGATTCCTCCACCCCTCCATCCTTGACCTACGTATATTTTGAATTGCCCAAAGAGGAGCATTTGGAAGAAGGAAGAAAGGCCGCTCGCTTGAAAGCGTATCGGTCTAGCCCTACCAATTACATCGCGCAGTTGATGGAAGGAAAAACAACAGACTTCTCCACTCCGGCAAACCCAGAAGTGGCTTTTACTTCCCAGCCAGGAGTTTACCAACTTTCTTTCACCAAACCCTTGGAGGTAAATTTGGTAGGGGGATCACAAGGGAGCCTGGATTACAGCGGGGAGAAACTGCTCGTTCACCTCAACGGCAGCCCTGTGTCATCCGACCAATTGGTTTTGGGAGGGGTATTCTTAAACCAAAATCCAATTTTTGGGGTACCTGCCAATTTCAATGCGGATCGCATGACCAAACTGGCTAACCTGGAAAAAAATGACCTAGTGATGCAAGAACGAATCTATTTGCATACCGATCGGAAGCATTACTGGCCAGCAGAAAATATTTATTTCAAAGCTTACCTTTTTTATGGAAGCCCTTTGATGGCAGAGGAGCTAAGTAAGGTGCTGCATCTGGAGCTAGTCGATGAGACAGGCTACGAGTGGATTCATCAGGTTGTGGAAATCAAGGGGGGAGTTGCCCAGGGGCATCTTTCCCTTCCTGATTTGACAGAAACGGGTAATTTTTACCTTCGTGCATATACTGCTTGGGGGCTCAATTATGAGCAAGAGGAATTTATTTTACCTATTCAAATTTTACCCCATCAGTTTCAACCTGCTCCTTTTCCAATTGCTTCAGCTTCAAAAAAAATTGGAGTTTTTTCGGACAAACAAAATTACGAGCCAGGAGAACAAGTTAGGCTCAATATCCTGACCCTGGATGAAGAGGGAAAACCGTTGAAATCGAACTTCTCGGTGTCGGTATTGGACGGCAATCAGGCAGTCTATGTACCAGATTACCAAGGAATGGAGTCCCTTTTGCTGCCGTCCAAACGAAAATCTGGAGTGGAGGAATATCCTGTGGAAAAAGGGTTTGAGCTTGCAGGTAAACTTCTGGACGAAAACGGAGCCCCTATACCAGGTTCTATCAAGGCATTTATAAATGGATACGAAGATGTACGGACGCTTAAATCAGGGGAAGACGGAACCTTTCGCTTTCCATCTACAAATTTTACTGGCGATTTTGAGGTGTCTTTGCAGGCAAGCGACCAAAATGCTAGGCCGATTCGAGTCATTCAATTGGATGTTAAATCCTATCCCACCAGAAGGGATTTAAATGCTATCTCTTTTCCAAAGATAGTACCTAGAGGTAAACAGCCCGATGCAGCTATCCGTCCTATCCAATCCCTTCAACAAGGAGAAATCATGCTGGAGGAGGCTGTAGTGGAAGAAAAAAAGGAAAATTCACTAGGCCCTATGATTTATGGGGAACCTGACAAGGTGGTCTTCACAGAAGGGATGAATTTGGTAGGGACTACCCTCCAATTTTTATATGCCTTGTCTGCACAGGTTGCAGGGTTGAGGATTGTAGGTTCTCCTCCTAATGTAGGGGTGTCCTTTAGAGGGGGCGAACCCCTGGTCCTCATCAATGGGGCCCCTTCCAATGGATCTTCAGGAACAACCCTAGGAGGTGGAGGGGGTAGGTCTGTGTATGAGGTATTGGAAGGCATAAATATTTTCAACATAGAGCGGGTAGAAGTTATCCGTCGACTTGTGCCAATGTATGGAGACTTGGGTCGAAATGGAGTGATCTCTCTAATTTTAAAAAGTGGGGAGCAACGCCAGAAAGAGTTAAATAATTTTACTTTGTTTAAGCTGCAAGGATTTGCAGAGAGTCTCCCATTTGAAATCACCGAAGGGAGGAGAAAGTTTTACCCCTATTTAAAACCATTTCGGCCTACCTTGTATTGGAATCCCACCCTTACCAACGATGGATCAAAGCTTTCTATTCCCATTGAATTTTTTCTTAACGAAAAATCAGGGCCAATTTTGGTAGAAGTCCGTGGGATTACAGAACTTGGGGAACCTATTTCAGGAACCTTTGTACTCAACGAGCCTACAATGGAGCCCGAGCAAAAATAATCTATCTGCTACTTATTCGAATTCCCTCGTGAAAAAACTGCTGCTAATCGCTTCCTTTGTGTTTTGCGCCTTTACTAGTATGGCACAAACGGCAACGCTCACTGGGCAAGTAAAGGACGCAGAGACGGGGGAAGCCTTGCCTTTTTGTTCGGTCTTTGTGAACAATACTACCATTTCTACCGCTACTGATCTCGAGGGAAACTTCACGCTTTCGGGCTTGGAAGTAGGGACGGTAGAAATTGGCTTTTCCTTCCTGGGTTACATTGCCCAAACTAGAACGATTACCCTAAAACCAGGAGGGACGATTACCCTGAATTTGAATATGAGCCCACTGGAACAGGAGCTGTCCGAACAGGAAGTCAAGGCTTCGCGAGATAAAAGTTGGGAGCGAGACCTTCGAAAATTTCAAAGCCTTTTTTTGGGGATAGATGAGGCTGCCACACAGACTAGCATTCTCAATCCCTGGGTGATAGATTTTCCCGAGGGGACCGAAAAAGGAAGTTTTGTAGCTCGCGCTGAGCAGCCGATTGAAATCGAAAACCGCTATTTGGGTTACAAGATCACTTTTAACCTGAAGGAGTTTATTGACGCGCCTGCCACCTATCGTATTGTAGGAGCAGCTCGGTTTGAACTATTGCCAACAGATTCAAAAGAGCAGGTAGAGCTATGGGAAAGAAATAGAGCGGCTATTTACCGTCGGTCTCCTATGAATTTATTTCGCTCCTTGATCAAAGGGAACTACCAGCAGGAAGGATTTTTCTTGTACGGGGATAAAGCAGGGGGTTCTGAAAGCATGAATATGCGGTCCGATATCTTTGCCAACGAACTGGGTAAGTCTGTAGTGCCTTACAAAGCCGATCCCCTTGTACTACCAAGTAGTCCTCCTGGAGATTACTTACTGCAGCTCAAAGGGCGTATTGAGATTCACTACCAAAAGGGATTTGCTCAAGCCAATACCTATCGGGATGCGCCTTATCCAATCTCTTGGCTGGAAGTGAAAAATGGGCAACTGCGAGTTCGAGAGAATGGCACGGTAATGAACCCCGAGGACCTTGTTTTTTCTGGGGATATGGATCGAAAGCGAATTTCCAATTTATTGCCATTGGATTACGATGCAGAAAGAGGAATCCTTCTGCAAGACTTGTCGAAATCCGCTAAAAATTACCAAGAGAAGGTGTATCTACATACGGATAAGCCCTATTACTATGCGGGGGACTCACTTTTTTTCAAAGGGTACTTTGCCTATGGCAATCCCTACCTGCGAGATGCATTGAGTAAAGTCCTGCATGTGGAAGTGTTGACAGAGGAGCGTGACCTACTTATAGAAAAAAAATTCCCAATTCGGGATGGCATTGTTGTGGGAGATTTGGTGCTTCCAGATTCTCTTTCGGGGGATCGGTATTTTTTACGAGCCTACACCAATTGGATGCGGAATTACGGTCCCAACCAATATTTTATACAGGCGCTTCCTGTTTTAAATCCCTACAAGCGGGTGGTTGCATCAGAGGGGGTAAACCAGTGGATCAATCGTGGGGTACAGTTGAAGACAGCTACCCAAAATTTTGGACCCCGAGAAGAAGTGAGTCTGAGTTTGCTTGTAACAGATAAAAATGGTCGTCCAGCGCCAGCCAACCTTTCTATTGGGGTATGGGATGCAGAGCAGCTGGTACCTATCGCCCGTGAAACGGACCTACAAACTAGTTTGGCACTTAGTGCCGTCCCTGAAAATTTGGGAACAGAGCGATTTCAGTATGGAATTGAAACTCGGCTTTCAATCACGGGGAGAGTTACAGACGAAAAAGGAAAGGGTCTGTCGGCAGAAGTTACCGCTTTTGTTAATGAGTTTCAGGGAATGGTTCAACTGAATTCCAATTCGGAAGGCTATTTCAGGATGGAAGATATGGAGTTTTATGGGACTCTCCGCTTTGGTTTTGTAGCTGCTGACCGGAAAGGGAGACCCTTGAATGTACAAATTAATGACCCATTAAAAGCTCCTGTGGTATTGCCTGCCTCCCCATATTTCCCGAAGGTGACTACCTTAGCCACACCTGTCTTAAGGACTAACGTAGAAGCTACAGGGAATGAAAAAGCCATCCAAGAAAAGTCAATTCCAAAAGCCATCTATGGAAATCCTGACTTTGTGATTGAGGGTGAAAAATTGACTAAAACAGGCAATTCCTCCGATTTGGTCAATAGCTTGGTTGGAAATATTCCTGGTGCCCAAGTCAACTTGGTTGGGGGCACCGGACAGCAGAGTATCCGTCTACGCGGCGGAGCTGCATCGGCCTTAAGTTCTATGGAGCCGGTAGTCATGGTAGATGGAATAGTGCTCGTGGGGGGAGGAATGTCTACTGCAGCAGATAATATACGGACCATTAATCCCTTTGATATAGATCGAGTGGAAGTAGTGTCTCGAATGGTCCCCATGTTGGGTGATCAAGGAAGAAATGGCGTCATTGCCATTTACCTAAAAGATAATCTGGAGGAAGAAGAAGCGGTCTTGAATGGGAAAGGAATGTTGAGGTATACTCTTGAAGGATTTCCTGTGCCGAATGATTTTGTTGCTCGAACCTATCCATCAACGAGTCTGACAGAAACTCGAGATGATCGACAAACCCTGTATTGGAATCCCTATTTGGTAACGACTGAATCGGGAGCACTTTCGCTTTCCTTTTTTTCCAACGATTCAGGCGGTCCTGTTGTTGTAGAAATTAGGGGAACTACCGTTACAGGTGAACCTATTCAGGGTACTTTTCTTTTAAACAAAAAATAGAAGAGGGAGAGATGGCAAAACTATTTTTTTGGGCAATTCTATTTTTCCTGCCGGCAATCGCTATGGCGCAGCTAAGCCTTGGTATTCGAGGTGGAGTGACCACTAGTTCGTACAGCTATCAAGCGACAGCTGGTACCCGTTCCAAAAATGTAGAAGGGATTGCTGCCCCTTCCTTTGCCGTAGTTTTGGAGTATTTAGATTCAAAAAATGCGGGAGTAGAGCTCAATGTACAGCAGTTGACGCTGGGATTTGCGCAAGTCAATGATGCCGGGAAAGTCAACCAAACTGAATTTACCTACCTTAAATTTCCGGTTTTAGCTAGTATTTTTGCAGGACGATCGGGAAGATTTCAAGTGAAGTTTGGCCCTCATTTTGGGGTGCTGAGGCGGGTGGAAGATATTTCTCGGGAATATTCGGGGGCAATTCCGAAAGAGCTTCCAACCTATGGGCAGCCTGCAGATGTGCCCAACAAACGTATGTATGGGTTGACTGGGGGTGCCGGGATCTCCAAACTCTTTGGGAAGTCTACCCTAGCAGCAGAAGTGCGATTTGCCTACGATTTTACGAATCCTGAATCGCAGGATCGGATTTTTGAGATGAGTTCCACCAATTTAGAATTCACGCTAGCCTATTTATTCCGCATTAAGGAGCGGAAGCAAAAAAGTCCTTGAAGGAAGCTTTGGCAAGCTTGACTTCAGTCGGTACCTTTACTCGCAATTCTTTTCAATGTACCTATGAAAATCCAAGTGATCAATGGGCCCAACCTAAATTTACTGGGCAAGAGGGAGCCTGAAGTATATGGCAATGAATCGTTTGAAAACTATTTTAGTCAGCTTCAAGCACAATTTCCTGCCGTAGAGCTTTCTTATTTCCAAAGCAATGTGGAAGGGGAGTTGATTTCTAAAATACAGGAGGTAGGCTTTTCTATGGATGGCATTATCCTGAATGCAGGAGGGTATACCCATACCTCAGTAGCTCTATCCGATGCAGTGGCTGCAGTCACTACTCCCACCGTGGAGGTCCATATTTCCAATTTGTACAAGCGCGAAGAATTTCGGCACAAAAGTATCCTATCTAAATCCTGTGTGGGCATGATTGCTGGTTTAGGATTAACCGGCTATGCGCTGGCCGTACAGTATTTTCTAACTACCGCAAGACGATGATTACTTTTGCTCCAGGACCTTCTAAGGTGTACGACGCACTTCCGAATTACCTTCAAGATGCCTATGCACAAGGCATTTTGAGCGCCAATCACCGAAGCGCGGTGTTTATGAATTTGTATCGGGATACGGAGCAACTTTTTCGAGAAAAATTGCAGTTGCCGGAGGACTTTACTTTACTATTTACTTCTTCTGCTACGGAGAGCTGGGAGATCATTTCCCAGTCTTTAGTAGAGCAAGCGAGCTTTCATGTGTATTCGGGTTCCTTCGGTAAAAAATGGGTGGATTATGCTTGCCATATTCTTCCAAGTACTCAGGGTCTCAAAATTGCAGCGAATCAATCCATTTTGGTAGCTGATTTGGAGGTGGGTTCAGAAATTGATCTTTTGGCAATTACTCAAAATGAAACCTCCAATGCTTCTCAAGTGCCTATGGATGTGTTGAAGAGCTTGGCATCCAAGTTTCCTGAAAAAATGATTGCGGTGGATACGACCTCTTCTATGGGGGGGATTGCCTTAGATTTTTCTTTGGCAGATGTCTGGTATGCTTCTGTGCAGAAGTGTTTCGGCTTGCCAGCTGGCTTGGGTATTCTTTTGCTTTCGAGAAAAGCCAAAGAAAAGGTAGCCCGCAAGGGGGAGGGTGGAAGGTACAATAGCCTCAGCTTTATGTTGGAAAATGCTGCCAGCTACCAGACTCATTACACACCCAACGTGCTAGGGATCTATTTGCTGTATCGCGTACTTCAGGACCTTGATCCCATTGCTCAGGTGGATGCTCGATTGCGACAGCGAATGGCTAATTTGGAAAAAATCGTTGCTCAATCCTCAGTTTTTAAGCTGTTGGTGGATAATTCAGTTACACGAAGTACGACTGTAGCAGCTATTGCTGCTGAAGAGCAGGTAATTGTAGCTGTAAAAAAAGCTGCCGAAAAGGTAGGGATGCAGTTGGGAGGAGGTTATGGACCTTTAAAGTCTAGTAGCTTTAGAGTCGCCAATTTCCCTGCAATTACGGATTTGGAATTTGGTAGGATGGTTGACTTTTTAGGTTCGTATACACCTCAATAAGCTTATCCGCATTTCAGCTGTCTAAAACAAGTCCTATCGACTCTTAGGAGCTGTACTCGGTTTGCCCTTTACTTTCTTGAAATTCAAGGCCTATAATCTTGTGTTTTGCAGCGCATGAAGGCATGCGCAAGTATGCTTGCTTGTACTGGATCCCTCAACCTATTCTATTCCGCAATTATTTTTTGGTTACCAGTGGCGATGCTCCTTCCGAAAGTTCCCCTTCAGAGGCAGCGACTACAGAGCAGACCATGGCATCACCTGTGACATTTACCACGGTTCTAAACATGTCCAAAATTCGGTCTGGCGCTAAGATTAATGCCAATCCAGCAGCAGGGACATCAATGGACTCCAAAACGATGATGAGCATGATCAATCCAGCACCTGGAACTCCAGCAGAGCCAATGGAGGCTAAGGTGGCAGTTAAAACGATCATCAGTTGCTGGGATATGCTTAAGTCTAGACCTAGAGCCTGTGCGATAAAAACGGCCGCCACACCTTGGTATAGACAGGTCCCATCCATGTTGATGGTGGCTCCCAGTGGCAGGACAAAGCTACTCACCTCTTCAGATACGCCCAGTTCTTCTTCGACTTGCTTCATAGTAACAGGCAAGGTAGCGGAACTTGAGCTTGTAGAAAAAGCAAGTAATTGTGCGGGTCGCAGGGCTCTAAAAAAATCCAGGTAGTTGATTTTGGTAAATACCTTTAGGATCAGCGGGTAAACCAGTAGGACCATCAATGCAAGACCAAATAGTACCACTAGGCTATATTTCAGCAAAGCCAAAAGTAGGGAAAGTGCAGAATCAGGGTCCTCACCGGTAATTTCTACGATTAGGGAGGCCATCAATGCAAACACACCGTAGGGGGCGAGAAGCATGATAAATCCTACTATTTTGATGATTACATCGTTGAGCCCATCAAAAAAGGCAATGACAGGAGTTCCTTTTTTAGCAGGTATTTGAAGGAGTGCAATGCCTACCAAAAGCGCAAAAAATACCACTTGAAGCATGCTTCCATTGTTGGATGCCGCAGCAAAAATATTTTCCGGGACCATATCCACTACCGGTTGCAAGGGGCTTTGATTTTTGAGTGATTCTGCAGCGGAAGTTCTTGAGGTGACATTGCTGTCGTACAAGGCCATGAGGTTATCTCTGGTGCTTGTTGGAAGACTTTTCCCTGGTTGGAATACATTTACTAGAATAAGGCCAAAGGTAACTGCAATCACAGTGGTGCTTAAGTAGGCTGCGATTGTTTTACCACCAATTCGTCCGAGTTTGGCGATATCTCCTAAGTTGGCCACTCCTACGATTAGGGATGCCAATACCAGAGGTACGGCTATCATTTTCAGGCAATTGATAAAAATGGTTCCTATAGGCTTGATGTAATCAAGAACAAATTCAGCGGGTAGGCCTAATTGAACGAATAATAATCCGACACCCAGTCCAAGAATTAGTCCAATGATAATTTGCGTATGAAGAGCTATTTTTTTCAAAAGTTTTTTGGGTTAAAGGGATTCTAATTTGTTGGTTTTGGAGAGGAGTAGAAAATCTGCAATTACCAAAGCTGCCATCGCTTCGACGATGGGTACCGCTCTAGGCACTACGCAGGGATCATGGCGGCCTTTGCCACTAACGGTTACTGTTTCTCCTGCAGTATTTACAGAGGATTGATCTTGCATAAGCGTGGCGACTGGCTTGAATGCTACTCGAAAGTAGATGTCTTCTCCATTGCTTATGCCTCCTTGAATGCCTCCAGAATGATTGGTGAGCGTTTGAATCTTTCCATCTTGCTGTACAAAGGCATCGTTGTGTTGGGAGCCCAAGAGTTTGACACCTTCAAATCCACTTCCATATTCAAATCCTTTGACGGCATTGATGCTCAACATGGCTTTTCCGAGTTCGGCATGGAGGCGGTCAAAAACAGGTTCACCTAAGCCTGGAGGGCAATTTTTGATTACACAGGTGACGACACCTCCGATGGTGTCGCGGTTTTTGCGCACCTGATCGATGTGTGCAATCATCACTTCGGCAAGCTCTGGGTCTGGGCAGCGGACGATATTCTCCTCTGCCAAATCCAAGTTAAGTTCGGTGTAGGATTTGTGAAGTTGGATTTCTCCTACTTGAGAGACATAGGCCTGCAGGGTAATCCCTTTGGTGGCTAATACTTGTTTTGCAATGGCACCTCCTGCTACCCGAGCGGCAGTCTCACGAGCGCTGGACCTACCTCCTCCTCGGTAGTCCCGGTGTCCATACTTTTCAAAGTAGGTGTAATCTGCATGTGAAGGGCGAAACGCATCGGCGATGTGTGCGTAATCCTTGCTTTTTTGGTCTGAATTGGGAATAAGGATACCGATAGGAGTCCCCGTAGTAATTCCTTCAAATACCCCAGATAGAAGCTCAATTTCGTCTTCTTCTTTTCGTTGTGTTGTGATTTTAGATTGGCCTGGCTTACGTCGTTGCATTTCATGTTGCAACTTTTCAAGATCTAAAGCTAGCCCAGCGGGGCATCCTTCTAGGATAGCGCCAAGCGCTTTGCCATGAGATTCACCGAAGGTGGTGAGTTTAAATAGCTTACCGAAAGAATTACCCATTATTTTTGCGAAGGATAAGTACCGCAAGCAAGGCGAGTGCGCCAAAGAGCAGTACATTGATTACAGTTGTAAAATAGTACTTATATTCTTGGTTTAAAAACTGGTTGCTTTCAGTGGTGATTTTATCGTATATACCCCCCAATCTTTGGCTAGAAAGGGCCTCATTTACTTTTGATTCTCCACTTACTTGAATGAGAGTTTGTGGCTTTAGCGTATCGTATACCTCCCGGATGGGATCAAAGTAAATCCAGTGAAAGTAATTTTGAAGGGGGTAGTCACCTGGTTCATTAAAAGTGATGAAATAGTCAAATTCTTTGATTCCAGATACGCGTCCATATCCTCGATTGATTTGCTGACGAACATTTGGATCGTAGGCATTCATGTTGGGGCCTGAAAGGCGTTTTGGAGCAGATAGGGAGTTAATATTGCCTACCCCAGCAATTCCAAAGTTGTACCCGAATCCTTCTCCAGTCTTCGCTTCCAAGGTGGCACTAGTTTCTTTAAGCTGAAAGACACCTACAGCCACTTCACTTTTAAGAGGGTGTGGAGGCAAAGGTTTGACAGTAATGCTGCGAGGACTTGAATAGAAGGTTTTAAAATCTTCCTGTCGGTTGGCCCCAAAAAGGCTAGGGTTTTTTGCGACTTTGTATTTGATCATTTCCCAAGGAACGCGAGGGATTTCGATTTTTCCTTCGGAGAAAGGAAAAAAAGTGCTTTCAAAAACTTTGAATTTCACCCACCTCTTTCCGTTTAGTTCTACTGCTTGTGGTTCGATGGTGGTGATGTTGAAATTTTCTTCCCAGGCATTGGCAGGTTTCAATTTTTTTAAAATCGCATCGAGTTGTTTTCCTGCTCCATAAAATTGAAAGGGGGCTTGATTTTGCTCGGACATGAAAAAAGAGATATCCATCGTAAATCCTTCGCCTGCATACAGCTCCGATTTATCTATCCCAACAGAGAAAAAGGCCTCATCAGCTACTTCTACAAATTCCGGGACTTCTCCACTACGTCCGAAAAATTCTGCAAAAGGATCGAAGGCATTGCCTCCTGAAGGGGTGGACTTTGCTGCATCCGTGACGACAATACGTTTTCCCGGAGAGGAGAACGCTTGGCCATTTATTAGAACCGAAAATTTTCCAAGGGTAAATTGCCCTTTTCTGCTAGGCTTATAGTATTGAATAATGCTAGTGGAGCTACTCATCTGTCCGTTGATGATATTCATGGAGGACGATTGAGAGATTCCTTGTTTTTGAAATCCTTGGATTTCAGGAAATTGGTCGTAGGATTTTATTTTTTCATTCGACAGGGTGACTTTGATAGTAAACGTCTCATTGAGCCCCAATTGATCTGCACCAAGCTCAATAGTCACTTCCTGTCCAATGGCTACTTTCCCAAAAAAAAGGGAAATGCAAAGTAGGGTCAGTAAATAGCGTGCCGTCGTAATCATCGTTGCGAAAATAGGGGAATTCCAACTATTCCCCTCAAAATAACGCAACATCTTGGGATATCCTGCCGTAGAAAAACCTAAAATCAGTTACTATTTTCAAAATTTTTAAAGCCATGCTGGATTACGTAAAGACTATTTTACAAAAAGTCAGTTTCAACAGGTTTCTTTTTGAACGGGAGCTGAAAAAAGGAATCGGTTATTTATTACCAGAGGAACTAGTGGAATTCAAGGTTTGGTGCTACTCGAAATTTGGGCATTTGCATCAAGCTATTTTGCTACGGCATGTGGGCCCACTGGCCTTGTTGCCCAATGGATAAGAAAAAAATCCCCTAGAAATTAAAGTTCTAGGGGATTTTTTGTAGTCTAATTTTTAGTCCTTGGATGCAAAATCTGGATAGGCACGCATCTGATGTTCGTTGATGTCCAGGCCTTCAATTTCCTCTCTTTCATCGACACGGATGCCCATGGTGCGCTTGAGCGTAAAAAAGATCAACCAGGAAGTGGCGAAACAGAAAAGACCACTGCTTCCAATACCAATCAGTTGTGAGAGCAGCTGATTCCACCCAGCTAAGTTTCCAAAAATCCCAACCGCTAGCGTTCCCCAAATTCCTCCTACCAGGTGTACTGCAATAGCTCCTACGGGATCATCAATTTTTAGTTTGTCAAATGCAATCACCGCTAGGACCACCAGTACCCCGCCGATAAGTCCGATCCAGATGGAATCCATCACTCCCATTTGATCTGCCCCTGCGGTGATGCCCACTAGACCTGCCAAAATTCCATTAAGGACCATGGTGATGTCATAGGTTTTGAATTTGATGTAGGACATTATTAGGGCTCCAATGGCACCGGCAGATGCTGCCAGAGAGGTTGTTACAAATACACGGGAAACAGTTCCTGGATCTGCGCTAAGGACAGAGCCTCCGTTAAAGCCATACCATCCAAACCAGAGTAAAAAGACTCCCATGGTAGCCATGGGAATGTTATGGCCAGGAATCGCTTTCATTCCTGTAGGCATGTATTTTCCTAGTCGAGGTCCCAATAAGAAGGCGCCCACGAGTGCTGCCCAGCCACCTACTGTGTGGACGAGGGTGGAACCAGCAAAGTCATAAAATGGGGTTGCAAGCGTATTTAGAAAACCGCCACCCCATTTCCACATCCCTACAATTGGGTAGCAGATGCCTACATAGAGTAAAGAGAAGATTAGGAATGGTCCCAACTTCATTCGTTCTGCTACTGCTCCGGATACAATGGTGGCTGCAGTGGCAGCAAACATAGCTTGAAAGATAAAATCGGTAAAAAAGGTGTAGCCTGCATTGTAGTTGCTCGTATCCCATCCTTCAGGTAAGGAAAGGCCAAATCCCGCAAAGCCAAAGAAAGATCCCGCATACTCTGCGCCTGGGTACATGAGGTTAAACCCGACGAAGGCATAACTAAGGATGCCGATACTTGGGATTAGCGTGTTTTTAAATAGGATGTTGACTGTGTTTTTTGCTCGGGTAAGCCCCGCTTCAAGGGTAGCAAATCCGAGGTGCATGATAAAAATCAACAAGGTGGATACCATCATCCATAGGTTGTTGACTGTAAATAAGTCTTGTACAGGTGCTTGCATAGGTGTAAGAGCAGTGAAATAGAATGTAAGGGAGAATTTATAGGGCGGCTTCGCCCGTGTCTTGGTTTCGAATTCGGTAGGCTTCGAGTACTTCATACACGAAAATTTTACCATCTCCGATTTCATTGGTTTTCCCTTCTTGTAGGATACAGTTGATTACCCCTTCTGCGAGATTGTCCGGAACGACTATTTCGAGTTTGGTTCGGGGGATATAAGCAGGTTCGTAAGCTACTCCTCGGTACATTTCTTGACGGGCATGTTCAAATCCCATTCCTTTTACTTCGTAGAAGGATAGAAATTTGACCCCTAACTTGGAAATGCAACGATGGATGTGATCAAAGCGAGAAGTGCGAATAATGGCCTCGATTTTTTTCATTTTTCTTAAAGGGAGAGGTGATATTTTAAAAATAGAGTCGAAAATAAGTCAAAAAACAGTAATTAATCAAAAAATAGGATAAAAAATGAATCAAAAAAATTAAAATAGGTGTAAAAAAATTAAAAACTAGTTTAAAAATCAATTTACTTATTGCTAAAACAAGTAATAAAATAAATTGGGGGCTTCAAAAATAAACTTAAAAGTATGCCGGTAGGGTTCTTGTTAGGAAGGGAATTCGGGGTAAATTTGTAGACGTTTTTTAATTGAATCTATGACAAGCAAACCAACACTCGTAGTCTTGGCGGCCGGTATGGGCAGTCGCTACGGAGGAAACAAACAAATTGATGGTTTTGGCCCGAATGGGGAGACTATTCTTGAATATTCGATTTTTGATGCTATCCGAGCTGGATTTGGAAAAGTAGTATTTATTGTACGGCAAGAAATTTTAGAAATAGCAAAGGAGAAGTTTATGCCCAAACTTCAAGGGAAGATTGAGGTAGACTGGGTTTTGCAATCCTTAGATAGTTTTGTGCCTGCGGAGCTGAAGCAAGCAGATCGTATCAAGCCTTTTGGTACTGCGCATGCAGTACTTTGCGCAAAAGATGCGGTACACGAACCTTTTGCAGTCATCAATGCAGATGATTTTTATGGAAAAGAAGCTTTTGCTGTTTTGGGTAAGTTTTTGACTACGGATGTACAGTCCAACCTGCATGCCATGGTGGGCTACGCCCTAAAAAATGTACTATCCGCACATGGGACTGTGAGCCGTGGAGTATGCGATACGAATGACAAAGGGCAGCTGATTGGGATGACTGAGCGAACTTCCATCGCTCAAGAAGGGAATCAGATCCTTAGTCGAGGGGAGGGAGAAGCTTTTGAAATTGATCCAAATACGCCTGTAAGTATGAATTTTTGGGGATTTCATCCTGCGGTTTTTCAGGATATCGAAAGGATGTGGCAGGAGTTTCTTCCGGCCAATCTAGGAAACTTGAAGTCTGAATTTTACATTCCTACTGTGGCAAACAACTTGATTAAAGCCAGTGAAGCGGCGTTTGAGATTTTGCCAGGCGGAAAAACCTGGTTTGGGGTGACCTACACCGAAGATCGTCCGGTAGTGATTGAGGCCTTGCAGCAGCTGCATCTGCAAGGAGAATATCCAACTACCTTGTGGTAAACTAAAAAGGGGCTTCGGCCCCTTATTTTTTGGATATCACCCCATCCTCCACGAAAAAATAAGCCACCTCAGCTTGAATGGTTTCTAGAATTTCCTTGGACCGCTCCGGCCGCGCATCCGTGATAAATAGCTGCCCAAAGTTGCCCTGCGAGACCAACTGCAGCAGCCTTTCAATGCGTTCTTCATCCAGCTTATCAAAAATATCATCAAGCAGCAGCAAGGGCTTTTCTCCCTTGGCTTTTTCAAACAACTCAAACTGGGCCAATTTCAAGGCGATAATAAAAGACTTCTGCTGCCCTTGGCTGCCGAGTTTACGCAGCGGATGGCCTTGGATCCGAAAATCGAAATCATCCTTATGGATGCCGGCATTGCAGTTTTTGGTCGCAAAATCCTTGGGTCGAAGTCCCAAGTAATAGCCACCAAAATCTTCGCGTAGTGCTTCGGTCTCGTAACTAAGTTCTACCTGCTCTCGACCCATAGACAAGGCTTCGTAATACTTTTGGAGCAAAGGGCTTATTTCTTTTACCAATGCTGCGCGCCGCTTGGCAAGTGATTGACTCAAGGGAATCAGTTCCTCTTCGTAGGCGGCAAGCAAGGTGAGGTCTCGCCGACCTGTATCCGCAAATTGCTTCAATAGGGCATTGCGCTGCTTTAAAAAATGATGGTAGCGGATCAGTTGATCTAAGTAGGGATGATCCAACTGAGCAAGGAGGCCGTCAAAAAATTTCCGTCTCCCCTCACTTCCACCTTTGATTAATTCGGTATCGTCTGGCGCAATCATGACCAGTGGAATTGTACCTACATGGTCGCTTGCCTTTTCCATAACTTTTCCATTTTGAAAAATCTGCTTCTTTTTCCCCTGCTCCAAGGTGCAGCGTACTTCCAAAGGATGAGCGTCGACCGTAAACTTGCCTTTTACGGTAAAAAAATCAGCATCGTGCTGAATACTCAAGGCATCGCTTGATTGCAAAGCACTTTTGGTAAGTGAGAGGTAATGGATTCCATCCAGGACATTCGTTTTTCCGCTCCCATTTCTGCCTAGCAAGCAATTAACTTGCGGGCTAAAGCTCAGCTTACTATGAAGGTGATTTTTAAATTGAATGAGTTCTAGGGACTCTAAAATCATGTGAACGGCGAATTATTTACGAGTACTCCTAATTTTTAGGCCGGGATTACTATATTTGAGGCCTAAAATAGCACATTTTGATCAGTACCCTATGGCAAAGAAAACTGCAGCGGCAAAGACCAAGGTAAACTACTCCAAAGAGACCTATGCTTTCTGGTATGAAAGCATGCTTTTAATGAGACGTTTTGAGGAAAAAGCAGGTCAATTGTATGGCCAACAAAAGATCAGAGGATTTTGTCACCTATACATCGGTCAAGAGGCTTGTGCCTCTGGGGCAATCACTGCCTTGACTAAAGACGACAAATGGATTACTGCTTACCGTTGCCATGCCCATCCACTAGGTTTGGGTACCGATCCGGGTGCGATTATGGCTGAATTGTTTGGCAAAGCCACCGGTACTACCAAAGGAAAGGGAGGCTCCATGCACATTTTTGATAAGGAACGTAACTTTATGGGTGGTCATGGCATAGTAGGGGCACAGATTCCCATGGGCCTAGGCGTTGCCTTTGCTGAAAAATATGCAGGTACAAAAAATGTTTGTATCGCAAAAATGGGGGATGGAGCCGTTCGTCAAGGAGCAGTACACGAAGCATTTAACCTGGCGATGATCTATAAAAGCCCAGTAATCTTTGTGATTGAAAACAACGGGTATGCGATGGGGACCTCCGTAGCACGTACGTCGAATGTCACCGAATTGTATAAAATTGGAGAGGGGTACGACATGCCTTCGTTTCCAGTAGATGGAATGAATGTGGAAGCTGTTCACGAGGCCGTAGCCGAAGCAGCAGCAAGAGCTCGTAGAGGCGATGGGCCGACACTTTTGGAATTTAGAACGTATCGATTCAAAGGGCACTCCATGTCCGATCCTCAAAAATACCGTAGCAAAGAAGAAGTAGAGGAGTACAAAGAACGGGATCCAATTGAACAGGTACTTGCTACTATCCGTGAAAATCAATTGATGACTGAGGCGGAAATTGAAGGAGTGATAAAAAAAGTAAAATCCCAAGTAGAGGAAGCCGTTAAATTTGCGGAAGAGTCTCCATGGCCTGACGGAATGGACGCCTTCAATGACGTATACGTTCAGGAGGACTATCCATTTGTAATGGAATAAGTACCAAAGGCCTACACAGGCCCTGCTTGTGTATTTGATAAAAACCGTATATTTGCGTCCGAAATTTGAGCAACATGGCTAAGAAAGAAACAAAAAAATCAGACCAAACTGAAGTCCTTGAAAACCCAGAGGTTCTTGCAGAGAAATTAGTCCCTGGTGAGGATTTTTTGAAAAATAACAGCAAAATAGTAGTAGGTATTTTCGCACTAGCTGTCGTTTTAATTGGTGGGATTTTATTCTTCCAATACAATACGCAACAGCAAAACGAAAAAGCCCAAGCAGAAATGTTCCAAGCAGTTTACTTCTTTGAGCAGGATAGTATTGATTTTGCCTTAAACGGCGACGGGATTAACAAAGGCTTTTTGAACATTGTTGAAAATTATCCACGTACGGATGCAGCCAACTTGTCAAATTTTTACATTGGTTCCATCTACCTTTCTCAGAAAAAATTTGATGAGGCGCTCACGTATCTAGAAGATTTTTCAGCAGACGATTACATGGTTCAATCCAAAGCGTATTCGTTGATTGGTGATGCAAAGTTGGAGTTGGGTAAGACCGATGAAGCCATTGCACAGTATACCAAAGCTGCTCGTACCAACGAGAATAAGTACATGTCGCCTAAATACTTGGCTAAGCTAGCAGTGGCGCAAGAAGAAGCAGGAAAAATTGAGGATGCAATCAAGACCTATGCAGAGATCGAAGAGAAATACTACGAGTCGTTTGAATTTGCTGCTGCACGAAAACATAAAGCACGCTTGGAAGGCCTTGCCGCTAAGTAATGCTTGGTAAAAGTATACTAGAAGAGTAAGGCGCTTGGTGTCTTACTCTTTTTTGTTTTAACCCCATTTATTCCAAAATCTATTTTATGGCCAGTTCTTTAAAAAACCTCAGCGACTACAATTCCACGAATATAATTGATGTCTCCACCAAGCGATTTGCAGTGGTGGTTTCCGAATGGAATGAGGAGGTAACCGCAGCCTTGTATTCAGGGGCCTACCAAACCCTCCTACAGCATGGCGTGAAGGCAGAACATATCCTTCGAAAGCAGGTTCCTGGTTCCTTTGAACTTACCCTTGGTGCTCAGTGGTGTGCGCAGCAAAAAGAGATTGATGCTGTTATTTGCTTAGGCTGTGTGATTCAAGGAGAAACCCGCCACTTTGACTTTATTTGTGATGCGGTAGCTCAGGGGATTACTCAGGTAAACTTGACCTACAACAAACCGGTGATTTTTGGGGTATTGACCACACAAACCCAGCAGCAAGCCCTCGATCGAGCAGGAGGAAAGCATGGAAATAAGGGCGATGAAGCGGCCATAACAGCAATCAAAATGCTTGGATTCTAACCTATTTAGCTAGTAAAGACGTGAAAATAATGAAGTTTGGAGGGACCTCTGTAGGACGTCCCGAACGGATGTATCAAGTGAAGGACTTGATTACCCAAGGTACTGAGCCAACCTTAGTAGTGCTGTCTGCCCTATCTGGAACTACGAATGCATTGGTTGGTATTGGAGCAGCTTTGGCAGCTGCCGATAAGGTCCTTGCCAAGGAGCGAATTGATTCACTTCATGCCCATTACCTTAATTTTTACCCTGAGTTATTGGCTAGCCCATCTGCTAGAGCAAAGGCGGAAGCAATCCTAAAAGAACACTTTGAGTTTCTCAATATCCTACTCAAAATCTCATTCAACGAAGCAATTCAAAGGGATATCTTGGCTCAAGGCGAATTGCTATCCACCAAACTTTTTCACACACTCCTAGAGGAGTTGGGTATTTCCTCTGTGTTGCTATCCGCTTTGGATTTCATGAGTATCGATGAGAACTCCGAGCCCGAATTGGGAAAAATTTCGGAGCGCTTGCGAGCCCTCCTTGCCCAATATCCCGATCAGAAACTATTCATTACCCAAGGCTATATCTGTAAAAACCACCGTAACGAAGTAGATAATCTCAAGCGTGGTGGCAGTGACTATACCGCTTCCCTCGTAGCCGCAGCAATACAGGCATCGGTGTGTGAGATATGGACGGATATTGATGGCATGCATAACAATGATCCACGCGTCGTGGATAGAACCCGTCCCATTGCAGAACTTTCCTTTGACGAGGCAGCAGAGTTGGCCTATTTTGGGGCTAAAATTCTCCATCCTGCCTCCATCTGGCCTGCCCAATTGCACAATGTCCCTGTGAAGCTGCTCAACACCATGGATCCTGCTGCACCAGGAACATTAATCAAAGCAGAGGTCGCGGAAATAGGAGTAAAAGCCATTGCTGCCAAAGATGGTATCACCGCCATCAAGATCAAATCTTCTCGGATGCTTTTGGCCTATGGATTTTTGCGTCGAATTTTTGAAGTCTTCGAATCATTTAAGACTCCAATCGATATGATTACTACCTCCGAAGTAGCCGTTTCAGTGACCATCGATGACTTAAGCCATTTGGATCAAATAGTTGAAGAATTGCGGCAATTTGGTACCGTTGAAGTGGATTCCAACCAGGCGATTGTCTGCGTGGTGGGAAATCGGGTTGCAGAAATGAAAGGGGCTATCCAGTCTGTGATGGATTCGTTGGTAGATATTCCTGTACGTATGGTATCCTTTGGAGGAAGTAAACACAATGTGTCTATTTTGATTGATGCGCAATACAAGGTGCAGGCTCTCAAAAGCCTCAATGAGGGGGTTTTCACCTGGTAACGTATTCGCTTGATGACTCCCTCCAAACCCGGATTTCTCCAGCGTCTTCAAAGTAAGTGGCAACTGAAAAGCCTGACGCAAGTCTTATTAGTTTTACTTGTTTTTGCCTGTACGGGTACTACTATTCTGTTTATTAAAAATCCAATTCTTGCTTTTTTTGGTATTCAAAGAGGAGAAGGGCAGGGGCTTCTTAATACGTTTGCCTATCTACTTTTAGTCTTACCCTTATACCAGATTCTCCTTTTAGTTTATGGCTTTATTTTGGGGCAGTTTCGCTTCTTTTGGGAGAAGGAAAAGCAGCTTTTAAAGCGAATTGGGAGGATTATTACAGGAAAAAAATAAGAGGGCCTAGTTAGCTAATTCGACTCCAATTGACAGCAGCCTTTTTTTGCTGCCGTACCTGCCGAAGGATAGCAAAGTGCTCTGGCTGCTCCAAGCTAGGATCTCTAGCCAAAACTTGCTGCGCAGCATCTCGAGCTAAGGTCAATAGTGCAGCATCCTTACTCAAATCGGCAATTAAAAGGTCGGTGATGCCACTTTGTTGAGTTCCCATCAGGTCGCCAGGTCCACGAAGGCGCAAATCGACATCAGCGATTTCAAAGCCGTCGTTGGTGCGTACCATCGTTTCCAAACGAATGCGGGAATCTCGACTGAGTTCGTACTTACTCATTAGGATGCAGTAACTCTGTTCGGCTCCCCGTCCTACCCTACCGCGGAGTTGATGCAATTGAGAGAGTCCAAAGCGCTCTGCGTTTTCTATGATCATTACAGAGGCATTGGGTACATTCACCCCCACTTCAATGACTGTAGTGGCCACCATGATTTTTGTTTCCCCTTTCACAAATCGCTGCATCTCGTAATCTTTGTCTTCGGCTTTCATGCCCCCGTGGACGATACTCAGGGGAACCTGAGGGAATGCTCTAGCGATACTTTCGTAGCCGTCCATAAGATTTTTGAGATCCAAACTTTGGGACTCTTCGATAAGGGGGTAGACGATATATATTTGCCGACCTTTTTTGATTTCCTCTTGCATAAAGCCAAAGACCTTGAGGCGATCTTTATCGTATCGGTGCACCGTTTGAATGGGCTTACGGCCAGCAGGAAGCTCGTCGATTACCGAGACCTCTAGGTCTCCATACAGGGTCATGGCCAAGGTACGAGGGATAGGTGTGGCCGTCATGACCAGTACATGAGGCTGATATTGCTCGTTTTTTGCCCATAATTTTGCTCGTTGGGCTACTCCAAAGCGGTGCTGTTCATCGACGATGGCCAGCCCCAAGTTTTTGAATTGGACTACCTCTTCCAATAGGGCGTGTGTTCCTACCAGGAGGGCCAACTCCCCGGACTCTAAGGCTTCATGCAAGACTTTGCGAGCAGCTTTTTTGGTCGACCCTGTGAGCAAAGCAATCTGAAGACCCATCGCATCTGCAAAGTGGCGCAAGCCTTCGTAGTGCTGGTTGGCTAGAATTTCGGTGGGTGCCATCAAGCAAGTTTGCGCGCCTGAACCGATGGCCAAGAGCATACTGATGAAAGCGACCATGGTTTTCCCGCTACCCACATCACCTTGAATCAGGCGGTTCATTTGTTTGCCGGAACGCATGTCCACAAAAATTTCTCGAATCACTCGCTTCTGAGCATTAGTCAGTTCAAAGGGAAGGTGTTGCGTGTAGAACTCTGTTAATAGTTGAGTGGAGCCGAGCACCTGGCCAAGAGATTTTTCAGTTCGGGTTACTTTTAGGGTAAGTAGCCGCAATTGCAAGTAAAAAAATTCTTCAAATTTTAAGCGTTTTCGTGCCTGGGAGAGCCCCTCTGGACTGGTAGGAAAATGAATTTGTCGGATGGCCTCTTTTTTGCCCATCAGACGGTATTGATCCAGTATACCTGGAGATAAGGTCTCTTGAATCTGTGGGTAAACTAGCGGAAGCAACTGTTCTAAAATTCGAGAAAGACCCCTGGAGTCTAGAAATCGAGCTCGTAATTTCTCTGTGGTGGAGTAGACTGGCTGAAATTTATTTCGGGTTTCAATTGCTGCAGTGATCGGCTCCATTTCAGGATGCGCCATGCTCCATTTTCGACCAAAAAGGGCAGGTTTACCCAAGAAAATATAGGAGGCGCCAAGGGGTAATTTTTTCTGAACCCAATTAATACCTTTAAACCAGGTCATTTCCATTTCTCCTGTATCATCTACTACTACCGCTACCAAGCGTTTCTTGGAACCCATACCCACCAAGTCTATGCTCTTGATTCGCGCAATCACTTGTACGTGTTCAAGTTCCTCGTTTAGGTCCTTGATTTTTAAAAAAGTACTGCGGTCTTCGTAGCGAAAGGGATAGTGCTGCAGCAGGTCACCGTAGGTGAAAATGCCCAATTCCTTAGTTAATAGTTCGGCCTTTTGTGGGCCAACCCCCTTGAGGTATTCAATTCTGGTATCAAAGATGGTAGACAAGGCTTCGTTTTTTGGGTAGAGCAAGTTACCGCAGGACCTTGGAATTTGCCAAGACTTTGGGGGAAATTGTCAGAAAGGAAAAATTAAGGATATGATTATCAGCAATCATAACAGAAGCTTGAAGTTTAGAAGAAGTACTGCGTATAATCGTCGAAAGAGGGTAGACCACGGTCTGCTAGCTGTCCGCAGGCCACAGCTCACCTAAATGAACTTCAAACCTTACTTTTTTTGGTTACTGGTGACAAAATGGATAATCAGATTTAAGATTTATCCTTATTCGTTTGCTAGAGTTGGGCAGCGAACTGTGCAAAACGCGTTCGATGGGCTTGTTGACTTTGAAGTAGGGTCAACTGATTTTTTGCACGGTGGAGATTTTGAAGGGGGTAACTTACCCGGTAGTAGACATTTCCTTCGAGGTGGTCGGTGAGAAAGCGCAAGCCCATTATCAAGGTCATGATTTCTCCTCCAAACAGAATGGAATCCATTTCCTCGGTAGTGAGAGCTCCGCGTATGCCTTCGAGGTATCCAAGTAAAAGTTCTTCAAACAGTTTGGGAAGAACATGAATCTGAGTCCACTCTGTAGCTGTTTCGGGCAGACTACAGGCGACTGTCCGTACCAGGTCTCCAAAATCGTACATTAGGTAGCCACCCATCAGCGTATCCAAATCTACGAGAGCTTCTACTTTTTCAAGCGTAGGGGCAAAAATAAGGTTGTTGATTTTAGTGTCGTTGTGCATCACCCGAAGGGGTAATTGGGCAAGTTGCTTTAGGTAGTAGTCTACCAAAGGTTTTTGTGCCAGATACCCTTCCAGAAGGCTCTGTTCTTCTTTGGGTAGGTGGGTACGGCCTTTGACAACTTCCATCAATCGGGCAAAACGCATATCAAGGCGATGAAAGTGAGGAATGGTATCTTCAAATGAAGCTACCGGAAGTAGAGAAGCCCAGGCGGCGAATTTCCCATAGGCTTGTGCAGCTATTTTAGCTTGAACGGGTTGCTGTACTTGTTGAAGGGTCGTCCCTTGGACAAAATCAAAGAGGCGATATTGCTTTCCTTCGATGCTAGCAAGGCCTTTGCTTTCTCGTGTGACTAATGGAAGGGGTAGTTGGAAAGGAAGTGGATACTGACTGAGATGCTTCGATAGCAAGTTTAGGTTGTGTGCGATGCGTTCGGGATGCCGAAATACGGTCGTATTGAAGCCTTGAAGAACCCATTTAGTATCCCCTTGTTGGAGTAAAAGGGTTTCATGGATCAAGCCTTCCCCAAAAGGAGAAATCTTGAGAGGCGCAGTTGTAAACTGGGGGTAAGCCTGCTTCAGGGCGGTGGAGAGCACATCAAACATGAGACGAAAATAGGAAAGAAACCAAGCAATCGATAGGAAGTGGGAAGATTTGAAAAAAAGGAAAGGTTCTTAAGGGTTTAGATCAATAAAAAAAATCTGATTATCCGCAATCTTACCAGTACCAAAAAAATTAGTTGACTTACTACGGATAACCGTCGATAAACCGCAGTCTGCAGGCAGTCCACAGTCCACAGCTCATTAAAATGAACTTCAAACCTTATTTTTCTTTGGTTATTGGTGGCAAAGCTGATAATCAGAAAAATTAAAAAAACCACATGTTCTTCACCAAATATTTTTGTTTATTGCCCATCAAATTAACCCAAAATCCTATGAACATTAGCGCCTTAGATTGGGGCATCATTGTTGCCTTTTTTATTATTTCCTTGCTGATTGGTCTGTTTACTGCCAAAAAAGCTGGTAGTTCAGCAAAAGAATTTTTCTTATCGGGGCGCAACATGCCGTGGTGGCTACTTGGTGTCTCTATGGTAGCAACTACTTTTTCAGCGGATACGCCTAATTTGGTTACCGATATTGTTCGTAAAAATGGGGTAGCTGGAAATTGGGCATGGTGGGCATTTTTATTGACAGGAATGTTGACTGTATTTGTGTATGCCAAGTTGTGGAGAAGGTCTGAGGCAACCACTGATTTGGAGTTTTACGAAATGCGTTATTCGGGCAAGGGAGCTGCATTTTTGCGTGCATTTCGCGCCATTTATTTGGGGGTGTTTTTCAACGTAGTAATTATGGCTACGGTATCGCTTGCAGCGATTAAAATCGGAGGAGTCATGCTGGGTTTGTCTCCTTTCCAAACGTTGTTGATTGCTTCTATTGTCACTGTTGTTTATTCTTCTTTAGGGGGATTAAAGGGTGTGCTTTTGACCGATTTTTTTCAATTTTTTATTGCAATGGCGGGTTCTTTTGGGGCGGCTTATTACCTTTTGGATTTACCTGAAATAGGTTCTTTGCAAAACCTTCTCAGCCACGAGGCGGTGTCGACCAAATTGGATTTCATCCCTGATTTTACAGATCCAAACGTCTATGTTCCCTTGTTCATTTTGCCGATAGCGATTCAGTGGTGGGCAACTTGGTATCCAGGTGCGGAGCCAGGAGGAGGGGGATACATTGCCCAGCGGATGTTGTCGGCAAAAGACGAGAAAAATGCAATGGGGGCTACCTTGTTTTTCAATATTGCGCATTATGCTTTGAGACCTTGGCCTTGGATTATTGTTGCACTGGCATCCTTGGTAGTTTTCCCTACGATTTCAGATTTGCAGGTGGCCTTTCCGAATATCCCCGCTGATAAGTTGGGGGATGATTTGGCTTATCCTGCCATGCTTACTTTTTTACCGAAAGGGTTGATAGGGATTGTGTTAGCATCCTTGATTGCGGCAGTCATGTCCACGCTTTCCACCCACCTCAACTGGGGATCTAGTTATGTGGTGAATGATTTCTACTTGCGATTTGTAAAGCCAAAGGCAAGTGACAAGGAATTGGTCGCAGTAGGGAGGATTTCTACTGTGGTATTGATGGTGTTATCTGCTATTTTGGCTTTGGCCCTTTCATCTGCCTTGTCTGCTTTTGAAATTTTACTTCAAATAGGAGCAGGTACTGGTTTAATTTTTATTCTCCGGTGGTTTTGGTGGAGAATCAATGCCTATACCGAAATCTCTGCCATGGCCATTTCTTTTGTGGTAGCAATTTTCTTTGAGGTGATTAATCCTAAAGTAGGCTGGGTTGATATTCCTGTAGAAGCTTCTTACCTCAAGTTGGTGTATTCGGTAGGAATCACTACGGTAGGCTGGTTGCTTGTAACTTTCCTTACCCAGCCCGAGAAAGACGAAATTTTACTGTCTTTTTATCGAAAAGTGCGTCCCGCTTCACTAGGATGGAGTTCTGTATTGAATCGCTATCCTGAAGAACAGCGAGAGTCAGGAAGTTTGGGTAAGGAGATTGGGTTGATGCTAGTCGGCACTTTTATGGTCTATGCAGCGTTATTTGCCACTGGGTTTTTCATCTACGGAAAATTAGCTGAAGGAATTATGGCCGCTGCCATTGCTGTTGCTGGTGGTTTGCTGATTCTATTTTCTTGGAAAAAATTAGGGTAGGCTCAATGAATAGCCACTAGTTTGGGGCAGAGTAATTAACGTGGAGGGCTTTTTTTAAAAGTGACTGAGTTGATGAGCTGTGCCAAGTCAAACTTGATGTATTCAATGACTGGGGCTAAGGAATCGTTTTTAAGGGCAGTATTGAAGTACAAGGCTCCTCTTAGAAAATGAGTGGTGGAATCTGTGACAAAAAATTGAAACTGGGTAGGCACTTCTCCCGTGAGTTCGGCCACTACCGCAGAATAGCCATTTGGAGTAAGTAATACTACTTCTTCGATCCCATAAGCTTTGATTTGGTGCTTGGCGGTCAGGTTAAATGCGTCGTTAGAAAGGACTTGAAAATCCGTGTTTTGGTCGATTTTTTTGTAAGTGAGGTGGACTTTAGCTCCCAATTCTTTATAGTTCAGATTGATCCAATCTCTTTCCATCAGGTTGAAGGAATCGGCTTCCACTTGACTTTGCGTAGAAAAATCAAACTGATAGGGATGGCCTTCCTCCAAACGGTTGTATTCGTGTCTAGGCAAGTCAATGCGGTTGTATCCTGGGGGTTTGGGGAGCCATGTGCTTTCACAAGCAGCGCAAGTCAAGACTAAAAAGACCAGAGGAAAGAATTGCTTCATGGGCTAAAAGTAGGTTTTCTAGGCCAATTTCTGCTGCTTTATCCGCTTTTTCAGGCCATTTTTTGAAGGAGCATTTGATTTTTAAAACGAGTTAAGCAGCTTA
>JANQWS010000083.1:0-26281 GCA_030729785.1 Algoriphagus sp. | reverse complement strand
TTTCAGGCCATTTTTTGAAGGAGCATTTGATTTTTAAAACGAGTTAAGCAGCTTATTTGAGAAGGGATTCCTTCCCAATTCACAAAAAACACATGAATTTTGTGAATTGATTCACAAAAAATATACTAAAATTGTGAATTGAATAAGAAAATTAGAACAGGATAGGCGATGGAAGTAGATCTGATTGAACGTTTTCTTGCCAAAAAAATAGAGGTGCGCCTATTTAAGGGAAAGGCACTACTCATTTTTGGACCAAGGCAGGTTGGAAAAAGTACGCTCGCAGAAAATTTACTGAAGCAGCTTAGCCAACCATTTTTTTATTTGACTGGGGATGAGTTGGACACACGTATTGAGTTGAGCACGTCCAACTCTGTTCGATTAAAGCTGCTTTTTGGGGACCATAAATTAGTGTTTATTGATGAAGCTCAGCGAATTCCAGGGATCGGGTTGCTACTTAAGATTTGTGTGGATCAACTCAAAGATGTTCAGGTCATCGCAACAGGGTCATCTTCATTTGACTTGGCAAATGCTTCAAATGAACCGTTAACCGGTAGGAAATTTGAATTCTTTCTTTACCCCTTGAGTTTTTTTGAAATGGTCCAACACCATGGTCTGTTGAAGGAAAAGCGGCTACTAGAACATCGGTTAATTTTTGGGTATTACCCGGAGATTGTCACTCACTTAGGGGAGGAGGCAGAACGTTTAAAACTGCTTGCGGGCAGTTATTTGTACAAAGATCTTTTGATGCTAGAGCAAATCAAAAAGCCATTGATTTTAGAAAAATTACTTAAAACCCTTGCACTACAATTGGGAAGCGAGGTAAACTATTTGGAGTTGGGGCAGCTTGTGGGGGCAGATAAAAACACGGTTGAAAAATACATTGACCTACTTGAAAAAGCTTTTGTTATTTTCAAGGTATCAGCCTTTAACCGGAATGTTCGTACTGAATTGAAAAAAGGTAAAAAGATTTACTTTTTTGATTGCGGTATTCGGAATGCCATCTTGGGGAACTTCAATCCCTTGGCTAATAGAACGGATGTTGGTGGACTTTGGGAAAACTATTTTTTGATAGAACGGATGAAATACCAGGCCAATAAAGGCGTAGCTGCCAGCTTCTATTTTTGGAGGACGACCACCCAGCAAGAAATAGATTTTATTGAAGAGGCCGAGGGGCAGTTGTCTGCATTTGAATGCAAATGGAGTAACAAGGCTAGCGTTCGTTTTCCTAGTACATTTACAAACGCCTATCCTAACGTGGAATTGAAAGTCATCAATCCAGGTACAATTGAAGCAGAATTAGGAGTTGGGGAAGGATAGTTGGGTACTAGTTTTTAACAATACCTCCCCACCTCAAATCCCTTAATCTCCATGGACGTATCTTTTTGTTGGTGGAGCTCCGCCAAGATTTTACCGGTGCCCGGTGCCAGTGAAATCCCCATCATGGAGTGCCCAGTACCCACGAGTACATTGGAATAGTTGGGTGCAAATCCGATGTAGGGAAGGCCATCTGGGGAGCAGGGACGAAGTCCTTTCCAGATCTGTCCGTCTTCAGGAAAGGAAGATTCAAAGTCAGGATAGTAGCGGTTGATGGCCTCAAAAATGCCCCTTACCCGGTTTTTATTGATGGACTGATTGGTGCCTGCGATTTCCATGGTGCCTCCAAAGCGGATTGTTTCACCATACGGACTCACCGCTACCTTTTGTTCGGTGAGAATGGTGGCTTGTTGGATTTCGGGCCTATTTTTTTGAATGAAAGAATAGCCTTTCCCACCCATCATTGGGAGAGAGAATTGGAGCATACGTGCCAGTTCCCCCGACCAGGATCCTCCACAAAGGAGAATTTTTGCGCAGTCGATTTTTCCCTTATCTGTAAGGACCGCCTGTACAGTACTTCCTGTCTTTTCAAAACCGAGTACTTGGGTTTCGGTAAGGAATTTTACTCCTCTCTTTTCCAAATAGTTCTTCAAAAAGCTATACAAGGCTCCTGGATCCAAATGAGCATCTCCAGGGAATAGAACGGCGCCACGCGCCTTCAACTGTAGGTTGGGCTCTACCTGCTTGAGATCTTCGGGGGTAAGAATCTCTGCATCCAGCCCATATTTTCGGGCTAAATGGGCAAATTCCACTTCCTCTTTTTCCATGGACTCGGTTTGATAGGCCATCATGAGGCCTTTCTCTACCAGGGCAATGGCGGATTCTGGGTGCTCTTGCCTAAACTCCTGGTACAGCGCCTTGCTCAAGAGACTGATATTCTTGAGGTAAGGAATGGCTTTGGTCACCTGACTAGGCGTAGCTGCCTTGAAGAAGAGGAGGCACCATTGGGCCAACTTTAAATCCAGGCGAGGGTGGATGTAGAAAGGGCTTTTGGAGGAAAACATCCAGGAGATGCCTTTGGTAATCATGCCCGGCGCGGCTAGCGGGATAATATGGCTCGGCACAATCATGCCGGCATTGCCCGTAGAACAATTGTCCTTCAAGTCTGTGCGGTCAATGAGGGTGACTTCGACGCCTTCCTTTTGAAGGAAATAGGCAGTAAATAAGCCGACGATTCCGCCGCCAATTATAAGGGTTGGTTTCATTATAGAAGCTTTTAACCTTTGAGGTCTTTCAGACCTCGAAGGTTTTGGTTTATCCTTTGAGGTTTAAAAAACCTCGAAGGATTAGATTTTGATTTAAACCTTCGAGGTTAAAAAAGACCTCAAAGGTTTAAATCACTTGAAATCCGTGGACGTAGGGATCGTCCTCATCCAGGATGATGGTATTGTAGCCATAGACTTTGGCCCAGCCTTCGATGCTGGGTATAATGGCCGGTTGGCCGGCAATGGTGGTAACTTCTTCGATACGACCGGTAAATTTGGAGCCGATGAAGCTTTCGTGGACAAATTCATCGCCAGGCTTGAGCCAGCCCTTGGCATACCATTGCGCCATGCGTGCAGAGGTTCCTGTGCCGCAAGGAGAGCGGTCGATAGCTTTGTCTCCATAGAAGACCGCATTTCGTGCGGTGCTGCTTGGGTCTAAGGTTTTGCCTGTCCAAAGGACATGAGAGAGGCCTCTAATCCGCTCGTGCTCGGGATGTACAAAGTCGTAGCGTTCGTTCATTTTTTGTCGAAGATTTCGAGCCATGGAGATGAGCTGCTCTGCTTTGAAGTGCTCAATTCCAGGGAAGTTTTCCTGCGGATCAACAATGCAGTAGAAGTTGCCTCCATAGGCTACATCCACGTTGAGGGTACCTAGTTCTTCGATTTCTATTTCTAGATTTTCCGCTGCGAGGTAACTCTTTACATTGGTCAATTTGACCGATTTCACTTTATTCCCTTCTTGACGGTACTCTACCAAGACCAAACCCGCAGGAGCTTCCATCCGAAGAAAACCGGGCGTCTTGGGATGGATCAAACCCTCCTCAATGGCAATAGTGATGGTACCGATCGTGCCGTGCCCACACATGGGAAGGCAACCTGAAGTTTCAATGAAAAGCACTGAAAAGTCATTTTCTGGATCGTGTGGAGGGAACAGCATCGAACCAGACATCATGTCGTGACCCCGCGGTTCAAACATGAGGCCGGTTCGAATCCAATCCAGGTGATCAAGAAAGTATTGGCGTTTTTCGAGCATATTATTCCCTTTTAGAAAGGGCACTCCACCTGAGACTACCCGTACGGGATTGCCACAGGTGTGCGCGTCGATGCAAGAAAAGGTATGGCGTGATGGCATTTTTTTTTGGTGTGTGTAGAATGATTAAATGAAATACAGTGGAAATAAGGTAGAAATACAGTAGAAATAGGCTTCGTGAAATAAGTTGAGATAGCAATTGGTGTTTTTATTTCACCGAGCCGGAAGGCTCGGTTTATTTCTACTTTATTTCTACTCTATTTCAATTGAATTATTTAGTTACCATCCCATTTACCGTTCTCCAAATACCCAGTGGATTTCCATCCTTAAGCGCTTCTGGAAGCAGGTCTTGTGGCATGTCTTGAAAGGCGATAGGGCGCGCAAAACGCTTGATGCCATATACGCCTACCGAGGTACTGTTTGGAGCTGTGGTGGCAGGAAATGGCCCGCCATGCTGCATGGCATAGCCTACCTCCACCCCTGTAGGAGCACCCTTAAACAGGAGTCGACCACATTTTTCTTCAAGCAAGTTGATAAGAGTAACTTGAGATTGCAGTTCCTCTGCCTCTGCCCAGACCGTTATGGTCAATTGGCCCTGGAGTTGCCTAGCTACTTCTGACAATTCCGCTACATCTTGGTATACGACCAGTAGTGCGAAGGATCCAAATACTTCTTTTTGAAACAATTTATCCTTCAGCCAATCGGTAACTTGGATTTCTGCCAATGCAGCGCTTCCATTTAGGAGGTGTTTGGGATCTGCAACTTTTATCCATCGTAGTTCATCTTGGGATTCCAGGTGTGAAATGGAATCGTAGTAGGCCTGTGCAATTCCCGGATGGAGCATAGGAGCAGCAGGAATTCCTTTTAATTCTTCAATCAAAGCAGATTCGAAGGCCTTGGCCTGACTGGCGGGAACGAATATCAAACCGGGGTTGGTGCAAAATTGTCCTACGCCCAAGGTTAGGGAACCGACAAAAGCCTTTGCTAGAGCCCCTGTTTCATTGGAAAGTTTGTTGGGAAAACAGAAGATTGGGTTGACCGAACCCATTTCAGCATATACCGGGATGGGTTCCTCTCGTTGGTTAGCTAATTGGAATAGAGACATTCCTCCGCCATGCGAACCCGTAAAGGCAACAGCTTTGGCTAGGGGGTGCTGTACCAGGGCTTGCCCTTCAGCAATGCCACCTTCCACATGGGTAAATATTCCTGTTGGAAGTCCTGATTCTGTCAATGCCGCTTGGATACAAGCTGCTATTTTTCTAGAAGTCTCTGGATGTGCGGGGTGAGCTTTGTAAATCACCGGGCAGCCTGCCGCCAAGGCGGAGATGGTGTCTCCCCCAGCGGTGGAAAAAGCTAATGGAAAATTACTTGCCCCAAAGACCACTACAGGGCCTAATGGAGTTAAAAATCGACGGATGTCGGCACGTGGAAGTGGGCTTCGATCCGGTAGAGCTGGGTCGATCGTGGCTTCTACCCAAGATCCTTCCTTGACCAAATTGGCAAACAGGCGAATCTGCCCTGTTGTTCTTCCCAATTCTCCATTGATTCGTCCTTCGGGAAGGTTGGATTCTCGCATGGCTAGGGGAACGATAGATTCGCGATTGGATTCCAAAATTTCTGCTAGGGTCTCCAAAAAATGTCCTTTTTCCTTGCCAGACAGATTTTTATAATCTACAAAAGCAGTTTGGGCTGCTTGAAATATGGAATCGATATACATGGGTAATTGGATTTTGTTGGGTAATTTGAAATACAATGGAAATAAATAGAAATAGACTGCGCTTCGCGCCGTGAAATAAGTTGAAATAGCAATTGGAGTTTATATTTCTCCGAGCTTGTCTGCCGCGGCCTACCTACCGTAGGCAGCCGGATAAGCTCGGGCTATTTCAAGTATATTTCTATCGTATTTCTACTTTATTTCTACCCTATTTCCACTTTATTTCATTTCTGTATTTCTAGTTCATTTTTAAAGTATCGGTCTATTCTTAATCCCGTCCGTGATTATTTTTTCAACCCGTGTTCTTTCTTCTCCGATCAGCGTCAAACGAGGGGCGCGAACATGCTCGGAACCTATTCCGCAGTGCTGCTCGGCAAGTTTGATGTACTGCACCAGCTTGGGATGAATATCTAGTTCTAAGAGTGGTAAAAACCAACGGTAAATTTTGCGCGCTTCTTCGATTTTTCCTTCCTGAACCAAGTTGTAAATTACCACTGTTTCTTTTGGGAATGCACACACTAAGCCTGCTACCCATCCTACAGCTCCCATGAGAAGTTCTTCTAGGGCTAAGGTGTCCACGCCGCAAAGGAGTTGAAAACGGTCTCCAAATCGATTGATCATGCGTGTCACGTTGGAAATGTCACGGGTAGATTCTTTGATGGCTTGGATATTGTGACAGTCAGCTAATTCGGCAAACATGTCCAGGGTCACCAGTGTCTTGTAGTCTACTGGGTTGTTGTAGATCATCATGGGTAGTTTGGTAGAATTAGCTACCGCCTTGAAATAGGCGACCACCTCTCGAGCATCTGCCGCATAGCGCATGGGAGGAAGGATCATCAATCCAGAAGCACCAAGTTCCTCCGCTTTTTTGGCCCAGAACAGTGCGTCTTGCGTAGCGCCTTCTGCGATGTTTAAGACAACAGGCACGCGTCCATTGACGTAGTTGACGGTTTCTCGGGTGAGTGTGATTTTTTCTTCTTGGGAGAGTACAGAACTTTCACCAAGTGTGCCTCCCAAAATGATTCCATGGACCCCAGCCGCAAGTTGGAAGTCTATGTTTTTGAAAAATAGATCCATGTCTAGACTGCCGTCTGCATGAAATTTTGTAGTTACTGCCGGGAATACGCCTTTCCAGTTCATTGGGTATCAGTTAGTGCCAAAGGTGGCGGGGTGAAACATTTATTCTTCAAAAATAGCATTTGCTTGCACTAAATTCTTTTCCTGAATTAATCCATACACATACTATATTGATCAATAATAATCGCTACAGGTTGCATTGACTATAATTTTATACCAATTTTAGTGATGGAGAAAATCATTTCCTTTCAAATTGCCAAGTCAAAACGAGAGTTTGTCCGTTACCAGGAGGATCGAGGCCCTTATTTTTACGACAAACTCCACCAGCATCCCCAATGTCAGCTGACGGTGATCCTTGAAGGAAGTGGTCAGTTTCTGAGTGGGGATTATGTGGGGAGATTCCAGGGGGGGGATGTATTTTTTTTAGGGGAAAATGCTCCCCATGTATTTCGGAGTGACGGGATCTATTTTGAGGGAAAAGCGAACCTATCTGTGGCTGGAAATACAGTGTTTTTTGATTTTGAGGCGATAAAAAATGGACTACTGAATTTGGATGAGCTACATGCTTTAAACCGATTTCGAGACTTTGCAGGATTGTGTTTCCAGGTCCAAGGGACCACGGCCCAGCAGATTCAAGAGGTTTTACAATCTTTCAAAATTAGAGAAGGTCTTCAACGGTTTCAAGCGGCCCTTGCACTCCTAAATCTTCTTGAACAAGCTGGGGAGGAATTGCAGCAACTCAATTCTGGAGGAAGGCTATTGGGTCTTTCCGAAAAAGATGGGAGCCGGATGGATCGGGTGATGCAGTATGTATTGGCCCATCGCTTCCAAAAAATCACCTTGGCAGAGGTGGCTGAAGAGGCAAACTTGACCAAGGAGGCATTTTGCAGATTTTTCAAGTTGCGTACTCGAAAAACTTTCACGGATTACCTCTTGCATTTGCGTATCAATGAGGCCCAGCAGTTGCTGCAGGAGACAGAATTGGGGATTTCAGAAATTGCGTATCGGGTAGGCTTTGAAAATTTGTCCTATTTCAACCGAAGTTTTAAACGCATTTCGGGCAAAACTCCACGATACTTTAGGGCTTAATTTTTTTTGAGCACCAAGACCTTGGTGTCCATGACATTACCAATAAAGAGGTAATCCCCAAAAGGTACTGCTACTGATGCTCCGGAAAGCTGGGTTCCTGGATCGGTCCATACAGAACGAACAGCTGCGTCGCCTTCTTTTTGATAGGTAAGCGTAATCACTTCAGAAGGGGAAATGGGTTTCTTCCCTGAAGCATAGGCAGCAAATGTCAGGAGGTTCGGATGGCAGCCAATCCAAAGCGTTCCATCTTCACCCAATTCAATATTGTCTACCCCAGTTCCGGCAGGGATGTCTTCAACAAAGTTAAGCCCACCATCAGGGAGCAGGGAATATACACCCACGGAGAACTCTCTCGAACTACTCACAAAGAGGAGATTTCGTTTAGGATCAACTTGAATTCCATTGGGATAGGAAAGGTTTTCTGCAACAAGTTCGAATTTTTTTCCATCAAAGTAGCCCACAGAAGCGGCCTTCACCGCAAGGTAATTTTCGGCAAGTAGTCCCCATTTGCTGGTGTATCCATGGTCATTGGTAAAGTAAAATGATTCAGGGCCCACCATTACAAGGTCATTTGGACTAATAAGTTCAGGTCCAGTAATTGTTTTGAGGTGCTGTAAAGTTTTCCCCTTGAGGATAAAGGATTCAATGGAGTGCTTGCCCTCCACATGATTGATGGCTAGAAGCCCATAGCTGACGCTATCGAGTTTGAATATACTTATTCCATGAGGATAGAATGGGAAATTGAGTTCAGAAGAAATCGGAACAGCGTCGAATTGTTCAGATCGAAGGTCTACCAAATAAATTCCATGAGAACCTTCTTTACCTACTCTATGTGAAGCTCGATCATCAACAGAAAGCAGGAGAAAGCTGTCTTCTCGGGCAATAGCAATGTCCTCTACACCAGGTAATTCAATGCTGCTATAAACAAGTCCAACCTCACTCTTTGCTGTGACTTCCCTAAAATACCCGGTGGTGTAAAAGGTGTATAAAATAAAGCTAGCCACCAGGGCCAAGAGGATTGTTAGGGCTTTAAGAAATTTTCCCATACCTAAATATAAAAAATTCTGAGAGGATCTTTGCTTTTCGAGGTCCAGGGAAGTGTTTAAGTGCTGAATTGAAAAATAGATTCTAGTTTTTTTCTTTTTGCCTATCTGGTTTTCTAAAATGTATAGGTCCTATAAATCAGTTAGGCATTTCGGCAAAGATTTTCTATGTTTCAGACAGGTAATTTCTAGCCAAACTCTCTAGCCATGAAAAAAATTATTCTTTTTCTTTCTCTAGCTCTCTTTTCGTTAGTGGCAAAAGCCACCGAGCTAGTCTCTCTCATCCAAACTTACCAAGCAGATCGAGGGGCATTAGGCCGCCTGTATACCCATCGACTATCCAGCGAGTACTTTGCTCGGATGGAATCCTTCAACAAAGATTATTTGAAGACCCTTGAAGCCCAGAATTACGTGGTGCTATCTGAGGATGGAAAGATTGATTACCAGTTATTTCGCAACTATCTGCAGAAGCAATTGGCGGAACTGGATTTGGGAAAGCGCGATTTTATGCAGATCCAGTCTGTCCTTGAGTTTGGCAAACCCCTAGAGGAATTCACCGTGGCTAGGCGAAGAGCTGTTCAGCCTGATGCACAGGCCTTGGCTGCCCAATGGAATCAGGTAGCCCAAGCGTTAGATGCTCAGCATAAGTCGCTTGCTACGAGTTCCAAATACGATTCTTGGCAAAAAGCAGAATTAGCGGCCCTGGCGGTGGAAAGCTTGCACAAGGTGGTCAAAGAATCCTACGACTTTTATTTTGACTTTGATCCCGCCTTTACCTGGTGGATGCCCACTCCGTGGGAAAAATTGGATGCCAGTATGAAAGCATACGCTAAAGCCCTGCGTGCCCACTACACCAACTCTGTCAAAGACGATGGATCTGGCATTATCGGCAAGCCGATTGGACGAGAGGCATTGGAAAAGCAATTGGCCTATGAAATGATTGCATATAGCCCGGAGGAACTTATCGCGGAGGCAGAAAAACAGTTTGCCTGGTGTGAAAAGGAGATGCTCAAAGCTTCCAATGAATTGGGCTTTGGCAACGATTGGAAGGCAGCCCTTGAAATGGTCAAGAACACCTACCTCCCCGCAGGTGCTTGGCCACAGGAAGTAGTGAGATTAGGAGAGGAAGCCATTGACTTGATGGTCAAAAATGACTGGTTGACCGTACCACCTATGGCGGTTGAAACTTGGCGTACCAGTATGATTTCAGCTGCACGGCAGCGCGTAAGCCCCTTTTTCTTGGGGGGTGAAGTCATTCAGATTGCCTACCCAACTTCTGAAATGAGCCACGAGGATAAAATGATGTCTATGCGGGGCAATAACCCACACTTTTCTAGAGCTACCGTACAGCATGAATTGATTCCTGGGCATCATTTGCAACAATTCATGAACCAGCGGCACATGACCCACCGTCGACCTTTTGGCACCCCGTTCTGGACCGAAGGTTGGGCCCTGTATTGGGAGTTTGTGCTTTGGGATCGGCAGTTTCCTCGTGACGCCAAGGACAAGGTGGGCATGCTCTTTTGGAGAATGCACCGGGCGGCACGAATTATTTTTTCGCTCAATTACCATTTGGGAAAAATGACTCCCCAGCAATGCATTGAATTGCTCGTTAATCGAGTAGGCCACGAACGGGCCAATGCCGAGGCGGAAGTGCGACGCTCTTTTGAAGGGAGTTATGGACCCTTGTATCAAATCGCCTACATGATTGGTGCTTTGGAGATCTATACGCTTCGCAAGGAGATGGTGGACTCGGGAAAAATGCCTGAGAAAACCTTTCATGATTTGATTCTTACCCAAAACGCCATGCCGATTGAAATTTTGAGGGCCAAAGTAACGGGTAAGCCCCTTGCCAAAGACCACCGGGCCAGCTGGAAATTTTTGGATTAAGTCTGGTTAGGACTAGATCTTGTGGAAAATTTTCAAAAAAAGGGTTCATCACTAGTGAACCCTTTTTTATTGGACTCCTGCCTCTTTTTTTCCTTATTCTGTTAACTTCGTAAGGACTCATCGTAAAACAGTCATGACGATAGAAAAAAGGAAACTAGAATTAATTAAACGGGTAATGAAAATTGAAAAATCGGCTAGCCTGAAGAAAATTGAGGAATCCATCATTGAAGAAGAAATGAAGCAAAGGATGGAGGAATCTATGGAAGACATTAAAGCTGGAAGAGTACACACATTGGAAGAATTCAAGCAAATGAATGAGGCATGGATGAAGGAAAAAGGTTGGGTTTAATCCTAACTGATTCATGCCTGTTAAGATTCAAGCAAGAAATTTTACCTTACTTAGAAACTTACTTTCATCCGAATAGGGTAGTAAAAATTGTGGATGAGCTATTTGAAAAAGTAAATTCATTATAGTTAATGCCCTATAGGGGAGCTCTTGAAAAGTCACTTACCCGGGAAGGTGAAGAGGTTCGTTTTTTGATATACAAATCTGGTGATCAATTTGAACTAAAAATCATATTTTTTATTGACCAATTAGAAACCAAAGTGACAGTAATTGACTTTTTTCCCACAAAAATGAATCCTCTAAAGATGCAGTCCAGATCATAGCCAAGTCGCGCTTTATTTTTTTGCACAAATTTCCACCAGTTAATTTTTCTATTTCGTGGGTTCCAATTCAGATTTATTCCGAGTGGTTTGGATTACGTTTTATGGGTAACTTTAGCACTTTAATCTACACTCCATGTGGCCTCAGCTGATCCGTCAATTTCGTCATTACCTTACTCTTGAGCGCTCCCTCAGCACCAACTCCATTGAGGCCTATACCCGAGATGTGGAGAAGCTAGCGGATTACGTATCCCGTGAGTTTCCCTCCAAAAGCCCGCTTGAATTGGAATTGGAGCACTTGCGGCGATTTGTGACGGTCTTGGCAAAATTAGAGATCTCTGCTTATTCACAAGCAAGAATCATTTCTGGAATCAAAGCCTTTTACCGCTTCTTGATGTATGAGGATCGCATTACAGAGGATCCTGCCCAGTTGCTAGAGGCACCCAAGTTGGGCCGAAAGCTACCCGATACCTTGAGTTTCCCGGAGGTGGAGGCCCTACTCGAGGCCATTCCCCTAGGGGAATCCGAAGGCCATCGCAACCGGGCCATGTTGGAAGTATTGTATAGCTCTGGCTTGCGCGTTTCAGAGTTGGTGGAACTCAAAAAAAGCCAGGTGTTTACCGAAGTTGGGTTTTTGAAGGTGATTGGTAAAGGAAATAAGGAGCGTTTAGTCCCAATTGGCAAGGCTGCCCTGCATTACTTGAAGCTGTACGAAGAACATGTACGCTCCCAGCAAACCCCAGCCAGAGGGCAAGAGGAATACGTGTTTCTTAATCGACGAGGACAGAAATTAACGCGTGTGATGGTCTTTTTGATTATCAAAAAGACTGCAGCCCAGGCAGGTATCCAGAAAAATATCAGTCCGCACACCTTTCGGCACTCCTTTGCAACACATTTGATTGAGGGAGGGGCTGACTTACGTGCAGTTCAAGAAATGCTCGGACATGAAAGTATTACTACCACCGAGATCTATACGCATTTGGATCGAGATTATTTGAAGCAGGTGCTGCATAACTTTCATCCTAGGAAGTAAGCTTAGGGCTTGCCTGCGAGTAAAGAGTCTAGCATTGCCTTCACTTGCAAGTCCCCAAATCCGTAAATCCCTGCTTGTAGACTGAATTCTTGGAAGAGTTGGGGGAAGTCTGTAACCCCGCTCGTTAGAATTTCATGAAGAATTCGTTCTGGCTTACCCAAGTTGTCCAAACCTGGAAGTCGATCCAACTGGGCTTGGCATACTTCTTCTAAAGAATGAAAGCAAGGAGAGGTTTGGCAAGCTAAGTTTTTGAATTCTTTCCAGTTCTGGCTTCCATAGGCTTCCCAGAGGGCTTTTCCCAACTTCACATCCAGAGTAGTTAGGGGAATTCGTTGCTGATAGCAATCTTCGAGCGAATCTAGCGACGCCTGACCAAATCCAGTCCATCGATTTTCTGTCATTGAAGGAGGGGGAAAGACCCGAAATAACTTCAATTTAGCCCTATCTGCAAGTACGGATAGCAAAAACCACAGGTTAAGTTGACAGAATAAATCGTCTTCAAACCAGAGGCAAATCTCAGTGCCCTCAGGAAGGGTATGTAGCCTTTCTATTTCTGAAACGGTTTTCTGGGTGTATTCTTCTCCAGTAACCCCATAGCTGTAAGCGATAAATTCGGTTCGAATCTTCCAAAACTCGTCAAGGCTTGTGCTTTTTACGGGGCCGACGATCAGTGCTTCTCGAAACACTAGATGCGTTTGAAAATAGGGAGCTCCATGAAGTTGGTACGCCAACTGATCTCCATTTAAAAGGTGTAGGGGGATTTTCATCTACTTGGTCATTCAAAAAATTCCAATCAATGGTGCTGGGTCTGGGCAGTTTTGGCGGTAAAAATCCAGGTCCTGTTCTGCTGCCACTCCAGGATAATCCCCCCAATAATTCCCCATGTCCCACATCAGTTGAAAGTGGAGGTGGGGCGGCCAATCTCCATTTTCTGGGAAAGGGCCAATTTCACAAATTCGTTCTCCGACGCTTACTTCTTGGCCAACTTCGAACGAGGATAAACTAGTACTGCTGAGGTGTCCGTACAGGGAATACAAGGTTTTTTCACCCAGCTCATGAGAAAGAATCAGTGTAGGCCCATAATTTCCAAACCCTTTGTTGTCCTGGAAGCTATGCACTTTTCCTGCCAAGGGGGCATATACCGAGCTACCCGCTGCTGTCCAAATGTCTACGCCCAAATGAATGTTTCGAAAGCTGGAAGCTGTTGTGGCAAACACCTCACTTCTACGGTAGATAGCACGTTTTTCAAGATATCCCCCTATTCCATACTTTTTAGTAGAAGCTTGAAGTTGTCCAAAAACAAATGCATTGAACTCGGCCGTATTGCTGAGGTTAACTTCCACAAGCGCTTTATTGGCTTCTGTGAAATCCAAGGGGAGGGTATTCGCTGGAGTTAGAGTTTCCCCTAGTATTGGAAAGCCGTTGAAATTTTGTAGACTCATGGGATTTTAAAAACCAGCATTGTATTTTTTTTTGAATTCAAGGAATGAATCTACCCATTTGACTAGTGAACTCCAATTCCCTTATTCTCCTAATGGGAGGAATGTCTGCAATCTTCCGTATTTTTCCCTTTCCCCTTCGGAAAATTTTTCTAATTTTACGCCAATTTGGACCTAAGTAAAATTTAATTCCCTCTTCCTATGCCTAAAGACTCTAGCATCAAACACGTATTAATCATTGGTTCAGGTCCTATTGTCATTGGGCAAGCATGTGAATTCGATTATTCTGGAAGCCAAGCTTCCAGATCTCTTCGTGAAGAGGGAATCCGGGTTACCTTGATCAACTCCAATCCGGCCACAATCATGACAGATCCAGTGACTGCTGATCACGTGTACTTGCTGCCATTGGAGAAAAAATCTATCCGAAAAATTTTAACCGATCACCCCGATATCGATGCGGTCCTTCCGACCATGGGCGGGCAAACGGCTTTAAACCTCGCCATAGACTGCGATAAAGCTGGAATTTGGAATAACTATGGGGTGAAGATGATTGGGGTAGATATTGAAGCCATCGATACTGCCGAAAATAGAGAAAAATTCAAAGCCTTGATGGAGCAAATTGGGGTAGGTGTCTGTAAAGGAGACACGGCTACGTCCATGCTGCAAGGCAAAGAAATCGCTCAGGAGATTGGCTTTCCACTAATTATTCGTGCTTCCTACACCCTAGGAGGAGCGGGAGGGGCTTTTGTGGAAAAAGCGGAAGATTTTGAGCACTACCTTTCAGCGGGACTTCAGGCCTCACCGGTTCATGAAGTTTTGATCGAGCAAAGTATCATGGGTTGGAAGGAGTACGAGTTGGAGGTGATGCGGGACAATATTGGCAACATGATTGTCATCTGCTCCATCGAAAATTTTGACCCAATGGGCGTGCATACAGGGGACTCCATCACAGTGGCACCAGCGATGACGCTACCAGATACCGTCTACCAGCGCATGCGAAACTATGCCATCACCATGATGAATAGCATTGGTAATTTTGCTGGAGGCTGTAACGTTCAGTTTGCAGTTAGTCCGGACAACCAAACCATCATCGGAATCGAAATTAATCCACGGGTGTCGCGTTCCTCTGCTTTGGCCTCCAAAGCCACGGGCTACCCCATTGCCAAGGTGGCAGCAAAGTTGGCCATCGGCTACAACTTGGATGAATTGACTAATTCAATCACGGGAACCACTTCGGCTTATTTTGAGCCTGCAATTGATTACGTCATTGTCAAGATCCCGCGTTGGAACTTTGATAAGTTTAAGGGAGCAGACCGCAGACTCGGCCTCTCCATGAAGGCTGTAGGCGAAGTGATGGGTATAGGACGCAACTTTCAAGAAGCGCTGCAAAAAGCTTGTCAGTCCCTAGAAATCAAGCGAAATGGATTGGGTGCAGATGGGAAAGAACTCAAAGACCAGGCGCAAATCTTGTATTCGTTAGCGAATCCTAGCTGGAACCGCCTTTTTCATGTCTATGACGCCTTCAAATTGGGTATCTCCTTCCGTACCATCCAAGATTTGACCAAGATCGATAAGTGGTTTTTGAAGCAAATAGAAGAGCTGATTCACTTGGAAGCGGAGATCAGCAAGTACAAACTCGAAACTATTCCTCGTGATTTGATGGATGAAGCCAAGAAAAAAGGCTATGCAGACCGTCAAATTGCTCATTTGTTGGACTGCCTTGAAAGTGATGTCTTTCACAAACGCTACGAAGAAATGGGCATCAAGCGGGTATACAAACTGGTAGATACCTGTGCGGCAGAATTTGCAGCTCAGACTCCTTACTATTATTCTACGTTTGGAGAAGAAAACGAATCCGTCCGTAGCGAGAAAAAGAAGGTCGTAGTCCTAGGTTCAGGCCCTAACCGAGTAGGGCAAGGCATTGAATTTGACTATTCTTGCGTGCATGGGGTTTTGGCTGCGAAGGAATGCGGCTATGAAACCATCATGATTAACTGCAACCCCGAGACAGTATCCACGGACCCCGATGTGGCAGACAAACTTTACTTCGAGCCCGTATTCTGGGAACATATCTATGAAATTATCCTTCAGGAAAACCCAGTAGGGGTGATCGTGCAGCTAGGAGGGCAAACGGCCTTGAAATTAGCAGAAAAGCTGTCTAAGTACGGAATCAAGATTATCGGAACGAGCTACGAAGCGCTAGACTTGGCCGAAGACAGAGGGTTATTCTCTACGCTTCTGAAGGAAAATAACGTGCCTTACCCTGAGTTTGGGACCATCCACAATACCGACGAAGCACTAGAGTTGTGTAAGACCATTGGATTCCCACTTCTAGTAAGACCTAGCTACGTGCTTGGTGGACAGGGGATGAAAATTGTGATCAATGAGAAAGAGTTGGAAGAGCATGTGGTCAACGTACTTCGTGACATTCCAAACAATGAAATTCTTCTAGATCACTTCTTGGAAGGCGCGATAGAAGCAGAAGCAGATGCAATTTGTGATGGTGAAAATGTCTACATCATCGGGATTATGCAGCATATTGAACCAGCGGGGATTCACTCTGGAGACTCGTATGCGGTATTGCCTCCGTACAACTTGGGGGATTTGGTCATTCGCCAAATAGAAACCTACACCACAAAAATTGCGCTTGCCTTGAAGACGGTGGGATTGATCAACATGCAGTTTGCCATCAAAAATGACAAGGTGTATGTCATCGAAGCAAATCCACGTGCTTCACGGACCGTTCCTTTTATCTGTAAGGCCTACCAAGAACCTTATGTCAACTACGCCGTAAAAGTAATGCTAGGTGAGAAGAAGGTGACCGACTTCGATTTCAAGCCCGTGAAGAAAGGCTATGCCATCAAAGAGCCGGTATTCTCTTTCCATAAATTCCCAAATGTCAACAAGGAGCTGGGTCCAGAGATGAAATCTACCGGTGAAGCTATCTACTTTATTGACGATTTGATGGATGATTATTTCTTGAAAATTTACGCGGAGCGAAACATCTACTTGAGCAAATAAGTAGTGTCTAAAATAGGATAAGCATTGATTAAGTTTCTATTCATCATTCTAGGCGTTGGCTGGCTTTTGGGTCAGTTGATTCGCTATTTTCTTCGATCCAAGCTTGCCCAGCTTGCTCGAAGGGTCAACGAGGCTGCCATGGAGCAGCAACGTGCCCAGCAGCAGGCACAGCGGCCAAAGGATGGAGTGAATGTGGATTTTATTCCAAAAAAGTCCCCTCAAAAAATGAAGAAGGATATACAAGGAGGGGAATACGTAGATTATGAAGAAGTGAAGGATTGACCTTCACTTTTTTTATTGGATTCGTTTGCACCCATACAATTTGAAGCCAGTGGCTGTTTGGGTTCCAATCAAGTAATCCTCCCCACCATCTTTTAGACCCAATTTTTTCTTGAGTTCTTCAGGACCCATTACGTAGTTGCGGCAGATTACATTTACTTTTCCGGTAGGGAATATAGTTTTGAGCACTTGTTTTTTTGGGCTGATTTCTTGGATAACTTCAAAGATACGGCCAGGAATGTCTCTTGTAAAAGAATCGCTGGTGTAGAGGTGACTATTTCTTTCTAATTTTTTAAGGCCAAAGCGCGCTCCAAAAAGGGTAAAGGCACCCGCCTTGAGGATTCCAGCGAGGGGTTCAATCAGGTAGTTGCCGGCTTCGGCAAACTGGGAATGAGCCCGTTCTTCAGCTCCAGGCTCAAATTCAAAAGGAGAAAATCCACTTTCTAGATCGACTACGGAAATCATTCTTGGAGTGCCTTCGTTGGCTTTCTCCCAGTGGAGAAGTAATTCTTTCACTTCGTTCCGCACCGATACTACCGTAATTTTTTGGAGGTCTGGTAGCTCGGCCCAGGCTTGAGTTAGGTCCAGCATGGGTGAAGCTTTCAGAAGGATGGAGTTGGATTTGTTTTGCAAAAGTGACCAGGTATCTACGACATTCGGTTCACAATCTTGGAGTCTATATAATTTCTGATTGCCTGTTCCTCGCCGAGCAGGATCCGCATAGATTAGGTCAAAGTGCTGTGTGGTTTTTTGTAAAAATTCCAATCCATCGCCTTCCAAAAAATCAAATTTTCCAGGATTTAACGTGGTTAAATTGTGTTGTGAGATCTGAAATAGTTCGGCTTGTTGCTCACAATACACTCCTTTTTCAAATCCTTGACTGAGGTAATGGCAATCTATCCCAAGTCCTCCCGTAAGGTCAACCATGCTGCGTCCAGAGCGGTCCAGGGCTTTAAAGGAGGCAGTTTGCTCTGAGGAACTTTGTTCAACGGAGATGCTGGCAGGAAAGAGCAGCTTGAGATTTTTCGACCAGGTGGGTAATTTTTTTGCAGCCTTCTGTCGAGCAGCAATTTGCTGTACAGCTATTTTTAGGTCAAAAGGAACTTTCCCTTGGTATTTAAAAAGTAAAAGTGCAGGATCTTCCTCCAGATGATCCTGCACAAATTTGGTGAATTCGGCACTAGTAAACTCCCTTAAGTTCATTAGGTCAATTTATTTTCCAAAAGGTATTCTGCAATTTGTACTGCGTTGGTAGCAGCCCCTTTGCGTAGGTTATCTGCTACCACCCACATATTGAGTGTATTGGGTTGGGACTCATCACGCCGCAATCTGCCGACAAAAACCTCGTCCTTTTTATGGGAGGTGATTGGCATGGGGTAGATAAAGTTTGTTGGATCATCCTGAACGATAATTCCTGGGGCATTCTCTAGTAAACTTCTCACCTCTGCCAAGTCAAAATCTTCTTTGAACTCCACATTTATAGCCTCAGAGTGCCCACCCATCGTGGGGATTCGTACGGTAGTAGCGGTCACCTGAATGGATTCGTCACTGAAGATTTTCTTAGTTTCGTTGATCATCTTCATCTCCTCCTTGGTGTAGCCGTTCGCTTGAAACACGTCTATGTGTGGAAGTACGTTGAGGTCTATTTTGTGTGGGTAAACCATCTCTGGAGTTTTTCCTTCGCGTTCGGCCATCATCTGATCTACTGCAGCCTTGCCCGTGCCAGTCACGGACTGGTAGGTAGAGACCACAATGCGTTTGATTCCATATCGCTGCCGAAGTGGTTCTAGCGCCAAGACCATCTGTATAGTTGAGCAGTTGGGATTGGCAATAATTTTGTCTTCTGGTCCAATTTCTTTGGCATTGATTTCAGGCACCACCAATTTTTTGCTAGGATCCATGCGCCAAGCAGAGGAGTTGTCGATGACTATGGTGCCCACGGCGGCAAATTTTGGGGCCCATTCCAAGGAGGTGCTTCCCCCTGCAGAGAAAATGGCAATATCTGGTTTTGCGGCCACTCCTTCCTCCAAATCCATGACTAAGTATTTTTCACCGTTGTAAGTGATTTCTTTTCCCTTGGATCGAGCGGATGCTACTAGAAGGAGTTCAGTGTATGGAAATTGATGTTCTTGAAGTACTTCCAGAATTTCGGTGCCTACTAGTCCAGTAGCACCAACGACAGCAAGTTTCATGGGGATAAGGGTTAATGGTTTTTGAGAATCCAAAAATACGGATTCAAGTTTCAAAACTGAGTTAAAGCGGAACATTTTTGAAACACATAAGTTTTGAAAAATTCTGAGTATCTTCCTTTACTTTTTAAACTTCTTGTCATGAATCATTTTTTTAAAGGAGCAGGGCTCCTGCTGATAATTGGATTTTTAGTCCAATTGTCAATCCTGCCAAGTTGGGCGCAGTCCCAAGATTTTGAAGGCGCTTTTTCCACTAGTTCTTATCCAGAGCCTTTTTTACCGGGTTGGTATGCCAATGAATTTAGAAGCAGCTCGTCACGGGTATTTCGCTTGACTTCAGGAGGAATTGAGGGGTCAGTTGCCTTAGCGGTACAGCCCATCAGCACATTTACAGGAAGAATTTGGATTCGTTTAGTTCCAAGAGGGCTTTCCAATCCTAGGGTTATTTTTTGGGCAAAATCCATCAAAAATGGACAAGGAAATCGTCCTGCCCAAGTGTATGCCTCTTGGTCCACTACTTTGGATGGGACCTATCAAGGAAGGGATCTGCTCGGGTCGGAGACTCAATTTTCGAATTCCAATCAAGAATTTGAAAAGGTCACACTTTTGGTTCCACCTGATCTTGCTCAAGAGGAGGAGGTTTTTTTAAGTTTGGAAATAGGAGTTGGTGCAGGTACAGGAACCGCTGCTAGGTGGGTAATGGATGAGTTTACCTTGGAGGACTGGGTGGTAGATTTGGTAGCGCCAGAGGTAGTGGAGGTAAAGGGCTTTGGGGCAAAAGAGGTGATGGTTACTTTTTCTGAGGCGGTGGACCCTGTATTTTCACAGCTTACACTTTCTTATGGGTTAGACGGTACTGCACCCCTTGGCGTACAACGTATGGCTGATTCCGTGGTGGTATTGAGATTTGAAGAAAAATTGATTGAGAATCAAGGGTATGCTCTTTTTGTCCAGCAAGTAGCAGATCAGCAGGGAAATTTTCTAAAAGACACCTTGTTTCAGTGGAATTTTACCGACCCAAGTGAATTTGTCTACAAATCTTTGGTCATCAATGAGCTGATGCCAGCCCCAAGGCAAGAGCAGGATTTGCCCTTTGTAGAATACGTAGAACTGATGAATCCGCTTGGGAAGGAATTGCGGTTGGATGGCCTGGTCCTGTCTACGGCTACAGCAGAGACAGTTTTGCCTTTGTATTGGTTAGGACCTGGAGAATTGGTGTTATTGGCTCCGGCTGCTCAAGCATCGTTGTTGGCAAGTTTTGGAAAAGTTCTCCCTATCGTTAATTGGCCCATTTTGAGTAATTCTGGAACGACGATTCAAGTCATTGCTCCTTCAGGCCTATTGGTGGACCAACTTAGATATACCACATCCACTTGGGGTGGATCGGAGCTTGCAGCTGCGGGAGTTAGCTTGGAGCTACCCAATCCCTATTACCAATGTGATGGATCAGTGCTACTGAAGCCTGCTGTAGATCCAAGTAGGGGGACCCCAGGCCGGCAGAATTCAATTTTTGAGCCTCTTCAAAATAGGGATTTACAGGTCGTGCAGAGTCGATTTAGGAATGAAAGTCAAGTGAGTATTTCCTTGAATCAAGCGATACAGCCTTGGAAAGGTTCGGAATCTTTTTTGTTCTCGCCTGAACTTTTAATTGATTCCAGTTGGGTGAGTTCCAACGGAGAGACGCTTGAATTCACTACGTTACTTCCAGCGCAAGGAAGTACTTGGTATACCCTGATAGGAGGGGGCTTGAAGTCCTGTGAAGGTTTTTCTAGGGTATTTGAAACTACCCTGCTTTTGGGGGAAAAGGCTGCAGAGGGGGAATTGATTTTGAATGAAGTTTTGGTAGATCCTTTTGCGGGCGATCCCAAATTTGTAGAGCTTCACAATACGAGTACACGAAAATTTCTTTCGCTTGCAGGTTGGTCTTTGGCTACGCGGGCGAGTGAAGGGGGAGAGGTCATTCAAATTCGACCCTTTGGGGAGGAGGGGATGCTGCTTGGCCCCCAAGGTTATTTGGCATTGAGTGTAGCTCCTCTACGGCTTCAATTTTCCTATCCTCAATCTGCCAATGGGCATTTTCTTGAAGTGAGGAGTTTGCCGAGTATGCCTATTGCTGGGGGAGCAATTTTGTTAGTGTCACCAGAGCAGGAGGTAGTGGAGGCATTGTACTATAGGGAAGATTGGCATCACCCCTTGCTTCGAAGCAGCAAGGGAGTTTCGCTTGAGCGCATTGCACCGAATGCGCCTATAGGACTTGAAAGTAGCTGGCATTCGGCATCCAGTACTTCGGGGTATGCTACTCCAGGAAAGCTAAATTCGACTTTCCTTGGCGCGCATCTAAGTGACGAACTGATTCAAGTGACACCTAAGGTTTTTGATCCAGAGGGTAGTTGGGGCCCTGATTTTTGTACTATAAGCTACCAGCTTGATAAGGGTGGCTGGGTAGGGAGTTTTACTATGTATTCAGCCAATGGACGAGAGGTCCTAGTTTTGGGACAGAACCAGATATTGGGTACTTCTGGGACGTATTCTTGGACAGGAACTGATGCAGCGGGTAGGCGAGTTTTACCTGGAAATTACGTGTTGGTTGTACAGTTGTTTGATTTAACGGGACGAGTTAAGGTGATAAAAAAAATGGTTGTTGTGGCTACGAAATTGTAGGCAGTTTGGAAGTGATTTTCTCCCAGGTATTGTTCCTATTTATTTTTGGTTTGTGAAAAGATGGCTGTATTTTAGGGGAATATTTTTCGAGAAGGTCTCGCAAATGAACGAATAATCAAGTAATCTATGAGCAAAGAAGAAAAAACCGCTTATTCTAAAGATGAGCTTAAGGAGTTTGAAGAGATCATTCTTCAAAAATTAGCCTTGGCGAAAGAAGAGCTTCATTCGTTAAAGGAGACATTGAGCAAAAAGAATGATAGTGGGACTGACCACACGGCATCCACTTCTAAGTTGTTGGAAGACGGTGCAGATACCTTGGAGCGAGAAAGCTTGAATCAATTGGCGGCGAGGCAGCAGAAATTTGTTATCAACTTAGAAAACGCGTTGATTCGTATCAAAAACGGTACCTATGGTGTTTGTGTAGATACGGGAAAATTAATTTCAAAGGAGCGATTGAAGGCTGTTCCGCATACGATGCATTCGATAGAGGCTAAGTTAGCAAAGAAGTAAGCGTGGATTTTCTTCATCGGCATATTGAGGCCCTTATTTTTTGTTCTCCAGAATCACTACGTGTGGAGGAAATAGTGGCTTGTTTGATGGAAATGTTTGAGACGGAGGTGCCAAAGAAAGATGTACTTGCCGCATTGGAAGCATTATCTCAGAAGTATGCTGCGGATGAATTTTCATTTGCTTTGGAAAAGTTGGGTGGGGGATATCAATTTTTAACCAAACCAGCTTATCAACCTAGTATACAGATTTTATTGAGGCAGCATGCTCAAAAAAGGCTTTCCACAGCTCAGCTAGAGACCTTGTCGATCATTGCGTACAAGCAGCCGCTGACCAAGGGCGAAGTAGAACAAATTAGGGGGGTAAATTGTGATTACTCGATACAGAAGCTGTTGGAAAAAGAGTTGATAGAAATCCGAGGTAAGTCTGAGGGGGTGGGTAGGCCTTTGATTTATGGAACTTCTCAAAAGTTTATGGATTATTTTGGCATCAATTCCCTTCAAGATTTACCTTTACCCAAAGATTTTGCTTCTCCTGAGCATCATATTGGAGAAGAAAAAGAGTAAAAGGATTCTCCAGAAATTGGAGACATACGACAGTCCACAGCTCATTAAAATGAACTTCAAACCTTATTTTTCTTTGGTTAGGGGCAAAAAGTGGATAATCATAAAGATTAGTTTAGCTTTTTTACTTTAGCGAGTAGGGAGATTAAGAATTTTTTCCCAGTACTTATTTCCTCACAGAGGGCTCTTGTTCTTCGTGTTTCTACTTTTTTAAATTTCCTACCAGCCAGTTGAAAGGTAGTTCCAGAACCTAGGTCTGAAAGAAAGTGGAGTAGATTTTCCTCTTGAACAGCATCGTATTTGCTCATCTCTTTCATTAAAAAGAGGTCTCTAGCCGAACTAGCAGCTGGGTTGCGCATGTGTAACTTTAGAGGAACGAGTAAATCTCGTGGGAAGGTAGCTTCAGTAAGGAGTGGGGCTACTAATTTTTTAAATTCCGCTTTCCATTCTTGCCCATGGGGAGCGTGTGCTGTTCCAAATCGAGTAAAGGCTCTGAGGTGGGCAATTTCATGAATTAGTGTGAGAAGAAATTGATACTGATTTAGGTCAGTATTGAGCGTAATCGTTTGGATTGCGCGATCTTTTTGGAAGCGAAAATCCCCAAGTTTGGTGTTCCTAGGTTTTTTCACTAAAAAAATAAAAGGAGTTTCTTCCCAAAGTTGGATACAGTATGAAATTGCCTGAGAGGGAAGGTGTACTTGAAAAAGGTGAAGGAGTTCAGCAGGCGGGCGCATAGAAGGCATAAATTCAAAAAAAAAGAGTTCCGATTATTCGGAACTCTTAATTTTTTCTCGCTAGAAGTGAATTACTGAGCAGCAGTAGTGTCAACAGCAGCAGCAGCTGTGTCAACAGCAGGAGCTTCTTCAACAACAATTTCTTCAACTACAGTAGAGTCAGTAGCTGTTCCTTCTTCGGTTGTCTTACCACCGCAAGAAGCAGTAGCGATCAAACCAGCGATTGCGAAAATTGCAAATACCTTTTTCATTTGTTATGGTTTTCTTAATTACAGCACAAATGTACTAGTATTAATTTTAATTGCGCAAGGGATGATTGAATTTTTTTATTTGTTCTTATAAACAATTTTTACTGGAACTCCTTCGAAATCAAAGTTTTCCCGAAGGCGATTTTCTAGAAAACGGGTGTAAGGTTCTTTTATGTACTGAGGTAGGTTGCAGAAAAATGCAAACACTGGGTTTTTGGTTGGTAATTGGGTAACGTATTTAATTTTGATGTACTTGCCTTTCCAAGAAGGGGGAGGATATTTTTCAATTTCTTGGAGAAGGATATCGTTCAGTTTGGAGGTAGTTACTCGTCTAGTTTTATTTTCATAGACTTTAACGGCTAGTTCGATGGCTTGAAAGATCCGTTGTTTTTCCGTAACAGAGGTAAAAATAATGGGGATCCATTTGTGCTCACCCAGACGATCGAGCATGTCCTCCTTGATTTTATTCATGGTCTTGTGGTCTTTTTCGATCAAGTCCCACTTATTGACCATAATGAGTACTCCCTTGTTATTTTTAATTGCCAAGGAGATCAGGTTGACATCTTGAGCTTCTAGTCCTCGTGTAGCATCTATCATCACAATCACGACGTCAGACTCCTCTAGGGTTCTGAGGGAACGCATGACGGAATAAAACTCGACATCCTCTTTTACTTTGGCTTTCTTTCGTATTCCGGCAGTATCCGTAATAATAAAGTCTTTGCCAAAAAACTTATAACGTGTATGTATCGCATCACGTGTAGTACCTGCTTCGTCGGTTACGATGGAGCGTTCTTGACCAAGAAGGGCATTGAGGAAGGAGGACTTGCCGGCATTGGGTCTACCCAAAATGGAGATTTTGGGGATATCTGCATCTGGATCTTCTATGCCATCCTCTTCAAAATGGGTGATGATGGCGTCCAATAATTCTCCTGTGCCACTACCGCTCGCTGCTGCAATCGGAAAAATCTCTAAATCGGTCAAGCCTAGGGAATAAAATTCATGGGCCATAAATGCTTTTTCCTGATTGTCAGCCTTATTTGCGACTACATAGAGGGGTTTTTTGTTACTTCTAAGTTCATTTGCAAATTCCTCATCTAAGTCTGTCATGCCGTCATGGCAATCCACCACAAAAAGAACCACATCGGCTTCTTCAATGGCTAATTTTACTTGTTTACGAATTTCTGCCTCGTACAAGTCTTCCGACCCGGTGACGTAGCCACCAGTATCGATTACCGAAAAGAATTTGCCACACCATTGGGCGTGACCGTAGTGTCGGTCTCTGGTGACGCCACTCATGTTGTCTTCGATGGCTTTTCGCTCTTCCACCAGGCGATTAAAAAGGGTGGATTTGCCCACATTGGGTCTGCCTACAATTGCTACTATATTTGCCATGATTAAGAGGGGTCGTACCCGAATTTTTTTAATACTAATTTATTTTTCCGCCAATCTTGTTCCACCTTGACGAAGGTTTCTAGGAATACTTTTTTTCCAAAAAACTTTTCTAGGTCTACGCGAGCTTCTGTGCCTACTTTTTTGAGCATTTTTCCTTTGTCGCCGATGACGATGCCTTTTTGGCTATCTCGTTCCACGAAGATGGTGGCTCGGATTCGGATGAGCTGCTCTTCCTCATGAAAATCCTCAATGCCTACTTCCGTGCTGTAGGGAATTTCCTTTTTGTAGTTGGTAAAGATTTTCTCGCGAATGATCTCCGAAGCGAAGAAACGTTCTGGTCGGTCTGTAAGTTCCTCCTTGTCGTAAAAAGGAGGATGTACAGGAAGTCGTTCCACGATTTCTTGTAGGATTCGTTCGGTATTGAAGCGCTCGAGAGCTGAGATGGGGATCACCGTAGCGGCTTGAATGCGGGAAGTCCAGTACTGGGTCACTTCTTCCAGTTGTCCTTCTTTGGCCAGGTCAATTTTATTGATGACTAGGAGTACCGGTACTCCGGATGCATTTATTTTTTGGATTACTTCTTCGATTTCTTCGTCGGATTCGAAGAGGTCGGTGACAAACACGATTACATCTGCATCTTCAAGCGTCAAGTGTACAAATCCCATCATGCTTTTATGGAGTTCGTATTTGGGCTTGAGCATGCCAGGGGTATCTGAGAACACGATTTGGTATTCCTCGGTATTGATCAATCCTAGGATGCGGTGTCGGGTAGTTTGTGCTTTGGAGGATACGATAGAAAGGCGTTCTCCCACGAGGATATTCATCAGTGTTGATTTCCCTACGTTGGGTTTTCCGATGATATTGACAAATCCTGCTTTGTGGGAGTGGGAGATCATTTCTTATTTTTTTGCAAAGGTACTTGATTTTTGAGAGTTTGTCCTTACCTTTGTACCACTATATCGCGGGATGGAGCAGTTGGTAGCTCGTCGGGCTCATAACCCGAAGGTCACAGGTTCGAGTCCTGTTCCCGCTACTCCGAACCCCTTCTACGTAACGTATTAGGGGTTTTTTGTTTTTGGGGGACACTTTGGGGGACACTTTTTCAAAAAAAGTTACTCAATGTTTTT